>JBELHO010000010.1:0-58134 GCA_042091375.1 Thalassotalea sp. | reverse complement strand
TTAAATTTGGCATTAAAGCCGATTAATATAGCCGACTAATATAGCCTAGCATTGACACTAGGCTATATTGGGATTGACGATCACTATGCAGTACTGTGTATTACCCGATTGGCAATTAAATTATCTACCACCGCCGGATCGGCCAATGTAGATGTATCACCTAAGGTATCCAAATCATTTTCAGCTATTTTGCGCAAGATACGGCGCATAATTTTACCTGAGCGGGTTTTAGGTAAACCGGGGGCATATTGAATGTGATCGGGTTTAGCAAAACGGCCTAGCTCTTTAGCAACAAAATCAGTTAATTGGTCAATTAATTGATCTGATTCTTCAGCATTATTCATCAAGGTCACGTAAGCGTATACACCCTGCCCCTTAATGTCGTGGGGATAACCAACAACTGCTGCTTCTGCTACTGACGGATGAAGCACTAAGGCGCTCTCTATTTCGGCCGTACCCAAGCGATGCCCAGACACATTGAGCACATCATCAACGCGACCAGTGATCCAATAAAAACCGTCTTCATCTCTCTTGGCACCATCGCCAGTAAAATAATTACCCGGGTATTGACTCAAATAGGTCTGATAAAATCTGTCGTGATCGCCATAAACGGTTCGCAATTGTCCCGGCCAACTGCCAGTCATCACCAACAACCCTTGGTTTTCTCCGGTTAAGGTATTGCCGTCCTTGTCAAATAAGGCGGGCTGCACACCAAAAAATGGTTTTCCTGCGGCACCGGGTTTCATGTCTTCCGCTCCAGGCAACGAGGTGATCATAATTCCCCCGGTTTCGGTTTGCCACCAAGTATCAACAATTGGGCAATTGCTTTGCCCAACAATTTCATAATACCAATGCCAAGCTTCAGGATTAATAGGCTCGCCCACCGATCCCAATAAACGCAGCGATGACAAATTGGCAGCCTCGACGGGTTCATTACCCACACTCATTAAGGCTCTGATCGCAGTCGGTGCTGTATAAAAAATATTGACCTGATGTTTTTCACAAACTTGCCAAAATCGTCCAGCATCAGGATAAGTCGGCACGCCCTCAAAAACTAAGGTGGTTGCGCCATTGGCTAATGGCCCATAAAAAATATAGGAATGACCAGTGATCCAACCGGCATCCGCTGTACACCAATAGACATCGCCATCTTGGTAATCAAAGACATATTTATGGGTCATTGCTGCGTAAAGTAGATAACCGCCACAGGTGTGTAAAACACCTTTAGGCGTACCTGTTGAGCCAGAGGTATACAAGATAAACAGTGGGTCTTCAGCGTCCATTATCTCCGGCGGGCAATGAGCAGAGTGTTTCACTATTTCAGTGCGGTAGTAAACATCAATTTTTTCGTTCCATGCGACATCAGCACCGGTGCGATCGATCACAATAACAGAGTGTACATCGGGGCAATTAGCCACCGCATCGTCGACATTGACTTTTAATGGGATGACTCGTCCCCCGCGTAAACTCTCGTCAGCGGTGATCACCACTTGGCAATCAGCATCGATAATACGCGAGCGAATAGCTTCAGTAGAAAAACCACCAAATATTACTGAGTGAACTGCGCCAATGCGCGCACAGGCTAACATTGCATAACCCACTTCAGGGATCATTGGCATATAAATGCATACCCTATCCCCTTTTTTTACTCCGCGCGCTTTAAGTAAATTAGCAAAACGGCATACGTGATCGTGCAATTGTTGATATGAAATAGTTAAATCATCTTTGGGATCATCACCCTCCCAGATCATCGCGGTATGTTGAGCCTTAGTAGCTAAATGGCGGTCAATACAGTTATAGCTGACGTTGAGTTTACCTCCAGAAAACCATTGAATATTACCGCTAGGTAAATCAATGTTACTTACCTCATCCCATGGTTGATGCCAATCGAGAAAAGCACTGGCTTGCTCTCCCCAAAACTGATTGGGATTTTCAATGGATTGTTTATACATGGCGTTATAGGTAGCAGTATCAATATGTGTTCGCGCTTTGGCTTGTGCCAAGGCAGGATACCTACTTTGTAATTCTTGCATGTTAAGTCCTTCACTTCTCATTTGAAAAAATTTATAAGGTATTTTGTCGGTAACACATTACAACAACTAAATTAGCTTTTTAATGGTGTTACTTATCAGCATTTTTAATTCTCTTTACCAAGTAGCATATAACAAGTTCACTATGCCGCATACAGCTGTGCTGTATTTAGTAACAAGAATAAAATGCACATTTTATTTTAGTTATTGCATTACATTACCACTTGCTAACACAAATGACAACGCTGTCATCGAAAGCGATAGTTATTTTTGCCAACGGCCCATTTTGCTACTGTTATTTTATTACTAAGCCAATGAATTTATATAAATTTATTATTAACAATGACTTCAACAAGGCTGGATATAACTATTGATATTGGCTATCAGTTTAGCTTTACTGTGGTAAATTCACAATGCAAACACAAATAACAAGAACACTCGCTTATCAAAAACACACTAACAAACCGAAAATAAAAGGGAATATAAGTGACAGTCGGTTTTAGTTGCCGGTTAATTGTGAGCAGCAATCACAGCAGTAAAGTAATGTTCGGTTGTGCAACAAAAAAGCCTGAATAATTGCTTATTCAGGCTTTTGTTCGATCTTACTTTACCGAAATTCAGGTAAAAAGTAGGCTTACTTCTTAGCCAATTTCTCTTTGATACGTGCAGAGCGACCTGAACGTTCACGAAGATAGTAAAGCTTAGCTTGACGAACATCACCGCGGCGTTTCACTTCAATTGAATCAACAATTGGGCTATGTGTCTGGAATACACGCTCAACACCAACACCGCTCGAAATTTTACGAACCGTGAAAGCAGAATTGATACCGCGGTTTTTAATTGCAATAACCACACCTTCATAAGCTTGAAGACGTGACTTATCACCTTCTGTAACTTTTACTTGGACAACAACCGTATCGCCTGGTGCGAATGCTGGTAAGTCTTTTTTCATTTGCTCTTGTTCGAGCATATCAATAATTTTACTCATAATACCTTCTTCCTAGGGTTCACAGTCATCAACAGAGTTTTGCTTAATTTTGTCAAGCATGTTTCTTTGTTCCGCTGTCAGAGCTAGGTCAGTTAAAAGTTCTGGTCTTCTAGTCCACGTTCTTTCTAGTGACTTAAATTGTCGCCATTGCCTAATGTGTTCGTGATCACCACTGAGCAACACTTGCGGTACTGATTGAGATCCAGTTGAACCCTGATCCAGTACCTCTGGCCTAGTGTAATGGGGACAATCTAATAAACCGTCTGAGAAAGAGTCTTGCTCAGCTGATTGTTGATGTCCTAATACTCCGGGCACAAAGCGTGCTATGGCATCGATTATGTTCATTGCTGGCAGTTCTCCACCACTCAGTACATAATCACCAACAGACCATTCTTCGTCAATATCTGACTCGATCAGTCTCTCGTCAATGCCTTCATAACGTCCTGCAATAAATATCAGTCGGTCATGCTGTGCTAATTCGCGTACACCTGCTTGGTCCAATTTTCGTCCTTGCGGTGATAAATATATAACCTTGGCGATACCCTCACCATCTGCAACACTTTGTTCAGCGGCTGCTCGCGCAGCGCGAATTGCATCTCGCAATGGTTGTACCATCATCAACATGCCCGGACCTCCGCCGTAAGGGCGGTCATCAACGGTGCGATGTCGATCATGAGTAAAGTCTCTTGGGTTCCACGTGTGAAACTCAATTAAGCCTTTACGGATCGCTCGGCCTGTCACCCCAAAATCAGTAATGGCGGAAAACATTTCAGGAAAAAGGCTAACTACGCCAATCCATCGTTTGTTGTTTGCAACACCTTTACTCAACTTAAAAACCTGGGTCCCAGTCAACACAAATTTGTTTATTTTCAATACTAACCGATTTAATAACTTGGTCCATCAGGTAGGGAATTAACCGTTCCTTCTTACCAAAGCCATCATTTCGATTGGCTTTCACAACCAATACATCGTTAGCGCCAGTTTCCAACATGTCAGTAACAATGCCAAGGTCGTAACCTTGTGTTGTTACTACTTGCATTGTAATTAAGTCGCGCCAATAAAAATCACCTTCAGGTAATTCAGGTAACGCACTATCAGTGGTTATTATTTCAGAGCCAACGAGTGCTTGCGCTTCGTCGCGATCGTCAATGTGCCCCACTTTTACAATAAGACCGTTGTTGTGCCTGCGCCAATCAGTGATCTCTACTGATTGTGTTTTGTTTCCTAATTTTAGTGACCAAGGAAAATAGTCAAGTATGGCTTCTTGCTCATCGGTGTAAGAATGTATTTTCAACCAACCTTTGATGCCGTAGACTGCGCCTACTTTACCAAGGATAATTTGCTTGTCTTCTTGCACCATGACTTCTAAAACCTACCAAATTAATAATTAATTAAGCTGCAACTTTGGCATCTTTTACTAACTTGGCCACACGATCAGATACTGTCGCGCCTTGATCAACCCAATGGCTAACACGGTCTAAGTCTAAGCGTAACTTTTCAGCTTGACCTTGTGCTGTAGGGTTAAAAAAACCAATTCTTTCGATGAAACGACCATCGCGAGAATTGCGGCTATCGGCAACAACCACCTGATAGAATGGACGCTTTTTAGCGCCACCACGGGCTAAACGAATGGTAACCATATCGTCCTCTATATAATTAAGTGTTAAAACGAATTTCCAGACACTTCCTGCCACTTAGGCGGCAGAAAAGCTCGCGTATTCTACTCTTTATTGACAAAAAAGCAAGGGATATGGTGCATTGCATAAACATTAATCTGTGTTTTTTTGCAAATAATGCTTCAAACCGAGGTTTCAACAGTATTGTCAATATCAACGAACACATCGAGGAACTCAATAAGTTGGCAATTAGAGGGAGGATTACATCATGTCGCCCATCCAAAACTTAAATAACCGATATTTAGATAAAAAATGAAATTCACTATGTAGGTTACCCCACATTATACCCCGGCTGTTCAAGGGGCTTAGTTAAGCTATTGAAAAATATGTAATATAAAATTTATTTTGAAATTTCATCACAGTTCACCACCATTACAATACAGAATCTAAAACTGTTACATCTCCTTGTCTGCTTAGCCACCACAGCAGTCATCAAGTGTTTGTCGTACTTTACAACAACTCGCCACTAAACAATGTGCGTTACGGACATGGTTAAAACAAAAACTACTGTCACTGAGAACATAAGCCAATTTCCATGTGGTGATATAATCATCATCAATATTTAAAAACTAGAAGGCTGAGTCTTTTTCTTAGCATTAAACTAATCTTATAGTTCGTCAATGCAACATTCATCTTGAAGAAAGGCAATGACAGAAAGCAGTTTTTCATAGTCAACAACGCAGTAAAGAACACGACCTTCTCTGCGTTGTTTAATTAACCCAGCTGATGCCAATCCAGAAATATGATGTGACAATGTTGAACCAGGAATTTTTAACTCTTCTTGTACAACACCTACAGCAAGGCCTTGTTCTCCAGATTTTACTAAACGCTTAAACATAGCCAAACGAGTAGGATGACCAAGTTCTTTCAAAGCTTTAGCAATAATTTCAATATCCATAAATTGTCTCTAAGTAAGTTTATATTTCGATATTACTAGAAATATATTGACAATACTAGTTTTACACATATAATTCGATATATCTAGAATTATGGAATAAAATAATTATGACAATTACACAACACATGATATTTGATACCTTAAACATGTTTGCCTTTTTAGCTGTTGAGTTAACAATACTATTTTTGCTCATTAGCTATATTGTTGGATTACTTCAGGAATACATTCCACCAAGTAAAATTCAAAGTATCCTAAGCAGTAAAAATGGGAAAGGGTATATCATCGCAGGATTTTTAGGAGCAATAACACCATTTTGCTCATGCTCAACAATACCATTTTTAAAAGGGTTGTTAAGAGCTAAAGCTGGCTTTGGAACAATGATGGTCTTTTTATTTGCAAGCCCATTGTTAAACCCAATCATAATAGGTTTATTTGCAGTTACCTTTGGTTTTAAAGTAACGATATTCTACTTTATTATCGCAATGGGGGTTTCAATCTTAGCTGGTTACTTACTTGAAAAGTTAGGTTTTGAAAAATACATTAAAGCTGAAGCTTATATAGCACCACAAACGAGCGATTGCGTCTCAAGTTGTAATAAAACAGGCAAACAAATCAGTAAATGGACACGTATTTGGAATAGCACATGGGAGGATTTTAAGAAGGTTTTACCTTATTTAATTGGTGGTATAGCCGTTGGTTCAATGATTTATGGTTTTATGCCTACAGAGTTCGTCGCAAGTATTGCTAGTGAAGATAACCCTTTAGCAATTCCTATTGCTGCAGTGATTGGTATTCCGCTTTACATACGTGCAGAAGCCGTTATTCCACTCAGCGCAGCATTGGCAGTAAAAGGCATGGGCTTAGGTGCAGTGATGGCATTAATTATTGGTAGCGCAGGTGCTAGTTTAACGGAAGTCGTATTGCTGAAATCTATTTTCAAAAATCCAATGATAATTGCCTTTCTAACCGTTATATTATCTATGGCGATTGGCGCAGGATTTCTTTACCAATTTATCTTTTAAGATAACCAAGCCATACATTATCTATGGCTTTTCTTTGAAAACGAGGAATAGACATGATTGAAGACGTAATTATTATTGGTGCGGGTCAAGCTGGCTTGTCTACCGCGTATTATTTAAAGCGCCAAGACGTCGACCCCCTGATACTTGATGCAAATACCACCTTTGGCGGAGCCTGGACAAAAGCTTGGGATAGTTTGAAGTTATTTTCCCCCAAAGAATACAGCTCTCTCTCAGGTTTTGGCATGCCAGCTACTGCAGAAGAATACCCTAGCAAGCAAGAAGTGATTAATTACTTTGGTCGCTACGAGCAACGTTATCAGTTCAGAGTTGAACGCCCTGTTGAAGTAATTAACGTTAACGAAATTGATGGAATATTTCATATTACCACCTCCCAACGTACCTACATGGCGAAAAAATTGGTATCCGCTACCGGCAATTTTACAGGAAAAGTGATCCCAACTTTTAAAGGGCTTGAAAAGTTTAACGGTATTCAATTACATTCCAGTGAATATAAAAAT
This sequence comes from Thalassotalea sp., assembly GCA_042091375.1. Lineage (GTDB taxonomy): Bacteria > Pseudomonadota > Gammaproteobacteria > Enterobacterales > Alteromonadaceae > JBELHO01. The sequence goes on along the minus strand of JBELHO010000010.1, from coordinate 51,002 downwards.
AACGTTGCGTTAAAAGGACTCAATGTTGCGATAGTTGGCAGTGGTAATTCGGGCTCTCAAATACTAGCCGAAGTCTCTAAAGTGGCTAATACCCATTGGTTTACTAACAAACCTCTGCAATATTTAGACGACAAATTAGACGGTCGATATTTATTTGAACTATCAACTAAGCGTTACTATGCTTCACTGAAAGGGGGATCGCTCGAAGAATCGGATGATTTGTCGAAAATTGTGATGACAGAATCAGTGAAAGAAGCAAGATCAAGAGGCGTACTTCAGCGAGAAGAAAATATACAATCGTTTACTGGTAATAGTATTATTACCGAAAATAATGAAATACCAATTGATACTATTATTTGGTGCACCGGTTTTAAAACAAACCTCTCGCACTTAACCGGTCTTAACCTAAATTCAAATGTAAAAAATTTAACAACAGGATCTCATTCAACCCAATATGATAATTTATGGTTTGTTGGTTATGGTGAATGGTCAGGTTATGCATCAGCGACAATTATTGGGGTACAAAAACATGCAAAAGAAACAGCAAATCAAATTATAGCGCAGTTATAAACTACACTTTTCATATAGATAACATACGAATAAAAAACTCATATTAGCTGTACTTTTCGTTTCATTATCTGCTTGTGCCGGTCTTGGCTAAGCAAAAGTGGGCGCCATTGTTTATTACAAATAATCAAACTGAATAAGTCACCTCGGTTAGCATAGATGCACCCGTTAATAATATTTACGCAGTAGCGCTAAAAACAGTAAACGCTTATTCACCAGTGACTATTACAGAGCAACGTGAGTCTGATTATTATATTACAATACAAAAAGACGACAAAAAAGGTGAGTGAAACGCCATACAATTTTTTAAAATAACAAAAAAAACCCGGATAAACATATATTTATCCGGGATAAGCAATGATATGCATTTTACATGGGAGGGCTACACGCAGCTTAAAAACGATGTAAAACCGTTATAATGCTGATATTGACCAAATGTTTTATCTCGTATCAAATGTTTTGCCCAGTGTTTGTATATTTTACGTAACTTAAAATCAATTGAAAATTAACTGAAAATTGCAAAAATGAATTATTGCTAACGACCGAACATACCGCCGCCGCCCATACCACCCATGCCGCCCATACCGCCAGGAGGCATCATGCCTTTCATACTGCGCATCATTTTTTGCATGCCGCCTTTACCAGACATTTTTTTCATCATTTTTTGCATCTGAGTGAATTGTTTAAGCAATTTGTTGACGTCTTGTATTTGCGTGCCTGAGCCATTGGCAATGCGTCTTTTACGAGAGCCTTTGATGATATCTGGACGTTGACGCTCGCCTGGGGTCATGGAATTAATGATCGCTTCCATACGCACTGTCATTTTGTCGTCCATTTGGCCTTTTATTTGCTCAGACATATTGCCCATTCCAGGCAATTTGTCGATCATGCCCATCATCCCGCCCATATTTGACATCTGCGCCAGTTGTTCACGAAAATCCTCGAGGTCAAAGCCCTTGCCACTTTTGACTTTTTTCGCTAACTTTTCGGCTTTTTTCTTGTCAACTTTTTGTTCGACTTCTTCAATAAGGGATAACACATCGCCCATGCCTAAAATGCGCGAAGCGATGCGATCCGGATGAAAGGGTTCAAGGGCTTCGATTTTTTCACCAACCCCCATAAATTTTATCGGTTTGCCAGTGATATGTCTTATTGACAAGGCTGCACCACCGCGGGCATCACCGTCGGTTTTAGTCAAGATGATCCCAGTTAAAGGCAAGGCATTATTAAAGGCTTTGGCGGTGTTGGCGGCATCTTGGCCGGTCATGGCATCGACGGTAAATAATGTTTCAACTGGCTTGATCGCTTGATGCAGTGCCTGAATTTCAGACATCATATTTTCATCGACATGCAATCGACCTGCGGTATCGACAATAACCACGTCAAAATAGTGCTTCTTGGCGTGATCTAGGGCGGCTTTGGCAATATCAATAGGCTTTTGCGTGACATCACTGGGGAAAAATTCGCTGCCTATTTCATTGGCCAAGGTTTCAAGTTGTTTAATTGCCGCTGGACGATAAACATCGGCACTGACCACCATGACTTTTTTGTTTTCACGCACCATTAAATGTTTTGCTAATTTGGCAACAGAGGTTGTTTTACCCGCCCCTTGCAAACCCGCCATCAAAACCACTGCTGGCGGTGTTGCTTTTAGATCAAGGCCTTCATTGACCTCACCCATGGCCACTTCTAATTCTTTTTGAACAATTTTAACGAAAACTTGCCCAGGGGTAAGACTTTTAGAAACATCTTGACCAACAGCACTGTCTTTTACTTTGCTGATAAAGGCTTTTATCACCGGCAGAGCGACATCAGCCTCGAGCAGTGCCATTCTCACTTCACGCAAAGTGTCTTTGATATTTTCTTCCGTTAATCGCCCTCGACCACTGATGTTCTTGAGGGATTTAGTGAGACGCTCCGACAGATTTTCAAACATATATTAACTCTTATAAAATCAAGGCAAAAAAGACATACTCGTTAGAGTAATAGAAGATATAACTTTATATTATCGCATTTTTATAGGCAGAGTAACATTGCCGTGCAAATTTTATGATAATTTTATGCTAATTTACATGGTGCAATGTTTTATCCAATTGAGGTAGAGATCAAAAGCGACAATTGCGCAGCCGGAAGTGATTAACAATCAAGCACACTGTGATAGACTTAATGGGTAAATCTTCAATGGAGAATACTGTGGATATCGCCTTGCAATTTTTGACCAATTTGCTTTCACTGAGTTTAGATGCAAGTCCCTGGCTAGTGCTTGGTTTAGTGATTGCCGGTTTAATGAAGGCTTGGTTACCGAGTAAAATTCTGCACAACCATTTAGGTACAGGAAAATCCGCTATCGTTAAAGCGGCATTAATTGGTGCCCCTTTGCCACTTTGTTCATGTGGCGTGATCCCCGTCGCAACCGAACTCAAGCGCAGTGGCGCTTCGGCTTCGGCAACATCGTCTTTTTTAGTGGCAACACCAGAGACAGGGGTTGATTCGGTGTCTGTGTCTTATGCCTTATTAGGGCCTATTTTAGCCATTTACCGTCCCATCACGGCAATATGCAGTGCGATCATCACTGGCATGATAGTGCAGACCATCCGCCATTCTAAACCACAAGTAGCAGGTTCTTCGCGCAATATATCTGTTCAGCAAGGGCAAGAAAACAATGTAAAACTACAGCAAATTGCGGTGCAAACCTGCTGTGCTAAAACCACAGCAAGCAATGCGAAAATAGAGCAACAGAGCACAGTCACAAAAACCCTTGTTGGTTTACGCTATGCGGCAACCAAGCTCATTGATGATTTGATTATCTGGCTGCTGATCGGGCTAATTTTTGCCAGTGTGATCCAAACGTTTATAGAGACAAGCTTTTTAACCCAACACGGCAGTGGCATATCAGCGATGTTGCTGATGATAGCAATATCGATTCCTATGTATATTTGTGCTACGGCGTCAACGCCTATTGCCGCAGGTTTTATTATGGCCGGCATTTCCCCTGGCACTGCACTGGTATTTATGATGGCGGGTCCTGCGACCAATATTTCTACCTTAGGGGTGATCAAAAAAGAGATGGGCCAAGCTGTGCTGATCCGTTATTTACTGGGGATAGTTGGCTGCTCTATTGGTTTTGGTTTATTGCTCGACTGGCTTTTGGCCTATTTTACCTTAGATATTAGTAGTCAAATGCAGCATAGCCATGCAATAGTGCCTTTGTCGATCAGTGTTACATGCACAGTAATTCTGACATTGTTGGCTATTAAGCCATTGAGAAATCAACTATTCAAACCATAGCAGTGAGTTGTAGCGGAAGTCACTTTAGATCTTGCTTTGCAATATCCTCAATACCTTATAAATTACTTTACATTGGTTGTTTTAAGCCGACATTTATGGGTAATATAGCTCTTGCTTGACACTTTTCCATATAGATAAGTCAATTGGTATAATGACATGTGATGGCAATTGAGCTGACAATGGCAACGGCCTCTAACACAAGATATTCAAGGTAAAACATATCAACAGATTTTTTGCACGCCACATGAGTCGATATATTTCAATGCTATCTAACGAGTCGCCAAAGTCGTCATGGGAGAATAACAGGGGTAAAGGAACCAATAATGGAGAATACTAAGTGGAATTTCTGAGTTTTGGCACTGTAATAGCTTTTCTGTGTTACTGCATAGCAATGGTTGCTGTGATCACTCGACTATTTCACCACAGAGGCCCACACATGCCAACAGTGCTGTGTTTCGGAGGTGTCGCTGTAATTTTTCATGGCTTAATCTTGTATTATTCTTTGTATAATCAACAACAAGTCAATTTATCCTTACCCAATGTGGTTGCTTTGGTTTCTTTTGTTATTAGCTTGAGTATTACCCTGATTGCGTTTCGCTTTAAAGTTAATTTACTTATTCCGGTTATTTATGGCTTTGCTGGTTTGTGGCAATTGATCGTGTTATTTCTTCCCCAAAGCCCTAAGATGCCTATGAATGCTGGTGATATTGAAGTGGTGAGTCATATCACCTTAGCTTTAGTTGCCTATTGTATATTAGTGATCGCTAGCCTGTATGCGTTTCAAGTGTCTTATATCAACCTCAAACTGAAAGAGAAAAAATTTTCCGCAGTCAATCACCTGCCCCCTTTAATGCAAGTTGAAAAACAACTGTTTGTATTATTGTTATTGGGAACCGTATTTTTATTTGTTAGTCAGTTAACTGGTTTTGTGTTTTTGGAAAACTATATTGCTAAAAGCAATGCCCATAAAACCATTTTTTCATTAATGGCGTTAGTTTTATACGCTGTCATTCTATGGGGACACTATAACAAAGGTTGGCGTGGTCATCGGGTTTTACTGATGACAAATACCGCTACTTTATTGCTCACTTTAGGCTATTTTGGCAGTCGTTTCGTCAAAGAGTTTCTCTTATCTTGATTTTAAGGTATAAAGATATTCATTTGATGGTATTCTAACAAGCACCATCGACTTTGGTCACTTAGGAAACCATACTTGGATAACATCTCTACCGATATGCTGTTTATTATACTCGGCATACTGATTTGTATTTCGGCTTATTTTTCTGGCTCAGAAACCGGCATGATGTCTCTTAATCGCTATCGCTTGAGGCATTTAGAAAAGCAGAAACACAAAGGGGCAACACGGGTCAGCAAATTATTAGCAAAACCCGACAAACTAATAGGCTTGATCCTTATTGGCAACAACTTGGTCAATATTTTTGCCTCGTTAATTGCCGGTCTGATCGCGCAACGCTTATACGGTGATGCGGGTATATTTTACGCGGGGTTATTGTTGACCTTAGTGATTTTGATTTTCGCCGAAGTTACCCCAAAAACCCTCGCGGCTTTGCACCCAGAAAAAGTGGCTTTTCCCAGTTCAATTATTTTGTCATTACTATTGAAAATCTTTTTACCATTAGTGATTGCCGTCAATTGGATCACCAACGGCATTCTCACCTTAATTGGCATCAGTCAGGAGCAAAGAGAGCAACACACCCTGAGTTCAGAAGAACTGCGTACCGTGGTCAATGAGTCCAGTGCGATGCTCGCAGAGCGCGATCAAAATATGTTAGTCGGGGTGTTAGATTTAGAAAAAGTTACTGTGGAAGATATTATGATCCCACGTAATGAGCTGGTTGGCATAGATATTAATGACGAATGGAAAAGAATACAAAAATTACTCACCCAATCTAATCATACCCGGGTATTGCTTTATCGCGATTCAATCGATGATGTGGTTGGCTATGTACATGTGCGCGATGCATTAAAATTACTGTCAAAAAACCAATTTACCAAAGCCACTCTACTGCGCGCTGTGCGCGAAATATATTTTATTCCCGAAGGTACCCCCTTAAATACTCAGTTACTCAAATTTCAACGTGCTAAAGAGCGTTTGGGCCTTGTGGTAGATGAGTATGGCGATATTCAAGGTTTAGTCACCTTAGAAGATATCTTAGAGGAAATTGTTGGCGATTTCACCACCACCATGGAACCCGCAGCCAGCGATGAGGTCAATGTGCAACCCGATGGCAGTTACTTGGTTGATGGCAGTGCTACTATTCGCGATATAAACAAAGAAATGGCTTGGAGCTTTCCAACTGATGGACCTAAAACCCTAAATGGCCTTATCCTTGAAATTTTAGAAGATATACCACAAGCCAATTTAAGTGTGCGCATTGCGGGTTATCCCGTGGAAATTGTTGACGTCACTGACAATATGATCAAAACAGTGAGGGTATTACCAGAATATTTTTTAGCTGAAGCAATAGAGGAAGACTGATTTTTAGTAACAATAGTTTTTCTAGTAACGGCGATTCAAACAACTAAACCAGCAAAAAAAAGTTAACCACAAAGTTACCCACAACCTAAGAAGACAAATTATATTTCCACAATTTCTGTGGATAACAAAAGCAAACGCCCGAGAGTTAGCACTTTTGATTTTGCAATCAATTTTTGTAAAAAAAACAATTTATTTTCTGTAATTATGGCAAACTCAGTTAAATCGGGCTTTGCCATAAATTTCAATAAAATTAACTGTTTTGGCGTGAAAAATGCAATGCTAATGGCTATTTTTACCAGGGCTATAAGCTATCAGCTTTTATCTGTAAAACATTGCCTGTACTGATTTTTTTTACAAATCACCTAGTTATATCAGTTGATAGGAACACCGATGGACATAGTGATTTAAAGCCGATTAACCCCTGAAATAAAGCCGTTAATTGCCAAGTTATCCAAAGATAAGTCTGTTTAGCCATCCCCTGTTTAAATCCTTTTCACATCCCTTGAGCTGACTGCTGTATCTTTTAGCTCTGTTGTCGACTTTTTTGGCAACGCCTACCAACCAACTTTTACTCTTATAAGATTTGCGTTTAAATCCGCCCCAACCTTCGTGATAGTTTAAATACTGGTTGTAACCATCCCATTTAGACACTTTATTGATTTTATGGGTTTTAAAGATAAACCACGCCATGAAATCAATGGCATCAGCAAAATCATCTCGGTCGGCACCATAATTATCGGTTTCTCGCATGTAATCATCCCAAGTCATGGTTTTCGCTTGTGAATAGCCATAGGCAGTACTTACCCTACCCCAAGGAATAAAACCTAACAGGTAGTCTTTAGGCGGTAAGGCTTTGCCTTTAAATGAGCTTTCTTGATACATCATGCTCATCGGTACATGAATAGGAACACCCCAGCGCTCACGCGCATCTTTTGCAGCAAAATACCAGTTGCGGTGCTCGGCAAAGATTTTACACAAATTTTCTGGATTTTTCGGTGGTGGCGTTGCACAACCCGCCAGTAAAGCAGTCGAGAACAAGGAGATAAAAAAATATTTTTTTAATAACATAGCTAAGTTCACTGTGAAAAATATTGCTGAAGAAATTGATCAAAGGTCAATTGATCGGCATTTTCTATCTCTCGCTGTTGCTCAACAGAAGCATTTGCGGTGCGATCAAAGTATTCAAGATCGTAATGCTGATATGCACTGTTTAATGACTTTTCTCGATAGCTGGTGGCCAGATCTAAAGAGTATTTAATCAAACTTTGTTGTTGCTCAACTACAGTGGCTAAAATTTTAGCGGAAGGCGTCAATTGGCTATTGAATAATTTTTGCCGCTCTGTCGCCAGTGCTAAGCAATATTTGTCGGTTGCGTACGCTTGATCTAGCAGCTGCGCAACAAACTTCATCTCATCAAACAACTCACCACCCCACTGAGCAATAGATTTTGGCTGCTCGCCGTCGTGCAAACGCAGCTCAGGATCGCGGCCTCTGATCACGACTTCGGCCATATTTTGCTCTGCACATTGCTGGTTTTTTTCGTCCAAATCAGCACTGTCCATCAAAGTACAATAGGTCAAGAATATATCTAAAAAGTAAATTTGCTCAACACTGATCCCGGTATCAGCAAACGGATTAATGTCTAACGCCCGTACTTCAATATATTCTACACCACGGCTTGCTAGAGCTTCAGATGGTTTTTCCCCAGATTTAGCTACTTGTTTTGGTCTGATGGGTGCATAGAGCTCATTTTCAATCTGCAGTACATGGCTGTTGAGTTGTTTGTATTTGCCATCTACTTTGATACCTATTTCACTGAATTTAGCTGAATCTAGGTTGATTGCCTGTTTAACCCCGGCTAAATAACTGTCAAGACTGTTGTATGAGATTTGTAAACCAGCTTGTTCATCATTGGTGTAACCCAAATCACTCATTCGCAATGAGGTGGCATACTCTAGGTAAAGATAACCACTTTTAGAGCGTTTAAAAGGTAAATTGGTTGGTTTATTTTGCAAAAAAGACGCACAAATTGCCGGTGAGCTGCCATACAAATAGGGGATCAACCAGCAGAAACGTTTATAATTTCTCAAGGTGGCAAAATACTTGTCAGAAATATAGTCTTGTCTTTTTGCCGTACTTTTATCTATCTTTTGTAAAACTTGCCAAAACTGTGCTGAAAATGAAAAATTAAAATGAATGCCGGCAATGACTTGCATCATGCTACCGTAGCGGTTCTTTAAGCCTTGCCGATAAACGGTTTTCATCGTCGCAATATTCGATGAACCGTATTGGGCAATGGTAATGTCATCATCATTTTCGACAAAACAAGGCATACTCATTGGCCAGATCAATTCGCCGTCAATATGGCTTAAGGTATATTTTTGAATATCTTGTAGTTGAGCAATTGACTGCTCAGGTGATTGACTAACTGGGGTAATAAATTCCAACAAAGTTTCAGCATAGTCAGTGGTAATATTGGGGTGCGTTAAGGCTGAACCCAATCCAGTAAAATGCCCTTTGTTAGATAGTTTACCTTCAGGTAAAACTCGCAGACCTTCGCGTTCAATACCCCTACCTATGCCTGACAATGAAGCATTATTTTTAGTATCCGCAAATGCATCAATATAGTTTTTAAAGGTTGATGTCAAAATGATCCTTAGATTTGATTTAAACCATTACTGCTATGTATGGTTAAAAATACATAAGTCAATGTTTACTTATTTTCACTGGCAGGTCAATAATGGTTTCAATTGCAATCTGCTATATAGTTATAATGAATAGCTTAATTATAAAAACCGCAACAATCGAGTCATCTAGATATGTGTATTAGTAAACAAATTCAGCCTAATAAACACAGTAAAACAGCGATAGCTTGTTTACGCCAATAACAGTTGCTCTTTTCTCCAACAAGGCGGTTTAATATCGCTATCATTTCAGGTAAAGTTGATAAAAACCACAGCGATTTTATCCATGACTGATTCTCCCTTATCTTTGCTGCCACCTGTATTGGCAATAGCCGTCGCTATTTGGCGAAAAAACGCTATGATAGCTCTGCTTAGCGGCCTAATTCTATGTAGTTTTATGATAGTAAATTGGCAGTTATTTGCAGGGGCAAGCGCACTAACTTCTAACCTACTCAATGTTTTTTCATCAACCGGTAATGTCTACATTATTAGCTTTAGTTTGCTTATTGGCTCACTCGTGGCGCTTATGAACCAATCAGGTGCGGTTAATGGTTTTATCGCGACTTTATCGCGCTTAAAGTTAGTACAAAATAAGCGCCAGGCCGCTATTTTACCAACGGTGGTTGGTACCAGTATTTTTACCGATACCAATTTAAGTATGTTTACCTCAGGTATGGCCAGTCAAAAATTATTTGATAAATATCAACTTAGCCGTGCCAAATTAGCCTACTTAATTGATTCCACTTGTGCACCTGTGAGTATTTTATTTTTGATCAACGGCTGGGGCGCTTATGTGCTCGGCTTATTAGATGGCTATAGCCTCGCTGATCCTGTGGGTATTTTGATCGCAACTATTGGCTATAACTGCTACGCCATTATTGCCGTACTGCTTGCTTACTACACCGCAGTAACGGGAAAAATGTATGGTCCTATGAGGCACTGCAAGGCTATAGTTAATAGCGAACACTTACCGACTACGGCCGCAAATAAAACCACACCAGCTTATATTATGTGGCTCCCCTTAGTTTGTTTATTACTGATCACCTTAGGATTACTTTGGCATACCGGTGAAGGCGATATCAGAAAGGGCTCTGGTTCTTTTTCAGTATTTTGGGCAATCATTAGCGCTTTAGTTATGGTGATTGTGTTAATTAAATTGCACAAACTGATGCCATCCACCAGTATTTTGTTACACGCCCTAAAAGGCATAAAACAGATGTTACCGGCGGTGACTATTTTAGTTTTATCTTTTGCATTTGGCGATGCAATTAAAACCTTGGGTACCGGTGTTTATGTCAGTCAATTATTGACCTTAGAAGTCCCTCCGTTTCTGTTCGCGCCAATTATATTTTTAGTCGCGGCTTTTATGGCCTTTGCTACTGGTACCTCTTGGGGTACTTTTGCTATTTTGATCCCTATTGCCGTGCCTGTGGCTCAACAAACCGGTCTGCCAATTGAGTTTATGGTTGCCGCAGTGCTCGGCGGGGGAATTTTTGGCGACCATGCATCGCCTATATCGGATACCACTGTTGTGGCCTCTATTGCCAGTGGTTGCGATCACTATGAGCATGTAAAAACACAATTGCCCTATGCACTTTTCGCCGGAGCACTCACCCTTGTTATCTATCTGTTGATAGGACTAACTCTTTGAGGGAAATAGCCATTGAGATCATTGATCAACAACTGGATTTTATTGTTGTTCACAAACCCGCTAATGTCAGTTTTCACGACCATCAAGGTCGCCCCGGATTTTTTAACCAAGTAAAATCAGCTTTGCAAAACAGAGAATTATATCCAGTTCATCGCTTGGATAAAATCACCTCGGGATTGATGTTGATGGCAACAAATATATCCGCTGCGCGGTCTTTTCAGCAATTGTTTAGCGCCAAGCAAGTCGATAAATATTACTTAGCCATCAGCAATAAAAAACCAACAAAAAAACAAGGCATGATTTGCGGAGATATGGCAAAGAGTCGCAGAGGAATGTGGAAGCTGTTGCGCAGCCAAAATAATCCAGCCATCAGTCAGTTTTTTAGTTATTGGTTGGCGCCAAATAAGCGGCTTTTTTTAATCAAACCTCATACTGGTAAGACCCACCAAATTAGAGTGGCATTAAACAGTATTGGCGCGCCTATTATTGGCGATCCTTGTTACAACCAATCATCTGTTGCAGATCGCGGCTATTTACATGCCTTTGCGTTGCGCTTTGCATTCAACCATAAGGCATATCAATATCTACTGCCTCCTGTCCAAGGTATTGAATATACTAGCGATGAGTTAATCAATGTGGTTAATGAGTTACGCCGTCCTTGGGATCTCAATTGGCCAGTGATAACGCAATAATCTTGATTATCTCAGATAAACGACTAGGTGCAGTTACAGTACTGGATCGATTGAATTTGTGCAGATACCACTAAAGGCAGCAATGGGTATTTAATCGATAATTTGCTGTCATGCCAGCTGAGCAAGCTGGCATGACTAGACGGATCAAAACTCTAAGGAGTGAAGAAAAACAATGGCTATTGCTAGCGGGCAAACCAGTTTTGTATACCAAGGCCAGATCTTCCAAAAAACACTGTGTTCAACCTGTTCATTACCCTGTTTTATTTCGGCGAGGACTTGGCTTCGTTGCCATATCCAACCAACAAAAATACAACACAACATAGCAATAATCGGCTGACCGTATTCGGTTGCAATGGTGGCCACTAAGCCCAACATTACATCGACGTTACTGATAATCACTAAGCTGAGGATAAAAATGATAATGCCGATCATGGTAGTCGCCTTTTTACGAGCAATGTTATGACGTTCGACAACATAGGAAACAGGACCTTCAAGCATAGAAATAGACGAGGTTAAGGCGGCAACAGACATTAGCACAAAAAAGATAAAACCGACAAATAAGCCAATGCCACCCATAGATTTAAATAAACTTGGCAGCACAGTAAACACTAGACCGGGACCAGAGACTAAACTGCCGTCTTCAGCAAAAATAGTCACACCTTGCGCCTGCGCAACATACATAGCGGGAATGATCAATAAGCCAGCCAAAAAGGCAATGCAGACATCAATTAAAGTCACTTGTGCACCTAGGGTAACTAAGTTTTCTTTCTTAGAAATATATGAGCCGTATATGATCATCACACTGGTGCCCAACGACAATGAAAAAAACGCTTGCCCCAAAGCACTGATCAATAAATTTGGCTCAAATACTCTGGAAATGTCTGGATTTAAATAAGCATTTAAACCTTCGCTTGCGCCATCTAGGGTGAACACATAGCCAATGAGTATGATCAACAAGACAATCAGCAACGGCATTAATCGTTTCGACCATTTTTCTATGCCTTGCTCAACGCCTTTTTGAATAATAAAAACCGTTGAAAACATAAACAAGGCAGTAAATAGTGCATTGCGAGTAAATGATTGACTGATCACCCAGTTTGCTGCCCCCTCTAATTGTATTACTGTCGCTAGAGGCTCTAGGGCATATGACATCATCCATCCAGCTAGAATGCCATAAAAACTCAATATCAACGCAGCACAAATCACCCCACCAAAACCAACCACAAAAGCAAAGCGGCGATGAAATAAAGTACGCGACATTTTTTGCAGTGAAGTCACCGCATTGGCTTGACCGAAGCGACCAATCAGCAATTCAGCCATAAAGGCTGGGTATGCCAGAGAAAATGCCAACACTAAATACACTAACACAAAGGCCGCTCCGCCATTGCTAGCAGTTTGCGTTGGAAATCCCCATATATTTCCTAAACCTACTGCAGAACCAGCTGCAGCCATGATAAAACCAATGCGAGAACTGAACTCGCCTCTAGAACCAGCCATGAAAACCTATCTTATTATTAAAAAAAACAGAGGTAATTTACTGAATAATTGCGGCAATAAATAGTCTTTTTAATCAATTGCCAGTATTTTTATTATTGGTTTTTCCACAAAACTGTAAACTTGGGTGATATGTATACCAATAAAATGTATCGAAATATTGACAAAGCCAAGAGAGCACAATGTCGCTTGGGCTTATAAATCACTGTATCTATAGTAGTCTTTCTTGAAAAAGTGATTAAATAAGATAACTGGTTATTTAATCGCGAAAATTATTAAATTGAAATGATTGCTCCAATTCAGCCTCTTTAACAATGCGCATTACCGCTTGTAAATCATCGCGTTTTTTGCCGGTGACACGCAGTGAATCACCTTGGATAGCCGCTTGTACCTTGAGTTTACTGTCCTTGATCAGTTTAACCAGTTTTTTGGCAGTAGGTTGTTCTATACCCTCCTGAAAACTGAGTGACACTGAGCAATTTCGACCAGAAAATTCCGGTTGCGCAACAGTCATTGCTTTCGCATCTACATTGCGCTTAGTTAATTGCGAACGCACCATATCAACTAATTGTTTTACTTGAAAATCGCCTTCAGCTTGCACTTTTATATTGGGTTTATTCCAAGTAATGCTCGCTTCGACACCTCTAAAGTCGAATCGCGTACTCAGTTCTCTACTGGCATTTTCGCAGGCATTGCGCACTTCTTCTAAGTTAATTTCTGAAACTACATCCATCGATGGCATAGGTTTTCTCTTATCAATAAAAACAATAGCAGAATATTAACAAAATCTTCTGTCATTACCAGTAAATTAATCATACTTATTGCCACACTTAACATGTTATTATCACCAACAATATTTCGTTAATTTTTGCAATCAATGAAGCGCCAACAACACTTACTTATTTTCGTCTTGTTTATACTCACTGTCCTCATGACTTGGCTGCTATTCAATGATGTGCTAGCGGTGGCTGTGTCTAGAATTCAAATTGATACTATTGGCCACTTTGTTGGTTTTTTTGCACTAACTTGGTTACTCGACCGATTGCTCAAGTTACCCCTAGCTGAGTTGATCATGACACTTTGTTGCTATGCGGCATTAACAGAAATAGCGCAATTTTATCTCGGATTTAGAAATGGTGAGGTAGCAGATTTTGTCGCCGACGTGCTGGGGATCTGCCTGTATCCTCTGCTTAAGTGGGCAGTGATTGTTTACGGTAAGCCGAAAAACTCATGAACATAGTGATTGTCGGACAAGGTGCCATTGGCTTGCTTTGGTATTGTAAACTTGCACAATACGCGGTTAACAAGGTCAGTTTATATGGTTCATCGAGGGTGGGCAGCTTACCGCCTACCGTATCAATGATAGATACTGAGCAACGACAGCACAATGTTCCACTGTTTGCCGCTGACGATAATAGATTACAGCAAGCCGAGTTAGTGATTTTTTGTGTTAAAGCTTTTGATGTTAGCAAAGCAGTCAATGGCATATATCAAAAAATATCGGACGCAATCCCCCTGATCCTCTGTCACAATGGCATGATTAATATCAGCGACATTGATCACTTGGCTCAACAACATCACCCGCTGTTAACCCTACTCACCACTCATGGCGCTAAGAAACAAGGTGCTTTTCAGATCAGGCATACAGGTAATGGCGATTGCAATATAGGCTATAGTTGCGCGGATCTCGCGCGACGTCATGCCAATACACAATTAACCGAAGCGGCAGTAACGACAATAACTCAACAACTAAATCAGGCATTTACTAAGGTGACTTGGTGCAGCGATATGCGCCAGAAACAGTGGTTAAAATTGCTGATTAATTGTGTGATTAATCCCCTTACTGCTATTGAAGATATTGACAACGGGCTGATCACATCAGCACAATACGATCAGCAAATAGATGCGATTATTGCCGAACTCATTGCCATAGCAGCTCAACAAAACATCCTGTTTAACGCCGCACAATTAAAGCACAAGATTCTACAAGTGGCGCGATTAACCGCAAAAAATAGTTCATCGATGCGCTGTGATCTGCAAGCCAAACGCGCCACTGAGATTGAACAAATTAACGGCTATATAGTCTCAATAGGCAAGCTGCATGGAGTCAAGACCCCAGTGAACCAAGCACTTTATCAGGGGGTTAAAGGCTTAGAAAAAAATACCTAAGCCTGTGCTTAACCAGTTAGGGTTAGGGGCGATAGACCTTGACATTGTGATAACCAGAGTCGAGTAAGTACAAGGCTTGTAATTTACTCATCACCCCGTGATCGCAATATAATAAGTACTGTTTGCTTTGATCTAGCTCAGCAAACCCACCAGCCAATTTGAAAAAAGGCAGGGTGATCACTTCTCTATCAGCAAGGTCTAATGGGTTGTCTTCTTCTTCTTCAGGGCTGCGAATATCGATGATCACATCGTTTTCAGCACACTCAGTCAAGGTCTCAACTGCGTTTATTTCTGCTTCGCTTTCTGTTGCTATATCGCGAATATCACCAACCACGGTTTGCGCAACAACCTTGTCGATAATGCTAAAGTCAAAGTGTTGCTCCTCAGCGATAACCTTTGATAACACAGCTTTGACTGTTGGTTTTTTTGAAATAACGCCACAATACTCAGGAATAGTTTTGGCAAAGTCCTCTGTGCCAATATGGCGAGAGATATTGATAATGTCTTGTTTATCATAGGTGGCTAAAGGTCTTAACACTAAGGTTTCCGTCACCCTGTCGATGACATTTAAATTGGTTAATGTCTGACTGGAAACTTGCCCTATGGCTTCTCCCGTCACTAAGCATTGCACCCCTATTTTTTCGGCTATTTGCGCTGCTGCGCGCATCATCATCCGCTTGAGTACAACTCCCATATGACCATTGTCTATTTTTTCTAAAATCTCAGCCACCACAGGTTCAAAATCAACCGCAAAAAATTTCACCTTATGGGACGAGCCAAACTTATTCCACAAGTAATGACTAACCTGTTTGACGCCAACCTCATGGGCACTACCACCTAAATTAAAAAAGCAAAAATGGGTGCGCGAACCTTTTCTGATCATTTGATAGCTAGAGACGCTTGAATCAAAGCCACCTGAAATCAATGTTAAAACATCTTCTTGGGTGGCGATGGGAAATCCACCTAAGCCCTGATATCGCTCGGTAACAATCGACAGGAGCTCATTTTTAATTTCCAACCTTATGGTGACATCAGGCTTGCGTAATTTAACCTTAGCGCTGGCAACATGCTGATTTAGCCCACCACCAACATAGTGTTCAACTTGCGTGGAACTGAACTCATGAGTACCGATCCGTTTCACCCGAACACAAAATGATTTGTTGACAATAGTGTCGGCATGTAAGGCTAATGTTTTTTGAAATATATCATCAAGATCAGCAAATTGATGCTGTTCAACCTGAAGAAATGAAGCAATCCCTGGGATACATTGTAACGCCTCGATTAATTCTAGGCGGTTGTCAACGTCATTGTTTTTGGTATTGATTTCAATGCTGTCCCAATGCACTCGAGAGGTGATTTGCGGATCAACACGACGTAAAACATTTTTAATATTTGATTCTAAAATCTTGGTAAAACGCTTGCGCACTGGGCGGCTTTTTACGGCAATTTCAGATTGTAATTTAATAATAAATCTCATAACACTAAACAGTAACGATATAAATGGCCGGCATTATACACTAAGTTATTGAGCCTGAGAACGCATCAATATACGGATTAAATTAGCCTCTATATTTTGCCTTTATTGCGACTCGATCACCGAATATGGCTCGGTTTCTTTTGCTTTACCTTGATTGATAGCAATTTCAACACGGCGATTTTTGCGACGATTTGCGCTATTGTTATTAGGGACTAAGGGTCTAGTATCTGCATGACCAACAACTAATAATCGACTTTGATCTAAGGCCTTAACTTTTATCAGTTCATGAGCAATGGCAACAGCCCGTTTGCTGGAGAGATCCCAGTTAGAACTAAACAGTTCAGAATTGATACCTTGATTATCGGTATGACCAGACACCATGATCTCGCCGGGCACTGTGGTTAATAATTCGCCGATTTCCTTCATGATTGGCTTAAATTGCGGTTGTAGAAAAGCTGAACCTGACGGAAAAGAACCATTTTCTCTGATCCTGATCACCACTTGCTGGCCGAACGCATCAACTTCAATAGCGCCGTCTTGGATCTGATCTTCAAGCTGACTGGCAATTTTTTTGACCAGATCTTTTACCTGCTCTTCAGATGCCTGTTCTAATTCATCTTGAGCTTTTAGCATAGCTTGGGCAGCCATCTGATCAGCAGTACTCTGCGATTGCCCACCTCTCTCGGTACCGCGTTGCTGCTGGCGACCACCAGCAGAAGTTTCATCTCCCGCTTGAAACTCTAATGTTTGCTGAGTCATTTCAATGGTTTGTTGTTGAATAATTTCTATCGGGGTTGGCTCTGGTTTTCCGGGGCGAAACTCTTGAGCTATAATACTGGTTCCTTTGGGAATATCTTTAACTTCAATTTTATTTTGCACACCAAAGGCAAACTTCATTGAGCCGGCAATTTGTTTGAACTTTAGCACATCCATTTCTGAAAAAGATAACAACAATACAAAAAAGCACATCAGCAGTGACATCAAATCAGCAAAAGTACCCATCCAAGCGGGTAGGCCTGGGCGCGGGCATTTACATTCAGCTTCCATCATTCACTCCGCTATGGCTCGGTTGTATCTATGTGTCGTTTACCTTCAGCTAGGTAGTTTTTGAGTAATCCCTCGATCACTCTGGGGTTTTGACCATCTTGAATGCCCAATACAGCATCGAGAATGAGTTGTTGATTTAATTTTTCTTCTGCTAAGCGAAGCTTTAATTTGTTAGCAATAGGAATGGCAATAACATTAGCTAAAAATGCACCGTATAAGGTAGTCAACAAAGCGACGGCCATAGCTGGTCCTATGGCTTTAGGGTCATCCATATTCGACAACATCGCCACTAGACCTATCAGGGTTCCTATCATCCCCATGGCAGGGGCAATATCGGCGACGGACATCATCATGCCGATGCCAGTTTCATGTCTTTCTGTGGTTAAGCTGATGTCTTTTTGCAAGGTGCCACGCACTACATCAGCGTCATGACCATCAACCAACATATCAACACCTTTTTGCATAAAAGCATTGCTGATCTCTGCTTCCTCTAAAGCTAAAAATCCACCTTTGCGTGCGGCATCAGCCATTTCAACTGACTTTTCGATTAACTCATCGGGTTTCTCAATTTTAAACATGAACGCTTTGCCCATGATTTTACCAATGCCGAAAAATTGCCCTAGGCTATAATTAGATAACACCACAAAAAGTGAACCGCCGAAAACGATCAGTATAGATCGAGTGTCGACAAACATATTAATTTCACCGCCTAGGATCATTGCCATAACAATAAACCCGATGGCACCTAACATCCCTAGTAGCGTAGCTAAATCCACATAAGCCTCCTAAATGTGCCGCTATTACTTATATTAAGGTGATAATACCTTAAGGTTTAACAATTCGCGACCATTTATCAAAGTAACAAAACAAATAAAAATGATATAAACAACTCACTTATAAAAAAGATTGTGTCGAAAAATTTTTCTTATTTAAATATTATCGTCCATATTGTCAATAACTTAACTTTAAAATAGCGATATTTGAATATTATTGAAACTATCAGTTAGATTGACCCAAACAGCAAGCTAGGGTAACTTGCGCATTAATCTATCGGTGGGCAAGCTTATGGTCAGTAAAAAAATCGAAAATTTAAGTTTTGAACAATCATTAACTGAGCTTGAAAGCATAGTGCAGCAATTAGAGCAAGGTGAAGTGAGTTTAGAAGAGGCTATGTCTCTGTTTGAACGCGGTCTCAATTTAAGTCAAACCAATCAGAATAAACTGAAAGATGCAGAGCAAAAAATTAATATTTTAATGAATAACAATGGTCAGCAAACTTTAGAAAATTTTGATCCTGAAGAGTAACTTAAGTTGTGAGTAAATTAGATAAACTAGACTATTATCAAGCCCGCATAAATGATTATTTAGCCAATATTTTAGATGGTTTGCAGGTAAACGATCCACAATTGTTAGCCGCAATGCGTTACGGTTTACTCATTGGCGGTAAGCGCATGAGGCCTTATTTGGCCTACATAACAGGCGAGTGTATCGGTGCAAATCAATCAGATCTCGATGGCGTCGCAGCCGCACTCGAGTGCATTCATGCCTATTCGCTTTTGCACGACGACTTACCTGCCATGGATGATGACGATTTGCGTCGAGGTCAACCGACTTGTCACAAAGCTTTTGATGAAGCTACCGCCATCCTCGCTGGCGATAGTCTGCAAACCTTAGCTTTTGACATTTTAGCTAATCACCCATTTTCATCAGCCATGGACAGCAATAGACTGCAGTTATTTCAGCAATTGGTAAAAGCCACTGGCTACGAAGGCATGTGTGGCGGGCAAGCGCTAGACTTAGCGGCAACCAACCAAACCATTAGCTTAGAAAGTTTAGAAACATTACATCAATTAAAAACCGGAGCTTTGCTAAAAGCCAGTGTGTTAATGGCAGCTGAATGTAACCCTGATGTTTTAGAATGCGACAAAGCCCACTTAGCAGAGTACGCCCATTATATTGGTCTCGCCTATCAAGTGCGCGATGACATTATTGATATTACTTCAACCGAGATGCAATTGGGTAAACCATCAGGCTCAGATATTGCATCTAATAAAAGTACTTACCCGGCGTTGTTGGGTTTGACCGGTGCACAAAAAAAAGCAGACGACTTATATCAACAAGCACTTCAAGCTTTAGCTTGTTTGTCATACAATACCGATAACTTGTCAGAATTCGCGACATTTATAATCAGACGTACCCATTAATCAGATACTAAACAACCCTTATGACTACAAATTTAAATGACTACCCTTTGCTAGCAAAGATCAATATTCCAGAAGATCTGCGCAAAATAGCGCAAGACCAATTGCCGCAGGTTAGCGCTGAGTTACGTCGTTATTTATTGGCATCGGTGAGTCAGAGTAGTGGCCATTTTGCTTCGGGTTTAGGTACTATCGAATTAACAGTCGCCCTGCACTATGTATATCAGACGCCATTTGACCACCTTATTTGGGACGTAGGACATCAAGCATACCCTCACAAAATTTTGACGGGTCGACGCGATAAATTGCATACCATAAGACAAAAAGATGGTCTTCATCCGTTTCCTTGGCGAGAAGAAAGTGAGTACGATATTTTAAGTGTTGGTCACTCAAGTACTTCTATTTCTGCAGCGCTAGGTATGGCCTCAGCAGCAGAAAAAGAAAACGAGAATAGAAAAGTTGTCGCCGTTATTGGTGATGGTGCAATGACCGCAGGCATGGCATTCGAAGCCTTAAATCACGCTGGTGATATCAACAAAGACATGTTGGTCATTTTAAACGACAACGAAATGTCTATCTCAGAAAATGTTGGAGCCCTTAACAACCATTTTGCCAAAATGTTATCTGGTAGTATATACACTGGGTTCAGAGAAGGTAGTAAGCGCATACTTAAAAACATACCACCAATCAAAGAACTCGCCAGTAAAGCCGAAGAGCACCTCAAAGGTATGGTGGTGCCCAGTACTTTTTTTGAAGAACTTGGCTTTAATTACATAGGCCCCATTGATGGTCATGATGTCAACGGTTTAGTTGACACTATTTCCAATATGCGCAATCTAAAAGGGCCACAAATACTGCATATAGCGACCAAAAAAGGTAAGGGTTATCACGCCGCAGAGATCGATCCAATAAAGTACCACGCGGTGCCTAAATTTAACCCGCAAGAAACCAGCTTACCCAAAGCCGCTGCCAGTTTACCAACCTATTCACAGACCTTTGGCGATTGGTTATGTCGAACCGCTGAGCAAGACCAACAACTTGTCGCTATTACTCCAGCAATGCGAGAAGGCTCGGGGATGGTTGAATTTAGTCAGCGCTTCCCTGAACAATATTATGATGTGGCAATTGCTGAACAACACGCGGTAACTTTTGCCGCCGGTTTGGCTATTGGAGGGCAAAAACCGGTCGTTGCTATCTACTCGAGTTTTCTGCAACGCGGCTATGATCAGTTGATCCATGATATTGCGATCCAAAACTTACCCGTGCTATTTGCTATTGACCGCGCGGGTATTGTTGGTGCCGATGGCCCTACCCATCAAGGTGCTTTTGATTTAAGTTTTATGCGTTGTATTCCTAACCTGATCATTATGACACCTTCCAACGAGCGCGAGTGCCAATTGATGCTAACCACTGGCCATGCTCTAAATCAGCCAGCGGCGGTGCGATATCCTCGGGGCAGTGGTACCGGTGTTGAGTTGCCAATGATTGATGAAACCATTGAGATCGGTAAAGCTATCGCGCATCGCCAAGGCGAAAAAATAGCACTTCTCAACTTTGGTACTATGTTAGGCGAAGCGACAAAAGTAGCCGAAACACTCAATGCAACCCTAATTGATATGCGCTTTGTTAAACCATTAGATGAATCGCTTATTGCGCAATTAGCAAACACACATCAATTACTGGTAACCATTGAAGACAATGTTATTGCCGGTGGTGCTGGCTCTGCTGTCAATGAATTTGTCTTGGCGCAAGCCATAGCGGTAAAAATACTCAATATAGGCTTACCTGACAGCTTTATTAAACACGGTAGTCAAGCAGAAATTCATTGTGAATTAGGCTTAGACGCTGTTGGCATCGAAGCAACAATCAGTCAATTTACCAATAAAATCAATCTTTAACATTGACCTGAAATAGGCGAGCAAAGCTTATAACAGATTTGCTTGTAATGGATCGTAAACACCTAAACCTAAATTCTCCAGGATAATTTACACTTGCCATTGGACATTAACTGCTGTTTATCGCTATAAACTAATATTACTGCGTTAAAAGGAATATTATTGTTATGTTACGTTTTGCTACTGTGCTCACTTTCGGGCTATTATTACAGGTTTTTTATGCTCAGGGCTTTAACCGCGAGCTAGCAACTGATTTGGGCGAATTATCGGTTAGCGAAATCCATCAACAAATGCAACAAGGTCAACTAACCAGTGCTGAACTTGTTGCTTTTTACCTGAAACGCATCGAAACATTTGACCGTAATACCACGAGTCTTAACGCTATTGCCCAACTCAATGACCAAGCTTTACAGCAAGCAATACAACTTGATAATTCTTTTCAACGCTCTGGCCTAACTGGAAAGTTACACGGTATTCCAGTATTGCTCAAAGATAACATTGATACCGGTGACGGGATGGCAAACACGGCAGGCTCTCCTGCTTTAGCAAAGCATTTTCCAAAGGATGATGCTTTTTTAGTGAAGCAGTTACGACAAGCTGGTGCCATTATACTGGGTAAAACCAACCTCAGTGAATGGGCAAACTTTCGTTCAATACATTCATCAAGTGGCTGGAGTGGTTTGTGGGGGCAAACACGCAACCCTTATGATCCTTCAACTAGCCCTTGTGGATCTAGCTCAGGTTCGGCAGTAGCCATAGCCGCCAATTTTGCTACCTTAGCCATAGGAACAGAAACAGACGGTTCGGTGACTTGTCCGGCAGCAATGAATGGTATTGTTGGTATCAAACCGACATTGGGTACCATAAGTAGAGATGGAATTATTCCTATAGCCCACAGCCAAGATACCGCTGGTGCCATGGCAAGAACGGTTACTGATGCGGTGGTTTTATTAGATGCTATGGTGGCAGCTGATCACAATGATGCCAGTGTTGTCAGCTCAAATATCGACTATCTAGCCCACCTTAAGATCAATGGTTTGCAGGGCAAGCGTATCGGTATAGCACGCAATTTAATGGGCTATCATCAAGGCTTAGATGAGGTATTTGCGCAGGCTGTTGTTACTCTTCAACAGCAAGGTGCAATTATTGTCGAGCAAACTAATTTCGATAACAAAGGGCAATGGCCTGAGGCTGAATTTGAGGTGTTATTGTTTGAATTCAAACATGACATTAATCAATACCTTGCTAACACAGGGCGTGGTATTGCTAAATCGCTTGTTGAATTAATACAATACAATAATGATAACAAATCAATTACCATGCCTTATTTTGGCCAAGAACTGTTTACTATGGCACAAAGCAAGGGAGATCTACGGGAAAAAAATTACCTAAATGCGTTAAAAAAAGCCAAAAATGAAACGCAAAACCAAGGTATAGATCTGCTATTAAAAAAATATCATCTGGATATGATTATTGCCCCAACCACAGGTCCCGCATGGAAAATAGATTGGATAAATGGTGATAACTACTCAGGCTCTTCGTCTTCTGCTGCGGCAATTGCCGGATACCCACACATTACTGTACCTATGGGCTATGTCCATCACTTGCCAGTGGGCCTATCTTTTTTCTCAGGAAAATTAATGGAAGGTAAATTAATTGCAGCCGCTTTTGCTTTTGAACAAGCGACTCAACACAGAAAAGCACCCAAGCTGCAAAATGATCAACAATGAATTCAATCGCCCTTAACTGATCATTAAAATCGCAGTCAACCTTGTGAACCATGATCAGCTAAAGAGCAATATAAGACAATATTAACTATTCGGCTATGTACTCAACCACTTCTAAACCGAAACCAGACAGCGAGTGATATTTAATTTGTGAACTCAGTAAACGCATTTTACCGACACCTAAATTAGACAGTATTTGTGAGCCTACACCAACGTTGCGCGAGCCTATATGGCGGTTAATTTCATTTACAGTTTCACCGGCATCAAGCTTGGCGTATTTTTCCACTTGGGTGATCAATTCCAGTGGCGATTCATGCTTGCCTAATAACACTAGCACTCCACCTTCTTTGCCTATTTTTTCTAAGGCATGATTAATTGGCCATTTAGCCACACTTTCACGCTGACTAAACAATAAATCTCTAAAGGTATTCTCTAAATGCACACGTACTAAAGTCGGTTGTTCGGCATCAATATTGCCTTTGGTTAGAGCAAAATGTGCTTGGCCATCGATGGTATCCTTGAAAACGGTTAGATCAAATTCGCCAAATGCAGTGGGTAGTTTACACTGCGAAATCCGTTCTATGGTGGTTTCATTCGCGTTGCGATATTCAATCAGGTCGGCAATAGTACCCATTTTAAGCTGGTGCTTTTTAGCAATTAATTCTAAATCATCACGGCGAGCCATGGTGCCGTCTTCATTTAAAATTTCAACAATAACGGCCGCAGGTTCTAGACCGGCAAGACGAGCTAAATCAACACCGGCTTCGGTGTGACCAGCGCGATTAAGCACGCCACCATCTTTAGCCATTAAAGGGAATATATGACCTGGCTGGACAATAGAGTGTTGATTGGCATTGGCGCCAATGGCAGCCAAAACCGTTGTGGCCCTATCAGCAGCAGAAATTCCGGTGGTGACTCCTTCGGCTGCTTCGATAGATACAGTGAAATTGGTTGAAAATTGCGCATCGTTTTTATCTACCATCAAAGGTAAATTCAATTTTTTACAGTGCTGTTGCGACATAGGCATACAAATCAATCCACGACCATGTGTCGCCATAAAATTGATGGCTTCTGGCGTCACTAATTCTGCTGCCATAATAAAATCGCCTTCATTTTCACGATCTTCATCATCCATTAAGATCACCATTTTACCTAAGCGAATGTCTTCAATGATTTCTTTTGGACTGTGTAATTTCATAACGGTAAATTAACCTTTTAAAAAGCCACTTTGTTTTAACAAAGTTTCGGTGACGCCAGTTGGCGCGGTGTAATTGCTATTGTCTTTTTTTAGTAATAATCTTTCTATATATCGCGCCATGACATCAACCTCAACATTAACCTTAGTACCCAATTGATAAGTTGGCATAATAGTTTGTCCTGACGTGTGAGGAACAATAGTTAAACGAAAACTGTCGGCGGTAACACTGTTTACTGTCAGACTGATCCCATCAATAGTGATAGAACCCTTTTCAGCTATATATGGCGCAATACTTTGCGCCATTGACAACCAATAATCGGTGCTGTTGCCTTGATGAGTAACCCGGTTAATTTCACTGATCCCGTCTACATGACCTGACACAATATGCCCGCCAAAACGCGTGGTGGGTAACATGGCTTTTTCAAGGTTAACCGGCTGACCTTGTTTATAATGAGCCAACACTGTGCGTTTTAATGTTTCATTAGAAACATCTGCGGCAAAATGCTCACCACTGAGTTGGGTAACCGTTAAACATATACCATTGGTGGCAATAGAATCGCCTAATTTCACATCTGACATGTCAAGTGCACCAGTATTGATATGTAATCTAGCGCCCTGCTGATTAATCGCTATCTGTTGAATATTGCCGATGGCTTCAATTATTCCAGTAAACATTATCTTCTCATTTTACACATCAGAACGAAAATTGTTGGCAACAGCCTAGGCCGCATTTCATTCGACGTTAACTATGTTTTAGTAAATTTAGCGACGATGCGAATATCAGGCCCGACCATAGTGACATCACTAAATGTCAGGTTTTTCGCTTCACTCAACTGGCTAATACTCGGCATTGCCAATAAACTCTTGCCTTGCGAACCAATTAATTTACTGGCTTGATAAACAATCAATTCATCAACCAAATCTTGTTCAATAAAGGCACCCGCCAAATGTAATCCAGACTCAATTAACACATCATTGATACCGCGTTGCGCTAAAAATTTGAGCAAAGCAGTCAAATCAATTTGTTGGCTGTGCTCGCTAAAAGGCAAACAGACCTGCTCTACGAAGTGCGGCCACAGATGACGGTTTTCAATGGTGTGTCTAATTATTATCACCGCAGCGTCTTGACTGAAAAAGGCTAACTCTGGGGTTAGCCTATTTTTACTATCGATCACTACGCGAACTGGCTGTCTTATTTGCATACCGTCAATTGCTAGCGGATCATTGAGCTCGCTGCAGCGCACAGTCATGCGTGCATTGTCTGTGATGATCGAATCAGCACCACTTATCACTGCACAACTTTGCGCTCTTAACCTCTGCACATCACTTCGCGCAGCGGTTGAAGTGATCCACTGACTTTCACCACTGGCCATCGCTGTTTTACCATCAAGACTGGCCGCTAACTTACAACGCACATAAGGTAAGCCAGTGGTCATCAACTTAATAAAACCAAGGTTGAGTGCTTGTGCATCGTCTGATAACAGGCCAACTTTTACCTCAATGCCGGCATTTTGCAACATGGCAATGCCTCGACCGGCTACCAGTGGATTGGGATCTTGCATGGCAATAACAACTTGCTTAATGCCTGCCTCAATAATCGCCTTTGCACAGGGTGGGGTTCGGCCAAAATGACTACAAGGTTCTAAAGTAACAAATGCCGTAGCGCCATGGCACAGTGATCCCGCTTGTTTTATGGCGATGATCTCAGCATGAGGTGAGCCAGCTTTTAAATGAAAACCCTCGCCAACCAGTTTATCATCTTTGACAATAACACAGCCAACGCTTGGGTTGGGTGAGGTGCTGTATACACCGCGTTTAGCCAAGGCTAGTGCCTGTAGCATGTACTGATATTCTTCAGGTGTGAATTCAGCCATTATTGACGGGCTCATCATCAATATTACTTTCATTGCCTAAACGCGCAATTTCTTCGCCAAATTCTTTGACATCCTCAAACGATCGATACACAGAAGCAAAGCGAACATAAGCAACCTTATCTAGGGCCTTGAGTTGTTCCATGATCAAGTTGCCCAATAATTCACTGTTAATTTCGCGCTCGCCTGTGGCTCGCATTTGAGATTTCACTTTATTGACGGCTAATTCCACTTGCTCAACACTTACCGGTCGTTTTTCTAATGCCCGTAAAAAACCATTGCGCATTTTATCTTCGTGAAAAGGTTCTCGTGAACCATCGCGCTTGACAATGCGCGGCATGACCAATTCGGCACTTTCAAAGGTAGTGAACCGTTCGCTACAAGCGACACACTCGCGTCGACGACGAATTTGATGACCATCAGAGACCAAACGAGAATCGATGACTTTAGTGTCTGTTGCGCTGCAAAATGGGCAATACATCAAAACTCCAAGCGACTAAGGGATAATAAGTAGCGCTATTTTAAAGCATTTGTTTAACCAATAGCAAAACAAGTCGGCATAGCTAAACTAGCACAGTGTGAAAATCAATAAAAAAACTCAAACGCCGGGTTGTTTGAGTTTTTCGTTGCAATCGATATAGGTAATAGTTTTGCTATATGTGTATCGAGAAATTAGCCATCGATAAGATAGTTTTGTAACCGGCATATTTCAACATGCTTATTTTAGAAAGACAAACAAGCATACTGAATAATTACAGATATACATTAACCATAAACAGGAAAACGGGCGCAAAGCGCTTTTACGTTTGCTTGCACGGAAAGAATAATATCTTCGTTGTCTATATCGTCTAAAATATCACAAATCCAACCAGTTAACGTTTTCGTTTCTTCTACGCCAAAACCCCTGCGAGTTATAGCTGGCGTTCCTAAACGCAAACCAGAAGTGACAAATGGCGATCTAGGATCGTTGGGAACAGAATTTTTATTAACGGTTATGTGCGCGCGACCTAATGCCGCATCAGCATCTTTACCAGTAATATTTTTATCAATTAAGTCAAGTAACAATAGGTGGTTTTCGGTACCATTAGAAACCACTTTATAACCGCGTTGTTGCAATACAGCAACCATGGCTTTGGCATTGTCTAATACTTTTTGTTGGTAAACTTTAAATTCAGGTGCCAACGCTTCTTTAAAAGCAACGGCTTTGGCAGCAATCACGTGCATTAATGGCCCACCCTGACCACCAGGGAATACCGCAGAATTTAATTTTTTGTACAATGCTTCATCATCACAAGCTGAAACAATCAACCCTCCGCGCGGTCCTGCTAAGGTTTTGTGAGTTGTAGTCGTCACAACATGGGCGTGAGGAACCGGATTTGGATAAAGTCCCGCAGCAACTAAGCCAGCCACATGCGCCATATCTACTAGAAAATAAGCCCCTACTTCATCGGCAATTTTACGCATCCGTGCCCAATCAACCACTCCAGAAAAGGCAGAAAAACCACCAATGATCATTTCTGGTTTATGTTCTTTAGCGAGGCGTTCTAGTTCTTCGTAGTCAATATCACCTGTTTCAGGATGCAGACCGTATTGCATCGCTTGGTATGATTTCCCCGAAAAATTGACATGTGAACCGTGCGTTAAATGGCCACCATGAGCCAAACTCATTCCTAATACTTTACCGCCCGGTGATACAAGCGCTTGAAATACAGCGGCATTTGCTTGTGATCCAGCATGGGGTTGAACGTTGGCGTAGGTGGCACCAAAAAGTTGTTTAGCACGTTCAATAGCAAGTTCTTCTGCTACGTCAACATATTCACAGCCACCGTAGTAACGCTTACCGGGATAGCCTTCGGCATATTTATTGGTGAGTTGCGATCCTTGCGCTTCAAGCACACGAGCACTGCAGTAATTTTCTGATGCAATAAGTTCAATGTGTTGTTCTTGGCGAACGGTTTCATTAGCCATTGCTTGCCATAGTTCAGCATCGAAATCAGCAATATTCATATCACGAGTCAACATGGGTTTTTCCTCAAGTGGTAAGCCATTTGGCCTTTAACAAGTCATCTATTTTAACAAATCAATTATATTGTGCTTGTTATCAACATTGTGTTTAAACATAAAGAATACTGGTTATATTAGTTGGATAAAAATAACCAATGTTCAACAAATTCTGGCATTCACTGTGTTAATAACGCTAAAGCGCGGTTGCAACTAATGGGTTACAACAAAATGGCTTCAACAAATTGTTGTCTAACAGGGTAATTAGGTGATGGTATTTTGCCTGAAAAGAGGCATTTTGTACACGTTAAAAACACCGGGTATTTAGCTCATTTTGTGATCTAATATGCCGTTTACTAATTAACGGGGGAAAACACAAAAAAAACCAACATATCTGAATATAATACAAATTAAGCAGTAAATAAACATATAATAAACAGCCATATGTTATTTTTATGAATATTAGCTGGGTAAAGGTATTTTCTTTATTCTTCACTTGCTTGTAGCAGTTGCTGGTATTGAACTTGCCGCTTGCGCTTTACCACCTCGGTTACAATATAGACAAGCAACAGATAGCCATTGCCAATAAGCCATGGCAGCCATGACACATTGTCGCTTTCAATGGTTATAGCATAGATGAACCAATTCAAAAGAATAACAAACGGGGCAAGAGATAATTGCGTTAAGCGACAGTATTTAATTGATGATTCTATGCCTACCTTAGCATTTTCAACCGCTTTATCGGGACTATCGCAGTGCGTTTGCCACGCTTTTCTGCGAATTTTTACTTCAAAATAGCTGAAAATCAACGCAATAATACTGCCAATACCTATGTAGATATTTACCACTGTTGAAAAGTTACCTAAGCTTACACCGTAAACAAAAACCAATAATAACAAGAATGTCAGTGCGATATTGATAACCAAACAGATTTTAGCCCACAGGGTTCTGCGTTGGGTTTGTTTTAATAATTTGGCAATATCTATTTTAGTATAGGTTTGGCTTTGCCAATCTTCTGTCATCAGCAACCAACTATCGGTGTTCTGTTCAGGTGATTGGTATGCTGATTTTTCCTCCTGTTCAGGATCACTTTGCAACAGGGTTGTCTGTTTGTCTGCTTGATGTTCTGCTGAGCTAGCACTATTTTTTGAACTCAATTGTGCATCTTGTTTCATTTAACACTCCAACAGTGAGGTTAATGCTAACTTAGCGCGTTGTAAACGCACCCCCACTAAATTAGTACTTATCGATAAAATACTGGATATTTCAAGATAACTCATTCCTTCTAAAGCTAGGGTTATCACTTGTTGTTGTTTTAACGGTAATTGTCTGATCGCCTTGGCAAGGCGTTGTTGTCGTTGCTTTTGATCAAGTGACTGATAAGGCGTTGGTTGTGATCTATCTTTCGTAGTATTTGTTTCGATGTCATTAAAATCACTACGGGTTTTAACGGTTTTAACGGCCTTAGCAACATGTGTTGCCAAGACATTATGAGCAATTCGCGCAACAAAGGTTTTAACACTGGCGTCTTCCCTAAACTTTGGCAACGCACGCCAGATATTTAGGGCAATTTCTTGAAAAAGTTCCTCTTGCAACGCGGGCTTTGCCTCAAAGCCGGTGATCATGTGACGAATTAAATTTTCATATTCAGTCAACCACTGAGTAAATTTTTGTTGCCAACAGAATTTATCATTGTTCATCGTTGATTTATCAGCAGCCCCCTGTAGATTCGGTTCTGCTGGTATTCCACACTTTAACGAATCACTCATATAACCTATAAACCTTACTTTTTTAGCTATTTGCTAGTCAGATTGATTTAGATTCATTTACTTAGGCGATTGTTAACCTGTGTAAATGTAATTTTAAATATCAACTCAACGACATCACCACTTTTTCTGAGGTGAGTTTTTTAGCCAAAGTAACCACCAGCACTGAGGCAATAACGACAGTGATCAGCCCGGTAAAAAATAAGGTGGCCCAATCGATTGCCAAACCTTTAAATAAGTTTTCCATGATCAGTGACTGTCCAGAGATAGGCATCCATTCCACCCAGGCCGGTTTGTCATCCATCATCATCATAGCGACGGGGATAAAACTAGGCACCATGATCAACATGGTTACCGTTGATTGTGCTTCCTTAAAAGTTTTTGCCTGAAAAGCAAAAAACAATTGTAACGCCGAGGCTAGAAAACAAATAGGGATTAAAAGCAGTAATAAAGCCACAAAAGTTAAGGCACTGATATCGAAGGTGGCACCGATCTTTGTTAAATCGACAAAGCCAACGGCAAAAGAGGTCAGTACTAACATCAACACAATAGAAATAATAGCGATTGAACTCGAGCACATTAGTTTAGCTAAGACAATTTTTAAGGTACTCACTGGCTGACAGAGTAGCATTTCTAATACATTTCTCTCGCGTTCACCGGCACTGGCATCGATGGATATTGCCAGTCCAGATAAAAATGCACTCATCATCAAATACAGCCCTAACATTAATGAGATCATCATAGCGTTACTGCTAGGCAAAGCGGTATCTTGTTGTTGTACATTGATCACTGTTAATAATCGCACATCAATACCTCTAACTAACAGGCGTTGATATCCTATGGTTTGTGCGAATTGACTAACGACATTTTTGATCCTGCGCAATGGCGACATCAACGACTTTTCCTGAAAGTCTGCGGTTAACACCAGATCTATGATCTTGCCTTGCCCCATATCCTCGGCATAAGTATCAGGAATAGTCATTTCAATATTTCGTTTATTCCAATTGCGCCGTTGATCTTCAGGTACATCAGCAAACGCTAATATATTGTCATTGGCAAGGGCTTTGATAAGTTTAGGAGCAAATTCAGCACCACTAAATTTGACATATACGGGAGGATTATCCAAGGCTTGTGAAATAGTAAACTTAGACATACCAACAATAAAAATTGGCATTAACAAAGCCATACTTAAGGCAACCATTAAGGCGCGTTTATCGCGAAAGGCTTCTTTTAATTCTTTAATGAATAGTGCTTTAAACTGATTCATGCGGCCACTCCTTCATCTGAGCCAATCAACTTAACAAAAGCCTCTTCTAAATTGCGTTCATTGGCTAATTCACACAATTCATCCGGCGTACCTTGCGCTGCTAATTTGCCATTGGCGACAATGATCACTCGATCGCAAAGCGCTGCTACTTCTTGCATTACATGAGATGAGAACAAAATACAGTGTCCTTTGCGTTTAAATTTGGCGAGGTGATCACGCAAGATCCGGGTGCTCATCACGTCTAAACCACGGGTCGGTTCATCCAAGACAAAGTTCTGTGGTTGATGCACTAACGCTTGTGCTAATGTCACTTTCATGCGTTGCCCTTGTGAAAATCCAGCGGTTCTTCGCGGTGCTAACTCACTCATATTTAAATCTTGTACAATTTGTTGTATGGCGTGATGTTTTTGTTGACCTTGTAAACCGTGTAAGCTGGCAAAATAATCAATTTGTTCATAAGCGGTAAGGCGCTCGTAAAGACCAAATTTATCGGGAAATATGCCCAACTGAGCACGTGCTTTAAGAGGCTCTTTGGCCACTTCAATACCATCAATTGTTGCATGACCTTGGTCAGCAGTTAACAAGCCATATAAAGTGCGCAAACAAGTGGTTTTACCGGCTCCATTTGGTCCGAGTATACCGGTTATTTCACCGTCTTTGGCGGTAAAAGACAAACCGTCTAAGGCTTTAACCTTTTGTTTTTTATCACCAAAACTTTTATGTAAATCATGTACTTCAATCATTTATGATGTCCTTATATATTGCCGTTTAAACTAGTCATGAATGAAGTAGCAGGAAGTTCCTTCAAGCACTCTTGATCTAGGTTTTTTGGTGTTAATGTCGTTAAAAACTCATTGATAATAGTCACTCCACAACTGCTCATGGCGGCGATGTGCGCGGCATTTTTTACCACTATGTGATGGCTATTGGGTAAGGTTTCCGCCGATTTTTCACCATTGCTCGGTGGCGTAACTGGATCTAAATTACCAGATAAAATAAGCGTCGGTACATTGGCGGTAACTGGTTGATAGAAACTGTCATCTACTGAATAACTTGGCCACAACGGACACGCCGCTTGCCATGCCAAATGACTGTTATCACCACTGAAACTATTATCGGCATCAGCAGCTAACATGGCGGCAGAAATTTTTGGCATATCTTCATTACAAACAATATTAAATGTTAAGCCAATATACATACCATTGCCACTACCTTCACTATTATCAGTTTGCGCAATTAAACCGGCAAGGGGGGTGAAGTTACCACGATGAGCTTGATGGATAACTAAGGGGATCATGGCGTGCCCTTGCATACTGTAAAGTTGGGTGAAAATAGTCGAAATAAATTTGGCTTTACTGACAATAAACTCCGTTGGGGTACCTAAACGAGGATGCATAATAGCAACTTTCACCACTTGCTCAGACAATCGTTGCAGCACTTGGTTATATTCAGTCAACAAATTGGGGTAGGCTTGAGCACAGCTCTCGTCGTTTTTACAGTTTTCCAATAATAAATCAAACGATCTTGCCGAGCTTTGTCCAAAAGTACCAATGGGTACTTCAATTGGACCAACACTGTCTAAAACCACACTTCGCAATGAATCAGGGAACATTCTCAGATAAACTAAACCGGCTCTGGTACCATATGAGCCGCCATAAATATTAATTTTATTGTGGCCTAAAGCGGCGCGTACTGCATCAAAATCTCGTATCGCATTTTCTGAATTATATTGGCTTAAATCACCAGATAATTTAGCTAAACAATCGATGATTTCTTGCTCATCTAGATCTTCGGGGATAATTTGATAAATACTTCGATTAGAATCATCATCACATTGTAATGGGTGAGATTTTCCAGTACCGCGTTGATCAACCAAGATGAGATCACGGGTTTTGCGCACTTCGCTAAATACTTGTCTCAATCTTGACGCAAGTTCCACGGCTGCCTGTCCCGGGCCGCCAGCAAGAAACATAAAGGGCTCTAGGTTTTTACTGTTGTCGATGGCTGGTATCACCACGAAATTTATAGAAATTTTGTTACCTTGCGGCAGTTGATAATTCTCAGGCACCTGTAATTGACCACATTGAATTTGCTGTTTTATACCGGGGATGTAGCAACTTTCTAAGGTTAAATTATCAACATTGGCCCAAGACAGTTTGCTAACTAACAACAGACAGCAAGCCAATACACTTTTGCAGATTTTTTTCATTTTATTGATCCTTAATAAACACAGCACCATTAGTCTGTAGACTTTGAAATTTATTACAAAAAAAGTGAAATTATGGTTTATTGTGCTATAAACACCATCAAACAAGAAGTGAATTTTATATATAAATGATAGGTTGTTAGTTTATAAGTGAGTTGTTTAACTCAATTTAGCTGAGGCTTTTGCGGTGTTTGTTGCTGTGTAAAACAACTAGCCAAGGCGTTGAGCAACATATTCAGATATGACAACACTGACCATGACTAGATTGTACTTATTTTCAACAAAATATCCCACGGCAAGTTCAACGGCCACAGAAAAGCCAATATAATTACAATTAATCATTCACAAACCCTTCATTTAACGATAAAGTCTTATGCAAGGTGTATTTTAAAAAAGAGGAAAACTGATGGAATTAAATCAGTGGATAGATGAGTTATTCGAAGTCTTTGATGAAGATAAAGACGGTGTCATTAGTCGAAGCGAGTTTGTAGAATTAATCGATTGTCTTTTGCAGGACAAAGGTATTCGTATGTGCGAAACGATTTTTAAGCGTTTTGATACCAACCACGACAATTCTATTTCCCGCGCTGAACTCAAAGATATGGTAATAGAATTAGCCTTATAAGAGTTTCACAGTGTTTTTGTATCTGGCTTATTCACTGTGTTGACTCACTTTTAACGCTATTGGCTAATGCTTTTCTGCTTGGTTAATCCAACCAACTAAATTTCTATAAAATACTTTCACTAGAATCATTTCGCTAGGAGCATTTCGCTAGAACAATTTCTCTTGCTCAGCAAGTACTGTCAGTTAATGGCATGGGTATGCAGTCATAGCCACAGACATCGTTAGCCACGATGACCAAAACTAGCCACCTTTGCCGTTGCGAAAAAAACAATTGATTGACTCACTTGGTATTGTGCAACAAAACTGTTACTATTTCAGCGTACACTTGTTAGCCCAAACAGAAAGATGAGTTTGAATGAAATTGGTTTCCCCTCAATACACTGCAACTGAAGAGTTGCTCAATACCTTAACTCATGGTGTTGGCGCATTGCTGAGTATTATCGGTCTGGTTGTTTTGATCACAGACGCCACGGCAACAAATAATCCAATTTATATTCTGGGTTGTGGTATTTATGGTTCGACCTTAATTCTGCTGTTTCTGTCATCTACTTTTTATCACGCGGTCGCTGTCTCAGAGCTAAAACAGACACTTAAACTCTGTGATCACTGTGCAATATATTTACTTATTGCCGGCACATATACGCCGATTATGCTGATCGCTATACCGCAGCCATTAAGCCAAATCATGTTGGCAATTATTTGGCTACTTGCCATTGCCGGCATTATTTTTAAATGTATATATGGCAATAAATATAAGCTATTTTCAGTGGCGACGTATTTAGGCATGGGTCTGATTTCTCTCACCTGCATTAATCACTTGCTCACAGCACTGAGTTCATTGGCCATATTTTGGCTAATTACTGGTGGCATATTTTACAGTGTAGGGACAATTTTTTATCTCAATAAACGCATTCCATTTAATCATGCCATTTGGCATGTCTTTGTCTTAGCAGGGGCAATAAGTCATTTTATTATGATCTGGCATTATATTTAAAAGTATTGCTGGACATATGCAATGTAAACGGACACTGCTGTTAATTTTCAACAATAAGTTCCGTAGTGCTATTAATGCAGACTTGTAAAGCATCAAGGCCGTTCGATAAATTCTGTTGACCTAAACCCAACCTAAAATATTGCCCAGGTAAGCCAAACAGCGAAGTAGGCAAGATTAGCACTCCACAGCTTTGAGCAATGTGCTTTGCCCACAATTCAACTGGCTGTTGAAAGTG
This sequence comes from Thalassotalea sp., assembly GCA_042091375.1. GTDB lineage: Bacteria > Pseudomonadota > Gammaproteobacteria > Enterobacterales > Alteromonadaceae > JBELHO01. Next base: position 15,447 of record JBELHO010000010.1, on the reverse strand, counting down.
ACATTTAACAATCGCCAGCAGACCTGCTTGCGGTGGATGCCAGCTAAAAATTCGCTTATTTCTATCAATAAACTTTTGGACAATCTCAATGTTATTTTTAATTATTAGATTGTTTTTTTCTGTGATTGTACGTCGATGAGTCAAGGCTATTTCGGCTAAAAACAAATCAACAGCCGAACAACAAATTGAACCGTAGCACTTGTTGGCTAATAGCTGTTTTACCAAACCTCTGTCTTGACAGATAGTCCATCCTACTCGAACACCAGCAAGACCAAAGCTTTTCGACAATACAGAGACAACAATGGCTTTTTGATAAGTTAAATACTGATGAGCTAACGGCAAGTTATTATAATTACTGGCCTGAGAAACGTCATCAGCCAAAATATAGCAGTTGTACTGTTTAGCCAGTGCTAACAATTGCTCGGCAAGTGCTGAATCAATCACACTACCCGAAGGATTATGAGGTGAATTTACCACTATCAGTTTAGTTTTTTCGTTGACTAGGGGTAAGAAACTATCAATAGTAACTTGCCAGGCATGGTTTGAAGACAGTTTTATAGGGTTGACCACACACCCCATATTTTCTGCCATGACACGCAGTGATGGGTAACAAGGCGTCAGCAAAACCACTTCATCACCTGGTTGTAAGATACTTTGGTAGATGGCGGCTAATGCTTCTTGCGCACCACAAAAAGTCAGCACATTATCTTCATCTAACATTGTCCCAGAAGTATTGGCAGGGGTATGAAAAGCCAGAATAGCTTGGCGTAAGGCAGAGCTTGCCATTAGTGAACCATAGCTAAGTGGTATTTGTCCTATATTGGTATCGGCCAACGAACACAGCTCACTCACCGTCATAGTTTGTGCGGTTGAGTCACTTAAATTATAGCGAATATCAGCATTGAGACGCTGACTAAATTCGATATGTGCGGGCATTGTTTGTTTGCCGTATTGGTTACTACTATTCATCTAATTGCCATAGGCTAACCTGCAATGATTTAACTATTGAGTTGGTTGAATTTATCGCAACCATTTGACTGAGTTGACTGGTTTCAATGCAAGTAAAATGAGGTGAAAGTTTTGCTGATAGTCCATCGAAGCCTGACACGTTCTCACCATTGACTTTAATACCACCGAGCCAATTGGCTTTGTCGGTAGTTTGCTGATCAAAACAAAAATCGGAAACGACAATCAGGATCCCTTGTTTGTTAAGACGTTGATGCAGATCGGCAAGCACTTTCTTTGGATCATAACTGTTTTCAAGTACTTGCTGAACAATGATCACATCATAACCGGTGAATATAGGCTTTAAGTTTACCGCATCACCCTGCAAGAAATGTATATTATCGACGGCGTATCCTATGCCTATTGAAGCAAGTGATACTTCGTTAAACGCAACGATATCTCCCTCGATAACCGATTGATAACGAATACTTTTACCGGCTTGAAGTTGTACACCATATTGGATCAATCGCGCTGAAAAATCGATAGCGTCTATTGAATTAAAGTCGGTTGATAATTCAAAAGCGGTGCGACCGACACTGCAACCTAAGTTCAATAACTTGCTATTGTTGATGTCAAACTTTGCTAACAAGCCGCGCACATAACCAGCGAGTTGAGTTTGGTAATGATCTAACTCAGTGCTTTTTTCACCGTATTGTTGCTCTAGTTGCTGACAAATAGCCACATCACTTTCAAAGCGGTTTACCTCGGTTGTCGGGATCTGCTGATTTGGGCTCTCAACATAGCGAAAACCCGCATGTTGGTAAAAGTGTCTTCTAAAGGCATAGCGCGACGAACCAATTAATTCATTACCGGTTGATATCCATGAGCCCCCTTTGATCAAATTGTGTTTACCATCAAAAGTGGGGGTTGAAAAATCATCGTACAGAGGATGAACCTTAAAACCAGCAAAACCATCAATAGCTGATTCAGTCCACTGCCAGACATTGCCGCGTACGTCAAAGAAATCCGAGCAACTAAAGTGATCAACGGGAGATGAACTACAAAAATGATCTAAATTAGTGTTGCTTAACAAACCGTTTTGTTGTCCAGATGCTGCAGTGCTTTGCTGGTCGAGACAGTACCATTCAGCTTCAGTTGGCAGTCGAATATAGCCCTGACTTTGTTGGTTTTTCCACGCACAAAAAGCTTTTGCTTCTAGGTAATTGACTTCTACCGGCCAATTCATCGGCAGTGGCATGACATTGAGTAAGTTGCGCTGAAAATATTCACCATTTTGCTGGCTCCAAAAAACCGGCATAGTGACCTTTTTGAAAGCCAACCACTGCTTTCCTTCATCACACCAGTAAACCGGCTTTTGATAGCCCCCCTCCTCCATAAATTCAAGGTATTCCTGATTTGACACTAGGTATTTTGACGCTTTAAAGTCGTCAACATTTACACTTAACTGCCCGTACTCATTGTCCCAACCATAGGTTTGATCACTGGTTTGTTTACCGAGGCATTGTTGCTGTCCATTGACTGCAAGTAGCTTATTTTCGGGCGCTTGAGCTACGAGATCACATTGTTGCCAACTGTCGTTGCTCGTCAGGTGGTCAAGGGACAGCATTCTCATGATCACCGATGATGTTTCTAAGTGGATCCGTTCGTGTTCACAGCCCATTAACATCACCCAAGCCATACTGTCTTGCTCAATAGGCAAGGTTAATGGCATCTCATCAAGTAAATTATTAACTAAGCTGAACACTTGTTGACGATACTGTTTTACCTCATCAACGGTAGGCCAATCATAATGACTGCTGTCGAGATCATCCCAGCTCATTTCGTCGACACCAACGGCACAAATCGCTTCAAGTTTTTCATTGATCCTAGTGGTAATGTATTTACCCAAAAGTAATTTATTGACAAAAAATGTTGCCGTGTGACCAAAATAAAAAATTAACGGGTGCCTTAGGGGCTCAGGTCGCAAATAAAAAGCTTCATCGGCATTAATCAATGAAAACAATGCTTCGTAAGTTTGCCAAGTATTGTGAAAATATTTTTTTAGCTCGGTGCGTTTTGCTTCTGGATCAGTGCCAGAAAGCAATGGGGTTTTTAATTGTTTTGGTAAATTATTCATAAATATGTGTTGTGTCATAAGTTAATATATAATTTTTGGTGTTTGGTATGGCAATAAAATAGCCTGTTTTAATTGATCGCCTAGTTTATCTTTGCTCCCTAACTTAGCGACAATCTCATTAATCCGCTCAGCAAACCATTGATTCTGCTCAAATAACCTAATTGCACCTAATGAGTCTTCAGTGCAGTGTAAAGACGTCGGCAATGCTTCTATCTGGTTCGCTTTAGTCATTAATTGCTGACACGAGTCACTCGTGTAAACTTCCAATGCATCAATAATATTGAGTAAAGCAAACACAACATTGACATATGCATTATAAAATAGACTTGATGCGCCTAACCTGTGTTCTATTCGCGCCGATGCTTGCCAATTCTGCTTTGTTCTTATTACGCGGTGATGATGATCATAGATCAGTGCTTGCTCTCCCATGGCTTGGTTGTGTTTACCCCACTCTTTATACAAGGCAATACTGCCTTGATGTCCTCCAGAAATATCACTTGGCGAACACAACTCTTTGGCCAAACCGTACTTTGATTTCAAAGCAAAGCGTTCAAAGGCTTCTTCCTCCGGTAAATACAGTAAACTGCACGGTAAACTTGTAGTTAGAAAGCACTGTTGTAAATATTCACCAAAACCGGCATCACTGATAATATTTTGTTGTTCACTATTGTTAACACTGATATTCATTTGAATCGCATTAGGTATGTGAACATCTCTGCTATCACCACTAAACACATTGGCACAATCAGGCGCCAACTTGCCTTTATCACCGGCCCAAACCACAGGTTTTATCAAGGTTTTTTCAACCCCTTGTTGTGCTAAAAGTTTAGGCAATATCACCATGATCCGGGTTAAATTATCGGCCTCTTTAGCTGGCGATTGTCCAGCAAATAATGATACATATTCCCATTGATTGGTCCAGTATTCAGCAATTAATTGACCATCGATATCGAGTTGTTGCAATGCATCATTTATCGTTGAAAAATTAATTGCACTATTACCTGTGTAGGCGGAGTTAAACTGATAACACCCCTCTAATTCAAAATGGATAACAGGACTAAAACCCAAGGTTTCAATGTAACCTTGTAACGCAGTGATAAGCTGTTTGGCGATAGCGCTAGTAGAAGTCAAGGAGGTCATTTACATTCCTTCTGCATAAACTACTACACTAACATTGGGCAAATTGCGAGCCCTCGCCAGGGCCAGTTCAGCCTTAGCAAAAAAATGCTGAGCTTGGTATAGTTCTGGGGTTAATTGCACAATACCAGCACTGGTGTTAGCAACGACCAACTCGCCACCTGCATTTTTTAGGGTTTGCTGGTTAAGATTAGCTATTATGTGTCTGCCAATAGTTTCAGCTTGCAAACTATTTTTAGAAGGTATTACACATAAAAATTGTTCGACATTAACGCGCCCTATATAGCTATCACTTGCTAATGTTGCTTGACCTATTGCTGCTAACATTTTGATCACTATATCGCCCATATCTGTCCCATGGTGTTTATTGATCTCCTTTAAATTATCAATAGAGAGTAACACAATAGATAAGTTGCCTGCATTTGCGTTTGTTTTATTTAACTGCCGCGTCAGTAACTTCATGATCTGCGAGCGATTGGATGTTCCAGAAAGTGAGTCAGTTGTTGATAATTGCCTGATTTTTTTGTGAGCGTTATTTTGAACAAGTAAAACCAAAACCATAACAACTGATAAAATAACCACTAAAGCTACAAAAAAGTATTGTGTTAAATCATTTTCAGTTTTTTCAAATTCGGCTATTTTCTTTCTTTGGTAGCTCAAGGCTTCCTCTATTTGCTGACGTGCATTTTTCATTGACCCTCGAACGTTGATCACCCGAGAACTTGAATTACTAATCAATAGATTAGCATACTGTTGATAATAATCATCGAGTAAACTATCTCGCTGTTTAAGATCACCTTGCGCAGCAGCTAAGTCACTGGTTATTTTGATCACTTCAAGTTGCCATGCAGTGCCTTGTAACTCGGGTAGATTTTTATAAATTTTTTCAGCTTGCGTTAATGCTTGTTTTGCACCAATAAACTGATTTTGTGAAATTAAGCAACTTGCTTTTCTCTTGTATAATTCAGCATTAAAATCAGGTAAGCCATTAAGTATTAGTGCCTTTTCAATTTCTAATAACGCCTGTTGACAAATCCCCTGCTCTGCCAGTGACATGCTCAGACCGTAGTTGGCATAAAACAAGATATCACGGTTGGGTGTATAACCGGTATTTTGCCGGTACAAACGAAAATATTTAATGGCTTGTGGAAACTTTCCCCAGTAACGATAACTATTAGCAAGACCATAAATGGCCTCTGCACGGTGCGCAGGATAGGCAAGTTGCTGATAACTGTCTGTAGCTTTGGTATAATATTCGACTGACTTTTGGTAGTGCTGCATGTAAAAATAAACAGCACCATATGCCTCATGAACGCGAGATAGTAAATATAAATCATTGAGTTCCAGCGCTTTATCATGAGCCATTTTGATGTCAATTAATGAGGTATCAAATTGCTCAATTATACTTTGAGTAAATGCTAGGTGTTGTTTGCTGACAATATAGATTTCATTGAGATCATGCTCACTGGCTAATTTTATGGCTGTATTAAGACTAGAAATAGCTCGTTTGTATTGCAAAAGACTTTGCCATGACACCCCTAAAAAGTAAGCCACTTGGGCTCTGATCGCAACGGGCGTGGTTTGCGAAGTTAACTGGTTGGCTTGCAGAGTAGTCTTGTTGAAATCTTCATTGAGATACAGCAACAATTCGCACTGGGCTTTGCTAACTAACCAACTTAGTTTTTGCTCATGAGTCATATCACCGAATGAAGGTTGAAAAGTTAATAAATGCTGATAGCTTTGCCAAGGTTGACGAAATATATCTTCATCATCAACATTAAAACTCAATTGTGTTGCAGTGCTTGCATTGCACATTGAGCAACTTAAATAAAAAAGACACAACCAAATTTTAACATGCAAAATTGTCTCGCACCTCTGCTCGGTAATAAAATATTTTGTCTCTTTTATTTTGGCAAAATACAGTGAAATGCAAATATGAATATTATTCATCATCAAATTACGAGGATAAAGGTGAGAAAGATCATAGTCAATGCTTGCCTAGAAAAAATCACTACATAATTTTATCTTGATAATTACAAGTCATTAACACTAAGTGTTTACTATGACGGTTTTTATCATTGACACAATAACTTACTCGCACAGCAGCTTTTTCAGTTGCTTGACGTTAACGCCTTGGATCACCCGATCTTCAATTTTAAACGCAGGTACACTGCGCAAACCGAGTTTTCGAAACTCTTTTTGTCCGGCTGCAGTTTTTACGTTACAGGTGCGAAAAGTCAGTTGATTTTGCTCGAGAAAAAGTTTTGCCACCGTACAATGTGGGCAGTTATTTGCGGTATAAAAAACAATTCTCTTCACAGTGATCTCTCAATGATTTTCAGTCAATACTAATGTGCTATAACAGCTGTGTTCAGTTCAATTACCAAGTGTTCATCAATGTGTAAGTAATAGTAAAAACTCAATGTATAAAACACAGTCTGTTACCTATCATCTAACAACTATTATTATGCAATAAAAACAATAGTACAGTAATGATACAGGGCTAGATTTATAAAAATAAATTTATATAACACAGCCTGTTGAATATCATCCAACAACTATTATTCTTTAATAAAAACAATAGTGCAGTAATGATACAGGGCTAGATTTATAAAAATAAATTTATATAACACAGCCCTGTTAAATATCATCTAACAACTATTATTGTTCAATAAAAACAATAGAACCAGGGTTTAATTCAGTGGCTAACCTAGGTATGGTTTTAGTATTGGTTTCAGTATTAATCACGTCAACACCAGGCATGGTTGGATTATTAATGCTGAACCACAAAAAATTAGCCTGATCTAAAGCTATGTCAGTAATTTGCTCAGTGCCCGTGTCAGCGACATTGGCTTCAGTAATTTCCCCTGTTGACGGGTTAAACTGGTATACCGTCGACAATTCATAGTAACTTGGCGAGAAAAACGTTTCGTTGGCATAAAAATAGCCTTTATCTTCAGCTACAATGACACTTGAATTGATAAATCCTGCGCTATTACCTTCAATGTCTGCGGCAGACAATACCGTATCCAAGACATAATCATTGGTATTTATCACTTCTATTTGACTGAGTGATAACTCAGAACCACCAAAAGAGTTGCGCGTAGTGATGTACACATTGTCGCCATAACTAGTCACACTATCTTGCAATGGATTAAGACCAGACAAAGGAATACCTTTAACATTGTCATCTGCGTTGGCATTGGTTTCTATTTCTTGATCAGTTGCTACATCAAATATTGCTACATAGGCGGTATTGGGTGAAAAACTGTCTGACATCCTTTGCATGGCAATAAATAACTTGCCATTTGCCACAACCGCCGCTGCCGGATTAGGGGTATTACTGCTGTTGTTTGCCGGCACATAATCGCCGAGATCTAGTTCACCAATTTTGAAGTCTTCTGCTTGCGCTGCTTGCGGGTTGACCACCCAAACTTTGTCTGAACCGTAACGCAATAAGTAAGCTTTTGTCTCATCTACAGACACCAAACCATAAGGATTACGGGTCACTGAGTCTTGATCGTCCTGAGTTGAATAGGACCAAACTGCACTATCAAGATTGCTGGCATTGTATTTATCTATGGTATCTATGCCGTAGCGACCGAGGTGAAACACATCTGATTGATAACTGTGTAGTACATAATCGCTTCTGTCTTTTATGTAATAGCCACCGACTACTTGTTGATTTTGCGCATCCAATGTTGCCACCTCAGACACAGAGTAGTCAGGCGCAACGGTTTGTACTAATGCAAATGATGGCGTATCCAGTTCATCACCAACCAACACTTGAACATTTAGTGTGCCCGTCAACGTCGAAGCACTGTTATCGGTGGCGGTAATCGTAACGGCAAAAGGACCCGTTTGATCATTTTCATAATCTGGAGCAACGGCAAAGCTCAACTGTCCGTCTTGACTAATGGTAAACATGTCACTGGCTTCACCTGATAAACTCAAGGTAATGGCATCGCCATCAGCATCAGTAGCAGAATACAAACCAACCGCAACAGTATTCTCAGGTACCGTTGGATTTAATGGACCAACGATGACTGGCGCCGAATTAGCCTCATCAGAGGAGCTAGATCCACAGCCTGAAAGCGAAGTGGTTAAGATCAGTAAACTGGCTGATAACAATTGTTTATGCGAAGTTGAAAACATTTATAGTCCCTCTACGGTATATTTTAATTGGATATTACGGCCTTGTGCGGCCCTGTTTGCTAGATCTTGATATGCTTGATCAAATAGATTGTTAACTGACAAAGCGATGCGGTGTTTACCTCGCCCCCAAAGAACAGACAAGTCGGCTATCGTGCGGTTAGCGGGATTGCCGCCACCAAAGCCACCGCTGGTATTTTCGAATTTATTGACTAGGTTAAAATAAAGCTCTTTGTCTTGACTGGTTTTAAATAAAATTTTCCACTGAGGATCGACCTCGAACTGCCAAGCTATGCTGTATTGTTGATGGTATATGCCCGGCAGCTTTTTATTGTCAAAAGCGACAAAGTCTGATGTGGTCGAACTGTCAATAAGATTGGTTTGCAGCAACAGTGATAATGCCTTAAATAATTGATAATTTAGTTGTAACTCAATACCCGACAGGTCGGCATTATTGACATTACTGTAGGTACCAATACCACTTGAATTAAATATAGCGACAATAGAATTGGCTAGTTCCTTCTGATAAATGGCGGAAGAAAAAGCCAGCTTTTTTGACTTATAAACGCTGCCAAAAGAAAACGTTCTTGCTTCTTCAGGCAACAAGTTATTATTGGCTTTAAACAAGCCTCTGTCGCCAAATAATTCAAACAATGTTGGTGTTCTTGTGCCGTCACTTACGTTCATGGTAAGTTGCCAATTATTGTAGTGGTAACCTAAACCCAATTCTTTGGTTTGATAACTTTTACTGTTTTTGTAGACTTCAGCAGCCTCAAGATTAAGGGCAATGTTGCGGTTTTTTTCACGTAAATTGTTAACTAATAAATAACCGGTCAAGGGAGTCGAAGTACTTTGCCACTCTAGCCTAGCACCATAAATATATTGTTGTTGTTGAGCAGCAACATCACAGGCGGTAATGCCATTACACACAATATTTTCACCGTTGCGTTGACTTTTTGAGCTAAATTTTTGCTTGTTATAGTTAAAAAAGGGCGTAATGTTAACATCATTCCAGATCAGTAAAGGCTTAATAGCAACAGACTCTTTACTGCTGTTATAATCATTGATGTTAACATTAACGCCGTCGGCACTGGCTAAATATCGCTCATCTTTATCGTCGTTATAAAGTTCGAATTCGATGAGTTCAAGCCAGAGTAAATCACTTTGCCAAACGTGTTGATAACTCAATCGCCATCCGTCAGAGGATAAATTGGAAATATTTTCTGGTGAGTTATTTTGATAGTTGGGTATTGCTTTTTCTTGGCTATTATACTGCGCATTGAAACGTATTTGATGATCAACAATTTCGATCAAACCATTGACAAACAGCGTTTTTTTCAAAAAATCATTATTCCTAAGAGCTTCAACAATCGACTCTGAGCTATTGTTAAAGCTCTGCGGTACCAGATAGTCATAATCATTATCGCTGGCTAAATAATGCCCACCAAAGGAGAGCTGATGGGTTTTTACTCTAGTATTGTTGAGAAAATTAAACTCTTGGTAACCAAATGAGCCAATGCCAGCAGTAAATTTAGTGGTTTGTTGCGTCGGATTATAGGTATTGATGCGAATGACCCCGCCAATAGGAGTTGTACCTGTTCCTATTGCCTGATTTTTGCTGATCTCAATACTTTCTATTTGCTCGGTTGGGATCTGATTCAAGTCAAAACCACCAAACTGACCATCATTGATCAACTGACCATCAATATATAACTGTACTTGCTTAGTATTTGATCCTCGGATAGAAATGGCAACAGGATTTCCTATACCACTAATTTGTCTTATTTGAATGCCGTTAATGGTTTGCAAAACATCAGCGAGTGTTTGCGAAGTGTCAGTAAAATCATCTCGATACAGTACCTGATAGCTAGCGCTGCCGATGTCTTGTTGATTAATCACCTCAATCACTTCTACTGGATCATCTGCAGTTGCAGTAACTTCTGCATGTGCACATAAATAAAGTAGTATTAATACCAGTAAGCGTAGCAAAGGATTGTACATTAAAACCTCAAGATTTTGAGGCAGGCATAGAAATTTTAGACGCGCAAATACAGCGTCCTAATATCTCCGAAGCGCCCACCGCACTGCAAATAGTTTATGATTGTTCAGGCCGGTCTCCGGGCTTAACTTTTACTTAAAAAAAGTATCACCGTTGCGGGGGCAGCGTTAGAATAACAGAGGATATTTCTGTTCACTAACTTCCCGATTATCTCTTATTTAATCCTTCTATACACCACAACATCAGAGTGATTAAATATTGAGCACCTAAGCAATTTAGACGTGCACAGTGTGAATAGCTATGCGGGAATTGTCAACTGATTAAATTATTAGTGTTATTCACATTGGCTGAACTTCTAATACTGGCTCAGCCATTTCAACAAGACAACGATGGCACGCGCCGCCAGTGACAATAAACTTACCGACAACGCCAGTATTGATGTGCTTACTCCGTTCATCACACTTTACCAAAAAATATACCCAAAAAATATACCCAAAAAATTTACCAATCAATTTACCAATCAATGCCTTTTTGCACTTGAATGCCGTTATCAAAAGCGTGTTTAATTGACTGAACTTCTGATACTGTGTCAGCCATTTCAATAAGACGCCGATGACACGCGCGGCCAGTGACAATAACATGCTGGCCAACAGGTCGATTGGCAATGCAAGTCAAGACTTCCTCTATGTCTAAATAACGATAACTCAGCATGTAAGTCAGCTCGTCTAATAAAACAGTATCCACTGAGCTATCATTGAGTAATTTCTCCGCTTCTCGCCATACAATTTCTGCGGCATCAATATCAGCTTGTTTATTTTGAGTTTCCCAAGTAAAACCGGTATTCATTACATAAAATGGAACACCTTTTTCCTCCAATAAATTGCGTTCTCCACAATCCCAAGTGCCCTTGATAAATTGACAAACAGCCGCAGACAAACCATGTCCGACAGAGCGAGTAACCATACCAAACCCAGAGGTTGACTTGCCTTTACCATTACCGGTAATAACTAATAACAAGCCCTTGTCTTTAGTGGCCGAGGCAATGCGTTGATCGACTTTTTCTTTCAGTTTTTGTTGCCGTTTTTGGTGTTTATCTGTGCTGTTTTCTGTATTTTTATCTGTACTGTTTTCTGTATTGTTTTCTTTATTGTTTTCTGTGCTCATTTAACTCTCCACATACCGATATAATCAACCATTGGCAAATCGTTAGACATATCATTCAACTAATTTAACTAATTCATCTAATTCATCTATCAATCAGTCAATTTAACACGTTAATTGCTAGCTTAGAACAAACAAAATAGTTGTGACATGGTTATTTAATATTTATTAATATGTTTAAAAAACTAGCTTGGTATTAAATTTTTCCCATTAACAACAGAAAAAACACACCGCCGATAACTAAATTAATGATCCCTGGCGAAATTGTTTAATTAGGTATTAAGCATATTACGGCTAAACCGAGCAGAAGGTATTGCATTATATGCATGATCAGCACTTATTGTGCAGCCATCACCAATCGCTAATGTATCAGGTAAAAATAATTGCCCTACGGCGAAGCGATGCAAAGCAATAACAGGATTGCGAAACCGACCAAACATGCGCTTTATTTGATGATAGCGTCCTTCAAATAGGGTTATAACGGCTAGCGTGTCAGATAAAAATACCAATTTAGCGGGTTTTGTTGTTAGTCTTTCATAAGGGAAATACATGCCTTGTTGAAACGCTTCAATATACACTTTTTGTTCCTCGATGCTGACCTTGCGCTTTAATCTGACATGGTATCTCTTAGCTACTTGCTTTGTTGGATCGGTAATGCCCTCAGACCATCGGCTATCATTAGTGACTAATAACAACCCCGAGGTATTGAGATCAAGTCGGCCAACAATGTGCAAGCCACCTATATCAGGAGAAATAATCGAACGATTGACTAATAAATCAATAACAGTGATGTGCTTTTTGTCTTTAGTAGCGCTTACTACTCCTGTAGGTTTGTGTAACATGACATAATACGGCTGATTTTTTTGTAAGCAGTGCTGGTCAAGTTCTATTATTGAAAAGGTATTAATGAGTTGTGCGACGTTATCTGCGAGGGTGCCATTTACTCTAATGCGTTTTTGCGCAATCAACAAACGAACATCACCTCGCTTTATGTTACAACGCTGACTAATATAACGATCGAGACGGCTGCTATTTATTGACATAAAAACACAAGAAAATACTCATTAATGATTAATTGTTGCCCATAAGCATTGTTAAAATGGCGAAATAGCCTGTTCAAACAACACGCTTTTGCCTCACTTTATTGTGGTAAAATTATTAGGGTAAAATTGTTATGGAAGAAATCAACCACAAGCAGAGACTATGATTCATACATCATTCTGTACTCTATTAGCTCAATGTAAATCATTATTTTACCATTGTATAGATGCCGATGGTTGTTCCATAGATTGTTCTCCTGTATAAAGGCACCATGAAAACACCTAAAGCTATACAACCCTTAGTTGACGAAGGGCTTATTGACCAAGTAATTAGCCAACTAATGAGTGGTAAAGAAGCCACTGTTTATTCAGTGCTATGTGGTGATGAGTTGCGTTGCGCTAAGGTGTACAAGCATGTAAATCAACGCAGTTTTAAAAAAGCAGTACAATATCAAGAAGGCAGAAAAAGCCGAAATAGCCGACGCAATCGAGCCATGTCAAAAGGCACTAAGTACGGCAAAAGCCAACAAGAAAAAGCATGGCAAAACGCTGAAATTGATGCCTTATATGCTTTAGAAGCTGCCAATGTAAGAGTGCCCAAACCCCTGGGTTATTTCGATGGTGTATTACTGATGGAGCTCATTACCGATGAAGAGGGTAATGTCGCTCCGCGCTTAAACGATGTAGTAATGTCGGCAGAGCAGGCCATTGAAGATCATTATGTTGTGATGACCTACATCATGCGAATGCTCAATGTTGGCATAATACACGGTGACTTATCGGAATTTAATGTTTTATTGGATGAATATGGCCCGGTTATTATTGATTTACCACAAGCAGTGAATGCCTCGGCAAACAATAATGCGAAACAAATGCTAATGCGCGATGTCAACAATATAACCAATTACTATGCCCAATTTGCTGAGCAACTGAAGCAAACTCAATACGGTTTAGAGATTTGGTCATTATATGAAAATGCGCAATTAACCAGCCAAACAATTTTACAAGGGATATTCACCGAAAATAGCACTGCCGTCAACGTGAACAGTGTCATTGAAGAAATAAAAGCTGCCTTTAAAGCGCAGCAAGAAAAGTTACTTGACGGTCAATAAACCCATTCTAATCAACTCAACAGCTGTTTTTTGCTCTAGATAAACATTTATCAACCGCGTTATGCCAACCTTTAATCAAATGCTGCCCCTCAGTAATAGTTATTGAGGGAATGAATGTTTGTGCTTTTTTAGCTAATTTCTCGGGTATATTATCAGCTTGCCATATGCCGGCGCCAATCGCGGCAAGTATCGTAGCCCCTTGCACAGTGGCTTCAACATGACTTGGCCTAGTTAAAGGCACCTGTAAGATATCCGTTTGAAATTGCATTAAAAAATTATTTTTTGCAGCACCACCATCAACTTTTATTTCAGTAATATTGACCTGACTCTCTTGTTGCATCAAAGATAAAAGATCATAACTTTGAAATGCGATCGCTTCTAAGGTTGCCCTGACAATATGCGCTTTTTCACACCCCTGCGTGAGTCCAGTGATCTCCCCCTTGGCATGCATCTGCCAATGGGGAGCGCCTAAGCCAGTTAATGCTGGCACAAAATACACGCCTTGGGTATTTTCAACACTCCATGCTAAAGGCTCAGATTCTGCGGCATGCTTGATAAGCTGTAATTGATCGCGCAGCCACTGAATTGCCGCACCAGCGATAAATACCGAGCCTTCCAGAGCGTATGCCGGTTGACCTAATGCATCACATGCGATGGTAGTTAACAACCCATGTTTTGAGAGAAATGCTTGCTGTCCAGTAAACATCAACATAAAACAGCCGGTTCCATAGGTATTTTTAACCATGCCAGGTGTAATACAACGCTGACCAAATAATGCAGCTTGTTGATCGCCAGCTACGCCGGTAATAGGCACTTCACAGCCAAGAAAACTCTGTTTGTTGGTTTTACAAAATAAGCCTGCAGAAGTCTTTATTTCTGGGAGTATCGACGCATGGATATCAAAATACTCCAATAGTTCAACATCCCATGCCTGCTGATGAATATTATAAAGTAAGGTTCGAGAAGCATTGCTGTGATCTGTAAAATGTGATTCACCGTTAGTTAACCGCCAAATTAACCAACTGTCTATGGTACCGAATGCAAGCAGACCAGCCTCTGCTAAGGTTTTTAGTTCAGGGTTATTGTTAAACAACCACTTTAATTTAGTTGCCGAAAAGTATGCATCAACTAACAGACCTGTTTTTTGTTGTAACCATTTTTCTTTGCCTAAATCTTTAATTTCTTGGCAAATAGATGCTGAACGCCGGCATTGCCAAACGATAGCATTGTATAGCGGTTTACCGGTAACTTTATGCCATATCAGTGTAGTCTCTCGTTGATTGGTAATACCAATACAACTCAACTCAGAAAATCTGATGTTGGCGCTATTTATCGCAGCAGTAATAGCTTGTTGGGTCACTTGCCATATTTCATCAGGATCATGCTCAACCCACCCAGGTTGCGGATAAATTTGCCCAAACTCTTGATAAGCACTAGCAAGATGACATCCATTGACACTTGTCAGGTGAATCGTAGTACCTGTTGTACCTTGATCTATCGCTAATATCATATTTGTTCCTAATAACCATACGATGAGGACTGCAGATGTAGTATAGATAAAAATAGCAAAAAAAAACGTTTACTTTATAAAAAGTAAACGCAACAAATAAAATATAATAAACACATGAAACACATAGGGAATATAAGTCTCATAATTTATGACTTAGTGTCCTGGCAAAAGTTCCTCAGTAACAATAAAAAGATCAAATACAGTAATTTGTTGATACAACCACTGACTGTATCGAACAATCGATAGGCAAAAAA
>JBELHO010000009.1:73227-91801 GCA_042091375.1 Thalassotalea sp. | reverse complement strand
TTTTCCCTCAATCAACTCAGCGCAAAGGACTTGCCATGACTACCGCCAGAAAACAACTCATCAGTTTAATGGATACCCCTAACAGTAAAATTAACAAGGACACTTATTCAAATTAGACAAGGGCTAAAATTAACAAGGACACTCACTTAAATTAGACTGTTTTAAAAGCGACTTTCCTTGTTTCGTAAGCGAGTGTCCTCGTTATTTCATCCTCGTTATTTCCTGTTGTTGATGAGTCTTTGGCTTTACCTGATGAATCTGAGGTATTTGATGGTTGGATTTTTTGTGTTTATAAGAAATCTAACTATCTGGATTATCTATAGAAGGCTTCGTTCGCTATCGAGGATCACCCAGGCTCTTTTATTCATTATGGGTTTAATTGCTTGAATCATATTGTTGATATTGCTTTAGCTGATGAGCCTGAGATAAAAAGTTAAAATAAATTTTAGATAAGCCCGTATTCGCCGGCTTTTTAATGTGCGGCTTGCTAAATGATTGTATCCAGCATATCCTCAAACTAGCAAGTACACTCACTCAAATTTGCAGGCGTTGTCACTGATATTTATACCGTGGCAACAGGTGAAGATTTATTCACTGAGGAAGAAGTTTCTGGCTTCTGGCGTTGGGCTGTCTTAGACAACCGCGGCAATATCACTCACAACGGCAAACCCAACTTTGTTTATAAATTAGCCAACCAAATGGTTGTCACAGGACTAAATCCCATAAACCTTATTTTTATCCCTTTTATCTTAATGAATACACTCATTATTTTTTGTTTAAGTTCAGTTTAAGTTCAGTTAAGCATTGTTATGCTAGCCATCTAAAAGAATAAGTACTTTATTATTGTCTTTGCGATTAAATGCTGTGCTTATCTTCAACATTGAAAATTAATTTAAATACTAACGGACAAAGAGAGTTAACATGGGTTTTAAATGGTCAGCACTTGGGCTTATATTTTTCCTTTTTTTATCGGGGTGTGCTCACAGAGAGCTCATGAACGACGGTGATGATTATATTAGTCAAGGCCATTATCAGTTGGCACTTGAAAGGTATTTAGAGGCGTTGGAAGTTAAGCCAAATGATATTAAAACGCAGCAAAAAGTGGCGCAGGCACAGCGCAATTTTAATTTGTGGTTAGATCGCATATCAGTAGCAGCGATACAAGCTGAAAAGGATAACTTACCTGCCAAAGCACAAATACTCTACGCTAAGCTTTTAAAACATCGCAATAATTTACAGTATCGCCAAAAGCTAGTAGCGCTGTCTCGAAAAAATCTTGATAATTTTGGCCTTAAAGTGCAGTTGATTATGGATGAACCGCAATTAAATCAATCATTCGGTGAATTAGAGCATTTCATAAGGTTTGAAAAGACAATAGATCACAGTCAATCAAATGAAATGTCGTTGGCTGTAAGCTTGTCAGAGATCCGTTACACAACAAATGACAGAGCAGAAGCACGAGTTGCAGAATACATCAGTGGTTACGAAGCGATAATTAACCCTGAGTATCAAGCTGTACAAGATGAAATTTTTGCACTTCGGGCACTCATAAAAGAATCTAGCAATGTGCTTTTAGTGAATGAAAAGCAACAGAAAGTTGAACACACCCAGTTGCAATTATTGAGTAAAGACATCCAAATCAAAGAACTTTTATTGGAGAAGGCAGAGAAAAATAGCGAAGAGTTTTACCAATTAACTCGTGAGTTATCTGAATTAAACGAACAATTTGATTCACAGGAGCGACGTTATTCTAAAAATCAAAAGAAGTTGAGAAAACAGATAAAAATTATTTCAGAGTATGAGCAAGATCTTGATGAGTATTTCTATGAATTAGAATATCTGCCTAAATTAGTCGATGTGCCAGTTTACAGCGAGTATGCCTATCAAGTAAATATTTCTCAACAGACAGCCAAAGCTCAAATGCAAGTAAAAAGGCGAGGCTTCGAAAAAGCTGAGTCGATTCGCTCATATCAATTACAAGCAATTCATCAAGATGAAAGCCATCCGGCTTTTCAAACAATAGGCTTACAACAAAATCCATTACAGTTGAAAAATAAGTCGCAATTAAGGCAGATAGTTTATACCAACGGCCGACACAAATTAGCTGACTTAGTGGCTAAAGAGCTTGATGAACACCAGCAAAGATTAATTATTAAAGGGAACAATAGTGCACAATTAACCGAGCGGTTAGAGTACTGGTTACTGTCCGGTATTGTGAGTCGTTCAGGTTTTACTCGTCAAATGCGTTATAGCATTAATGATTTATTAAAGACAGAGTTTGGTCATGGCGGTTACTTTGAGTTAGAACAACTAATTCAGCAAAATTAAGGAAGCAACATTAATAACAAGGACACTCACTTAAATTAGACAAGAGCTAATTTCTTTTCTGTTGTTAAATTGTTGTTGATTTTATTGAGGTTTTCCCTCATTCAACTCAGCGCAAAGGACTTGCCATGACTACCGCTAGAAAACAACTCATCAGTTTAGTGGATACCCCTTATTATCATTGTATTTCGCGTTGTGTTCGCCGCGCGTTTCTGTGCGGTGAAGATAAAACCAGCGGTCAGTAATTATCAAGGACACTCACTTTCAAAGTTCATTTGATCGATTGCAAATATTAAATTCTACAACCCACCAGTTAACTTCTCTTTAAATTATTGTTAGTTTTGTGAAGTAAGTAAATAAAAGCTAACAACAAGTGCCAATAACGTCAGCTATTAGTTCAACTAATTAGGTTTACCTATGGTGATTTATCTGGCAAGGTTTGCAAGCAATCAACAACAAGGAAAAATTATGTTAAAAAAGTGGTTTAAGCCCAGTACCATTGCAATGGTGGCTTCAATAGGCATAACGTCATTGAGCTCTATGGCCTTTGCTGAACAATTAAAAAAAGTTACAGAAATAGAGGGGATCAGTGAATACCGTTTAGACAATGGGTTACAAGTACTACTTTTTCCTGATCAAACTAAAGAGACAGTCACAGTCAATGTGACTTATCATGTTGGCTCAAAGCATGAAAACTACGGTGAAACAGGCATGGCTCATTTGCTTGAACACTTAGTGTTCAAGGGAACGCCTAAGCATAAAGATATTCCTGCTGAGCTCAGTTCACATGGCGCTCGCCCTAATGGAACGACTTGGACCGATCGCACTAATTACTTTGAAACATTTGCTGCGACAGAAGAAAATATTGATTGGGCATTGAGCATGGAATCTGATCGCATGGTCAATTCATTTATTGCTAAAGAAGATCTTGATAGTGAAATGACGGTTGTTCGCAATGAATTTGAAAGTGGTGAGAACAATCCGTTTAGAATTACAATTCAGCGCATGCTTGCTGTTTCTTATGAGTGGCACAATTATGGTAAATCAACTATTGGTTCACGCGCTGATTTAGAGAATGTTCCAATTGACCGATTAAAGGCATTTTATCGCAAATATTATCAGCCAGACAATGCAACATTAACGGTAGCGGGTAAATTTGATCCGGAAGACATGTTGAAAAAAATTGATGCTACCTTTGGTCAAATTCCTAAGCCAGACCGAATTATTAATCCACTATACACAGCTGAACCTGCACAAGATGGCGAGCGCGAAGTTACTGTTCGTCGCGTTGGTGATACCCAATTGATTGGTGTGCTTTATCACATACCTGCGGGATCACATCCTGATTTTTCAGCTGTCGATGTATTAAACCAAGTACTTGCTGCACCAGCGACAGGTCGTTTACATAAAGCAATAGTTGAAAATAAACTTGCCAGTAATACCTTTGGCATTAATTTTCAGTGGGCGGAGCCGGGTGTCGCTATGTTTGGGGCACAAGTTGATAAAACCGCTGATTTATCAAAAACAGAAGAAGTGTTAATTAATACAATAGAGAACATTGCTGAAAATCCAATTACTGCTAAGGAAGTGGAAAAAGCAAAACGCACGTTATTGAAAAACACTAAGCTTGCATTTAATTCGTCAGAGCGCATTGCGATGGAATTAAGTGAATGGCTTGGCATGGGGGACTGGCGTCTAATTTTTCTCAACCGAGATCGCATTGAACAAGTGACAGCCGAAGATGTGAATCGAGTTGCTAAAAATTATCTCAAGCGAAACAACCGGACCTTGGGTAAATTTATTCCTACAAAAACACCTGATCGTGCTGAAATTCCACAAGTAGACAGTGTTTCTGCAATGCTTGAGGGATACAAAGGGCGTGAACAAGTCGCTCAAGGGGAGGCGTTTGATCCTTCTCATGACAATATCGACGCGCGCAATGGCACCAGCCGTTTAGACACTGGCGTTAAAGTTGCGCTGTTACCAAAGAAAACACGGGGTGAATCTGTTGTTGTTCGCATGTCAATGCAGATGGGTGACCTATTATCTTTGCAAGGGTTAAGCATGGTGGGTAATGCAACGGGTGCTATGTTAATGCGCGGTACTGAAAATTACTCGCGTGAACAGTTGAAAGAAGCATTTGATGTATTAGAAGCTCAGGTCAACATTGGAGGAAGTAATACTTCTGCTTATGTCACGGTTAACACAACCCGTAAAAACTTGAATGACACCTTAAAGTTAGTGGCTGAAGTGCTGCAAAAACCAGCGTTTGACGAGAAGGAGTTTGAGTTATACAAAAGTGAAGCTAAGGTGAGCATTGAACAACAATTGCAAGATCCACAAGCCATTGCATTTCGTGCTTATAGCCGCCATCAAAGCCCTTTTCCAAAAGGACACCCTAACTACATAGGGACTTTTGAAGAAGATTTAGCCGAATTAGCGGCAACTACACTTACTGATATTAAACAATTTCATAAAGATTTTTATGGTCCGAATAGTATGCAAATTAGCGTAGTTGGTGATTTTGAGCAAGCGCAAACAACCAAAGTGTTAGATGAAATAACGTCTAACTGGCAGAGTTCAAATGCCTATAAACGTGTTGATGCGCCTTATCAAAAACTCTCTAACCAAGCGATGAATTTTAATACGCCAGATAAAGAGAACGCAACATTTGTTGCTTCATTGAGTATTCCTGTTGGACAACAACATGTCGATGCTCCTGCGTTAACGATTGGTAACTACATGTTAGGTGGTGGCTTCTTAAATAGCCGTTTAGCGACGCGCTTACGCCAACAAGATGGCTTAAGCTACGGTGCTGGTTCTTTTATCAATATCAGTAATTATGACGAGCGCGCTGCACTTGGTGTTTACGCTATTTGTGCACCACAAAATTTAGCGAAAGTTGAATTGGGCTTTAAAGAAGAAATTGTTCGTTTATTGAAAGATGGCTTTACCGATGAAGAAGTTATTGCAGCTAAGTCTGGTTTATTACAAGGACGTAAAGTAAGTCGCTCTCAAGATGGAGAATTAGCAGGCTCGTTAAACGCTAATTTACGTTTAGATCGCACCATGCAGTTTGCCAAACGATATGAGCAGCAAATTGAAAATCTATCCGCTGAAGACATCAACAAAGTCATGCGCAAGTATTTAACTGTTGAGGCGTTTGCGATTATTAAAGCCGGTGATTTGAGTAAAGTTGAGAAGTAATTAATTTTTTCATCTTTTTTTGAACATTGGTGTGAAAAAGGGCGGCATCATCTCGATGCCGCCCTTGTTAATTATGTTGGCTGTTGAGTCGTTACTTGCTGTTCGCCATTGTGTAATACTATAAAGTATTAGTTATCACGGCCTAACGGGTTTAGGTGGATTTCTGTTTCTTGATAGCAATCTAAGTGATGAACTTTATAAATAGCGTTAATACTATTTTTAATTGCCTACATGGATGTAGGTACTTAGCTTGTGTCTGGAACTGACAAGCTGTGGCTTTACGGATGTAGGTACTTAGCTTGTGTCTGGAACTGACAAGCTGACCGTTCGTCCTGAACATGGTCATTCCTTCACATCCATGTGATCATGACATACCGTTCGTCCTGAACATAAAAAGGGATGCTAATCAGGCATCCCTTCATTATATATTGGCGTTAATCCTAGAGAAATTAAGCCATAGTAGGTAGTTTGTTTGCTTCAATGTCAACAGTTATTCAGCGATCAGCTCTGATTTGATTGCTGTGGTATTAACAGGTTTAGCTTTTTTAGCTGTAGTGTTAAATAGTGTGTTAAGGTCTGCTTTTACTGCATTGGTTTTTAGGGTAAAGGCAGAAATTGATTGAGCGATATTAAGTTGGGCAGCCTTAGTTATTTCAGCGGTATTAATCGGTAATGGTTTTAATACCTCAGTTGCTTGTGCACTAGTAACGGCCAGACAAGTTAATGTAAATAAGCTTGCTGCAATTTTGGTTAAATGTGTTTGCTTGTTGAACATGATGTCACCTTTGCTATGTAGTAAGTTAAATATACTTATAGATGCTCTGGGACTTTGCTTTCTCTATATTACTTATCAATGGCTGGTTGGGAGTCAGTTATTATAAGTAACAGCTTCATGTAAGCTTGTTCTGTAAAGTTGTAGTCCTTCATCTACGAAGTGAATGTTACGTTAATGCTGAAAAAAAATAAAATGACATTTTTTAATGTTATTCATTAGAAAAACTAATGACTAAATCCGTTGGGTAAGATATAGTGTAAAAAATGCGGTATTGGTAATTTCTACAGATTGTAACAGGTGAAATTTTGGCAACACGTCTTCCTCCACTCAATGCATTACGTGCTTTTGAAGCTTCTGCCCGGCAGTTGAGTTTTACTAGGGCGGCGGAAGAGTTATTTGTAACTCAAGCGGCAATTAGTCACCAAATTAAATCTTTAGAAGAATTTCTAGGCATAAAGTTATTTATGCGAAAAAACCGTGCTTTATTGTTGACTGAAGAAGGTCAATCCTATTATTTAGACATTAAAGATGTGTTTACTGCTATTAATGATGCAACTGAGCGATTATTAGCGCGAGGTGCTAAAGGGGCTATCACGGTGAGTTTGCAACCTAGCTTCGCCATTCAATGGTTGGTACCCCGTTTAAATACTTTTACTAATCTACACTCAGAAATTGATGTGCGCATAAAAGCCGTTGATCAGCCCGATCATTCGTTAACTGAAGATGTCGATGTGGCTATTTATTATGGGCGAGGGCGCTGGCCTGAAGTGCATGCCGATAAATTGCACACCGAATACTTGGTGCCAGTTTGTTCGCCTTTGTTGCTTTCGAGTCACAAAAAGCTCAACAGTATTGCCGATCTGGCCAATCATACCTTGTTGCACGATACCTCAAGGCGCGATTGGAAACGCTGGTTTAAAGAAGTGAATGTCAAGGGAGTTAATGTCAATCACGGCCCTATTTTTAGTCACTCTGCGATGGTTGTGCAGGCAGCAGTGCACGGTCAAGGCGTTGCCCTAACTCAAAGTATTTTGGCAAAACCTGAGATAGATGCCGGACGACTGGTGACATTATTTGAACACAAATTGTTGAGTAAAAATGCCTTCTATATTGTTTGCCGAGAGAGTCAGGTAGATGTAGGCAAAATTTCAGCCTTCAGAGAGTGGGTATTAGATACAGTAGCCAATGAGCAAGCACAGTTGGACGAGGAATAAACCTTGAGTGATATCACTGTTAAAACTGATCTAGCCTTTGCTGTTGCTGAACGTTCAAGCCGGGCAACGTTGATTTTTGCACATGGTGCAGGCGCTGATTTAGATTCAGAGTTTATGGAAAACTTTACCTTATTATTAAATAACATTGACTGCGATGTGGTGCGCTTTAACTTTCCTTACATGGATAAGCGCAAAGCTGATGGCAAACGCAGACCCCCTGATAAAATGCCAGCATTAATGGATTGCTATCACAAAGTGATTGATCAATTAGAGGTGGATACACCTATTTTTTTGATCGGTAAATCCATGGGCAGTAGAGTTGCGGTGAGCTTAGTTGCTGATCAAAGTATCAGTGTTTCGGGGGTGATCTGTCTTGGCTACCCTTTTCATCCACAGAAAAAACCACAAAACTTGCGTTTACTGCCGCTGCAACAGACCACTAAACCAGTGCTTATTCTCCAAGGAGAGCGGGATGCACTTGGTTCAAAAATTGAGATCAAGGACTATGATATACCTTGTTGCTGCGACGTTTTTTATTTACCTGATGGTGATCACAATTTAAAACCCAGAGTGAAATCGGGCTATACTCAGCAACAACATTTATCCACTGCTATTGAACAAATTAAAAGGTTTATCGATGAAATTAGTTAATATTCCCCTGTGTTTGCGAATATTCATTGCTATTAGCGGCTGTTTTTCAGTATTATTCGGCGCCTGGTTAGCTCATGCTGGATCCTCGTTATTGGCACAACAGCAAACCAGCTTGTCTACTGCCTTAGCATATCAATTTATGCATACGCTGGCTTTGCTGGCTTTAGTGGTGTGGAATACGATTAACCCCAATCGGGTTTTATTGGTCGCGGCTTTGTTGTTTAGCTTGGGTATTTTAGCCTTTAGTGGTGGTATTTACCTGAAAACACTGTTCGCTTTACACAGTGTTGGTCAGTTTGCGCCAATGGGAGGGATCGCCATGGCACTTGGCTGGTTCTGTTTACTTTTTGTAGGTGAAAAAAAATAATGACATCAATCGTATTGTATTGTCGACCGGGCTTTGAAAAAGAATGCGGAGCTGAAATTCAAGAAAAAGCGGCGTGGAATCAAGTCTATGGATATTTACAACTGGCAAAAAATCAAGGGATCGTATTCTTTCATTTAAATGAGCCAAAATCAGGTGAACAATTAATTGGTAAAATTCCCCTTAAACGGCTGATCTTTGCTCGGCAATGGTTTGTGACGTTGACAGACAAAATTAGCCTTCCAGATTTCAATCGCGTTGAAGCGATCACTGAAGCGCTCACTGAAGTGAACGATAGCCAATACCAATATGCCGATTTGCGTATGGAAACTGCAGATACCAATGATGGTAAGGCGTTGTCTAAATTTTGTCGAAAATTAGCGGTGCCATTAAGGCAAGCGTTGCGCAAAAATAATCAGTTAACAGCTAAGCACGACAATCGGGGAGCTATTTTACACGCCTTGTTTTTTAGTGGTAATGAAGTGCTGTTGGGCTATTCGCTAGGTCATAACACTTCTCCTCATGTTATGGGAATTCCTCGCTTGAAGTTTCCCAAAGATGCGCCTAGTCGTTCTACCTTAAAATTAGATGAAGCTTTCTTGCACTTCATTCCACGTGAAGCGCATCAAACTCGGTTGACTTCCGGGATGAATGCGGTAGATCTGGGCGCAGCACCGGGAGGGTGGACATATCAACTGGTGCGACGAGGTATGATGGTAACGGCTATTGATAATGGTTTGATGGCAGAATCCTTGCTGGAAACTGGCCAAGTAAAACACAAAATGATCGATGGTTTTAAATATAAGCCGATCAAAAAAAATGTCTATTGGTTGGTTTGTGATATGGTGGAGAAGCCACAACGGGTTGCTAAATTAATCGCAGAATGGCTGTTACATGGTTATTGTCAAGAAGCGATATTCAATTTGAAGTTGCCCATGAAAGGTCGATATCAACAAGTGCTAGATGATATTCAAACCATCAAAGATGCCTTTGTTGAACAGCAAGTGAAATATGAACTGTACGCCAAACACTTGTATTATGATCGAGAAGAAATTACTGTGCATGCTAGGCTATTATCACCTGCACCGCTATAAATGATTGGTTGAACAATTATATATTCTCACCTGTCAGTCATTAATAATCTATGTAAAGAACACTTATATATGTGTCTGGCTAACTGACTTAATTGTTGTTGTGAATTTCTATATACATTTAACCAAATCAGGTGGTAACTTGCTGATTTGGTTAGCTGTTAACCGCGGCATAAGTATTAATTATGGCTTCTAATCCACTGTAGTTTTCCGCGCTGGCAAATTCAACTAAGGTATCGTTAACAAATACTAAGTAAGAGCATTCTTCTTGGGTAGTGATACCATCTGATTTGACATGTTGAGTGCGATAAAACAGTACTTGATAATTAATTTGCTGAACTTGTTTGGCTTTTATAATATCAGGGCTGCCCAACTCTTCAATCACTTGCTCTACCTGCAATTCGCCGAGTTTTAGTTTACTGATGTAAAGTCTGTTGAAGCTTTCTCGATCTTCCCATTGCATATTGGAAGGGCTGTCGTCATAAAAGTTAACTACTAATCCAACAAAGATAGCGTAACTCGCTAATGAGATAAGAACACCGATTAAAAATTTTTTATTCATTGTATTCACTTTTAAGTAATGAAGATCAATTCATCCTTTAGGTTGTTTTTATAGGTTTTACGGTATTAGCTAGGAGCTCTTCTTGCGACTTCGTTGAGCCTTTATTGGGCCTATACTGAGCTTTTGCTGAACCATCACTGAGTATAGTAGCTTGCCATATGCTGAACTCAATGGACAATATTATATAGTATAAATCTAAGTAAAATATACTGTTAACAGAGAAGTATAGTTAAAATTTAGGTAAATAATTGATCGTGCTTTAGGTTTTGTTATCGGTTGTGCTAGAGGTTTGCACAGATGCCCTAATGGGGTAAGCGAATATCTTTTAAATTAAAGCCCAACGGAATATCTTTTTTAAGTTGTAACAATTGTTTACTTAACTTAATTTGCTGATTGTGTTGCTGTAGTTTTTCAAAAAGACTGGCTTTGAGATCTGTCGCTACTAATATTTCATGGAGCGAGCCATATTGATTGAGTAGTTTTGCTGCGGTGACTTGGCCAACACCTGCAACACCGGGTATTTTATTGGTAGAGTCACCCGTGAGTGTCCACAAGTCGATTAGTTGCTCAGGCTTAACATCAAATTTATCTTGGACGTAATCACGGTCTAAATAGCGTCTATTGAAATAATCGTAGACACGAATATTTTGGTTCAACAGTGACAAAAAACACTTATCAGTTGAAATTATGGTAACTTTTACCCCCCTTAATGCCACTTTAATAGCTAATGTGGCGATCAAATCGTCGGCCTCATCTTCCTCTGATACCAATGAATCAACGTGTTGATCCATGAATGCATCTTGAATATCACTTAGCTTGTTGGCTAAATGCTCAGGCATTTTTTTCCTGCCTTTTTTATAATCAGGGAATAGAGTATAGCGCCAACAAGGTGAAGTACTATCAAAAACCGCTAATGCATGGCTTGGTTGTTTTAAATCAATGATCTTTAGTAATGCTTGCGTTGCCGCCTGTTGAGTATTGTAGACAACCTGCTGCTTAGTTTTTTCTGCGAGCTCATTATTAAGTAAAAATGGCCGCTCTTGCACCGCATAAATACGCCTAATTAAATTGAGGGCATCGATTAAAACCAGTTGAACCGACATTTAACTATCCCTAACTACGCGGTAACAAGGGATATATTGACTGCCTGGCAGCTTCATTCGTTGTTGGCTTACAAAAGACGCAAGCAGATCATCCATTAACGCCATTATCACACTGTCACCAACCAATTGAAAAGGGCCGTGCTCCCTGATCTCTTTCATTCCCTGCGACTTCACGTTGCCGGCAACAATACCTGAAAAGACCCGGCGTAAATTAGCGGCTAGTGATGCAGTATCTAACTGATAACTTATTTCAGTGGCGGCCATATTTTGATGATTTGGCTCAAATGGCTGCTGAAAATCACTTTCTATCACTAAAGTCCAGTTGAAGTGATAGGCGTCACCAATGGCTTTTCTATAGGCTAAAACATCTACTAGGCCTTGACTCATCGATTTTGCAACCGTTTCAGGATCATCGATAATGATTTGATAAAGTGACTGGGCTTGTTTACCTAAAGTGGCGCCAATAAATTTATCTATATTAGCAAAATAGTCTGCAGAGCTTGCCGGTCCAGTCAAAATAATAGGCAGTACTTGTGCTTTGTTTTTTGGGTTGAGCATTATACCCAAGATGTATAACAATTCTTCAGCAGTGCCTGCACCACCAGGAAAAATAATGATCCCATGTGATAAGCGTACAAATGCTTCTAAACGCTTTTCGATATCTGGCATGATCACCAGTTCATTGACTATCGGGTTAGGAGGCTCTGCAGCAATAATACTTGGCTCAGTTAGGCCGATATAACGGGCACTTTCATGGCGTTGCTTGGCATGGCCAATAGTGGCGCCCTTCATTGGACCTTTCATAGCTCCGGGGCCACAACCAGTACAAATATTGAAATTGCGCAAGCCTAATTGATAGCCTACTTCTTTGGTATATTGATATTCATGTTGATTTATTGAGTGTCCTCCCCAGCAGGTAACTAAGTTAGGTTCACTGTCTGGTATGATCACTTTAGCATTGCGCAAAATATCAAAGGTAATGTGGGTAATTTGATCTTTTGATACATTGATTTGGTGATAACGATTGTGAATAAATAAAATATCTCTCAATACAGCCGATAAATGCTCTTGAATACCACGAATTATTTTACCATCGACAAAAGCATCTGAGGGGGGCTGCTCTAAAGCAATTTTAACACCGCGTTCGCGGCGTAAAACCTGGATGTTAAAGCTCTCAAACTGTTGATATATGGCTTCGGCATTATCAGTATGACTGCCGGCATTGAGTACGGCAAGGGAGCAGTTTCGGTATAGTTGATAGAGGGCACTGTTTGCTGATTTTTGTAATTTTTCTACTTCGATAGGAGAAAGTAAATTCATATTGCCGACAGGATCAAGTTGCGTATGCATGGACACTCCTAAAAAGATTATGTATAGATGACAGTGTTTTTTCCTTTTTCTTTTGCTTGATATAAAGCCGAGTCAGCTCGTTCAAAAGCGGTGTGAACGTTATCATTTTCCTGAATGTGTGTAACTCCCATAGACAGAGTAATACTCACTTTACTATTTTTAAATTTAAATGGTAATTGGGCAACTTTGAGGCGAAGCTCGTTAAGTTTTTCAACGATCTGTTGTTTATTGACGTGTGATATAACGATCACAAATTCTTCGCCGCCGTATCGTCCGCAAAATGCATCATCTGGAATGTACTTCGTCAATGTACTGGCAATCACTTGTAGGGTCTTATCACCTGCAGTGTGGCCATAGGTGTCGTTAATACGCTTGAAGTCATCTAGATCAATAACCGCGATTGCCAGTTCAAATGTTTTATGATGAAAGCGAACAACTTCGCGGGCAAAAAACTCATCAAATGCAGCGCGATTAGCTAACTTAGTTAAAGCGTCTTGCATACTTTTCGCTTGTTGTTCTTGAATGCGTTTTTCAAAACTTTTGCTTTGCTCTTCTAATTTGTCTACTTTATTTTTCATTTCTGACAATTGCTTTTCAATCAATTGCTGTTGTTGCGCCTCAAAATCTGTTTTTGATTCTAAGGTACCAACAATTTTTTGCAGTTTATTGCTAATGTCGTTTTTAATATCTGCAAGAGAATTCGCTTGATCTAAACCATTGGCCATATCACCAATTTGTTGCTGTAATTGTTCATTAAGAGCGTGGTGTTTCTCTTGACAAGCTTGATTAGAAAGGATGGTGTTTTTTACAGCCGATTGAACCTTGGATAAGGTGTTACTCAACGTTGATAAAAATATTTTGGCGGTATTTCTTTCTTGGGTAAGATCATTGCTGATCACATCAAATATGGCTAAAAAGCTATCGAATAATTTATCATCAGATATATCTACAGCTAATTCTGATTTTATTTTTGAAACCTGTTGTCGATATTTTGTAGATACCGTCAACTTGCTTAAAAAAGCAGAGAAACGCTTGACAACTTCTTGGTGATTTGGTGATAAGTCAACGTTTTTAAGGGGATTTTCATTAACCTTAGTTGTTTGAGATAGATCAGAATTGGCCGATGTTTGCGCGACAAAAGCTTTTTGATACAAGTTAATGAGCTTATTTAATACCGGCACATATTGTACGATGGCATCTTTACTATCGCTACTATCTTTTAACAATGCACGAAGGTTGCGACGCAGATCACTTGGTAAACCATTTATTTTTTGTAAGCTAGAACCCGCGCGGTGAAATTCATCATGCAATTGACGAATGTTTTGTTCATTTTTCAGCGAGTGCTTTTGTAAAAGTGTTGTCACTTCTTTAAGGGGGGCTTCGATGTCCGACAACGAAGTGTTTTTTGCTAAAATCCCTCTTAACATCGCCAATTTGTTATCAAGAACAATATCCATGCCTTTGGCAACTTGTGACAGTTTACCAATAAATTGAGTAAGTAGAGTGGTTTGCTGCATTAGCTCTTGTTCTAATGCTGAAGGTGAGGCTTTTGCGGCCACATCTAACTTTCTTTTTAATCCAGCTGTCTTACTCATGTAGGTCAATAGTCCTTATTCTTGTAGCTGCGTATACGGATCCATAATAAAAGTAAATTACACTGATTATTGTGAATTAAACTGTTTATCAAATTAAACTATTTATCATAAATTAAAATATTTATCAGAAATTTACTATTAATCAATAATAATAACAATATATACCTAAGTGACAACAATGTCAGCATACATTCTTGATATTTATTGTCGTAAGGTTCTGGCTAATGGTGCTTTGTTTTGCGTGGTGGTGCGGTACGGATTAATATCTAAGCCACCGCGACGCGTGTAACGCGCATAAACTGTTAGTTCCTCGGGCTGACAATACTGCTGAATATCACAGAATATTCTTTCAACACATTGTTCGTGAAATTCATTATGCTGACGAAAAGATATCAAGTATTGCAAAAGTGCAGAGTGAGCAATCTTCTTGCCTCGATAATCTATGTATATGGTTGCCCAATCAGGCTGATTAGTGATCAAACAATTTGATTTAAGTAAGTGTGAGACCAATGATTCATTGATAATTTCAGTGTTTTTTACGGTAGTTAATAATTCTGGCTGAAGTTGGTAATGGCTTATTTCAATGTCTTGGTCATCTATACATATTGCTTCCAATGAACGAAGTGACAGCGGCGGACATTGATCAATAGTAAATAGTTTCACTTGTGATGGCGCGCCTGTTATTGCTGACAGATCTTGTTGTAATTGATCTTCAACTACCTGTGCAGATGGAAAACAACTTTGGTTATAGCTGTTTAAGTACAGTTTAAAGGCCTTAGATTCTACCATATTTGGACTAGTACAAGGACAGGTGAACTCAGCAACTGCCACCACTGGTTTTCCTTTAGTATTTAACCAAGACAATTCATAACCATACCAGATATCTTCGCCGTTAAACGGCAAGGCGTTATTATTCAGATTTAATTCACTTCGGTTTAATTTTCTCGGTATACCTTGTAATAAGTCTCGATTGTATGTGCCTGTATATTCGGTGGTTTTACCTAAAGTTAATTTATCTAATTCTGAAGCGTTGTTATACTGAGTCATAAAAGCAATGAGTTAAGACATTTTTGTCATTTTATAGGATTTTATCAGTAGATGAAAACAACAATTGATGATTTAGCAAAGCGTGTGATCGAATTCTCACAAACATTTGTCACTGAGTACCAGTCGATCAATGGACACTTACCCTTGACCGAAGTTGACGAACAATGGCATTCGCCGTGTATACAGGGTAAACACAGTGAAGCTATGGAGTATTGGCAGCCGGTAAATATTAGTGATAACTTGTCATTTGACAATGTTGAGCATGCTTTAGAATTAACCTTACATGAAGATATATGTAAATATTTTTCAACTATTTACAGTGACTCAATGAACGCGAGTTGTGAACACGGCAAGTTAATATTACTTTTTCCTTGGTGTGCAGAGGATTTTGCCCGTTTACAGCAGAATATTATTGGGCATGTTTTAATGAAACGTAAATTAAAACAAGCAATTACTATATTTTTTGCGCTCACCGATGAAGACGATACTATTTTGTCATTAAACAATGACACGGGGGAAATTTGGGTTGAAACAACTGGTTGTGAGCCTCACAAAAAAATAGCCAACTCAATGATTGATTTCATTGCTGAGCTGACACCAGACACCAATCATTGATCAGACGCCGATAATGTAGCAGACACCGATAATTAATCGATACCCGTGTCGTTTATTTTTTGCGACAACTGATCTATTTTAGTTTTTAATTCAGCTATCTCCTGATGTAATGGGCTTAATGCTAAGGTTATTAACTGGTGTATATCACCATTATCGATATGCGAAGTTTGCTTGTCTTTAAACTCACTTTCTTTTACTTGCTGCTTACCGGGTTGGTGAGTCCATGTCTTTAATACGGCGATAATGGTGGGCAGTGGTACTGAAGTTGGCAATTTACTTTTGATCAGGGCAACACTGGGCTTTTGACCATTACTAGCGAGGTTATTTGCTATGTTGATAATTTGCTCATTTGTGGTCATATTGAATAAATTCAGCATGTAAATTTAACTAGATTTTAGTAAATAAAACCATTTCTGTCATTAGTTAATTCTTTAAATATCACTTTATATTAATAAAATTAAGTACTTAAAAAACTGGTTCAGCTTTTGCTAAAGAGCCAATAATCTATTTATTTTAATCAAAGTGAGAGTAACAATGAAGCGTAATTTATTAGCATTATTAGCCGTTATACCAATGACCATGTCTTTATCTGGTTGTATTGTTTCAGTTGGAGGTGATGATCAACATTCATTTTCAACCGAATTTGGTGATCGCGAATATAAAAATCGCAAAATAATTGCTGGTATTGATTTGAATTCGCCATATGACCAAGTTTTTAGGCGATTAGGTGTGGCAGATTTTACTGAAAGGTATCAAAAGAACAATGACACCATAGAAATTTTATATTACCGAACGCACCGAGTTCACAAAGATGATTTAACCACCAAGGATGAATGCACTTATTTATACTTTACCAATGGCTACTTAACAGAAACAGGTATAGGTAAAAGCGCGATGAATAATAATTAATTTAATGACTTTGTCGTTTCGAATGATTTCTGCCTGATTAAAGTTATGCCATTTAGTGGCGAACTATGAAAATTTGACCTGATTTTAGCTTTACTGCTATGGTGGTTTAGATACTATCGGTGAGTTTAACTAAGGGTCTTAAATGACAAATTCAGCAACAAAATTCGATGATGATAAGATTAAAGTTGCCTATCTAGCGGCTGATGAACTTAAATTAGCCGCTTCATTACTTTTTCAAGCCTATCATGATGATCCTGTGTTTGTTGAAATATTCGATAGTAACAATCACGATTATGAACAAAAGCTGCGCGCTGCTATTCGAGAAGAATTAACCGTATTTTGGCAAGCTAAGCAACCCATAGTGGGGTTGTATTTGGGTGATGTCATGGCGGGTGTTGCTTGCTTAAACAGACCTGATCAAGGTCTAGATTCCGGCCGGTTTTGGCATTGGCGATTAAAGATGCTGCTTGGTGCTGGCTACTTCAGTACCAAACAAATGATAGAAAAAGAAAAAAAAGTATTGTCTGCGGTGCCCATGGATAGATTTCACATGTTGTCTTTTATTGCAATACATCCCTTGCATCAGCACCATGGCTTTGGTCATTACTTAATGGCAGCAGTGAATACCATCCTGGAAAAGGATCCTCAAAGCCAAGGTGTTGCTGTTTATGCAACCAATGCACAATATCAAGCTTTTTTTCAAGATGTTGATTACCAAAACATTTGTCAAGTAACTGTGGGAAATGTCTCTGGTTCTCTAATGGTTAAGTACCGAGATAATATCGGCGAACAATAGCCTAGTCATTATTTTTACTATAGTTTAAGTGTGAAACTGGCCGAACTAGGGTTATTAATATTGGCTCCTCCCAACACTGACATGCTGATAACCACTTCAGCAATATGCTCATTATAACGATTGAATAAATCAACTAATTAATTAACCAATTACTCTGTATATTCCTCAGTATCTAGTAGCTGTGTTTATTCAACTTATCTGATTATTTATGCGTATTATCATATGCGTTGTTATGTGCGATTCGACCGCAATAAAGATATCCCATAGGTGCTAAATGCACATTGCCAGATAAGAGATGTAAGGTGCTAAAGATAAGTTGCACAATTGCTATTTTCGTTGGTATGAGTTGCTATGGTTTTAACTATTTATACATTAAAGTTGACCGCGGTGGTTGGTTAATATTTATTAAGTGCAACTTACAACTGCTCATATGTCTAATCACTTTGTGAGATATGTCTTACAGTGCTGTGCGATTTTATTTTTTTTACAACGTTTTTATCCCCTAAAATCTAACTAAGCCACTGTATATTATGTCTTTATTTTTGTTTTGGTGTTTTTTTGCAGAATATTTATATTTTAGTTTCGATGTAAGGGTTCGTTTTAAAATTAATAGGCGTAAGATAAATTACATCAAGTTAATAAGCCGCTAGGAAAGTAGTTTATTAGACTATTAGGGAATGATAGACATCTAACTTAATAAAGTTATTTATTGATGCTAACGGAATAATGAAGTGTAACGGATCACGCAAGGAACAAAGAACAAAGGAATACAACGGTGTAAAGGAATATACAAGGATGACTAAGCAAGGATGACTAAGCAAGGATGACTAAGCAAGGATAGCAGCGTAACGGAATACGCCAATGTGAAGGATTCACAAGGATGGCAATACAAGGATGAATGAGCAAGGATGACTAAGCAAGGATGACTAAGCAAGGATGACTAAGCAAGGATGACTAAGCAAGGATGACT
>JBELHO010000009.1:0-73127 GCA_042091375.1 Thalassotalea sp. | reverse complement strand
AGCAAGGATGACTAAGCAAGGATGACTAAGCAAGGATAGCGGCGTAACGGAATACGCGAAGGTGAGGGAAAACACCAGGAGTAATGTTGTAACTCTGGATGAGTTATTTAAATGGAATTTTAATGAAAAATAACAGGATGTTATTTGGATAGGCTAAGGATAGTTTGTAAGGGAATACATGGGACACTAATTTATGCAGGAAGCATAAAACTAGTTTTACAAATGCGGCTCTCTGGGCCGCATTTTTATATCTACAGTGATCAATACTTATATCATCAGTGGAATTGAGTTGTGTGTTTTTCAATTCATTACTTATCGGAACCAGAAATCTATTATTTTATTTGTAAGATATCACCCTCTATTATGACAGTGATCACCTAATTTAGTGCAGTTATAACCCAGTAGTGCTTTTCTAACCCAATGAAAATAAATGTATTTATTCTAAATTTATTTTTTTATTAATATTGTTGACATTAAATTAAAATAAAAGCACTTGGATATAACGCAATGGCAACTATTATTAAAGTTGTCAGGAGGACAAAGTTAAACAAAATAGTGCGATTAGGTATTCATACTAAATAAATTATGGATTGTGAATTTAGTAAACAAGAAAGTTACGAATAGTCTACGAATGAAGGATCAAAAGTATTAAGGTTGCCACGACAGGATGTTATTTGGTAAGGATGATCATAGAATAGATAATTGACATAGCTTCAGCATTTTTTAAGTAAACCGTGATGATAAAATAACCTTTACTCAAGTTGAATGGATTTAACGTCAGGATGAAACGTACAAAAATAGAGTGCAGGAATACTCAATAAAAAAGCGACAATGGTGTCGCTTTTTTTTGTTATACGCAACAACTACAAATACAGCCAGTGTTATCCAGCGATACACATAGTCAGTTAATTCTCGGTTATCTTAACTTTCATTTTCTACAAACTAGTGAAGCATTGTTATTTGTGTTTTACATTGCTAAAGTACTGTAATTAAATAATAAAGTCAGTGCTTAGTTTCAGGTTCACTTATTTTTAAATGTAAACTTATCGAAAATTCACACCATAAGCTGTTAGGTTTATTGGGGATGAAGCTGAGTATGCCTTCTTTATAACGTCAAAAAAGGATTTGATTATGCTTAAAAGTGTTTCTGCTATTTCTCTAGTACTCTCTTCGGTGTTATTTACTGTTCATTCGCCAAACGCCGTTGCTGACGATTGCTCTATATCTATTAACTCAAAAGAATCAATAAGCTGCTTGCAGCGAAAGGTTAATCAGTTGGAGCAAAAACTAGAGCAAAGTAAGCATTCTAAAGTTATTCTCCCTAAGGGAGCTGTTATAGAGTTCAGAGCGAAATCATGCCCAAGTGGTTGGGCAAAATATCAAAGTGAGCAAAACGCAATCGTTAACTTAAAGGTGGGTAGTAACTTAGTTAAGTGCGAAAAAGTATAAACCCAACAAAGCGATCAACAACCGACAACAACAGTTGGCTGTTTTCGTCCATCAACATTTCAGCCGGTTTTTTTATTGCCGCTTAGCGCGGCGTTAGCATTACAGTAGGAGTTTAGTTTGGAGCCTGAGGGAATTTTAATATCAATATTTCGATATTTTTATAAAAAGAGAAAAGCAGTGCCTCTTGAAGTAAAGAAACCTATGCTTAAATGGTTTCCTAAGTATTTAGTTCCTATTACCCTTGCAAAAAGTGTCACCTCCAGTAGCGAAGCAAACGATTTATTAGAAACTATGTTAGCTAATTTTGGTTTTACATTTCAATACGCTACGAAAAATCAGCTCTATTTTTCTAGAGGAAAAAGTTGGGGAGATTTTTCAATTAACATAATACGAATAAACCTTGTCTTTGATACCCCTTTAAATGAAGTAACAATGATGAAAGTTGAAATAGCTGATATGTGTTTTGTTGATACTGGAGACTTATGGACGCTGTCTACAGAATTATCAAATTATTTTAACCAGCAAGTCAAATTGGATATATTACAAGCTGGTTAAGTACCTTGTCATATAAGGCTAACAAATAAAATGACAAGTAAGGTTAGTTTCTTTTCTATATGTTGTGGGTTTTTATCTAACTGCAGCTTCAGGTTATAGTTGTTTGGCTGTTGACCTTGCGCAAAACCAGCTACCAACTTCCGATATTGTATTTTCCCCAATATTTAACAAAATTGTTGTATTGACTATTTAAAGTATAATTTGAATTGTGTTTACTACAACGGGCGTATTTTTTTAAAACGTTACTTTGCCGACAACGCGACGTTTATCATAGGCATACGGTGGTTTTTGTAAGATCAATAAGGTATTGAACGTATACATTGATAAAATTATCTGTTTGATGTGGTGTTTAAACCTAACATGAAATTAAGATAATTCTCCCTTGCGATGCGACATATTATTAACTATCAGAACAGGTTAAAACCGTTGGCCTTTCAATAAAAGCTCAAGTCTAAGCTACGACTTATCATGACCGCAAATATGTATGTAGTAGCCTTTTTATTGATATCAAATAACCTGATGATTTTTTTCAATCTATGCGATATGCAGGTAGATCTATTTTTTCCAGGCGGTAATTACTCAGAATTACTTGCCCCGTATATTGCGATTCTCTATCACCACTGAATTCAAATTCAAACCGGCTTAACCAAAACACACCATGTTTTTTGTTGAAGCGCAGCCGACTGGAAAGGCGAGCAATGCTTAAATATTGCAGATCTTTTTCTTGGCAATATTGGGTTACATACTTGCGTGCCGATTCAGCAACTTTCCTTAAAAAAACGAAATACCAACAGCACAAAGACAACAACAATAAGTAATATATATTTTCCATCAAAATCTCTTTTAATTATGGGGATCAGTATACAAGTTTTTAATTGCTGTAGATAAAGCATTACTCTTGTTATCTGTTCTTAGGCTTTTAAAAACGATTGGTCTGAGTTCAGGAATTGCAACTAAATCTTTAAAAATTGCTGGGAACAATAGTGGTTCACTGCTTTTGACTAATTGTTCAAAGTATAACATTAGGCGACCTAACGAATTTAACACGGGCCAGCAGCGAGCAGCTAAAACAATTAAACAGTCATTATTTAATTGGCTGTTTGCCAAGATGGTAAACAAAAAGCTATCAACGGTTGGTTGCCCGACCGAGGACGCTAAGGCGCGCAGCAATAGTGCTTTTGTCTGATCTTGAACACCGTCATCTAGGCTTTGATATTGGATAATTAACTGTTCAGCAATTGGTTTCGGTAAAGCCACATTTTCAAGAGCGGTTGCTAGCGGTTCAAGTACTTCAGCGGGTAAATGCACTAATGCATTGACTAGATCACAGTTAAGGTCATTACTTGAGTTTGATAGACGCACAGATAAGTCGGTGATCCCTTGCAGTCCAATAGCTTGCCAATTTTGCCAACAACCGCTGCTAAGATAGTCAATAAATGGCTGATAATATTGACTGGGTGGTTTTTTTAACTGCAGTGATAACAGGCTATTAATCATTGCTGACTTTGCCGGCGCTGGGGTGAAAATGTAAGGGTTTTTCTTTAGCAGCTCAGTTTGCTGCGCATTAGGTGCACGGGTTAAGTCTGAGCCTAGGGCTTCGATAATAATCGCGATAAAGTGATTTCTAGCCCCTTGATTTAGTAGGCCTCGTTCATCTAATGGCAATTTAATAAACCACAGATATTGCTGGTTGGGATCATTTTGCCAAAAAGCCACCGTAAATCGAGCCTCACCTTGAATAGGGCAGGGGTAGGCTATTTGGTTTTGTTCAACTTGGCTAAATGTATCATTGGCTATTAGGCTGATTTTTCGACCTAAGTCATAAATATAATATTGACATTTAGACAGCTGTAATAATTCAGAAATGGAGTTAATGGTAGACATTTTTTTAACGATATATAAATAATGTCGCTTAGTATAACCGCAAATTATTTTTATGTCCTAAATGGTTCGGTATAATAGACTAGTGCAAAGATGCTATAGTGACTTTTTTTTAAGCATTGCAATATTTATTAGGCCAATACGAGTTTATTATTAAGCTATGACAGTAATGACTGCTGAAAAGCCAGACTTAACCATTTTATATCAAGATCAATATCTTGTTGCCATTGATAAACCGGCTGGTTTATTTGTTCATCGAAGTTATATGGATAAAGATGAACAATTTTTCGCTTTACAATTAGTGCGTGATCTAGTCGGGAGTTATGTTTATCCATTGCATCGACTCGACCGACCGACTTCAGGTGTGTTGCTATTTGCTTTATCTGAGCAAGTTGCTCGATCGATGGGAACGTTATTTATGCAGCGAAAAATAGCAAAAACGTATTTTTCACTCATTCGTGGACATGTCTTCGCTCAGGGAAAGATCGAGCATCCGTTGAAAATCAAACAGGATAAGTTAGGTGATAAGTATGCAAACGAAAATAAACCAGCACAAGATGCTGTCACCCATTACCAATCAATAGCAACGGCGACTTTACCTGTGGCGTTAGGGCGCTACGATAGTGTGCGTTATTCTTTATTAAAACTAACACCTGAGACAGGTAGACGACATCAGATCAGGAGACACTTAGCTCATTTAAGGCACCCTATTTTAGGCGATATTAATTATGGGGATAATAAACACAATCCATTTTTTGAGCAGTATTTTGGTTTTAAACGGCTGATGTTATTTGCACAATCCTTAAGTTTTCAACATCCGATCAGCAACAAACCAATTGTCATTGATTGTCCTTTTGATCAACAGTGGCAAAGCGTATTTGACAAGTTAGGCTGGTCTAATTTATGACGACAGATCTGTGTTTATTACATCAACATCAAAGTGACAGCTAAAATATCACTGACAGTTTGGATACAGTCAGCGACTAACTCCGATGGATCCAGCAGGCAGCATTTAACTATTGCTTAATAGGGACCTCTAATGCTAACTGCATGGCGGTCTTTGGCGATTAATTTTGAGTATTCATCAACACTATTGTGGCTTGTTTGTGGCAATTGTTCAGAGCCAATAATAGCAATTGGATTGACAAATAGAGCAGATGATTGGGTGTTATCACGGGTAAATGACCGCATCAGTTGCTGATCAGCAGTGATAGGTCTGTTTAACATGGCTAACATTAAATGATGATCTGAAACTAGCGGGCGTTTATCATGGTTAGTATTACTCATTTGGTAACTTAGCGGTTGATTTGTCGTTGCGCAACCTAAAGCAAAAAAACTGACACATACCACGAGTATCTTATATATACATTTCATCACAACATTTCTCAAAACTATTTGTTAAGTTTCTCTGTAAGCAAATGCTAGGCCAAGGCTTGTTGTATTTGTCTGATAACACCTTTCTATTATTTAAATCACTGAATTTAAATGGTTATTTTTTATTTATTAGATATAGTTTTAGAGGCTTAGAAGGGGGGGTAGCTACTTTTTTCGGTGAAACTGCATAAGTGTCAAAATATTTACGCATCACTAGATACTCGGTTTAGCTGAACGGTTTAGCTGTGTATAGTCATTTGTTAATGGTCATTTTGATATTGCTGGGCTCTTGAGGATAATTCAATAGATAAATGTTAAGCAAAGTCAGTGATTAAACTGCTGATAACTATAAGTTGTCATAGCGCTGTATGGTAATAATTTTATTGCTATAAATGACCAATAGACCTCGGACTTAGCCCTAGGTTTTAATAGGAGATAGTTGAGTTTATGCTGATTTGTTCTGTTAGCGTCAATGTGCAGCTTTATCACCGTTAATCCCCTTTTGCTGAGGTATTAAAATTCAGATCGACAAGCAATTAAAATAACTAGCTTGAAGGCATGCATTTCTACCTTCAAGCTAACACATCACAGCTGAGTTAAAGGGGATTATTCGTCAGCAACAG
Organism: Thalassotalea sp.; assembly: GCA_042091375.1. Taxonomy (GTDB): domain Bacteria; phylum Pseudomonadota; class Gammaproteobacteria; order Enterobacterales; family Alteromonadaceae; genus JBELHO01. The sequence goes on along the minus strand of JBELHO010000009.1, from coordinate 67,245 downwards.
AGCGGAGTAGGGCATTGATACCTACTTTTGCTCGGGTTTTAGCGTCTACTTTTTTTACAATAATAGCCGCGTATAAACTATAGGTACCACACTTAGAGGGTAAATTTCCGGGAACAACAACTGAGCCTGCCGGTACGCGACCGTAATGAACTTCACCGGTTTCACGGTCAAATATACGTGTGCTCTGGCCAATGTATACACCCATAGAAATCACTGCACCTTCTTCAACAATAACACCTTCAACAATTTCAGAGCGAGCGCCAATAAAACAGTTGTCTTCGATGATTGTTGGTCCTGCCTGCAAAGGCTCTAATACACCGCCAATACCTACACCGCCAGAAAGGTGGACATTTTTTCCAATTTGCGCACATGAGCCTACGGTTGCCCAGCCATCAACCATACAACCTTCATCAACAAAAGCACCAATATTGACAAAACTGGGCATAACAACCACATTTTTACCGATGTAACTGCCTGTTCTCACTGAGGCTCCTGGGACTACACGAACGCCATCAGCGACAAATGCATCGTGATCATAATCGCGATATTTCATCGGTACTTTATCAAAAAAAGTACTTTCAGCACCATCGATGACTTCATTATCCCAAATACGAAATGAAAGAAGCACTGCTTTTTTTAGCCATTGATGAACTACCCATTCACCAGCAATTTTTTCAGCAACTCGGGCTGAGCCATTATTCAATGCCGCAAGCGCATCGAGAATAGCTTGTTTCACTTCATCGCTTACTGTTGACGGGGTGATGTTCATGCGGTTTTCGAATGCTTGTTCAATGATGTTTTGTAAAGTTGACATACTTATTCCTAAAATAAACCAATGTAATAATAGTTAAATTAATGATCTTGCCCAGCACATAAAGTTGCTGATAAGAGTGACTGTTGCTGTGTTGATAACGGGCCGTTATCGTCATTTGAAACAATAAATACATCTTCCGCTTTTTCCCCAAAGGTAGTGATTTTGGCGGAGTGTATTTGGATCTTGTGTTTGAAAAATACTTCGGCAAAATCGGCTAATAGACCGGGGTGATCTAAGGCAACAATTTCTATCAGCGTGGTATTTTTAGTCTTTGTTTCAATGAAGCTCACTTGCGGTTTTACGTTAAACTGCTTGAGTTTAGTTGGCAGTCGCTCCATTCCTTTTTGACTGTCAAGTCGTGCAAATTTTCCGTCTGCTAATGCTTGAGTTAACGCTTGAGAAATATCTAAAGCGCGATAACTGTCGTGAATAGCTATGCCTTGATGATCCAAAACCACAAAGGTATTAACGGTATAACCGGTTTTGCTAGTGATAATTTTTGCGTCGTGAATTGATAAACGTTTGGCACCTAAAATGTTGACAATACTAGCAAAAATATTTGCTTTTACTTTAGTATATACAAAGACCTCAGTTCCGCCTCGGTAGGGAATAGAACTAATTAACACTAAGGGTGTAGTTCTGTCATGACCCAGTATATGCTCAGTGTGCCAAGCGATTTGCTCGGGTGCGTAACGCAAAAAGTAATCGGCTTTAAATTCTTGCCACAGAGACTTTATCTCTGCTTCATTATTCGTTGCTGCTAATATTGTCAGGGCTTGCTGTTGGTTTTCTCTTATTTTTGATCGTAAATCAACAGGCTTTTCCAGTCCGCGAAGAAAAGCGCGTTTGGTATTTGCATACAACTCTTGTAGTAAATTAGCTTTCCAACTATTCCATAGACTCTCATTGGTTGCCCGCATGTCTGCAACCGTTAAACAATATAAATAATCGAGATGAGCTTCATCACGGACAATTTCGGCAAAGTGTTTGATCACCTCAGGATTGGAGATATCTCTTCGTTGAGCCGTCACTGACATCAATAAATGGTATTTAACTAACCAAGCTATCATCCGACCATCGTGGTCATTAAGTTGGTGAGACTTACTAAAATTCAATGCATCGATAGCACCAAGCTTTGCATGATCGCCACCACGCCCTTTGGCTATGTCGTGAAAAATACCCGCTAAAAATAGCACCTCGGGCTTTCTGATGCGTTGCATGATCTTACTACACAAGGGAAATTCATCATTGTATTGCTTTTGGCTAAAGCGATAGAGATTTTTGATCAGTCGGTAACTATGTTCATCGACAGAATAGGCGTGGAACAGATCAAATTGCATTTGACCGACGATATTTCGCCATTCGGGTAAATAAGCGCCAATAATGGAATGTCTGTGCATTAAGGTAAAAGCTAAGCCCAATCCTTGCGGGTGCTTGATGATCGCCATAAAAATACGGCGACATTCGGCATAATCGATCATCCCAGAAACCAGACGGCGACGTGCATTACGCATTAATCGCAATGTTTGTGGATGTAAATCGGTGATCTCAGGTGTGCGAGCAATAATTAAAAAAACTTCCATTATTTTAGTGGAACGGGTAAATACCCGGTTATTGGTTGCTTTAATTTGCCCGTCAAGTATCACAAAATCATCATCTATAATGTTTTCATTTTGGTGCTTTCTATTTTTTACTATGGCGTATTCAAAATGCTGCAACAACATTTTATTTAGTTCAGCAACACGACCTATGATCCGAAAAAATCGTTTCATCATCCGTTCAATGGCAACTTTACCACCATCACCAAACCCCATCAGTTCAGCTACATCTGCTTGGTAGTCAAATAACAAGCGGTTTTCGCTACGCCCAGCTATGAAATGTAGGGCACAGCGCATTCGCCATAGGTAATCTTGACATTCCAGTAATTCATAATATTCGTTGGTGGTTAAATAGTCATGTTCAACTAATTCTGCCAATGAATCGGCATTAAAATGACGCTTAGCTACCCAACCTATGGTTTGAATATCGCGCAATCCGCCTGGGTTGGCTTTTAAGTTTGGCTCAAGTGTGTAAGCGGCACCGTGATAGTGTTGATGACGCTCCTCTTGTTCTTGACATTTGGCAATAAAAAACCGTTGCGCATTCCAAAACACATCTTCGTTTAACAAGGGTTGTAAGTGTTGGGTTAAAGAGTCATTGCCGCAAATTTGCCGCATTTCCATTAGATTAGTAGCAATAGTCACATCATTTACTGCCTGTTTTAGGCATTCTTTGATGCTGCGCACGCTGTGACCTATATCGAGTTTTACATCCCAAAGTTGGGTAATAAAAGTCGATATTTTTTCATCTAGCTGCGGCTCTGTTTGCTCTTGGGTTAATAACAGAATGTCCACATCTGAATAGGGATGCAGTTCACCTCTGCCATAGCCACCAACGGCAATTAAGGTAATTTGGTATTCGTCTAAATTGTGTTGACACCATAATTTAACTAAAACGCTATCTACAAATGTCGCTCTAGCCGCTATCACTCGAGTGATATCTTCTTGAATAAACTGCTGTTTTTGCCACTGCAGAAAGGATTGACCAAGTTGGCAGATATCTGCAGTGTTTAATCTAGGCGCAGTAATAGATAGTGGTTCTATTAAATTCGCTGGAATGTTTAACTGATGAGACACTGTATTTACTCGTAAATGGCTGTGTTAATTGTGTAATACTCTAGCTATGGTATCGTCTTTTCTCAATGTTAAGATCTCACAGCCAGTTTTAGTAACCACGATTGTATGTTCCCACTGAGCAGAGTTTTTGCCATCTATAGTATAAACCGTCCATTGGTCTTCTTTATCAAGGATGGTATTGGCTCGGCCTAAGTTAATCATTGGCTCTACTGTAAAACACATACCTTGTTCCATCTTTGTTTTATCATTGTTTTTATAATGGACTATTTGCGGATCTTCGTGAAATACAGCGCCAATACCATGACCACAATATTCTTTAACAATAGAATAGCGCCCTGACTTTTTGATGAATTTTTGAATTGCTGTACCAATTTCACCAAAGGTATTGCCGGGTTTTACCTTTTTAAGTCCTTGATATAAGGCTTCTTGGGTAATTCGGCATAAGCGTGCATTTTCAGCGGAAACATCACCGATAAGAAACATTTTACTGGTATCACCGTGAAAACCATCTTTGATAACGGTGATATCAATATTGATAATGTCACCGTCAGCTAACGGGGTCGCATTGGGGATACCGTGGCAAACCACATGGTTTACAGAGGTACATATAGATTTTGGAAAACCGTGATAGTTTAATGGGGCCGAAACCGCTTGTTGAACTTGCTCAGTATATTCTGCACAGATACGGTCCAACTCTTCGGTGGTAATACCGGCTTTGACATGAGGAGTGATCATCTCCAATACATCAGCAGCAAGTTTTCCAGCGATGCGCATTTTTTCAATTTCATGCTGGCTTTTAATTGTGATACTCATTAATACCTCGGGTGTATTGTTACAATTTTGATTGAACAGATTTTACATGGTTTTATTGGTTTTCCCAATAAATGCAGCAATTTGCGCATATAACCCCTAACTGTTTAATTCATCTGCAATGGCACTGACGATTTGTTCGGGCTGTTGCAAGTATAAATTGTGGTTTAATAAAATTAAATTATCACCAATAGCAAGTAATAATGCAGGAATAGCCGTTGTTCCCATCAGTTCTTGTAATGCGGTAACTTCGTGAATGGCAAACTCAGTATCTTTTGTTAATTTACTATTTTGTAGGCACTTTGCTGGTGGTGATAATTTTAATTGACTGATGGTCTGTTCAATTTCATTGCTCGATGCACAACTATTACCCAATACAAAGTGTTGGTGCTGAATTGCTTGCAACAAATCGAATGCCGCATGAGGCGCTTTGTTTTGTACCCAAGTCATTAAATTACTGCAGATGGTAGAATCTTTGTGTTGATCTAGGGTACTGATATATTGCGCGCTAAATTCAACACTAGATAAATCCTTAACTGACGCTATTGTCGATTGAGATACTTTAGTATCGCCGTCATAATGAGCAGAATTTAACAACTGCAAGGTTATTTGCGGAAAGTTTGCCTTGATCGTTTCGACAATCTTAGTGCTGGCATAGCTCCAAGGGCAATGAGTATCGTAAATAAAATATAATTCTGTCGACATTTTGCTACTCTAATAAACCAAATTTGATATTTAATCGCTCTATTATATCTAATTTTATCTTGGACTTGTCGATAAACCTAGACTTTTATTTATTAACTCATAACAAAATAGTGGTTAACGACATCACTTTATGGTATAAAGTGCGCCGCTAAATTTAACTCTTGGGAGGTGAATAATCCACCAAGGGTACTTATAGTAAAAACCGCACTGGGTAAAAACTCATTGCTATACATTAAACTCACATACATCTATCAAAGGTATAACGGGGTGCTCATTATAGCGTTTAGCTAAAATAGAGTCGTTTATATCGGGTGTATGAACGCTTAACCCCAAAGGAAATTAACATGCCAAACGTTTCAATGCGCGATATGCTTAAAGCTGGTGTTCACTTCGGACACAAAACCCGTTACTGGAATCCAAAAATGAAAAGCTACATTTTTGGCGCTCGTGACAAAGTTCACATTATCAACTTAGAACAAACTGTACCTATGTTTAATGAAGCCTTAGCTTTTCTAGCTGGTGTTTCAGCGAAAAAAGGTAAAGTGTTATTTGTTGGTACTAAACGAGCAGCAAGTGATGCAATTAAAGATGCGGCTATTAAAAGCGATCAATTTTACGTTAACCATCGCTGGTTAGGTGGAATGTTGACTAACTGGAAAACAGTTCGTCAATCAATCAAACGTCTTAAAGAGTTAGAATCACAAAGCTCTGATGGTACGTTTGAAGCCTTAACCAAAAAAGAAGCGTTAATGCGAACTCGTGAAATGGAAAAACTCGATAAAAGTTTAGGTGGAATAAAGAACATGGGTGGTTTACCTGATGCCATCTTTATTATCGATGCCGATCATGAACATATCGCTATTAAAGAAGCTAACAACCTAGGTATCCCAGTGATTGCCGTGGTTGATACTAACTCAAACCCAGACGGTGTTGATTACATCGTACCTGGTAACGATGATGCTATTCGCGCCGTTACATTATACACTGACTCTGCAGCTAATGCAGTTTTAGAAGGCCGTGAAAAAGATATCGTTGTTCAAGCAGAAAAAGACGGTTTTGTTGAAGCTGAATAAGCCTCAAATAAGATAATATTTTTTTCGCCTTTGTCATTAAATCATTAGTGCTTGTCACTAATGATTTAATAGACAACACATTTACACTTATTCCCAAGGTTGAACACGGTTTAATTCTGGGGGTAAAAAATTGAGGAATTTACTCATGGCAATTACTGCTGCAATGGTTAAAGAACTTCGTGAACGCACAGCTGCGGGCATGATGGATTGTAAAAAAGCACTGCAAGAAGCTGATGGTGATATGGAACTTGCGATTGAAAATATGCGTAAGTCAGGCCAAGCGAAAGCGGCTAAAAAAGCGGGTAATATCGCTGCTGAAGGAACAATACTAGTTAAAATTGAAGGTGATGTTGCGGCGTTACTTGAAGTCAATTGTCAAACTGACTTTGTTGCTAAAGACGATAACTTCTTAGCATTTGCTAATGAAGTAGCTGACGCTGCTGTTGCTTCAAAAGCGAGCATTGAAACACTTCAAACGCAATTCGAAGAAAAGCGCATTGCGCTAGTGACTAAAATTGGCGAAAACATTAATGTGCGTCGTGTCGAATACATTGAAGGTTCAGCTTTAGCTTCGTACCGTCATGGTGCTTCTATTGGCGTGGTTGTTGCTGGTCAAGGCGATACCGAGTCACTCAAGCACATAGCTATGCATGTTGCTGCTAGTAAACCAGAATTTATTAATCCTGAAGATGTACCGGCTAATGTTGTTGAGAAAGAAAAAGCCATTCAGATTGATATCGCGATGAATGAAGGCAAGCCCCAAGAAATCGCTGAAAAAATGGTTTCTGGCCGAATGAAAAAGTTCACTGGTGAAGTGTCTTTGACCGGTCAAGCATTTATCATGGAACCTAAGAAAACTGTGGGTGTCGTGTTAAAAGAAAAAGGCATCACAGTGTCGAATTTTGTTCGCCTAGAAGTAGGTGAAGGTATTGACAAAAAAGAAGAAGATTTTGCTGCTGAAGTAGAAGCTCAAATTGCCGCTGCTAAAGCATAAATTTTGACTGTGATCTAATGATTAACATTACTGTATTAACAGGTTTTAGTGAAGAAGTGTATCGCACTTTAAACGAAACATATCTGTTTACATTTTATTGCGGTAATGATGATAAAACGTCTACTTTGTAGGCGTTTTTTATTATCTAAGAGTGGTAAAATAGTAATTCATTAGATTTTTTCAGATTAGACTTTAGATAGTAAGCCAAACGTATTAAAATAATCTTGGTTAATGTTAGCCGTGTTTTTTTTAGTCCTAAATATAATTTAAAAGCAAATACAGGAATGGTTATTCTATGAGCATTAATCGAAAGCCAAGATACCGCAGGATCCTATTGAAACTTAGCGGTGAAGCCTTGATGGGCGAAGAGGGGTTCGGTATTGATCCCAAAATATTGGATCGCATGGCGCAAGAAATTAAAGAGCTGATTGAAATGGGAATTCAAGTTGGCTTAGTGATTGGCGGTGGCAATTTATTTCGAGGTGCCGGTCTAGCCGATGCTGGAATGAACCGTGTAGTTGGCGATCAAATGGGTATGCTGGCTACTGTGATGAATGGTTTGGCGATGCGTGATGCTCTACATCGTGCATTTGTAAACTCTAGATTAATGTCTGCCATTGACTTAGCGGGTATTTGTGATAGATATAATTGGGCTGAGGGAATTAGCTTATTAAAATCGGGTCGTGTGGTTATATTTAGTGCTGGAACTGGCAATCCTTTTTTTACTACTGATTCTGCTGCGTGTTTACGCGGAATAGAAATTGAAGCAGACGTGGTATTAAAAGCGACTAAAGTCGATGGTATATACTCTGCAGATCCGGTAGTAGAACCCGATGCCGAGTTGTATAAGCATCTAACCTTTGACCAAGTATTAGAAAAAGAATTGAAAGTAATGGATTTGGCGGCGTTTACATTAGCACGTGATCACAATATGCCAATACGGGTATTTAATATGAACAAGCCAGGTGCATTGAAAGCGGTTATTATGGGCGCAGATGAAGGCACTGTGATTGATCATGCTGAAAATCTAGCTTAACCGTCATTGTTTTAAGGATCAGTAAAGTGATAAACGAAATTAAAGAAGATGCTCAAGAGCGAATGAGCAAAAGTATTGATGCATTAAAAAGTAACTTAAACAAGGTGCGAACTGGACGTGCGCATCGTTCATTACTCGATAACATTGTTGTTGAGTATTATGGTATGGATACACCGTTGAATCAGGTTGGCAATATTTCTACTCCTGATGCAAGGACTCTTGCCATCACTGTGTTTGACAAAGGCATGATAGGTGCAGTTGAAAAAGCGATATTAAAATCTGACTTAGGTTTGAATCCATCATCACAAGGCACCTTAATACGCATTCCACTTCCGCCGTTAACTGAAGAACGTCGTCGAGATTTAGTTAAAGTAGTTAAGGGTGAAGCAGAAAATGCAAAGGTGGCGATTAGAAATATTCGTCGAGATGCCAATTCAGACGTAAAATCACTTAACAAAGAAAAAGAAATTAGTGATGATGAAATGCACCAATCGGAAGACGAGATACAGAAAATTACCGATCGTTTTGTCAAGCAAGTAGATGGAGTCTTAGCCGATAAAGAAAAAGAGTTAATGGAAATTTAACTCTTCAGCCATAAAAAACACGCCGTAGTAAAGAAAAAAGTTAACTACGGCGTTTTTTTATAAGAAAGATTAGGAATATCTGTGAGCAAAACTTTTTTACCAGAAAATAAAGCGTTAAGTACTCCACAACATATTGCTATTATTATGGATGGCAATGGACGTTGGGCTCAGGAGCGTGGTAAAACTCGTGTTGTCGGTCACAAAAATGGTGTAGAGTCGGTGCGTGATGTTGTCTCAACAGCACGGGAGAAAGGTGTTAAAGCACTCACCTTGTTTGCTTTCAGTAGTGAAAATTGGCAGCGACCAGAAACCGAAGTGTCGGTATTAATGGATTTGTTTATGTTTGTTTTAACTCGAGAAGTTAAAAAACTCCATAAGAATGATATTAAATTTCAGGTCATTGGTGATGTTAATCGCTTTTCAGATAAATTGAAAAATAAAATTGCTGAAGCAGAGCTCTTAACCAGTGCTAATGATGCCATGGTATTATCTGTCGCGGCAAATTACGGTGGTCGTTGGGACATTACTCAAGCGACTCAAAAAATAGCCATGCAAGTTAAAAATAATCAACTTGCAGTCGACGATATATCAGAAGAGTTACTTGATCAACATACCAGTTTACATGGTTTACCAGACTTAGATTTATTAATTCGCACTGGTGGAGACTACCGCATTAGTAACTTTTTACTATGGCAGGCAGCTTATGCTGAATTGTACTTTACCGACGTATTTTGGCCTGACTTTAATAAAGGCGCATTTGAGCAAGCACTAGATTCATTTGCTGAGCGGCAAAGGCGTTATGGACAAACAGGTGAACAAGTGAGTCACCGTGTTTAACTGGATATTCGGGTATTTTTTGACGCGATGAATACACTACATAATAAAAACTATAAAAGGCTAGTCGCTTGTTAAAACAACGTATTATAACCGCATTAATTTTAGCCCCTCTGGCTATCTATTCAATCTTTTACATGTCACTGGAATATTTTTCGGCATTTATCTTAGCTGTTATGGCTATAGGGGCATGGGAATGGGGACCCTTGATGGGGTTCACTAAAAAGTCTCGTCGTTTAGCGTTTGTCGCAGCGACGGTTATACTCATTATTGTTATTTGGTATTTGTTGCCTTTGGCAGATTTTTGGTCAACTGATGGTCAATTGTCGGTGATCATTCAGTATATTTTGTGGCTGGCTGTGGCTTGGTGGGGGTTATCAGCAACTCTGACTTTTCTGTATCCCACTTGCAGTAGTTTTTGGAGTAGTCACCGTTCTATTCGAGGACTTTTTGGCTGGTTAACCCTAGTCCCAACTTGGTTGGCATTTGTGGTCATTCGCTCAAATGATTACAGCAATGACCCTTATCACGGTGCGCAATTAATTATGTTTTTGTTTTTAATGGTTTGGAGTGCTGATATTGGCGCTTATTTTGTTGGTAAAGCACTGGGTAAACACAAATTAATGCCCAATGTAAGCCCAGGTAAAACCATGGAAGGCTTTATTGGCGGGGTAATTTTTGCCTGTTTACTGGTGGGTATAGCGTCGCTGTTATTAAATTGGAATTTACAACAGTTTATTTTAGTGATTGCGGTGACGGCTGTTATTACTACCATATCTGTACTAGGCGATCTCAATGAAAGTATGTTCAAACGACAAGCAGGTATCAAAGACAGTGGTTCTATTCTGCCAGGACATGGCGGTATATTAGACAGAATTGATAGCCTAACCGCAACAGCTCCAGTGTATGCTTTGTGTTACGCTATTTTGGGTTGGTAGCCGACTATGCGTTATATTTCGATACTTGGCTCAACAGGCTCTATTGGCAAAAGTACTTTAGATGTGATCCGACGCAACCGCGATAAGTTTTCGGTGGTGTCATTAGCCGCTCATACTAACGTAGAATTAATGGTCCAACAGTGCCAAGAGTTTTTACCTCGTGATGTGGTTATGGTCAGTGAGCCTCACGCTAAGCAACTTGCCGAGCAACTTGCTTTGGCAAATTTATCGCAGATCACCATAAAAACCGGTGCTAAAGCACTGTGTGAAATTGCTGAGAATGACGATGTTGACACAGTCATGGCAGCAATTGTCGGCGCCTCGGGTTTATTGCCAACCTTAGCTGCTATCAAACAAGGCAAACGCATTTTACTGGCAAATAAAGAAGCTTTGGTTACCTCCGGTGAAATATTTATGCAGGCGGTGAAACAATACGGTGCCGAATTGTTGCCCATAGACAGTGAACACAATGCTATCTTTCAATGTTTACCCAGCTCGGTACAACATAACTTGTCTGATCAACCAACAGCCAAACACGGCATCAGCAAAATTTTATTAACTGGCTCTGGTGGACCATTTCGTTCAACAGATGTTAACGAGCTAGCTGCAGTGACTCCAGAACAAGCCTGTGCTCACCCCAATTGGGATATGGGCAAGAAAATATCTGTTGATTCGGCAACGATGATCAACAAAGGCTTAGAATTTATAGAAGCTAAGTGGTTGTTCAATGTGTGTGAAGACGATATTCAAGTAGTGATCCATCCACAGAGTACCATTCATTCGATGATACAATACCAAGATGGTTCGGTGATCGCACAAATGGGCAATCCCGATATGCGCACACCTATCGCACATGCCATGGCCTTCCCTGAAAGGATAACTTCTGGCGTTGCGCCCTTAGATTTCTTTACTACCTGCGCATTTGAATTTGAGCCAGTTGATTTTGTTAAATATCCTAACTTACAATTAGCAATAGATGCTTGTCGAGCAGGCCAAGGGGCTTGCACTGCGTTGAATGCTGCCAACGAGATTGCCGTCGATGCTTTTTTAACAAAGCAAGTTCAATTCACTGATATTTATAAAATTAATCAAAATGCGGTGAACTACTTTAGCGCAGAAAAAGTCGCTAATATTGACGAAGTTATTGCTTTGGATCACAAAGTGAGAGAGTTTAGTCGCGCAGACGTGGATAACATTGTCAGCGCAAATAACAAGGTCGAAAGTTAACGTGATTGATTTTATTTGGAATGCATCGTCTTTTATTGTCGCTCTTGGCATTTTAATTACTGTGCACGAATATGGTCACTATTGGGTTGCCCGCAAGAATGGTGTTAAGGTAGAGCGTTTTTCCATAGGCTTTGGCAAAGTATTATGGCGAAAAGTAGATAAGTCTGGTACTGAGTTTGTTATCGCTGTGATCCCTCTGGGAGGCTATGTCAAAATGCTCGATGAGCGAGTTTCAGCTGTTGACGAACGCGATAAAGACAAAACCTTTAATGGCAAAAGTGTATATCAACGTATAGCAATAATTGCCGCTGGACCGTTAGCCAACTTTATTTTTGCAATTATGGCTTTTTATTTGATGTTTTTACTTGGTGTTCCCAGTATAAAACCCATCGTTGGTGACGTCAGCCCCAATTCTATCGCTAGCCTTGCTGGGATCGAAAAAAATAGTCAGATTATTGAGATCGCCGGACAAAAAACCTTAGATTGGCAGGATGTTAATTTAGCTTTAGTGGGTCAAATGGGTGCGCAAACTATCATTGTTAAAAGTAAATCTCAAGATAGTACTGCCGTTAAAAGTTACCGTTTAGATACTTCACAATGGCATTATCAACCTGAAAATATATCAGCTATAGAAAGTATTGGTCTTTCTCCATTTCGACCTAAAGTATATAATGAACTGGCTGTGGTTGCTAAAGACAGCGCTGCTGAAATAGCTGGCCTGCAAGTCGGTGATAAACTGCTTGCTATTAACGGTCAGTCTGTTGGCGATGACTGGCAAGCTTTTGCTCAACAAATACAGCAGTATCCCGAACAGTTGTTGACTTTAACTATTGTCCGTGATCAACGTCAATTGTTGGTGGAAGTGACACCTAAGGCACGAGACAGCCGCGGTAAAAAAATAGGTTATTTGGGGGTTTCGCCAAAATCTGATAGCTATCCTGAAAATTATCGCATTGAACTAGTTTATGGGCCTGTTCAAGCCTTGGGTGCAAGTATTGAAAAAACTTGGGATTTAATTACCTTGAGTTTTGATATGATAGGAAAATTGATAACAGGGCAGTTATCGGTAAAAAATTTAAGCGGTCCGATCGCCATAGCGCAAGGGGCTGGTGATCATGCGGGTTACGGTTTTGTTTATTTTTTAGGGTTTTTAGCGTTAATTAGTATCAATTTAGGTATAATCAACATTTTACCTATACCTGTCCTTGATGGAGGACACTTAGTTTATTATTTTATAGAACTTTTGACAGGTAAGCCTGTCTCAGACAAAGTACAAGAAATTGGGTTTAAATTTGGTGCACTGGCGTTACTCGGTTTGATGAGTATCGCATTGTTTAATGATTTATCGCGGTTATAAATTTAAAGAAGAAGTATCTAAGTTAATATTATATGATGATTAAAAAAACTGCCCTAGCGGTATTATTAAGTTCAGTAGTTCATACAGCATTTGCCACTTCTGAGTTTCAAGTTGAGAACATTCAAGTTAAAGGGTTGCAACGCGTTGCTTTAGGGGCTGCGCTAACTCATATTCCATTCAATATAGGTGATACACTTAATGATTTTCGTGTTTCCCAGTCAATAAAAGCTCTCTATAAATCAGGTCACTTTGATAACATATCTGTATTTCGCGATGGTGATGTAGTTATTTTTAAAGTGAGTGAACGGGAAACCATTAGTGAAATTACTTTTGAGGGTAATGATGACCTCAAAGATGAACAATTGATTGAAAGTTTAGATTCCAGTGATATTCGCGTTGGTGAAACCTTAGATCAAACGGTTATTGCTGGTATTGAAGTGGGGCTTGAAGATTTTTATCACAGTGTAGGTAAATACAATGCTGATGTAAAAGCCGAAATTACGCATTTACCGCGTAACCGAGTGAATTTGAAATTTATATTTAGCGAAGGTGATGCTGCCGCCATCCAGCAAATTAATATTGTCGGTAACCAAGTTTTTTCTGATGAAGAGTTATTAGATCGCGCTGAGCTGACTTTTGATTCGCCTTGGTGGGATTTTATGGCGCAAGATCGCTATCAAAAACAAACCCTGCAAGGTGATATGGAAACTATTGAAAGTTACTATTTAGATCGCGGTTACTTACAATACAAAGTAGACTCAACGCAAGTTTCTATGACCCCTGATAAAAAGGCGGTTTACATTACCCTCAATGTTACCGAAGGTGAGCAGTATACCGTCAGTGACGTAGACTTTATCGGCGATATGGCCGGGTTTGAAAAAACTATACGCGCCATTAACCCATTGAAGAAAGATAAATTGTACAATGGCGCAGAAGTCACTTATACCGAAGAAACCATTAGTCGATTTCTAGGTCGATTTGGTTATGCTTATCCTTCGGTAACCACTATTCCTGAAATTAATGAAGACGATAACACAGTAAAATTGACCATTAAGATCGAGCCAGGTAAACGCATCTATGTCAATCGCATTAATTTTAAAGGTAATCACGTCACCGCTGATCGCGTATTGCGTCGTGAAATGTGGCAGTTGGAGGGCGCTTGGTTATCTAACAGCTTAGTCGAATCTTCTAAAGCAAACTTAGCGCGTCTGCCATATATAGAGACAGTAGAGTTTGAAACCAACCAATTACCTGAACAAGAAGATTTAGTCGATATAGATTTTGATATTAAAGAGCAACCCTCAGGTTCATTTACTGCAGGTGTCGGCTATGGCTCGCAAACTAAACTGAGTTTAAACGCAGGTATTCAGCAAAATAACTTTCTCGGTACTGGTAATCAGTTATCTTTCAATGTAAATACCGTCAGTTACTCGCAAAGTGTAAGCCTTTCATATACGGATCCGTATTTCACGGTTGATGGTATTTCTCTTGGTGGACAAATTTATTTTAATGAATTTGATGCCGGTAGCGCTAATTTAGAGCAGTATCGAAATAAAACCTATGGTATTGGTGCCAACTTTGGTTTTCCTATTAATGAATCGATTCGTTTGAATTTTGGTCTTGGTTATAAAAATGAAACCATTACCCGTTTACAAACTTATGAACAAATTCAAAGTTTTTATGAGTTGTATGCTGATCCTAACAACCCTGATGCTGGTTTAAAGTTTGAGAGTTTTGATTTGTCTGCAGGGATATCTCGCTCAACTCTTAATCGCGGTACTTTCCCAACGGCAGGCTCGCAGCAGTCATTGTCTTATCGGATGACGACACCTAATTCCGATCTGAATTACTTTAAAATCAATTTAGACACCAAGTGGTATTTCCCTTTGACTGCTAATCAACGCTGGAGCTTTAAAACCAGTTTAAAACTCGGCTATGGTAATGGTTATGATCAAATTAATGGCAATGATCAAATATTGCCTTTCCAACAGAACTTCCGTGCCGGTGGTGGTTCAGATACCCTCAGGGGCTTTGAGACCAATATTGTCGGACCTCGGGCTATTTATCGATATCCGACCTGTATAGATGGCACACCAGATTTCTTTGGTAATCTCAACTGTGCTTTAAAGGGCCCAGATCACGATGTGATCAATATTTCTAAACGCTCTGTCGGTGGTAATGCTATTGCGGTAGCGGGTGTAGAGCTGATTGTTCCCACACCGTTTTTAGACGAGGGCTACAGTAACAGTGTGCGCACCAGCTTCTTTGTTGATGCAGGTAACGTCTGGGATACAGAGTTCAATATTGATGACTATGTGGATTTAGCAGATAAAGAATTTGCTAAAATTGATGATTATTCAGATCCTGGTAGATTCCGTGCATCAGCTGGCTTATCGGTGCAATGGTTGTCGCCTATGGGACCGATGATTTTTAGTTTTGCGAGAGTATTGAGAGAAGAAGATGGCGATGATACTAAATTCTTTAATTTTAATATTGGCCAGACCTTTTAAATTTCTTGGTCATCCCAATATAAACTAACATCACAACTGAATTAACAAAATTATTATTATAATATATAAAGTAAATATAACAGCTAGGAGAAGACATTGAAAAAGTTATTTAAATCTATTGCATTGACAACATTGGCCTCAGGTGCATTATTATCAAGTGCGGCAATAAGTGCTGCTGAACAGAAAATTGCAGTAGTTAACTTCCAAGAAGTGATGGGCAAAATTCCACAAACCGAAGCTGTTATGGTCAGTCTGGAAGCTGAGTTTAAAGACCAGCAAGCGGTTTTAGCAAAACTTGAAAAAGATATTAAATATTTTCAAGAAAAGAAAACCCGTGACGGTGCCTTGATGAGCAAAAAAGAAAAAGAAGAACTCGATGCAAAAATCGCCAGTCATTATCAAGATTATCAGGTGAAGGGTAAAGCCTTACAAGATAAAGCTGGGGCGCGTCGCAACGAAGAAACTAATAAAATAGTTGCTTTGGTTCGTCAAGCCATTGATGGCATTGCCGCTAAAGGCAAATTTGACTTAGTGTTAGACAAACAAGCGACTCACTATTCTGCACCGGCAACAGTTATTACTGAAGATGTGATCGAGGCGGTCAAAAAACTCAATAGCAATAATACAACTACTAATTGATTTTATGAATAAAAGCCAATTACGGCTTTAGTTAAAATGGATACGTTACTTATGTGTGATGTGTCCATTTAACTTTTATAGTGCAACAAAAACTCACTGATCAATGATTCAAAACTAGATTATAATTTGATCATCTGATCTTGCGACCATTTAAGTAGATATCATATGCGTTATACACTGGCTGAAATTGCCACTAAAATTCAAGCAACTGTGCACGGTGATGCTAATTGTGTAATCGAAGGTTTAGCCACTTTGGTCAGCGCGGAGCAGGATCAGATTGCTTTTTTGTCTAACGCTAAATATCAACACCAATTAACCGATACCAAGGCTGGTGCGGTGATCATTACCGCCGATTTAGTTGACCATTGCCCAACTAATGCGTTATTGATGGCAGATCCTTATCTTGGCTATGCAAGGCTTGCGCAATTATTCGATACGACACCATCTGCAGCTGACCACATTCACCCAACAGCGGTCATTGCTGCAACAGCGACCCTAGGTGATAATGTCTGTATTGGAGCCAACGCGGTGATTGAAACTGATGTTAGACTAGCCGATGGTGTTACTGTGGGGGCGGGCTGCTTTATTGGTAAAAATACTGTTATCGGTAAAAACACTAGCCTTTGGGCTAATGTGACTGTCTATCACAATATTGTTATTGGTGAGCAGTGTTTAATTCAGGCCAATACCGTCATAGGCTCAGATGGTTTTGGTTATGCACCAGCAGAAGGCGGTTGGCAAAAAATACCACAGCTTGGCTCTGTTATTATTGGCAATGGCGTGGAGATTGGTGCAAGTACCACCATTGATCGCGGTGCACTTGATAATACCGAAATTAACGACGGTGTGATCCTCGATAATCAAATTCAAATTGCCCATAATGTGATCATAGGTGAAAATACCGCCATGGCAGCTTGTAGCGTTATTGCTGGCAGCACCCGTATTGGTAAAAACTGTACTATTGCCGGGCTTGTTGGTATAAATGGGCATATTAATATTGCTGACGGTTGTGTTTTTACTGGTATGACCATGGTAACCAAGGATATTAATCAGGGTGGCGTTTATTCATCGGGCTCACCGGCACAAGCCAATAAAGAATGGCATAAAACCAATGCTAGAATTCGCAAGCTTGATGCGACTCAAAATAAAATAAAGGCCTTAGAGCAGCAGATAGTAGCGCTTGATAATAAAATTAATCAATTAGAGGGACAGTGATTTGCAATCGACAAAAAACACCATTGATTTACAAGAAATACGGACATTAATTCCACATCGTTACCCTATGCTACTTGTCGATAAAGTGGTTGATTATCAACCAAAGCAATGGTTGCATGGCATCAAAAATGTGACCATTAACGAACCTGTTTTTAATGGTCATTTTCCTGAGTTACCAATTTTCCCTGGGGTGCTTATATTAGAAGCGCTAGCACAAGCGACAGGATTATTAGGTTTTAAAAGTTCAGATGGGCGCAACAAAGATGAAATGTATTTATTTGCCTCTATAGATAATGCCAAATTTAAACGGCCTGTAGTGCCAGGCGATACCATGCACTTACACGTCGAATTTTTAAAAGAGCGACGTGGAATGTGGAAGTTTTATGGCGAAGCAAAAGTCGATGGCAAAGTAGTTTGCTGTGCAGATTTAATGTGTGCTCGCCGAGTATTATAGTGAGGAGTGATGAGATTGATACATGACCAAGCAATCGTAGAAGATGGAGCTATCATAGGTAATAATGTCACTATTGGCCCTTGGAGCTACATAGGCAAAGACGTTGTTATTGGTGACGACTGCCATATTAGCTCTCATGTGATGATCAAAGGACCGACTCAATTAGGAAAAAACAACCGCATTTTTCAATTTGCTTCTCTTGGTGAAGATTGCCAAGATTTGAAATACGCCGGTGAACCTACACAATTAATCATTGGCGATAACAATGTGTTCCGCGAATGCTGTACTGTGCATCGCGGTACTGTGCAAGATCAGGGGTTGACCCAAATTGGTAGTAACAATTTGTTTATGGCATATACGCATGTCGCTCACGACTGTATGGTGGGCAACCACTGTATTTTAGCTAATAATGCCTCAATAGCTGGCCACGTTCACGTCGGAGATCACGCTATTTTAGGGGGTATGTCTGGAGTGCATCAATTCTGTCATATTGGCGCCCACAGTTTCATTGCCGCCACATCACTTGTCGTGAAAGATGTTCCGCCGTATGTTATGGCTTCTGGTAATGGGGCTAAACCTTATGGGCTGAATACTGAAGGCTTAAAACGTCGAGGTTTTGAACCCGACGCGATTAATGCCATTAAAAGAGCCTATAAAACAGTGTACCGCAAAAACTTTTCAGTAGATCAGGCTATCGCTAGCATTGTTGAAGATCCGACAATAACGTCATCTCATAACATCGATATTTTTATTGATTTTATCAAGGCATCAAAACGTGGCATCATCCGCTAGCACAATTAAATGACTGAATATTTAGATAAGATCAGCGCCAATTTTGCTGCTTCTGCAGATGCTTCACCAATATTTGCCATGGTTGTCGGTGAACATTCAGGTGACACTCTAGGGGCTGGTCTAATCACCTCGTTAAAAGTTCACTTTCCCAAGGCGCGGTTTATTGGAATTGGTGGACCTAAAATGCAAGCATTAGGCTTTGACAGTCTGTTTGCAATGGACGAATTGTCGGTGATGGGCATTGTTGAAGTGTTGGGAAGGTTAAGGCGCCTGATGTATATTCGCAAATCCCTTTACCACTTTTTTAAAGGCAATAAACCCAGTGTGTTTATCGGTATTGACGCGCCCGATTTTAATTTAACTTTAGAAAAAAAGTTAAAAACTGTGGGTATCAAAACTGTGCATTACGTCAGCCCCAGTGTATGGGCTTGGCGAGAGAAACGCATATTCAAGATACAAAAAGCTACCGACTTAGTGCTGGCTTTATTGCCGTTTGAAAAAGCCTTTTATGATAAGCACCAAGTACCCTGTCGTTTTGTTGGACATTCACTAGCCGATGATATCCCTTTATATTCAGATAAAAACCTAGCCCGTCAGCACCTCAAATTACCCTTAGATAAAAAAATCTTAGCTTTGATGCCAGGTAGTCGCGGCGGTGAATTATCGAGATTAGTAGCGCCATTTTTAGCAAGTGCAACAATATTGGCAAGCCAAGATGAAAACCTGTGCTTTGTCGCACCTATGATCAGCGAGACACGAGCGCAACAGTTCATGCAATTAAAAGAGCAGCTTGCCCCGCAGCTAAAAGTGACAGTGATCATAGCTCAAACTCAGCAGGTAATGGCGGCGAGTGACTGTTTACTTATGGCTTCAGGAACCGTAAGTCTTGAAGCTGCCTTAATTAAACGACCTATGGTGATCTGCTATAAGTTTAATTTTATGACTTACTTACTAGCAAAATGGTTAGTTAAGTTATCCTGGTTCTCACTGCCCAATTTATTGGCTAACAAAACCTTGGTACCGGAATTATTGCAAAGTGAGGTTAATGCCTCAGCTATTGTGCCATTATTAAAACAAGGCTTGTATCAGCCGCAGCAACAACTTGAGCAGGCCTTTATGGCTATTCACCAATCATTAAAATTAAATGCCAGTGAACAAGCAGCTAAAGCTGTTATGGGCATCATGTCTGCGGCTAACTGACAGCATAAATGAGGGCTTTGATATGGTAAAAGCAAAGGTGGTGTTACCCCCGTTTGAATATCCTATAGCCTATTGCATTGCTGGTGTTGATGAGGTCGGTCGGGGTCCGTTAGTAGGCAACGTCGTCACCGCTGCGGTTATTTTAGATGCAGAGCAGCCGATAGAAGGCTTGATGGATTCGAAAAAACTTTCCGATAAAAAAAGACAGTTATTAGCCAAATTAATTAAAGAGAAAGCTATCGCTTGGTCACTAGGTTGTGCAACACCAGAAGAAATAGATACCTTAAATATTCTTCATGCGACGTTATTAGCGATGCAGCGGGCGGTGCAAAGTTTGCCCGTTGAGCCGGATTTTGTTTTAGTTGATGGCAACAGAACACCAACCTTTTTAGGAACGAACGGTATTATCTCCAGTCAGGCAGTAATAAAAGGCGATAATCGCGTGGCTGAAATTAGTGCCGCATCAATTATTGCTAAAGTGGCGCGTGATGATGAAATGATCGCCTTAGATAAAGCTCATCCTGAGTATGGTTTTGCTAGCCATAAGGGCTATCCTACTAAATTGCATTTAGCTAAGTTAAAAGAATTTGGCGTGTTATCCTGTTATCGCCGCAGTTTTAAACCGGTTTCAGCTCTACTTAACAACGTAAATAACCACTCTACTGCTCGGGATCAATTATGACTCAAGACGCTGACCAACTCGATCAGGCAACAACCACTGATCCGCGCTTTATTCATTTGCGAGTGCACAGTGATTTTTCAATGTGTGACGGCTTAAATAAAGTCAAACCAATTATTAATTTTGCTGCAGATCACAATATGCCGGCGATTGCCTTAACCGACCAAACTAACTTATGTGGTTTAGTGAAGTATTATCACGCGGCACACAGTGCGGGTATTAAACCGATTATTGGTGGCGACTTTTGGCTGAAGAGTGATGAACTTGAGGATGAACTGTCGCGTTTAGTGATTATTGCCAGTAATAATACTGGCTATAAGAATTTAACTGAGCTGATCTCAAAAGCCTATCTGCGCGGTTATATTCAATCGAGAGCGGTAATAGACAAACATTGGTTAATCGAACATGCTGAGGGACTTATTCTCTTATCAGGTGGTAGAGAAGGGGATGTTGGTAAAGCGCTACTCAAGGGCAATAGTCAACTTGTTGAGGCAATGTTGGGCTTTTATCAACAATATTTTCCCGAGCAATATTACTTAGAGTTACTCCGCACTGGTCGAGAAAATGAAGAAAACTACCTGCATTTAGCGGTTGAGTTAGCCCATCAATATCAGCTTCCAGTGGTTGCCACCAATGAAGTGGTTTTTTTAGATAAAGACAATTTCGCCGCCCATGAAATACGAGTTGCTATTCACGATGGCTTTACCTTAGACGATAAACGTCGGCCAAAACGCTACAGTGAACAACAATATTTGCGCACTGAGCAAGAAATGGTTGAGCTTTTTGCCGATATACCAGAAGCGCTAGCTAATTCAGTGGAAATAGCCAAGCGTTGCAATGTTACCGTGCGCTTGGGTGAATATGTACTACCTGATTTTCCCACTGAGGGCATGACCATTGAAGACTACTTGGTGAAAGTCTCAGAGCAGGGCCTTGAACAACGACTGGATCTCATTTTTGACCGCAACTCGCCGGAATTTATTGAGCAGCGTAAACCCTATGATCAACGCTTGGCCATTGAGCTTGAGGTGATTAATAACATGGGTTTTCCCGGCTATTTCTTGATCGTAATGGAATTTATTCAATGGAGTAAAGACAATAATATTCCAGTTGGGCCAGGACGAGGATCAGGTGCTGGTTCACTGGTTGCTTATGCGCAAAAAATCACCGACTTAGATCCGCTTGAATACGATTTACTGTTTGAGCGTTTTCTCAACCCCGAGCGGGTTTCTATGCCCGATTTTGATATTGACTTTTGCATGGATAGACGCGATGAAGTGATTGATCACGTTGCCGAATTATACGGTCGTGATGCCGTATCGCAAATCATTACCTTTGGTACCATGGCGGCGAAAGCGGTGATCAGAGATGTGGGACGTGTGTTGGGTTATCCTTATGGTTTCGTTGATCGCATTTCCAAGTTAGTGCCGGCAGATCCGGGGATGACTTTAAGCAAAGCTTTTGAGGTTGAGCCTAAGCTACCAGAAGCATACGCCCAAGATCACGATGTTAAAGATTTAATTGATATGTGCCGGATTTTGGAAGGCACTACCCGCAATGCCGGTAAACACGCTGGTGGTGTAGTGATTTCACCAACAACCATTACTGATTTCGCACCGCTTTACTGCGACGACGAAGGTAATAATCCAGTCACTCAATTCGATAAAAACGACGTTGAGGATGCCGGTTTAGTAAAGTTCGACTTTTTGGGGTTACGGACTTTAACAATATTGCAATGGGCTATTGAAATGGCCGATGAAAAATTGTTAAAACAAGGCAAAATACCGATTGACATAAATAGTATAGATTTAGAAGACCCAGCCAGCTTTAAGACACTATTAAAGGCGGAGACCACCGCGGTATTTCAATTGGAATCGAGTGGTATGAAATCGCTGATCGCCAAATTGAAACCAGACTGTTTTGAAGACATAATCGCCTTAGTTGCCTTGTTTAGACCAGGGCCATTGCAATCGGGCATGGTCGATAACTTTATTGAGCGCAAACACGGCCGTGAAGAAATCAGTTACCCAGATGCCACTTGGCAACACATTGAATTAAAACCGATACTTGAACCAACTTATGGGATTATTTTATATCAAGAACAAGTGATGCAAATCGCCCAAGTATTAGCGGGTTATTCCCTCGGTGGTGCAGATATGTTGCGTCGAGCCATGGGCAAGAAAAAGCCAGAGGAGATGGCTAAACAACGAGAAGGCTTTGAGCAAGGTGCTATCAATCGCGGTATTGATGGTGAGCTGGCAATGAAAATCTTTGACTTGGTTGAAAAATTTGCTGGTTATGGTTTCAATAAATCGCACTCTGCGGCTTATGCGTTAGTGTCATATCAAACCCTGTGGATGAAAACTCACTTTCCATCGCCATTTATGGCAGCTGTTATGTCCGCTGACTTAGATAACACCGACAAAATTGTTACCTTAGTGGAAGAATGCGCCAACATGAATATTGTTCTTCTGCCCCCGGATGTAAACCTTGGCCATTATAAGTTTACAGTTAATGATGATGATCAAATTGTCTATGGCCTTGGAGCGATTAAAGGCGTCGGCGAAGGCCCTATTGAAGCTATTATTGCTGCACGACAACAAGGTGGTGAGTTTGTTGACTTATTTGATTTTTGTGCGCGTTTAGATCTCAAGAAAACCAATAAAAGAGTACTAGAGCGCTTAATTAAATCGGGTGCTATGGACAAACTCGGACCGCCTACTGATAGCGGCCCTCACCGAGCGTCACTGTTTGCCACTCTGCCAGAGGCCATAAAAGCCGCAGAGCAACATGCCAAAGCGCAAGCCATTGGCCAAGACGATTTATTTGGCTTGATCAATGAACAGCCGGAAGATACCAAACAGGCGTTCAAACACGTCCCAATGTGGCCAGAAGAAATATGGCTTGATGGCGAAAAAGAAACCTTGGGCTTGTATTTAACTGGTCATCCTATTGATCGCTATCTCAGCGAAATAAAAAAATATGCGTCAGGGCGCTTAATTAGCATGCAGCCGGGAGGAAAAGATAAAACATCTGTCGCTGTCGGCTTAGTCGTTGGCGTCAGGGTTATGGTCAACAAACGCGGACGTCGTTGGGCATTGGTTACCTTAGATGATAAAAGTGCCCGTATTGATGTCAGGCTGTTTCCAGATGACTATGATACTTTTGCTGAATTACTGGTAACTGACGCGATTTTAGTCTGTAGCGGACAGGTCAGCTTTGATGATTACTCCGGTGGTATTACAATGACGGCACGAGATATAATGACTATCGCCGATGCACGAGAAAATTATGTGACCTCATTGGATATTCATGTTGAGAAAAGCGCAATATCTGCTGATTTTATTGAACAATTTTCTCAAACCATTGGTCCTTTTAATCAAGGAACATGCCCAATTCGCGTTTTTTATCAAAGAGATGAAGCGCAAGCTATGCTAGAATTGGGCGTTGAATGGCGAGTGACACCAGCGGATGCTTTATTATATCAATTAACGCAGATGTTAGGCGAAGATAAAATAGCCTTACAATTTAAATAGATAATGTTTGCTATTTGCGGGAAAACCCTCTCTAATATTGGATTATTTTTATTAGAAAAGTACTTAGCTAGCACACAACCCAGTTAAGTATTGTATCTGTACAAGCAGAGTTAGCGACAAAAGAACACAGGTAACTATAGTATATGTCATTAAATTTTTTAGATTTTGAGCAGCCGATAGCTGAACTTGAAGCCAAAATTGAAGAATTACAACTGGTCAACAATGGTCAAGAATTGGATCTTGATTTAGAAGATCAAATTTCACAGTTACGTGAAAAAAATCAAGAGTTAACGCAGAAAATATTTTCCAGTTTAGACCCTTGGCAAACGGCTCGTGTTGCGCGTCATCCACAACGGCCATACAGCCTAGATTATCTGCCGCGCATCTTTACTGAATTTGACGAATTAGCTGGCGATCGGGCTTATGCCGATGACAGTGCCATCGTTGGTGGTACCGCACGCCTTGACGGTCAACCTGTTATGGTTATTGGCCATCAAAAAGGTCGCACTACTGCCGAAAAAGTAAAAAGAAACTTCGGCATGCCCAGACCAGAAGGTTATCGCAAGGCTTTGCGGTTAATGGAAATGGCCGAGCGTTTTAACATGCCTATTATCACCTTTATTGATACCCCTGGCGCTTATCCTGGTATTGGTGCTGAAGAGCGTGGCCAAAGTGAAGCGATTGCCAAAAACTTAAAAGTCATGGCTCGATTAAATGTACCAATTGTCTGTACTGTCATTGGTGAAGGTGGCTCAGGTGGCGCATTGGCCATCGGTGTTGGTGATAAAGTCAACATGTTGCAATACTCAACATATTCAGTTATTTCCCCCGAAGGTTGTGCTTCCATTTTATGGAAAACCGCTGAAAAAGCTTCTACTGCTGCTGAAGCAATGGGTATTACTGCACAGCGTATTAAAGAGTTGGAGTTAATTGACAATATAGTTGAGGAGCCTATGGGAGGAGCCCATCGCGATATGGATCAAATGGCTGCTACTTTAAAGCAAGCCATTAAAAAGGACCTTGCTGATTTAGCAAATCTTTCCAAAGAGCAGTTAATTGAACAACGCTATCAACGACTTATGTCGTTTGGTTACTGTTAACCTTTACGATAAGGCGATTAATATTAGCTGTTTATACTCATATTAATCGCTTA
Organism: Thalassotalea sp.; assembly: GCA_042091375.1. Taxonomy (GTDB): domain Bacteria; phylum Pseudomonadota; class Gammaproteobacteria; order Enterobacterales; family Alteromonadaceae; genus JBELHO01. The sequence continues at coordinate 42,020 of JBELHO010000009.1, read as the reverse complement.
CTTATGGCGACAATTTTACAGACATTAGCCGATTTTTTTTCACACTTTGACAATAGCACTATTGCTATTGCTTATAGTGGTGGCATAGATTCACAGGTGTTGTTGCACAGCCTACACACCTTAAAGCAACAGCATAAACTTCAGCAAACTATCCAAGTGTACCATGTCAATCACGGTTTAAGCGATAACGCCAATGCTTGGCAAGCATTTGCTGAAGAGCAATGCCAAGCACTCAATGTGCAGTTAACGGTACTTACAGTCGATATTGCAGTGCAATCGCGAAAAAGCCTTGAAGAGCAAGCAAGAGAGGCTAGATACCAAGTATTACAGTCAGCCTGTCAAACAAGCGATATATTGGTTACTGGTCATCACGGCGATGATCAAACTGAAACTTTTTTGTTGGCATTAAAACGCGGCTCAGGGATCAAAGGCTTATCGGCAATGTCGGCAGTAATGCCATTGGGTCAACAGTTATTGGCTCGGCCTTTACTGGCTCATTGTAGAGCCGACATTGAATTGTATGCTCAACAACACAACTTAACTTGGGTAGATGATGAGTCTAATCTTGATACCCATTATGATCGAAATTTTTTACGTCATCAAATCTTGCCTCGTCTACAACAACGCTGGCCAAGTATTTCCCAGACTATAGAGCGCAGTGCTCAGCATTGTGCTGAAGCGCAAGAGCTGTTGGAAGAATTAGCACAAGGGGATTTACAGCGGATCGCAAACGACAAGTTTAGCCTTTCTGTTGACGCCTTAACGACATTATCCACAGCTCGATTTAATAATGTGATGCGCTATTTTTTTAAGCAACATCAGATATTAATGCCAAGCAGTAAACAGTTACAACAAATCCATAAGCAACTCAATGCCGCGGTTGATAAAAATCCTGTGGTGCAATTAGCTCAGCATTGTATGCGTCGTTATCAGGGCGCTTTGTATCTAACGCCAATATTTTCTGAGGACATTCAATGGCAGCAAGTTGTCGATTGGCCAGATCTTCAACAACAGAGTTGTCATCTGAGCTTACCGGATAATATCGGTGAATTATTGTTAACTTCTGCCTCTGTTGATATTGACCTTGACCTTGACATTCATACCCACTGCCAACCTTGGCGAGCCAGTATTAGCGCACCTAAATCAGACCAACAAATGTCAATTCGCTTAGGTCATCACAATCCGCGCTGTTTACCCGACTATAGACAAAAATCACGGCAATTAAAAAAAGTCTTACAAGAATTAAATATTCCTAGTTGGCAACGCAAGCGTTTACCTTTGCTGTTTTACAATGACCAATTAGTCGCGGTACTCGGTCATTTTGTTTGTAAACCGTTTTTAGCCAAAAGTAACACAGCCAGTTTGCATCTTTATTGGCAACCGAGACAGTAGCCATTTATTTTTGTCTTATTATTGAATAACACTAGACAATATAAGCTGTTAGGTGGTAAAAATATTTGCCATTAGCAACGACATCAACTCACCACAACAATAAGAAGAGCCTATGAAAACACCAGTCGATTCATCCCGTGATATCAATAATAACCTGATCACTGAGCAGCGCTCAGCATGGCAAAAACTGCGCTCGATAAGTTTAGTAAAACAAATTATCGTCGCTATTATATTGGGTGGGGTTATTGGTTTTTATCTGCCTGATCTTGGTCTGGCTTTAAAAATGCTAGGCGCTCTTTTCGTCAATGCCTTAAAGGCTGTGGCGCCGATCCTAGTACTATTGTTGGTTGCTTCGTCTATTGCTAACCAAAAGGTTAACAGTGACGCCAAATTAAAACCCATTGTTGGTTTATATCTGATCGGTACCCTTAGTGCTGCCTTAGTGTCAGTAGCAATAAGTTTTGCTTTTCCAGTGTCGTTGAGTTTAGATTTAGCCGGCGCCAGTGCCAATCCCCCGCAAGGGTTAGGGCAAGTGCTAACCACCTTAGCCTTCAAAGTTGTCGACAATCCTATTAACGCTATTGCAACTGGTAATTTTATCGGTATTTTGGCTTGGGGGTTAGGCTTGGGCTTCGCTCTTAAACACAGCAATGAAAGTACCAAAAACACAGTGCATGATCTCGCTAATGCGGTATCGTCAATTGTCAAAATTGTGATTCGTTTTGCACCTTTAGGTATTTTAGGCTTAGTTGCTCATACCGTTGCTGATACTGGTTTTAGCACGTTAAGTGAATTTAGTCATTTAGTGTTGTTATTATTGAGTGCAATGATCATTATTGCCTTGGTGGTCAACCCTGCCATTGTGTTTTTTATTATGCGCAAAAATCCCTATCCGCTAGTGTTTACTTGTTTGAAAAATTCAGGGATCACGGCGTTTTTCACGCGTAGCTCGGCAGCGAATATTCCGGTCAATATGGAGTTGTGTAAAAAACTCGACTTACACGAAGACACTTATTCGGTATCCATTCCTTTAGGTGCAACCATTAATATGGCAGGGGCGGCTATTACTATTACTATTTTAACCTTAGCCACGGCGAATACCTTAGGCATTTCAGTTGATTTTGCTACCGCTATCTTGCTCAGTGTGATTGCTGCTGTGTCGGCATGTGGGGCTTCAGGCGTTGCTGGTGGTTCATTATTATTAATACCTTTAGCCTGTGGCTTATTTGGTATCAACAATGATATTGCTATGCAAGTGGTTGCCATAGGTTTCATTATTGGGGTTATTCAAGATTCAGCTGAAACAGCATTAAACAGCTCAACAGATGTGGTTTTTACTGCAGCAGCATCGCATCAAGTGAGCAAAAATACCTAAACCACTATGAAAGATTTTGGCAGTAGCGGAGTATAAAGATGCAGTATTACTCAGCTATTGCTTTGTTATTCGCTGCTAGTAGCTATAAGTAGCTATAAGTAGCTATATTTTGCGCTGGTCGCCCTTAGCTGAATAGCACTCTAGCAAATACCTAAAAATAACGTCAATATCGAGGAATAAAGGGAAAGATAAACAAGTGACTAACCACCATAAAATTAATTATATTGAGATCCCGACAAAAAATTTGCAGGCGACAAAAACTTTTTTTGCTACTGTTTTTTCCTGGTCGTTTACAGATTATGGCCCTGATTACGCAAGCTTTACTGCACAAGGTATTGATGGTGGCTTCTTTACCTCAACACAGGTGGTTGCTGTCGCTAATGGCAGCCCATTAATTGTTATTTACAGTCAAGACTTACCAGACAGCCAAGCAAAAATTACACAAGCAGGAGGAAAGATCATTAAACCAATTTTCTCCTTTCCGGGTGGTCAAAGGTTTCACTTTAGCGATCCAAGTGGCAATGAATTAGCTGTCTGGTCTGAGTGATAGGCCAGACAGTAGCAAGTCATAGTAAATTTATCAGTAATTTATAATCAACTATCCACTATCCACTATCCACTATCCACCCAATAAAGGCATGTGAAACTATACAAAATTGATTTGTTTATGGATATATTTTGCTTGTTATTTCATCTGTTGTAGGGTTTTAATTTCTAAGGCGATATTTTCTGCTTCTTCAGTGATCATCGCGTAGGCTTTAATATTACCGTTTCTTTGCGCCAACATAGCTTGTTCAAGCTTCTGTTCATGAAGTTTGTTTAATTTTTTTAGCGGGTCTTTTTTGAAAATAGAGAACATAGTATTTCCTTGTTAAAATTAGCATGTCGGTTAATACGGTTATTGTTGTGTTTGAGTTTACCAGTGAACCGCATATTTATTTACCTAAAAACTTGTTAGCGGTTATTGAAATTGACTGCGGCGGTGAATTCATATGGGCAACGGACATTGTTTGCATTTTTGATCAAATAGTTGCTTGATTGCATTGAATATAGGTGCAAGGCAACGTATAACATAGTCTATGTTTATAACGCTAATAACAATACACATTAAGCAAATCTTATGATCAAACATCCATTACTTTCTTTTGCCCTTGGCTTTACCATTACCTTAACAGGTTGCATGTCAACAACTACTGGGCTTCAATCAGCAGCACCAGCATCACTTCTTTCGCAAGCTAAATCTGCCGCTGTGGTAACACCGAATGTAAACGCTGTAAGAGATCAACAAGATATTATACTGAAATTAGAAAAAATAATGTCTGATCCCGATTGGATCGGTCGTTCACCCGAATCTTGGTATTGGGGCAATGACAGTGAAACTATTTTTTATCAACAAAAAAGGCCAGATAGTCCAGTGCGTGACTTGTTCCGCCAAGACATTAATAGCAATGAGATTAACACCTCGGCAGAGCAAATTAAATTAGCTGAGCTGCATAAATTTGCTCATAGTGATGCACAAGCCAATAGCACCAATACCAAGCAGGTATATACTTTTGAAGGCAATGTTTTTGTTAGAGACTTAATCACTGAGCAGACCCAACAAGTGACCTACACCTCAGGCATTGAATACGACGCTATGTTTCTCAATAACGGTGATATCGCTTATCGCTTAAACAATCGTTTTTTCTCTCACGATATGGATAATAATCGCCTAGTTGAATTGGCGGTGTTGAAAACTGAAAAAGATCCCAACGATGAACAACAAGCTGCAAGTTATTTAGCGACTGAGCAGGCGGAATTAATTGATTATATTGCCCTACAAAATAGAAATAAGTCGTTAACTCATAACCAAAATGAACGACTTAAAGCCGAAAACTCAACGGTGACTCAAAATGAATTTTATTTGGGAGCCAATAAGCGAGTTGTTCATGCCAGTTTATCTCCCAATGGCGATAAAATGATCGTCAGTATTGCCGACAATAAGTCCAGTCGCAATGATACTGATATTATGCCTAATTATATTACCAAACCGGGTGATATTGCTGCGCAAAAAGTGCGTTCTCGTGTCGCTGACAACCGCCAATACAGTGAACAACTTTGGTTGCTTGACTTAACCACAGGACAAAAATTTTCATTGAGTTATAACACCTTGCCCGGTTTTGATGAAGACGTCTTAGCAACAGAAAAACAACAAAATTATCAGCGTCAGGGCAAGGTCTACACCAGTCAAAAATCACCGCGAAATATTCATGTCATGCAGGCTTACCAACCGATAAAATGGCAGCAAAATGGCCAACAGGTAGCACTTTTATTAGAAGCTTGGGACAATAAAGATCGCTGGTTAGCGCGGGTTAATTTATTAGAAAATAACTTGCAGTCGCAACATAGGTTACACGATCCTGCATGGATTAATTGGACTTTTAATGAATTTGGTTGGTTAGGTGATAGTGCTCAGCTGTATTATCTCTCTGAACAAACTGGTTATTCTCATCTCTATCTTAAATCACTTAAAGGCAAACCTGTGCAGCTGACTTCAGGCAATTTTGAAGTCAGTGATCTGACCTTAACCAAAGATAACCAGCGGTTTATCTTTAAGGCCAATAAAAAGCATCCGGGGATTTATGAAATCTATCAGTTGGATCTCAGCTCCGCAGAGCTCAGCCCTTTGACTGATCTAGGCGGCATGAATGACTACAGTTTAAGTCCTGATCAGCAAAAACTATTAATAGCGCATTCTACTGTGACTATGCCACCTGAGCTTTATGTCGTGAATATAAAGTCATCCACTGAGGCTGTGCGTCTCACTTACACAGTGTCAGAGCAGTTTTTGAGTATGCCGTGGACGGCACCAAGCATAGTTGCTATTCCATCTTCGCATCAAGATGAGCCGATATATTCTCGGCTGTATTTACCTAAAAATGCTCAATTGGCTAGTGATGATGTCAAACACAGGGCGGTGATGTTTAGTCATGGTGCTGGATACCTACAAAATTCGCATCTTGGCTGGTCTGGCTACTTTCGCGAGTTTATGTTTCACAGCTTATTGGCGCAGCAGGGCTACGTAGTCATTGATATGGACTATCGCGCTTCGAAAGGTTATGGCCGAGATTGGCGCACCGCCATTTATCGTCACATGGGTAAACCCGAAGTAGAAGACATGCGCGATGGTGTTAATTGGTTAGTTAATTATGCCAATGTTGATCGACAACGCATAGGTACTTATGGCGGCTCTTATGGTGGGTTTTTAACCTTAATGTCAATGTTTACTCAACCGGATTTATTTCAAGCCGGAGCAGCGCTGCGTTTAGTGTCTGATTGGGCTTATTACAATCACGGTTACACTTCAAATATCCTTAACACACCGGCGGATGATCCCATTGCATACCAGCAAAGCTCACCCATATATTTTGCTGAGGGTTTGGAAAAACCTTTACTGATCAATGCCCCTATGGTTGACGACAATGTGTTTTTTCAGGACACAGTTCGGCTGGTGCAACGATTAATTGAATTAGAAAAACAAGATTTTGAAACGGCTATTTACCCAGTAGAACCCCATGGTTTTGTGCAACCCAGTTCTTGGTTAGATGAATATCGCCGTATTTATAAGTTGTTTGAAAGCACTCTATAAAAGACTAGCATTGTAACTTGGCTCAATAGCACACAGTATGGCTCACCTGATCCTGACTCATATCTTCTAGCTAAGTAACAATAATATCGACTTGTTGCTTGCCGTCTTGTGGAGCTATGTTGACTTTGATACTGGTTTTCTCCAGGGTGAAATATAGGGTTATTCGGCTGCCTACAATTTGTTTTTTCTTGGCAATGCCATATTTGTCTTGATAAAAATCAATGATCTGTTGTTGAGAATAAGCAGTGAAATAATTCACTACACTGGGTAATTTATTGGTGTATTGATAAAAAACTTCCGCATCCGCTACAGTCGCAATAACATTAGGATCTGCCAATAAGGGTGGCAAAGGCTCTTGCTGATGTTTTGTGGCGTGTGCCAACTGACTAAAAGTCAGCAGCAATATAGCAATGCATAGCGTTAAACAAAGTTTATTGTTCATTGTATTTACCTTATTAAAACAGTTAAGTTCACATTGAATTTAACTGTTAATGTGTCACAAAAAGATAACTATTGATTATATCAAAATGAGTTAATCGTCAAAGTAATCGTCTCGGTAATGATCAACCCACAGCGCCGTTGCACCACAAATGGCAACGGGCATTACCACTAAATTCACTACAGGAAGCATAGAAAATACTGCTGTAGTAAAACCAAAGCTATAACTTAACGATTTATTGGCTTTTAGATCTTGCTTCATTTCGTTGAATGATATTTTATGATTATCAAAGGGATAATCTTTGTATTGTACTGCCATCATCCAAGCTAAAAAAACGAACCAAAGCACTTGGCCAATAATGGGTAATAGCCAATATAACAGGAAAAAACCAATGGCTCTGGGCAGGTAATATTTAAATTTACACCATTCTCGGCCTAAAGTGCGAGGTATATCTTTAATTATAGTGGCAAGACTATCTGATGATCCTATGGTCGAGTGGCCACCGCGTCTGGTCAATAGTAATTGTTCCATCTTTTCCGATAGCAAACCATTAAATGGTGCTGCAATCCAATTTGCCACCGAACTAAATATAAATGAAAACATAAAAAGCAAAAACAACAAGGCTACTGGCCAAAGTACTTTAGTTAACCAAGACATATAATCTGGCAACCATTGTTGAATAACTTGCATGACTTGTTCAAGCTGAAAGTACAACTGATAAAAAGCCAAGCCAAACAAGATCAAATTCACCAATAATGGAATAAATACATAGCGTTTTATCCCTTTTAATCGAATGAGTTGAAAACCTTTTAAGAAATAGCCGATACCGCCATTGGCTAAATTTTGTTGCTGTGTAGACATACTTCACTGGATCACTATTAACAAAATAAGTTGATCATAAGTATATACTGAACACATTGTTAAGTGCAGGGTTTTACAGCGGATAAATGATTAATGCGTTGATTATTTTCTTGGCAATTTTTTGCAAGCCATAAACCGGGCTGTTAGCGCTGATCAATAATCGCTGTTTAAAATAGCTAACCTGCTAGCTTGGTTATAGCCTTCAGTCATTTCTGTAGGTGCTTGACGATAAAGCTAAAAATTTTTCTTTAAGCTGCATAAATATTACCAACAACTGGTTTATTTAAAGCAGCTAACATTGAGATGAAAAGTTGCAAAAAATATTCAATGGGTTTTGAACTCATTAACCATTAACCATTAACCATTAGCCATTAACCATTAATTTTAACGGTTATTTGCTAAAGTGTTTGCTGAAGGAGAGGCCTACCTTGCTTTAATAACGAATAATATGTTAGAAACAGAGGTAAACAATGATGGCAAGCCGAACAGAGAAAAAAATAGTACAATTCACGCATTATCTGGTGGAGAAAAAGCGTTAACCGCTTTATTATTGGTTTTATTATTTTTCGTTTAAATCCAGCGCCTTTTGTTTGTCGGATAAAATTGATCTGCTTTTAGGTGATGCCAATCAAGATAAAGTGTGTCATTTGGTCGCTGAGATATCGAAAAAGATGTAATTTATGTATAAAAGACAGGATAAAATAGCGATTGCAATGGTGTCGTATTTAACTGGGCTAACTCGGTCTGAATCGAGTGTGTATTCAATGGGTGTCTTAGATATAGAAGAAGCAATTGCCAATTGCACATGTATCACAACAATAGGTTAGGAAATGGAAGTTAATTTAAGAAACGTATTAATTATTATCAGTGCCGTTGTGATCGCTGCTATTTTACTGCACGGTTTATGGACTATTAGGAAGAATAGAAATCCCTATAAATTAAAAACTGAACATGAGACAAAACCTGCTGATGCCAGAGGTTATGATCAATCAGGCTTTGATCAAGACGGGGTAAGTAAACCAAGAGTGGTCAGTGAAAACACCTTAAATGATAATGAAATTCCCAGTGAAGCTGCTCCAGCACCTAACTTTGATGCCGAACCTTTGCCCAAAGATATTGAAAAACCCAGTGCGAATACTCCATCTTTGGAGCCGAAACTTGGCGATTTGTCGGATATAGGCGAAGCACCACCTATGGACAATCCTCCTCCTCTAGAAAACAGCACTGTGTTAGTCCCGGATATACAGATCACAGATAATGACGACTTCGTTGCTGAGCAAACCTCAACTGCTCAACAAGTGTCTTCGACTCCTAATGTTAATAGCAAAAAAACCAGAGGTAAACGCGTTAAAAAGAAGATTTCTGATGCGTTAAAAAGAAATCAAATGGAGATAAATTTTGGTGATAGTGACATTGAAATAAACGAGGTTGATCCAAATATCTCTGATGCTGAGCAAGGGAGTGTAAAGGCAACTAATATAGAGCCGGAAGTTATTGTCGTTTCTGTGGTTATGCCAGAAAATATGACTATTTCTGGGGCGGCACTCCTACCGACTTTGTTAACGCTGGGGTTGCGCTTTGGCGATATGAACATCTTTCATCGCCATCAGGATAATGCCGGTAATGGCAAGGTCACCTTTAGCCTTGCTAATATGATGAATCCAGGCGTTTTTGATCTAGAAAACATGGAAAGTTTTAGCACCCAAGGAGTCAGTTTATTTATGACCTTGCCCAATGCAGGAGATGCGTTTGAAGTTTTTCAACAACTGATGACAGCAGCTAAACAACTTTCCGTTGAGTTTGGTGCACAGCTTCTCGATGACAAGCGCAGTGTGATGACTAAGCAAACAGAGCAACACTACTTAGGTAAAATTAGAGAGTTTGAAAGGAGAAACCGCATCGCGCTTGCACAGTAGTACTTTCCTTGTTAATGACAGGTTTTTATTGATGTAAATCAGTCAAAGGCGGTCATTGGTGTCAATAAACTAGATCTACAAATAATATAAAATCAAATCAAATGACAGAATCATCCATACAAACTCGCGTACTTAAATTACATCATTTACTGCATCAATATAATTATCAATATTATGTATTAGACCAACCGACTGTGCCTGATGCTGAATATGACAGGTTAATGCAAGAATTGATCGCCATTGAAAAGGATCAACCCAAGTTAAAAACAATAGATTCACCGAGTCAAAGGGTGGGTGGCCAAGCACTTAAATCATTCAGTCAAGTCACTCATCAACTTCCCATGCTTTCTCTTGATAATGTTTTTTCTGATGATGGCTGGCAAAGTTTTGTTAAGCGGGTTGTTGACAGGGTTGGCACTGAACAACCATTGGCTATCTGTGCAGAACCTAAGCTAGATGGCTTAGCGGTGAGTTTGCGCTACGAAAATGGGGTGTTTGTTCAAGCGGCAACCCGAGGCGATGGTGCAGTAGGTGAAAATATCACTGATAACATTCGCACCATTAAATCCATCCCCTTAAAGCTTATTGGTAATAATTTTTCTGATGTGGTTGAGGTCCGTGGTGAAGTATTTATGCCAAAGGCTAGTTTTGAGAGGCTTAATAACCAGGCAGTAAAAAAAGCAGAAAAGACATTTGCTAATCCTCGCAACGCCGCTGCAGGCAGTTTACGCCAGTTGGATTCAAAAGTGACGGCAAAACGCCATTTAGCTTTTTATGCCTACGGTTTAGGATTCGTCAGTGATGATAGTTGGTTAGCGGACTCTCATTTTCAACGATTAATGCAGGTTAAGGCGCTGGGCTTACCTATGTGTCCTGAAGTAAAACTATTATCAAGTACTGATGACGTTAATGACTTTTATCAAAGTATTTTGCAGCAACGGGAGCAACTCAGTTACGAAATTGATGGCACAGTGCTAAAAGTTGATGACATAGGTTTGCAACAACGTCTTGGTTTTGTTGCTCGGGCGCCTCGCTGGGCAACAGCTTATAAGTTTCCTGCACAAGAAGAGTTAACTGTATTAGAAGATGTTGAATTTCAAGTGGGTAGAACTGGGGCTATCACTCCGGTTGCTCGATTAAAACCGGTTTTTGTCGGTGGAGTTACGGTGAGTAACGCCACTTTGCACAATCAAGATGAAATTAATCGGTTGGGGATTAAAATTGCTGATACTGTGATCGTCAGAAGAGCTGGTGATGTTATTCCACAAATCGTTTCAGTAGTTATTGACAGGAGGCCAGCTAACGCCAAGGCTATTGAATTTCCATCGCGTTGCCCCATTTGTCAATCAGCAGTGAGCAAAGCTGAGGGCGAAGCTGTGCTTCGTTGCACTGGTGGTCTTTATTGTGCTGCACAACGCAAACAAGCAATTAAACATTTTTCATCGAGAAAAGCGCTCGACATCGATGGTTTAGGCGATAAATTGGTTGAACAACTTGTTGATGACAAGCTTATTGAAAATCCTGCTGATTTATTTTCATTAACTGAATTAGTAGTCAGTACCATGGAACGCATGGGACAAAAATCAGCTGAAAATTTGATCAAAGCTATCGAAAAGGCCAAGCGTACCACTTTAGCAAAGTTTATTTATGCCTTAGGCATTAGAGAGGTAGGAGAGACTACAGCAGCTAATTTGGCGCAACACTATTTAACTCTCGATGCCATTCGCCAAGCCAATATTGAGCAATTGCAAGAGGTGCCTGATGTTGGGGTTATTGTTGCAAAAAACATTGTTGATTTTTTTGCTCAGTCTCACAATATTGAAGTTGTTGAACAATTAGCAGAGATTTTATCGTGGCCAGCTATTGAATTGAAGTCACCAGAGCAGCAACCATTGGCCGGTCAAGTTTTTGTGTTAACAGGAAGTTTAAGTGAAATGGGGCGAAGTGCCGCTAAAGCTATTTTACAATCGTTGGGAGCTAAAGTGTCAGGCAGTGTTTCTGCCAACACTGACTACTTGGTCACAGGTGAAAAAGCCGGTTCGAAGTTGACTAAGGCCACCGAACTGGGTGTCACGGTATTAACTGAACAAGACATGTTACTATTGTTTAAACAATACGATGGTAAAGAGCAATGATGACTGCTTTTTTAGTTGAACTTGGACAAAGCTTTAGGCCTTATCAATATCAAACGGCTTTAGCTATTGTTGCTACTTTGCTGGTCATTTTTGGCCAAGATATTAATAACAGTATAAGAAGAGTTATTGCCAAACAACACTTTATCATTAGAACCACAGTTTTTATTTTCATTTGTGCTTTTGGCTACGGATTAGCTACTTTGTGGTTGGCAGAGCTATTGTCTGGTCAATTAGCTAAAATATCTAATCTTTACATAGTACCAGCTGTTGTAGTGTTTTTTATTTTTTTAGGGGCTTATGCACAAAAACAACGACATATTTGATCAACAAGCACAGGTCTGCGTTTAGTCACTGCCTGTTGGTTGACGATCAAAGTAAACCTATTTTTTAGCACATTTTCGATTTATATAACCCGATAATAGCGATAAGTGACTGCAAAAATATAGTGATTATTGTCGATAAGCGTTATCACTTGCTGTGTATTTTTCATTGAAATCTGCTTTAAATTCAGTACAACACAACTTGTTATTTGGCTTGTTTTGACTCTGCTGATCAGATGTATATCCAAACTTTTTGGGCATTATCCAACCTTTTGGCTTATCAATAAAATACCCCTGAAAATTATCAATAAACAATGATTGCAATTGCCCTAGTTGCTGCTGGCTTTCAACATGTTCGGCGATAACTTTTATTTGTAAGCTATGGGCAATATTTACCAGAGATTGCACTACTAATTGATGATCATCTGAGTAATGAATATTTTGACTATAGCCGCCATCAATTTTTATATTATTGGGCTTTATAGTGAGCAAATGGTTGAATGATGACGAAGTAGCTCCGAAGTGCTCTAGTGTCACTCCACATCCCAAACTCTTTAATTTTCGACTTAAATAGCAGACACTGTCAGGGTGCTGGCTGAGACTTTGCTCACTTATTTCAAAAGTCACGAACTGACAAATATCGCGATATTGAGTTAATATATCTATTAACCACGCAGCAAATTCGGGAAGTCCAAGTGAGGCTGAGCTTAAATTTAATGCAATAGGACATCGAATACTGACGATATGAAACAGTGCTTTACTGATCACCAGTTGATCAAATTTATCAGCTAAATGAAAACGTTCAGCAACAGCCATAAGTTGTGGCATGGGAATGATGTTTTGATCGTTACTGTCAGCAAAACGACCATATAATTCGTGGTAAAGTAATTTTCCAGTTTTATCCTTAATTGCCTGAGCTACAAAATAGACAGCTTGATCGGTCAATAATTGTTCTAATTGTTTTTTCCATAAGTTATTTTGTTTGGCTTTGACGTTATCAGAGGTAAATTGCCAACCTTGTATATTCGATGTAGCAGCGACTAAGGCGTGATCTGCTTGAATAAGCACATGGCTCAAGCTAGTGTTTGATGAAAAAGTGGTGATACCTATATGGGCAAAGCTGTTTACATGCGAAACAACATCGACTTGATGACTTGCTAAGTGAAATTGTTTGATCAGTGTCGATGCTATGTTTTCAGTGGTGATTTTATCTGTATTATCAAGGACAACGGCAAAATCTGAGCCTGTTAAGCGATAGGCATTGATTGTTTGTTGATGGGCATGATTTTTAATAAGTTTATTAATAATTTGTGCCGCGGTTTTTAGATAATTATCACCGGCTATATAACCAAATGATTTATTCATTGTGTCTAATTGAGATAAGCGAATAACCAGTAAAAACCCACAGTGTACTTCTTGACTTGGCGCAAGTAAGTCTGCAAATCTTCGCTGAAATGCTGCTCTGTTAGCAAATTGACTCAGTGGGTCGATATACGCCACTTTTTGATATTTTGTGACTTTATTATTAAGCTTATTTGCTTTGTTTTGTAAAACAGCCGACATGCGGTTCATCGCAGTCACAAGGTGATTAACTTCAATAAATGTGGCGATGTCATGCTGTTGAATGAAGTGTCCTTGACCTATGGCATTGGCCTGTTGGGTCAGTTTATCTAGGGATGTGGTTATTTTTTTTAAAGTACATGCTACCAAGGTGGCAGCGAAAACAAATAGGGCAAAAATTACCATGGTACTTGTCATCGCTGTTGTCCACAATTGCTGATAGCCAAAGTTAGTATGACTAGAAATATGTAAGGTTTTTTCCTTGACCCAACCATCATAAATATCGGTTACTGATGGGGGAGTGATGAGGGGAAATAAATCAATAAACCAAGGGGGCACGGACAACGGCTTTACTGCAACGCTTTTCTCTATAATGATGTTTCCGTTAGGATCTTTTAAGCTGATATTTTGATATAAACCTGTATCAAAAGTAGTTTTGATCATCTTGTGTATCATGGTGAGGTTGTTAGCATTACCAACAAATGGCTTGATTGATAAACCCAATAAATTTGACGTTTCGGCAGCCTGTAATGCTAATTGGCTGTTGATACAATGACGAGTGTTTTCAACATTTATCCATAGCATACTGACAAAAATAAGTGTGAATAACAATGTTAATCCCAGATACAATCTTTTTGATAAACTCATCATAATGTGTAGTTAAATTGCTATACCCTCAGTCATTTTTTCACTAAAAACAAACCTTACTAAAACCATTGTTGAGCTATGCGCTATGAGCTTGACCTTGTTTACATAGTCGCTAAATTGTCTAAAGTTAAATGAGATAGTCGTTGTGCATTATTACCAACAATACACCACCGATATACTTTTATCATTGCTCCTCTCTAAACTTCAAGTTTACTCTTTTTTAGCTCATTATTGGCTTTTGTTAACTTGCCTAATATTATCCTTTAGTGGTTTAGTTTAACTAATGGTAAATAACGCCAAATGTAAATATTAAAACCTAAAAAGCAACAAGTGATAATTTATTGTTATTAAATTTATTATAATTTGTGTTTTTTGTAAAGTGAACTTACAAAAAATACAATGTAAAAAAAGTACAATTACAAGTTATTGAGTATTATTGTATGCAGATCAACTAGGTATGATGGTGTGTAAGGATGCAAAGCACAGCCTTAAGCATTTGTGCTGTAAAAAAGTCAATTGTTTCTAAGAAATCATATATTACTTTGTAGGCTGTTGACTTGTATTATTAGGAAACTATTATCAATGCGTAGACAAATAACAACATGGGTAATGGTAAGATAAAACTAAAGATCACAGCTTCAGACCATTCAATAACGCGATAAAAATTTAACCAGAAAACCTGCCGCTCTTTAATTGAAGCTAAGGACGCAAAGAAAAAAATAAATGCACTGACTACTAAGGCTTGTAAGGCAATAAACAAAATAAAAATCGACAACCAAACAAGTGAATTGGGTGTAGTCTCGCTGATCTGCTGTTGTAACAACAAAAATAACAGAAAAGTTAAACCACTCCACATAAAAAACCACCAACGAAATTCATACAGAGATATAGCGATATTATTACAAATATTAGGTGAAAAATAACAAGTCATAGTGCTCAACTCCCAGTATATTACCCTTGCTAGTCAGTTAAATAGAATAGGGGATTTCTCGAATTAAACAGCTCTTATTTAAATAATAGCAAATTAACAGCACATTGAAGATATTTCGATGTTAATCATCGACATTTCCTTGGTTGATCATTCAATATCTCTGTTGTTAATGTAAAATTAATCTAGGTAAAATAACAGTCAATGGGGTTGACAATAATTGGTTGTTGAAAGGTTAGCTTGGCTTTACCTATGTAAGCAAGTGAGGAGTTATGTGCGGTAATACCATCGACAAATAATACCTGTGATCAGCACCTAATATTGGTAATTTTTAATCGTGAGTATTGAGCGTATAATTGGTTGTATGACAATAGTTGATATTTGCGATTGAGGGCAGGGTAGAGTCTTCATTTTTGATCAGGTTTTTGTGACGGCTGTGTGGGTAATTGAGTTGATTTTCTTTTTGATCTTGGCAGTGTTTCTGTTAATTCATTCAAGCTTTTTTTTCGCAATGGGGTTTTAGCACTTTTTTGAAAGGTGCTGAAATTACCAACGATAATAACTAAGGCAACAATAATTAATACTGGCGCTATCCATTCATTCATCAGGTATTTCACCTAAGTTGTTAATATAATTTGAAAAAATATAGTTTATTTGGTTGAACACTGTTGACTTGCCCAATAGTTTTTCTGGTGCTAATTGCGCCAATAATAAATCAGGTGTCAATTGCTTTTGCAAAGCTGTGGCTAGGGGAAAGTACGACAAATGCCAAGGCTCGGTGGCAATACCACCTCGGTCTTGATCATAGGGAAAATAAAAACCAAATTTTAGCGCATTTTCAACGAGCCAGCGGCTTAATGGTGCAAAAGGTCCTTGTCCTTCATACTCCCAAGGCTCGAGTTGTAGTTGTTGATTATCAGCAAGTAAATTAGGATCATAAACATCAATGTCGGTGCCCCAGTGATGACGGCTGGCGCCCGGTAAAGCAGAAAAAGTTAATATTGCTTGGATGCGCTGTTCATCGTTGAGTTTGCTCATATCAACAACCTTATTTTGCTGGTCTTTGACAGCAGATTTACTGGCAAACTTATTGTTCCAAATCATTCTTTGCCGATCAAAATGACGAAAGCCACTGGCAATAGCTAAGTTAAACCCTTGACTTTTTGCTGCCAACACTAGATTTTGCCAAGGCTTAACCACCTCGTGGTGAATACCACAGGAGTCGTTTAGCCAGTGAATGTGTTGTTCACTTTTTCCGGTTAGTAAAGGCGCATTGACCGTCATATCGGCAGTACTGATCTCAGGTTAAGGTGTTGACTAAGCAGTGATAATACACATCGACTAACTGCTCTAAATCTTTACAGCTAACGGATTCATTAATTTGATGAATTGTTGCATTACAGGGGCCTAATTCGATAACTTGGGCACCAGTAGGAGCAATGAATCTGCCATCAGAAGTGCCTCCTGATGTCGATAACTCAGTATCGATATTGGTAACGGTTTTAATTGCCCGAGTAACACTTTCCACTAATTTACCCGGTTCGGTAATGAACGGGTTACCGTTATAGGTCCATTGAACTTTATAGTTTAACTCATGTTTATTGAGCACGGCATTAATTCGATCTACAATCACTTGCGCGGTTAATTCAGTGCTGTAACGCAAGTTAAACCAAGCAGTTAAATGACCAGGTACGACATTAGTAGCGCCGGTTCCGGCTTGAATGTTTGACAGTTGAAAACTTGTTGCAGGAAAGTATTGATTACCATTATCCCATGACATTTGACTTAACTCAGCCAGAGCCGCCATTGCTCTGTGAATAGGATTTATTACCTGCTCAGGATAGGCTACATGACCTTGCTTACCCTGAATAACCAATTCTCCAGAAATAGAACCTCTGCGGCCATTTTTAATCACATCGCCAAGCGTTAATGAACTAGTTGGCTCACCTACTATACAGTAATCAATTTTTTCATCACGCGCTTCTAAAGTATCAACCACACGAGTGGTGCCATTAATAAATGGTCCCTCCTCATCACTGGTGATCAGATAGGCAATGGAGCCTTGGTGATCAGGGTGAGCGGTAACGAATTTTTCTGTCGCTATCAACATAGCAGCAAGACTGCCTTTCATGTCAGCTGCTCCTCTACCAAACAGCATGCCATCTTTTATCGTGGGCTCAAATGGTGGCGAATGCCATAAATCGAGATTGCCCGCAGGTACCACATCGGTGTGACCAGCAAAACAAAATACTGGGCCGGAAGTGCCTCTGCGCGACCAGAGGTTAGTGGTGTCAGCAAAAACCATGGTTTCGTTGACAAAGTCACTTTTTGCCAATAATTCAGCCATGAGTGTTTGGCAACCCGCGTCTTCAGGGGTAACTGAACGCTTTGCTATTAAGGTTTTGGCTAATTCAATAACCTTGTTTTGTGCTTTAGTCATGCTGGAAAATTCTCTGATAAGTATCAAGCTTAAAGCCTACGTGAAGCTGATTATTATAGGCTAACAACGGCCGTTTAAGAAGGGTTGGTTGCTCAATAACGGCGTTGAAAATAGTGTCTGCTGTCAAATTGTTTTTAAAGGAGTCGGGCATGTTTCTATAGGTTGTGCTGCGCTTGTTGAGCATAGTGTCCCAGTTAGAATTACTCAACAAAGCGGTTAACAATTGCTCAGTAAGGCCCTGGGTTTTAAAATCGTGAAAGGTATAGTCTATGTGTTGAGCGTTGAGCCATTTCTGGGCTTTTTTAACTGTGTCACAGTTTTTTATGCCGTATAAAATTGTCATATTGAAGTCTTTGTTATGAAATAATTTGATAATTGTTGCTGCGCAATGTGGTTATCGCTTCGGCAACGGTATTAGATTTAACCAAAATATAGTCAGTATCGAAGGTGGAAATCGCAAAAATACTGATGTTTTCTTTTGCTAACACAGTTGAAATACTGGATAAAATCCCGGTGAGTAGAAAGCCTAGAGGCCCGACAACTTCAAATGCTTGCCAATTGGGCTCTACTTCATCAGATGCTATGCTGACTGATTCGGGTAATACAATAGAAATTTCTTCAAATGTTTTAGCAATAAAATAGATGTTGGCATCAAATACCGCCTTAGGTACTTGACTATTTACCGGTAAACTGTGAATAGCAAACGTTTCTTCTAATAATTTCAATGTTAGTTTAGTCATAATACTATTATTGGCCTTTGTATTTAATTCATTCTAGCACTTTGAGTTAGTATTAGAATAGCGCTCTACATCTGTTATTGAATAAATAGCTACGCAGTTGCATATTTGCAATATTACAGGGGTTTAGTCATCGAAAATATGCTCATTTGTTGCTACTTACCTAGATAATAGCGTAAATACTTTAATTGTTTAGGTTATTTTTCGATTAAATGTATTTTTTGTTAAAGATAACATAGTTAGAATATCCACAAATGCTGTGGATATTTTTGTTAGTATCCTTTTGTTATTTATTTAAGTATCTGTTTTATAATGAATTAAGATGTTGGTTGTTTTTTGTTAGTTAGCTTTGGTTTAGTTATTGTTGATCAGAAGTTGATATCTGATCAAAAACAGACAAACGCTTCAAAAATCACCTAAAACTTATACATAGATATGCAAATTCATTGAAAAACACGAAAAATTATACAATTCTATGCATGCCTTGATAGTTATTTAAATTAGTATATGCAAGTGATTAAGACGCTATTACCAATAAATAACCACTAACCAGTTTAACCACCATTTCGACGCTCCAACAGCCAATGTCTGTTTAGAAATTTTTTGCCTAGTACAACATTTGTTAATATATGCTACCCAGCGCAAAATTTTGCTGAGGAATAGCTGAGTTTATGCTATGTTTAAATTATAAGTTGTCAATGTGTAAAGCCTATGAAGATGAGTGTTTTTGAAATAATTAAGTTGGGTAGAAAATACATGCAACTTTGGCCTGAAAAAGTTGAGTTAGCTAGGTATTTTGAGGAATATCGGGCTATTCAGCTAAGTCGCTTAGTGTGTAAATACTTTCCTGCCATTGGCTTGTTTATTTTTATAATACAAGTCTATCTAGGAGGTCTTATCGTTTTGCCTCAGGCCTTTGTCTATGCTTTGTTTATAATAAGCATTCCTGTACAAGCGTTGATAATTCTCGGTGTAAAAGCCGACAAGTTTTTACCCCCAAGTCTGGCTGCTTGGTATAAAGAAGCAGTAGCTAAAATGAATCAACAAGGGGGAGATATAAAATTATCTCTGTCTAAACCTCGTTATTTTGACCTTGCCAGCCTGTTGCGTATAACTTATAGCAACGCCAATTATCGCTCTTAATTTTTGAGCCTACCTAGTTGATGGCAAGTATTTCTGCGCCGTCAACTTATAAATTTTTGTAAAGTCGAATTAAAAAATCTGCCTGACATACAAAATTTTGCTGATGAGAAAGTGCCTTTTTTACTTGTTCACTGGCTTTAAAAGCAAAAGGGGTCATTGCCAGTAAATTTAAGATATCTGTACCGCTAGTTAAGGTCATGCTATAGCTAAGTTGCTCTTGGTGGATCAGTGAAAGTTGCTTTATTGGGGTTTTATCTACGTCGTGATAATTTGCCTGTTGATATATTTCAGTTTTCAATTCAATTAAATGTTGTTGAGCGGGGGTCACAGTGATCAAAAAACCTTGTTGCTTTAACACACGGCTAAACTCTGTTTCTAAAATTGGAGCATAAATAGACACTATCCAATCGATAAAATTATTGGCAAAGGGTAATTGCGATAATGTGCCGACACTAAAATGACAGCGAGGGTATTTTTTTGCGGCTTTTTTTATTGCTTGTTTAGCAATATCAATACCATAGACTTGGTTATCTGAGCTTAGGTGATGTCCTGTATAATAACCTTCTCCGCAGCCTGCATCCAATACAATCGCCGCTTTAGGTGCATATTCTTGATAAATACTAAGCAACCTGTCTCTGAGTGGCTGATAGTGACCTGTCGATAAAAAACAACGGCGAGCATTGACCATGGCTTGGTTATCGCCAGGCTGTTTCGAGTGTTTCAGTTGCACCGGCAGTAGGTTTACGTAGCCCTCTTTGGCGATATCGAAACAATGATTATTGACACAGCGAAACACACCAGTTTGCTCAACCAATGCTTGCTGACAAATAGGACAAAGATAATGAGGTAGTGCATTTATCATGTTTTATCTGTTCACAGGTAATTTATACTGCGCTCTATGCATTTTTGACACCGCTCATTGTTGACCTTATTATTTCAACACCGTTGATTATCAGTACGGTTGTGGTTAATCACTAAAAGTCGACCATATAGGCGCGTGATCTGAGGGCTTTTCAATACCTCTAAGTGGGTAATCAATATCGGCTTCAGTGCACTTGTCGGCAAAGTTTTTAGTGGCTAATACAACATCAATACGCAGCCCGCGGTTGTCATCAAAACCACGAGAGCGATAATCGAACCAAGAATATTTTTCTTCAACCTCTGGATGCAGAGCCCTAAAGGTATCGGTAAAGCCCCAATCCATTAGTGTTTTTAACCATTGGCGCTCCTCTGGTTGAAAACTGCACTTGCCGGTTTTTAACCAGCGTTTGCGATTGACTTCACCAATACCTATGTCAATATCGGCTGGCGAAATATTAATGTCGCCAATCACAACAACATTGTCATCAGGGCTGTGATGTTGCTCAAGGTAAGTCATTAAATCTTGGTAAAATTGGCGTTTATAGGGATATTTGGTTGGATGTTCTATATTGTCACCTTGAGGAAAGTAACCATTTAACACAGTGACTTTTTCACCACTGTTATTGGTAGTTGTCACCATGATCATTCGTTTCTGTGAATCAGCAGTATCACTTGGGAAGCCTTTGCTGACAATCTCAGCTGGTTTTTTACATAACATGGCAACACCATAATGAGCTTTTTGTCCATGAAAATAGACGTGATAACCCATGGCTTCAACATCGGCAAGTGGGAAGGCATCATCGTGTACTTTGATTTCTTGTAAGCCAATAATGTCGGGTTGATGTTTATCAATAATGGCTTGTAATTGATGTAAGCGGGCACGCAGGCCATTAATATTAAAAGAGATAATTTTCATAGTAGCAGTCAATTATTAAGTAAAAAATGTAGTGTTAGTGTCTGTTTAAAAAGTGAGACAATAGCTTTAAGTTATCAGTCTATAGTAGCAGTTTTTATTTCTAGGCCGATAGTACTTTATAGCGTGCCAAAAATTTTATCACCGGCATCGCCGAGACCAGGTAAAATATAACCTTGTTGATTTAGGCATTGATCGAGACTAGCTGAGTATATATTGACATCGGGATGCGCTTGAGACAACGCCGCTATTCCCTCTGGGGCAGCAACCATAAACACCGCTGATATGTTGTTACAGCCCGACGACTTTAACAGCTTTACAGTGGCTATGGCAGTGCCACCAGTGGCTAACATGGGGTCGATAACAATGGCCTGTCGGTGCTCAATATCAGCAACAATATTGTCGTAATAACTTTGTGGTTGCAAGGTGTCTTCGTTTCGTTTGATGCCAACTACACTGATTTTTGCACAAGGCAAAATAGCCAATGCCCCGTCTAACATCCCTAAACCAGCTCGCAATATAGGCACTAAAGTCGGTTGCTTTTCAGCTAATATTGGCGCTGCTAATTCTCCTGACCAAGTGGTTATTGGTTGCTTAGATACCGTTAAGCTTTTAGTCGCTTCGACCATTAACATACTGGTTATTTCTTTAGTTAAGGATCTAAACTCTTTAACGCCAAGAGACGCTTGGCGCACCAGACTTACCTTGTGCTTAATTAATGGATGCTCGCTAATATAAACCGACATATTATTCTCCTGCTGAGTTACTTACCAAACAGCTTCTTTAAAGTGGGCACGACACAAGGATTCGTAGCGTTCATTGCCACCGACTTCTATTTGTGCTCCATCCTTAACGACATTGCCTTGCTCATCGCGACGCACCACAAAATTTGCTTTGCGTCCACAATGACAAATTGTTTTTAATTCTATTAATTTATCTGCCCAGGCCAGTAGTGCGGCACTACCAGAAAAGGTTTGTCCGAGAAAGTCGGTGCGAATGCCATAAGCCAACACGGGAATATGACAATTATCAACAATATCGGTTAGTTGCTTAACTTGCTCGGTTGTTAAAAATTGCGCTTCATCGATTAATAGACAATCTAACGGTTGTTGTTTGTGTCTGCTACTCACATCGCGGTAAAGATCACTATCACTATCGAATAATTGCGCATCAGCTGATAACCCTAATCTTGAGGTGACTTTGCCATGCGCGAAACGATCGTCTATTTTAGCTGTGTATAATAGAGTGGTTAGACCTCTTTCCCGATAGTTATAGGAAGATTGTAATAAATGCGTAGATTTACCCGCATTCATGGTTGAATAATAAAAATATAATTGCGCCATAATTTGTCTCTATGGTTACCCCTTACTGCCTTACTATTTGCAACTACTGATGCTATTTCTGCTCAGTTTGCAGCGTTGTTAATAAATTATCCAGTAGCTTACTGGCGCCAAACCTGACTAGTTTAGGGGTGAGCCAAGCGTCGTTGCAATGCTCAGTTATTAATTGCAAATACTGTTTAACATCTGCCATGGAATGCACCCCACCTGCCGCTTTAAAACCGACATTCTCACCGCTGTTCTTAATGGTTGTTAAGATGATATTAGCAGCTTCAATAGTGGCATTGACTGCCACCTTACCCGTGGATGTTTTAATAAAGTCAGCGCCAGCAGCTATGGCTATTTTACTGGCTTGTTGAATTAACAATGGATCCTTGAGTTCGCCAGATTCAATAATCACTTTTAACACAGTATTATTGTCACACAGGCTTTTGCAGGCTTTAACCAACTGATAACCGATATCACTATTCCCTGCCATCAAGGCGCGATATGGAAAAACCAGATCTATTTCATCTGCGCCAAGTGCTATTGCCGTTTGGGTTTCGTGAATTACATTGTCTATAGCGCTGTTGCCATTTGGAAAATTGACAACAGTCGCTACTTTAATGAACGGCGTGTTTTGTGCCTGCAATTGTTGTTTGGCCAAGGTAATATATTTTGGAAAAATACACACTGCTGCGGTATTACCCGCAATAGATTTAGCTTGTTTGCACAAGGTAATAATATCTTCCGCTGTCTCTTGATCAGTCAAACTGGTTAAATCGATCAAGGAAATCGCTAACTTCAAGGTTCCGCTTGTCGATGCCATCGCAAACTCCATACTTGCCTATAAACTAATAAAAAAGCCAGCTATTGCCGCACTCATCAGGTTGGCAAGAGTCGCCGCTAACATCGCTTTTAGGCCAAGTTTTGCTATGTCGTGCCGACGGTTTGGTGCCATCGAGCCAATACCGCCAAGTAAAATAGCAATAGATGATAAGTTAGCAAATCCACATAGTGCAAACGTGATGATCACTTGAGTCGATGCTGATAGGGTATCTTTAACCGCGACAAAATTTGCGTAGGCAAAGAATTCATTGACCACTATCTTTTGCCCAATAAAACTTCCCGCTTGTAACATTTCGTCCATTGGAACACCAATTATAAAGGCAATGGGAGCGAAGAGAAAACCTAGTAACCACTCTATGGTAATACCTTCATAGCCCATCGACATGGCAATACTGCCAACAACAATATTGAGTAAAGCAATTAAGGCAATAAAGGCCAGTAACATGGCGCCAACGTTTGCCGCTAACTTTAAGCCTGATGCAGCGCCGGCAGCCGCTGCATCAATCACATTGACTGGCTTGTCGTCAAGCTCTGCCAGAGCAAACTCTTGTGCTTTTACTTTATCGTGATCTGTTTCAGGCAAGATCATCTTAGCCATTAGCAAGCCGCCTGGGGCAGCCATGAATGATGCTGCGATCAAATATTTTAATTCCACCCCTAAATTTGCATAGCCAGCTAAAATTGAACCAGCAACTGAGGCTAACCCACCGACCATGATGGCAAATAATTCAGATTGACTCATTTTGGCAATGTATGGGCGCACCACCAAAGGTGCCTCTGTTTGACCGACAAAAATATTTGCCGTTGCCGATAGTGATTCCGGCTTACTGGTTTGCAAAAGCTTTTGTAAGCCACCACCTATGATGCGAATAACCCATTGCATAATGTTGAGGTGATAGAGCACGGCAATTAATGACGAAAAGAAAATAATGACAGGCAGTACATGCAAAGCAAAGACAAAACCAATGCCATTATCTGGGATCGCATCTGTGCCTAAACCACCAAAAATAAAATTAATACCGGCATTGGCACTATCAATGACCTGTTGCACACCGAAGGTAATCGACGCCAAGGTATCTTTACCCGAAGGTAAATACAACACGAACGCGCCGAGCAGTATTTGTAATAAAAAAGCAAAACCAACCGTCCTGATGTTTATCTTTTTGCGGTTACTTGACAGCAAATAAGCTACTGCTAATAAAATAACAATACCTATCAAACCATTTAATGCTGCAAAATTCATATATTAGCCTCTAAAATTTTCGTTTTTTTTAATTATTGTGAGCAATAGATGTGCTTAATTGTATTGTCGAATTAATTCACGCATTTTTGCCTTGAGCACATCAATGGCCATTCTATTTTTACCACCGCGAGTCACGATAATATCTGCAAATGATTTTTCAGGTTCTATGTACTGATAATACATAGGACGTACGGTGTCTAAATATTGCTGGGTAATAGATTCAATACTGCGCTCACGCTCTTCAGTGTCTCGTTTAATGCGTCGCAATAGACAAATATCTAAGGGGGTGTCCATATACACTTTAATATCAAAGCGTTGACGTAACACTGGATCGGAAAATAATAAAATACCTTCCACTAAAATAATCGCAGTTGGGTCTACGCGTTTGGTTTGTTTGGTTCTGGTATGAGTTTTGTAACAATATACCGGACAATTGATACTTTTGTTATCAATCAAGTCTGTTAAGTGAGACGATAACAAATCGTGTTCAAAAGCATCGGGGTGATCGTAGTTAGCTTTGTCGCGGACTTCTATTGGCAAGTGATCTTGCGCTCGATAATAGGCGTCTTCTTTTATGATAGAAATACTGTTTTTACCTAACTCGGGTAACAGTTCGTCATAAATAGTTTGTGCTAATAGGGTTTTACCGGAAGCTGATGCGCCTGCTATGGCGATAACTGTGGGTTTAGGTGTTTGCAATATTTTTGACCTTTGTAATTAAGCGCAAATGATAACTAAGCTCAAAGTTTAATGCACTCATTAGAGTACAATATTGTTTATTTTCGACAACACAATGCTTTTTTATTACTGATGCGCTACAACTAATAGTTAATTAGTGCTAAATTAACACAACTTGACCATTTGGTCATGAGTATTCTGTGTTTTATTGGGAAGATTTTGATGGCACGCGCAATTATTTTAGTGATGGACAGTTTTGGTATTGGTAATGCCCCTGATGCAAAACAATTTGGTGATCTGGGTGCAAATACTTTTGCGCACATTGCTCAGCAGTATTTTAAGCAAACGGGCTCATTGTTATCTTTGCCTAACTTATCCGCTCTTGGTTTAGTCGATGCCTGTATAGCAGCGGGTAAAGAAGATTTCCCCATAGCAGATTATACCCTTAAACAAGGGGCATACGCTTATGCTGCTGAAATGAGTTCAGGCAAAGACACGCCCAGTGGCCATTGGGAAATGGCCGGAGTGCCGGTACTGTTTGACTGGGGCTATTTCACTGACAAAACGGCTAGTTTTCCAGCTGAATTAATCGACAAAATTAATACTGACAGTCAATACCAAGGCATGTTGGGCAATTGTCATGCTTCAGGCACAGATATTATTGCTCAATTGGGCGAACAGCATATTCAAACTGGCCTGCCTATTTGCTACACCTCTGCCGATAGCGTGTTTCAGGTGGCAGCCCATGAAACACATTTTGGTTTAGATAACCTTTACCATTACTGTGAACAGATCCGCGGACTATTGAATGACTATAACATAGGGCGCGTTATCGCTCGGCCATTTGTCGGTGAAACCAGTGAGGATTTTGTGCGCACTGGCAATCGCCGTGATTATTCTGTACTGCCGCCAGCACCGACGGTACTAGACAAATTAACCGCTGCTCAAGGGCAGGTGATCAGTGTTGGCAAAATAGCTGATATTTTTGCTCATCAAGGCATTACTACAACAACTAAAGCCAATGGTATTGATGCCTTGCTCGACGCGACTATTGAGCATTTATCTAGTGCAGCTCAGAACAGTTTGATTTTTACTAATTTGGTTAATTTTGATCAAGATTTTGGCCATCGTCGAGATGTACTTGGCTATGCTAATGCCTTAGTGGCATTTGATCTGCGTCTCCCGGAAATATATCAGGCGATGAATGATGACGATATATTGTTTTTAACCGCTGATCACGGATGTGATCCAACATGGCCAGGCAATGACCACACCCGAGAATATGTACCTATATTGTCATATCACCACCAAATTAAATCAGTAAATTTGGGTGAGCGAACTACTTTTGCTGATTTAGGGCAAACCATTGCCGAACTATTTTCACTAGAAAAAATGGATTACGGCACCAGTTTTTTACCCGCACTTGACTTTAAAAACAATCAACTTTAAATACATTTTAAATACACATAGCTTTGACATTGAAAAAGCATTTGATTTTGTAAAAAGGAGTAATACTAAATGAAATACTGCAATAAAACATCACTGGCAATGGCGATACAGTTATCTTTTGCTGCTGCACTGACCAGTGTTGCTGTTGCCGCAGAGGAGCAGAGCGACAACAGTATCACACAGCAGGAAAACCAAGAAAAAGTTACTCTGGGACTTGAGATAATCGAAGTTACAGCGCGTAAACGCATCGAAAATGTGCAAGAAGTCCCTATTGCTGTTTCTGCGATACAGGCGGAAAACCTTGACACCTATAGTTCGGCGGCTATGGATATTCGCTTTATGAATGCGCGCGTGCCAAGTTTGTCGGTTGAGTCGTCTTTTGGCCGTACTTTTCCTCGTTTTTATATGCGCGGTTTAGGTAACTCAGACTTTGATTTAAACGCTTCGCAACCCGTTTCTTTGGTGGTTGATGAGGTAGTACAAGAGAATCCGATTTTAAAAGGTTTCCCCGTTTTTGATGTCGAACGCATTGAAGTATTGCGGGGGCCGCAGGGCACATTATTTGGTCGTAATACGCCAGCAGGCTTAGTTAAATTTGACTCGGTAAAACCTTCACAACAATTTGATGGTTTTGTTTCTTGGTCATATGGCAACAAAAACACCTCTGATCTTCGCGCTGCTGTTGGTGGTGGCTTAACTGACAGCACCTCGGCACGTGTGTCATTGTTGCGTCAACATCGCGATGATTATATTGACAACAAAGCGCCGGGTTTTGAAGATGAAAATGTGTTAGGTGGTTACACCGATCGCGCTGCGCGAATACAGTTTTTGTACGAAGGTGAACTATTTGATGCCTTATTTAATTACCACATGCGCGATTTAGATGGCAAGCCAGTGACTTTTTATGCCAATGCGTTTAAACCAAATAGCAATAATTTAGTGAATAACTTTGAACGCGATACTGTGTATCACGATTCAGCTAGTCGTGCGGTTCAAGATGTTGATACAGAAGGTGCCAGTGTCAAGTTAACCTTTGATTTAGGGGAGTACACTGTCACCTCTATTAGCGGTTATGAAAGTGCTGAAATATATTCTCGTGCCGACGTCGACGGTGGCTACGGGGCTAATTTTATTCCTACGTATGGGCCAGGTGAGATCACTATTAGCTCTGAAACAGCTGATGGTATTCCAGATCATCAACAATATAGCCAAGAACTGCGTTTAACCAGTAATTTTGACGGTGCATCCAATTATCAAGTGGGGCTGTTTTATTACAACGAAGAACTGACTATTGACAGTTTTTCCTATGACGCCTTAGTGACTGGCGGACCACAAAATGGTCGAGTGGTACAAAATCAAGATACCACAGCGTGGGCTATTTTTGGTTCTTTTGATCAGCAAGTTTCTGCAAAAACTTCAGTCACACTGGGGGTGCGTTATTCTGCTGATGATAAAGATTATTCCTCGCGTCGCAGCCAAGCGCCTCTGGCCTTTTTAGGTCAACCCGACAATGCCTATGGCGAAATAACTACCAGTGATGAACACATCAGTTGGGATCTGAGTGTGACCCATAAATTAACCGATGATGTAAATATTTATGGTCGCATTGCGGATAGTTTCAGAGCACCGAGTATTCAAGGACGTTCGCTATTTGCTTTTGACGATGGTATTTCGGTTGCTGACTCAGAAACTATTCTGTCGTTTGAAACCGGTTTCAAGTCATATATTTTGGATGGTTATGGTCGCTTAAATGCCTCGGTATTTTATTTCACAATGGATGATCAACAACTGACTTCGGTTGGCGGCGACAGTAACACGGCTAGATTATTAAATGCCGATGAGACCAAGGGCTATGGATTTGAACTCGATTCTGAATTTATGATCACTGACAATTTAAATGTCACCG
The DNA here is from genome assembly GCA_042091375.1 of Thalassotalea sp. GTDB lineage: Bacteria > Pseudomonadota > Gammaproteobacteria > Enterobacterales > Alteromonadaceae > JBELHO01. Next base: position 13,280 of record JBELHO010000009.1, on the reverse strand, counting down.
CAAGTGTCAGTTACAACCACACTGAATTAAATGACAACAGTTTATCTGTGCCTGTTTGTGCTTTGTGTTCGGTAAACGATGAAGTGGTTGATGGTCGTGCTTTAGTAGACGGTAACAGTTTACCCCATGCACCTGAATGGATTTTTGCTACGACTGCTCGTTACGCCAAAGAAATGGCTAACGGTGAAGTGTATGTTTTCACTGATTGGTATTACCGAGACGAGATCAATTTCTTTTTATATGAATCATCGGAATTTACCGGCGATGCGCTATTAGAAGGGGGAGTTCGCTTGGGTTATTCTTGGTTTAGTGGTGACAATGAATACGATGTTGGTATCTTTGGCCGCAATATTACCAATCAACAGCAAGCCATAGGCGCCGTTGACTTTAGTAACAACACCGCGATCATCAATGAAGAGCGCTTCTGGGGCGCAGAGTTTAAAATGATGTTCTTTTAGTTAGTAACACGGGTTGTTGTTTTATACCCTTGCCAATAAAAAAAGGGCTAATACCTTAGTGGTGTTAGCCCTTTACTATGAATAGCAAGCCAATATTAGCTGTGAACAGCAGCCTACAATATACTTTCTAAGGTGAGTTCCATCATTTCATTAAACGTGGTTTCTCGCTCGTCGGCGGTGGTTTGTTCGCCGGTTTTTATATGATCACTTACGGTGAATACCGCTAATGCTTTTTTGCCTAATTCGGCGGCTACGCCGTATAGGCCTGCTGTTTCCATTTCTACCGCTAAAATGCCGTGTTTTTCCATTACTTTAAACATTTCTGGTTGCGGAGTATAAAATAAATCAGCAGTAAATATATTACCTACGCGCACTGGTTTATTGGCCTTTTCTGCACAATTAACCACTTTTTGTAACAATGAAAAGTCAGCACATGCGGCAAAGTCACACTGATTAAATCGTTGGCGGTTGACGTTAGAATCGGTACTAGCAGCCATACCTATGATCACATCTCGCAACTGAATATCGTCACGCACTGCGCCACAAGAACCGATGCGAATAATATTGTCAACGTCGTATTGTTGGTAAAGTTCAGTGGCATAAATTGACATTGATGGAATACCCATACCTGAGCCCATCACTGAAATAGGTTTACCTTTGTAGGTACCGGTGTAGCCAAGCATATTTCTGACACGGGTTACACAGCTTGCATTATCTAAGTAGTTATCTGCAATGTATTTAGCGCGTAAAGGGTCGCCGGGCATGAGAACCGTTTTTGCAAATGCGTCGGGTTGTGCTTCTATATGGGGTGTTGCCATGAGTGTTAACCTTGTTGTTGGTATAAACAATCATAGTAAGTTTCTAGCCAGAGCTGAAAGAAAAAGGCATTAATTATTCAGATGCTATCAAGGGTGTTTTACTATTTTTAATCTATGTTGAATGTAATGTTTTTGCTCAATTGATAGTTTAACTGAAAAAACGTTCGATGATCAATTGATAACTTAAACCGCCTAAATAAATACCAAAAATACCAGCAATACCAGATAATACTGGGGGCGCTGGTAAAGGTAATTTAATTAATGAAAACACAATACCAACAATAACGCCTGCTGATAATGCCAAGATAATTTCACTCATATATACTCCTAATGGTTGTTGTTTATTTATTTTATTCTCTGTTTTACTTTATTGAGTAATTGCTGCTTGGCACTCGCTGACAAAAAGCTTGCCTGCAAGGCGTTCAACTGCAATTGTTTCAATTGTTTATTAGATAATTTTAACTGTTGTTTGGCGATCCGATATTCGTCGGCTATTTCAATGTTTTCAACGGCAGGATCGTCGGTATTTAAACAAACCAAGATATCATTTTCCAGAAAAATTTTGACTGGATGTTGTGATAAATCGGCAACAGTACCAGTTTGATAGTTTGAGGTTAAACAGGATTCGATAGCGATCTGGTGTTGCGCCATATAGTGCATTAACTTTTCATCGTTAGCACAAGCAACACCGTGACCGATGCGTTTGGCGTGAAGTTGCTCTATGGCTTGCCAAACACTGTCACTACCCGCGGCTTCACCAGCGTGAATAGTGACTTGCAAGCCAGCGTTATCGACCTGATCAAAGTGATCGACAAATAAGGCACCTGGGTAGTTCGTTTCATCACCGGCTAAGTCAATAGCAACCAAACTATCTCGATGAGCCAATAATCCTTTAAGTTCATTTTGGCAGCAATCTACACCGAAGGTCCTGCTTAAAATACCTATTAGATTAATATCAATAGCAAAGTGTTTTGTTGCACTGGCAATACCATCAACGACAGCAGCAACCACCTCAGTGACGTTGAGGTGATGAGTTTTAGCCATGTAATAAGGAGAAAACCTCAGTTCTGCGTAGTCTAATCCAGCGTGATAAGCATCTTCAACATTTTCATAGGCGACGCGTTTGCAGTCATCTGTGCTTTTAAGTACAGCGACTCCCCAATCGAGCTTTTTCAGAAAAGCTAACAAATTCGCTTCACTGTCTTGCACTTGCACATAGGGCAAAAAAGCCGTTAAATTATTGGCGGGTAGGGGAATGTTGTGTTGTTGCGCTAACTGCCAAATAGTAGCAGGTCGAATATTGCCATCTAAGTGTCGATGAATATCAATTAAAGGCACAGAGCTGTCTATCATATTTGAAAATTTCTCCAAGTTATTTTGTGTGTTTTGCGATTTAACATGTTTTTTATTGGTATGTTAGATGCTGTTAAATTGATATTACAGTCACTGCGCGTCGTTAATTGTTGACGAAACAAGGCGTCAAGGGAGGATATCCAATGGTACTTGGTTAGCCAATATATCCTGATCAGCGTTCAGATGAGCGCATTGCAATTAATCGTTATCACAGCAAATGCAGCAGTTTAATAAATTAAACCGACAATGGTGCTTATTATATACCTTTTTAATCATTTTATGTTGGTATTCATTGACTAAGACTGTTAAGTTAGTCGACGGGATTACTCATCTAGGCGTCTAGACGTAAATTAAAATTAAATATTGAAGTAAAGAGAAAACACTATGTTCTACCAAACCGACGACGTTCGTATTAATAAAATTAAAGATTTATTGCCTCCTATTGCTTTGTTGGAGCGATTTCCAGCGTCAGAAAAAGCGTCAGAGTCGGTTTTTGCCGGAAGAACGGCGATCAGTAACATATTTAATCATCAAGATGATAGGTTACTTGTGGTGATTGGGCCTTGTTCGATTCACGATCCTAAAGCGGCGTTAGAATACGGTCAAGCGTTAGTGAAGTTACGCGAGCGCTATAAACAAACACTAGAAATTGTGATGCGAGTGTATTTTGAAAAGCCTCGCACTACGGTGGGCTGGAAGGGATTGATTAATGACCCATACATGGATGATAGCTTTAAATTAAACGATGGCTTGCGTATAGGCCGTAAATTATTACTCGATTTGAATGAACTGGGTTTACCTACTGCCGGTGAATTTTTAGATATGATCACCCCGCAATACATGGCTGATTTTATGTGTTGGGGAGCCATTGGTGCGCGCACTACCGAAAGTCAGGTGCATCGCGAATTGGCGTCGGGCTTGTCTTGTCCTGTTGGCTTTAAAAATGGTACTGATGGCACTATCAAAATAGCCATTGATGCCATCGGCTCTGCAAGTGCAGCTCACCATTTTTTATCTGTCACTAAATATGGCCATTCTGCCATTGTTGAAACCACGGGTAATGAAGATTGTCATATTATTTTACGCGGTGGCAAAACCACTAACTTTGATGCGGATAGTGTTAAATCGGTGACCGAGCAGCTTAAGTCTTCATCACTTAATAGCAAGATCATGATTGATTTTAGTCACGGTAACAGTTCGAAAAAATTTGCCAATCAAATGTTAGTTTGCCAAGACGTATGTCAGCAAATTGCCGGTGGTAATGACGATATATTTGGCGTCATGGTTGAGAGTCATTTAGTGGAGGGACGACAGGATTTAATCCCCGGGGAAGCATTAACCTATGGACAGAGTATTACCGACGCCTGTATCGGTTGGCAAGACACTGAAAAGTTATTAGCGCAGCTTGATCAAGCCGTCGCCCAGCGACAACAAAACTAGCTTGATCACCAATCCAAACACAACCCCAACATTGCAGACAGTTGATAAAACCTAATATTAACTGTCTGCGGGAATGAACTCACCTTGTAAACTGGGTCTGATCCGGCCATTGGTTAATCGATTAAGCCATTGGAGGTAATCATCAAAACGCATTGCTTTACCGTATAAATGCCCTTGACCAATATCACAACCTAATTCGCGCAGGATCTCTTCATTTTGTTGACTTGTGATCCCCTCAGCAACCACTTCCAAACCAGAGCCTTTTGCCATTTGGATCATACTTTTTACGGCTAATTTGCCCAGATCTGATTGTATCGATTTATCTACCCATGGTTGTTTCAACTTAAATTCTTGGTAGTGACAAGGGCGATTATTTAATATCGATGCATACAGGTTATCAACATCATCACTACTGATGGTGATACCTAACTCACTGAGTTTAACTAGGGTGTCTATGGCGCGCTGTTGATCTTCAATGTGTTGCCAATGGGTCAGCTCAAAGACAATTTTATCACTGGCTATGGTTGACGCCTCAATTAATTCTAAGGTTTGTTGAAAAAAATGCTCTGAACACAGTTCGTTGCCACTAATGTTAATAGATAACATGTGATTTTGATTGTGTTCATCACGCAGGATCAACTGTTGGGCAAGGGATTTTTTTATCACCATTAAAGTCAGTTGATTGAGTAAACCAAAATCCTCTGCTAAAGCAATGATCAAGTCTGGCGCAAGTTCACCTTGTGTTGGGTGCTGCCAACGCAATAAACACTCACTGGCGCAGACTCGTAATGTTTTTAAATCAATTTGCGGTTGATGGTATATAGCCAAGTCTTGATTTTTAATCGCCTGTGCAAGATCAACCGCTAGCTGTAAATAAAAGCCAGTTTTATAATGGTTATCACTATTGAAATGAGCTGCCATTTTTAGACGTGACTGGCCTGCATTAAGCGCTGGTTCAGGGGCAATTTGATAGTTAGTATCAGCTTCAGGGGTAGCGCTTAGGAGAGGGGCAAGGTCACATTGGTACTTTGCGGCAAGGTGGGTTTTCGCATATTGGAGCAGTTGTGAACTGTTGTTACCATTGTTCGGATAGCTAGCCAGCCCTACTTGAGCGCCTTGGTCCATGGTTAATTGATCAAGCTGATAATACTGCTTAATAACGCCGTCTATGCTGTCAATAAGTTCATTTAATGCTGGTGGTCGATCATCAACTAATTGCAATAAGCTAAAGCTACAGCCGTCGAGTAAACAAAGTTTTTGGTTATTTTTACCTAACGGCACAATAGACTTATTGCTGGCAAGGTACTCGGAGAGCACTTGCTCGAGCTTGACTATTAGCTTATGGCGATCTTCATCCTTTATGTAATCCAGCAATACATTTAATTTATTGGGCATGATCACAATGACGTTAAAGTCACTGCGCTGGTTATTGATCAGTTGTGATATTTTGTGCTCAAGCACTGCTGATTTTAACATGCCTGTGCTTTCATCCTGCACAGCATAAACAGATTTATCTAGCTCAGCCAACCCCATTTTTTTTCGCAAGGCTATTGCCAGTAAAGCCAAGTGCAATATTGATAGATACATATAGCTTTGGCTACTGAACCATGGGAGAGCAAGTGAGTGAGTTGAGATAATTAGCTGATACGATGTGTTTTGATATAAAAACACCGTCAGTAATGGCGCTAATGTCATTAAGTAAAACCATCGTAAATTAGCTATTTGAGTTCGCCACAGGATAATGGTAATTAACACCATACACATCGCTGTTGCTGCGCCGAGGAAAGTATATTGTGATTGCAGATCAAGGCGCGCGCTATAAAACGCCACAATCATAATAAGTGCTGATACACCTATGGCAACTAAGGCTATTTTACTGGTGGCAATGACATCGACTAAATAAAACACTGTAAATAGTAAAAATGCACTTAACACACAGTAGCTGAAAAAGAGTAAGTGCTGATTTAACAACTGTTGCAGTACATCGTCAAATAACCAATAACCGTTAACAGTTAATGCAGTAAAAATTAGTAAATAGCACAATAACAGCAGTAAATAAGATAAAACCAGCTTGCGAGCAGGTTTGTGATATGCCGCTGAATAATAAAATACTAACAACACAATGGCCATCAGCAAGGCACCGTGTAACATGGGCGCAGACCTTGTATATTGTTCAAATTTATTGGCTGAAGACCACAACAACGACGCTGGTATAGGACTGTTATTGACTATTTTAACCATGTGCTGTTGTTTCTCGAAAGGCGCCAGTGAAAGGTCAATATGTGTATAAGCCTGATATTTTTCTGATGCAAAGTTGGCTATGGCTGTCTGGTTTTGCAATAGAGCCCCTAGCTCGTCGCTGACAACAAGGTTCAACAAAGCACTATCGCTAAACAAAACCCGAGATACGCCTTTATTTGTGTTGTTGTTGATGTCGATCTTTAGCCAAAAACTGCCTTGCGCAATGGAATAACTGAGCTGATTTGCAGGCAGGGCGATAAATGCTTGAGTCTCATTAGGGAGGGCTTCGAAGCCTTCATTGTCGATTAGTATGGGTAAATAACTGAGTTTTTCACTCACTGCAACATTGCTGGCTTGCGCATAAGTGCGCTCAAAACCTAACGAACCCGAATATACCAGAAAATAACACAAACTGATCATCGCCAAAAATATTGCGATACATTTAATACCAACTTGATGGGTGATCTTTGGTTGTGTCATTGGAACGGCTCAAACAAGTGAAAAATCATTAATTATTAGACTACTGTAACAAAATAACCACAACAACGGCATTAATTATCATTAAAACCTAATGAGTATCTGTTAAGTCTAGATTATTGTTATTTTGACACAGGTAATTTTGACATAGATTTTTTTGTTGTCGAAAATTGAATGTAACAAGCTTTGCTGTAACGGCAATCCAGCTATGCTTTACTGCGCAAAAAAGGTAACCTGTTAACAATTACTCTGAAGATTTGTTTTAACCCTATATGACTGTGTTTTTTTTTAAGTGGTTAAATATAAAAAAAGGAATCTATTTTGGAAAACTTAAAAAACGTAAAATCAGTATTGTTCGTCTGCATGGGCAATATCTGTCGTTCACCGACTGCTGAAGCGGTATTTCGGCATAAAGCGATAGCACAAAATAAACAGCTTAAAATCGACTCTGCCGGTACCATTGCCGCACACGCTCGTGAAAAACCAGATCATCGCTCGCAAAAAGTAGCCATCGCACAGGGGTATAGTTTTGATGGTATTAAAGCCAGGCAAGTAACAGCGCAAGACTTTGTTGATTTTGATTTGATTTTAGCCATGGATCAGCGCAATGTCGCCGACTTGATGGCTATTGCCCCTGCAGACTTAACCGATAAAGTACAATTGTTTTTGCAATACGCCGATAATTTTACCGATAGTGAGGTCCCCGATCCTTATTACGGAGGTGCACAAGGCTTTAAATTTGTGTTGCAACTGGTAGAGGATGCCAGTGACGGTTTATTAAAGCGTTTACAGTTGCCGATGTAAGTGGTGCTGCTTAGAAAAATCAGTGGCAATTGCACGATTTTGCTGAGCAGCACTGCACAAATTGCAGATGAAAATTTATTTTCAAATTTAGCTGTAGGTGTTGCTTATTTAACGCGCATGCCTGGTTGTGCACCGTCATCAGGGCTTAGTATCCATAAATCTTCACCCCCCGGTCCGGCAGCGAGTACCATGCCTTCAGACACACCAAAACGCATTTTACGCGGCGCTAGATTGGCGACCATCACTGTGTGTTTACCTATCAGTTGCTCTGGTGTGTAAGCAGATTTTATCCCCGCAAAGACTTGCCGTGTTTCACCTTGACCTTCCTTATTGTCAAGCGCTAATTCAAGTCTGAGTAATTTGTCTGCTTTTTCGACGTGTTCCGCTTTGATAATTTTTGCAATGCGCAAATCAATTTTAGCAAATTCGTCAAATTGAATTTCTGCTGATATTGGATCGGCAATTAACGGTTGTTCAGCTGACTGCTCAGCTGCCTTTGCCGGTTGGTTTTGCTCAGCCGTTGTTGCCGCTTGAGCGGCTAGATTGTCTTTTGATGCCGCTACCATGGCATTGACTTTATCCATATCAACACGCTGTAATAAGGCCTTAAATTTGTTTATTTTGTGATCTACTAACAAGTGTTGATGATTGTCCCAAAGTAATTGTTCATTCAAAAATTTTGCGGTACTTTCAGCTAAAACCGGTAGCACTGGAGTGAGGTAAATCACTAAGATGCGGAACATATTAATGCCAAGCGAGCAAATGTTATGCACCTCTTGTTGTTTACTGTCATCTTTGATCAATTGCCAAGGTTCTTTAGTGGCAATGTATTCGTTAACTTTATCGGCTAGAGTCATTATTTCTCGCATAGCACGACTAAACTCACGTGATTCGTAGTGCTGCGCAATTGATTCACCCGCGGCCATTACTTGATCGGCAAGTGCTTGGTCGTCAATAGTGGTTGCTAACATGCCGTCAAAACGCTTAGTAATAAAGCTAGCACAACGCGAAGCAATGTTTACCACTTTACCAACTAAATCAGCATTTACTCGCTGCGCAAAATCTTCTAAGTTCAGATCTAAATCGTCAATTTTACTGGTCAGTTTAGCGGCGTAGTAATAACGTAAATATTCAGGGTTAAGGTGATCTAAATAAGTTCTTCCTTTGATAAAGGTGCCTTTTGATTTAGACATTTTCGCGCCATTGACGGTAACAAAACCGTGGGCGTAGACAGAAGTCGGTTTTCTGTAACCAGCACCCTCTAGCATTGCAGGCCAAAATAGGCTGTGGAAATAGATGATGTCTTTGCCGATAAAGTGATACAGTTCGGCGTCTGAATCGAGTTGCCAAAACTCGTCAAAATCTATGCCTTTTTTGTCACATAAGTTTTTAAAACTACCCATGTAGCCAATGGGGGCATCTAACCAGACGTAAAAGTATTTGCCTGGGGCATTGGGTATTTCAAAGCCAAAATAGGGGGCATCTCTGCTGATATCCCATCGTTGCAATCCAGCATCAAACCATTCGGCTAGTTTGTTGGTCATTTCTTGTTGTAATGCGCCACTGCGAGTCCATTGCTGCAACATTTCGGCAAATGCCGGCAAATCAAAAAAGTAATGTTCAGAGTCTCTTAATATCGGGGTGGCGCCAGAAATAACCGAGCGCGGATTAATCACTTCTGTAGGGGAATAAGTTGCCCCACAATGATCACAACTATCGCCATTTTGGTCTTCACTTTTGCACTTAGGACAAGTCCCTTTGACAAATCGATCTGGTAAAAACATGGCTTTTTCGGGATCGTAAAGCTGAGAAATAATTTTTGTTTTGATATGGCCTTTATCGTGTAAACGCTGGTATATTTCATTGGCAAAGGCTTGATTTTCACTGCTGTGCGTAGAGTGATAGTTATCAAAACTGATATTGAAATCAGCAAAATCACGACGGTGCTCGTCACGCACATCAGCTATCATTTGTTCGGGTAAGATACCCAGCTCTTGGGCTTTTAGCATAATTGGTGTGCCGTGCGCATCATCAGCACAAACAAAATAGGTTTGGTGACCACGCATGCGTTGAAAACGCACCCAAATATCGGTTTGTATATGCTCTAACAAATGCCCTAAATGGATCGAGCCATTGGCATAGGGAAGGGCACAAGTAACCAAAATTTTTCGTTGATTTTGATTTTGTTTAACAGCGTTTGTCGATGACATAGAAATTTTACAGTATTTTGATGGTAATAATGCTGAGAATGGTACAGAATTTAAGGGTACTTTTCATCAACAATTGTAATGTTTTGCGTAAACTGGCGATTTTTTTAGCGTTTAAACATATTTAAGTAGAAAATCATGTTTTCTAAATTTTTTCAAGGTAACACTCACAACACTGTGTCTGACGATTTACAGCAAATTATTGAGCAGCAACTTACTGATCACCGTTCGGATAATTTCAGCAACGGCTTGCTGCAAGTTTGTCAGTTAGGAGCAATAAGTCAGACCGATAGCGAGATTGTGATTAAACTCGCGGTGCCTTTTCCATGTCGTTCTGAATTAGCGCAGTTGGCGTTGAGATTAACTGATATTGTTAAGTATAAAGTTAATTTTGAGCTGAGTTTACAGGTTATTCCGGTGCGAAAACACCAGATAGCTGGGGTAAAGAATATCCTTGCAATTGCCTCTGGCAAAGGCGGGGTAGGCAAATCAACAACGGCTGTTAACTTAGCCTATGCGTTAATGGCTGAAGGCGCAAAAGTCGGTATTTTAGATGCAGATATCTATGGTCCTTCTATTCCGTTAATGATGGGTTTACAAGGGATCAAACCAACATCTAGTGATGGCAAGCTGATCACTCCTTTACAATCCTCTGGCATCGAAGCCATGTCTATTGGTTTTTTGGTAGATGAAAAAGACCCAACGGTGTGGCGAGGCCCTATGGCCAGTCGTGCTTTTCAACAACTACTCAATGAAACTGCTTGGCGTGATGTTGATTATTTGCTGGTGGATATGCCACCTGGTACTGGTGATATTCAGTTAACCCTTGGTCAAAAAATGCCTGTTGCTGCTTCGATTATTATCACTACGCCGCAAGATATTGCCCTTGCAGATGTAGAAAAAGGCATTGCCATGTTTGCGCAAGTCAAGGTACCTGTATTAGGTATTATTGAAAATATGAGTTATCACTTGTGTGCTCAGTGTGGTCATCAATCGTTTCTATTTGGTGAGGGCGGTGGCCAACAAATGGCAGAGCAGCACAAGGTCAGCTTATTGGGGCAATTGCCCTTAGATATTGCTATTCAGCAAGCCGCTGATAGCGGCAATTCACCAGTAATTACAAATAGTACTGGTGAATTAGCAAAACAGTATCGTAAAATAGCGGCGACGATGGCGGCGAAACTTTTTGATCAGTACGATGCACGTAGTCCGCAGACCGCCGAAATATTGATCAAACAACTATAAAGCTTTGTGCTTTTCACTTTAACCAGCAAGATTACCAAGAAGATTACTGATGAGATTGTGTGATACCGATATTGAAAAATTATTAGCACAGGGAAATATTTCTATTGTGCCACATCCAGGCCAAGAGATGATTTCCGGGGTGAGTGTTGATATTCGTTTAGGCAACGAATTTCGCGTTTTCCAAGATCACACCGCGCCTTTTATTGACTTGAGTGGTCCTAGAGAAGACGTACAACAAGCCATGAGTTCAGTGATGAGTGATGAAATTGTCATTGCCGATGGCGATGCGTTTTTTCTCCACCCAGGAGAGCTGGCGCTTGCGGTGACTTATGAATCAGTGACTTTACCTGACAACATTGTCGGTTGGCTTGATGGTCGTTCTTCCCTTGCGCGCTTGGGGTTAATGGTGCATGTCACTGCACATAGAATCGATCCCGGTTGGTCAGGTCAAATTGTACTTGAGTTTTACAATAGCGGTAAGTTACCGCTGGCGTTAAGGCCTAAAATGAAAATAGCCGCATTGAACTTCGAAACTATGTCTAATAGTGCTGCTCGACCTTACAATAAAAGAGATGACGCTAAATACAAAGGGCAAAAGGGGGCAGTTGCTAGCCGTATTAGCCAAGACCGCAAATAACCCAGTGATTTTCGCGGTGATTTTCCCTTAGGTGCGGCACTTTAGTGCTTGCCTTTAGTGCGGTTCAATAAACTGTGTTCAGGGGTCAAATACGGTTTAAGGTTTGTTGCAATGCAGCGACTAGCTTGGCATTGTCGTGATAATGGTTGACCTTATCATTAGCAAGGTCACAGCATATACTAGGTACCATTTTTGAGTCGATATTAGTGTGGTGAACAATGGCGCTGTCTATAGGCATACAACCAATATTTTGTTGAAGCCATTGCAGCTTGTCGTCTAATGACAATTCACCTGCTGGACTTTGCTCAGCAACAATATTGTCGAGAAATACACAATGAGCGTTACTGTTATTTATTCCATCCACTATCTCTTTTACTAACAGCGGCGGTACAATACTGGTTAAGAAACTGCCGGGTCCTAAAATAATTAAATCAGCTTCAGCTAAGGCCTTTTTGCAGGGCTCTAAGGTCTTCACTAATGGTGCAAGCAGCATAGTTTCAGGCATGAGTGGCATATCATCAATAGATAACTCACCGACTTTACAGCGTCCTTTCGGGTAAAAAGCCATTAAATCTGTCGGAGTTTCCGACATGGGAAGTAGTGGGCTTTTTATGCCGAATATACGGCGCACTAACTTGATAGAGTGCAGTGGTCTAGATTGAATTTGCTCTAAGGCATATAAAATTAGGTTACCTAAATTGTGACCGCCGAGTTCATCTTGGCCATCAAATCGATAATCAAACAATTGACTACCTACCGTATTTTTGTCGATTAGTAGAGTTAAACAGTTGCGTAAGTCGCCCCAAGCAATACCACTGTCTCGCTTGCGTAAACGTCCGGTGGAACCGCCATTATCTGTTGTGGTGACTATACCGGTTAAGCGTTTTTCTAGAAATGACAAAGAAGAGAGAACACGGCCCAAACCGTGACCGCCACCAATGGCTACAACGTTAATTTTTTCTATCTGCATTTAATTCGACTTCATAAGGTAACTGGAAAATTTTAAAGGTAAATTAACAATAAATAAAGGATTATTAGTTATTTTTGCGCTGTTTAACCCTCTCGATGTGCGCTTGTCTAGACTTAAAACGGTATTGGATTGGGTCAATACTCATTGTTAATGGCTGCGCAAAGTATTGATTTTTTTGTGCCGAGTTTAACCTCAACAACTGACAAGCGATGAATAGTATCAATAGCAAAATAATACAAAAATCCTTCAACTTGTTGTTTAAATGCGCAGTTGAAGTTTGATAGGGGATAAATTACTTTAATATCAAAAATAAAAGTTGACAGTCGCCAAGGCTCTGCTTAGAATGCGCCTCGATTTCAATGAGTAGAAAGTTACACTTTGAATGACTATATTATTAGTACTAGGCCATTAATAATATAAACTTTGGGGCTATAGCTCAGCTGGGAGAGCGCTTCGCTGGCAGCGAAGAGGTCTGCGGTTCGATCCCGCATAGCTCCACCAAAATTTAAGAAATGGTTGTTATAACGATTTCTGTAAATAAACATTGCATGTTTCAATTGATGTTTATTTTTTATTTTGTGTCCCTATCGTCTAGAGGCCTAGGACACCGCCCTTTCACGGCGGTAACAG
>JBELHO010000008.1:59692-97898 GCA_042091375.1 Thalassotalea sp. | reverse complement strand
AACCTAAAACCCAGAACCTAAAACCCAGAACCTAAAACCCAGAACCTAAAACCCAGAACCTAAAACCCAAAACCTAAAACCTAAACCAATAAACTATAATTAATGGCTATTGTGTTTTGTTTTTTTTCTTGACTTGTTTTTTTGCTTTGGCTTTTTTTTGGGCAGTTGATTTTTTTACTTTGGCTTTTTTTAAAGCGACCTTAGCTTCTTTGTGTTTGGGGCGCAGTGATTCGATGACTCGACGTGAAAGGCGTTCATCCATGTAGCGCTCTATTTTACCGACTACAGCCATATCGTGAGCTTCAACTAAAGAAATGGCGGTGCCTTTATTGCCTGCTCGTCCTGTTCTGCCAATGCGATGCAAATAGATATCCGCCTTGCGGGGCATATCAAAATTAATCACATGAGTGATGTCATCAATATCTAAGCCTCGAGCAGCTACATCTGTGGCTAGCATCACATTGACCTTGGCGTCTTTTAAGCGGGCAACGGCTTTATTGCGCTTATCTTGCGGCATGTTACCTTCGAGCCAAGCGCAGGGAATATCATCGGCATATAATTTGCCCGACAGGTGTTGAACTGTTTCGCGCTTATTGGCGAAAACCACCGCCCGTTTAATATCTGCTTGTTTGAGTAAGTTGAGCAATAAATCTATTTTATGGGCTTTACTGTCAGCTAAATGCAACCATTGATGAATTTTTGCTTTCTCTTTGCGCGATGGATTCGATTCTAAAAATACCGGTTCATTGAGCAGTTGTTTAGAGAATTTTAATACCCCAGCACCGGCAAGGGTGGCTGAAAACAACATGGTTTGTTTGCGCCATCTGGCTTCGCCGACAATGCGATTAATAGTATCGGTAAAGCCCATGTCTAGCATGCGATCGGCTTCGTCTAAAATTAATATTTCAATTTCACGCGGATCAAATTGTTCATTTTCTATGTATTCAAGCAGGCGGCCAGGGGTGGCAATCAGCAGATCTGTGGTTTCAGTTAATATTTGTTTGTGGCTACCGTAATTGACACCACCAGTGATCACTCCGCTTTTAATATTGGTTAACGAGGTCAACAATTCACTTTGTTGATGGATCTGAATGGCAAGCTCTCGGGTCGGGGTCAATACTAATACCCTAGGAAAACCCGGTTTAGTGCGCGGATAATCGAGTAAATGTTGGGCGGCAGGTAGTAAAAAAGCCGCGGTTTTACCTGTTCCCGTGGGGGCTGATGCTAAAACGTCTTTACCGGCCATGGCTTCTGGTAAAACCAAGGATTGAATGGAAGTGGGTTTTGTATATCCGGCATTTTCAATACCAGCGAGTAATTCAGAGTCTAGGTCAAACTGCGCAAACATAATTAACTATCATTAAAATAAAATTGTTTCGATTATAGAGCTAAATGCGCTAATTTACTAAGCTTGTTAGTAAAATTCCGAGTAAAAACTCACAACAGCGATAAAATTGCCATTAATCAGTCAATATTGTGTCGATTTCTGTCTGAATTTGCTGGCACCATTGTGTGATGCGTTGCGCTGACAAATCGTATTGATTATCTTCATCAAGGGCTAGGCCAACAAAGTGCTGTTGATCGGCGGTGAGTGCTTTTGAGGCAGTAAAATCGTAACCCGAGTTAGGCCACTGACCAATGACATAAGCGCCTTGTGGGATCACTTCACTGTGTAACATACCTAGGGCGTCTTGAAACCAATCGGTATAACCTATTTGATCACCCATGCCATACAAGGCGACAATTTTGCCGTTGAGATCTAACTCAGCAATATCTGACCAATGGCTTTCCCAATCTTCTTGAAGCTCGCCGTAATCCCATGTTGAAATACCGAAGATAAGTAAATCAAAACTCAGGCAGGTTGCCAATGGCACGTCTTTGATATTGAATAACTCAACGTCAATGGGAAGTAATTGCTGTTGAATTTTTTCTGCGGCAATTTCGGTGTAACAGGTAGTTGAACCGTAAAATAAGCCTATTTTCATGACAGTGAACCTGAGTTTTTGTAAAGAGGAATAAATTGCCAGTGCAGTTTATCAGATCAGATGACTAAGATGCTACCGCAGATTTTCGATGAAAAATTATCGGCTTATCTTTGGCAGTTTGGTGTTTTTTTCTGCAAACCGTTAAATTTTCGAATAAAAAATATTGTCTAGCTATCAACTCACTACAATTTATCCACTCAGTAGTCGATTATCTTGGTTGTGTCGATTGCTTTTTACATCGTTTCACGTTAGTTTTATTGGCCATATGCTAGCTGGAATATTATCTTTATCGGTTGTCTGCCAATACGGCCTTTGCCAATGCTAAATTTTGCGATAAAGATACTGGCTCTCACATTTTTTACGCGGTTTACCGCATCCAAATCACAATATAATACACAGTTGAGTAACACACTTATGGTTAAATATAGCGTTGTTTTTTTATTATCTTTATTTATTGCAAATAGCTTTGCTGCTGAAACTGCGGGCAAAGCCACTGCGAGTGTCAATGCTAAAGTACAACAACAGTTAAAGCAGAAAATCAGGGCAACCATAGGTTTAGAGGTTATTTCGGTAAGAGTATCACCAATGCCGGACTTATTAGAACTGGTCACTAATCAAGGGATATTTTACAGCAGTGCAGATGGGCAATTTTTGTTGCAAGGTAATATGTATGGCATTGGCGACGGTCGCCCTGTTAATTACACCGAATCGAGCTTGGCCAAAGTCAGAGTTGACGGTTTAGGGCAGTTTGAACAAGATATGATTGTCTTTCCCGCTAAAAATGAAAAATATGTGGTGACGGTTTTCACTGATATTACTTGTGGTTATTGCCGACAAATGCACCAACAAATGGATGAGTACAACGCCAAAGGTATTACCATAAGATACATGGCTTATCCCCGTGCTGGGATCAAAGATCAACTGGGTGAATACACCCAAGGTTTTAAAGATTTGCGCTCTATTTGGTGTCATGAAAATCCCAATATGGCGATGACCAAAGCTAAAGCTGGCTCGTCTGTTGCAGCGCGCATTTGCGATAAAAAAGTTGCAGAAGAATTTGCCTTTGGTCGGCAAATAGGAGTGAATTCTACACCGGCACTTATCTTGGCGAATGGCATGCTTATGCCGGGTTACCGCCAACCTGACGACCTATTGAAAATATTACAAGACGTAGCTAATGATAGTTAAGCGGAGCAGTGCATACTTTATTGCCAGGTGATTTATTTTGGAAAAAGTAATACATCGCAGGGAGCGTGTTGACGACAGTCACTTACCTGATTCGCTAGATCCTATCATCAAACAGATTTATGCTGCCCGAGGGATCAGTTGTGAGCAACAATTATTACTCACTGCCAAGCAATTGATATCGGTTGAGCAATTGGCTGGCGTAGCAGCTGCCTGTGAGGTGTTGTATTCATCTTTGCAGCAACAAGAGACTATTTTTATTATTGGTGATTTTGATGCTGATGGCGCAACCAGTACGGCGTTAATGATCACAGCTCTCAATCTTTTCGGTAGCCATAGTCACCAATTCTTAGTGCCTAATCGGTTCGAATATGGTTACGGGCTGACTCCGCAAATTGTTGATATGGCTGCGCAAGCGGGGGCTCAGTTATTGATCACTGTAGATAATGGCATTAGTTGTATTGCCGGCGTTGCTCGCGCTAAATCCCTTGGTTTACAGGTTATTGTCACCGATCATCACTTACCCGGTAAGTCTCTGCCCATTGCTGATGCGATAATTAACCCCAATCAAGACGCCTGTGATTTTCCCAGTAAATCATTAGCTGGTGTGGGTGTTGCTTTTTATTTTATGCTGGCGATGCGCAAATATCTACGCGACCACAATTGGTTTGCACAACGAGGTATTGACGAGCCCAATATTGCTCAGCTATTAGATCTTGTCGCCTTGGGAACAGTCGCTGATGTAGTGTCATTGGATAGCAATAACCGCATTTTAGTTGAGCAAGGACTTAAACGCATTCGCGCCGGTGCGACCCGACCGGGTATTCAAGCGTTAATAGAAATTGCTGGCAAAGATCAAGGGCGGCTAACGGCAAGTGATTTTGGTTTTGCTTTAGGCCCAAGGATCAATGCTGCTGGACGCCTTGACGATATGTCTTATGGGATCCATTGTTTATTAGCAACGGATATTAATCAAGCGCGCACTATGGCATCTACCTTAGATGATTTAAATAAAACCCGTCGTGAAATCGAGCAAGGCATGCAACAAGAAGCTGAAGCTATCATCAACAATCTTGATTTTGTTGATGATAAGTTACCTTTTGCTATTGCACTGTTTCAACAGGATTGGCACCAAGGAGTGATTGGCATTGTCGCGGGTCGCATTAAAGAAAAATATCACCGGCCCAGTGTCGTTTTTGCCGCAGTTGACAACAGCGATGAAATAAAAGGTTCTGCGCGATCGATTCCGGGGTTGCACATTCGTGATTTATTGGAGCATATTAGCAGTCAGCATCCACATTTAATCGTTAAATTTGGTGGACATGCTATGGCCGCTGGTTTATCTCTGCACAAAGACAGTTTTGATGAATTTCAACGAGTATTTGCGCAAACCGCTCAACAATGGCTCGATATCGATTGTTTACAAGGTAAATTATACAGTGACGGCCGTTTACCCACTGCGCAGATGACCTTGTCTTTTGCCGAACTACTCAGAGATTCAGGCCCGTGGGGACAAAATTTTGCCGAGCCGCTATTTGACGATGAATTTACCTTAATTCAGCAGCGCATTGTCGGTGGCAAGCACTTAAAAATAGTGGTTGAACACAACAAGCAACTATTTGATGGCATAGCCTTTAATGTCGATGTTGCGAAATGGCCTGATCAGCAAGTGAGGCAAGTACAACTGGCGTATCGTTTAGATATTAATGTTTACCGCGGCAAACAGTCGCTGCAGCTAATGGTCGAATCAATACAATCAGCTGAATAAGCTATTGACTAACGTCGATAAAAATATAGCGCAGCAGGCATTGATGCGTTTATTTGCCTTACTATTTAAGCTACAATAGCCGACTGTTTTTACCCTCAGCATTAACTATCAGGATTAACCATCAGTCATAAACTGTGGATTAATCACTGAAGCTGTGTTTTTAATGACTGTTTTAATTGTTTCAAGGTGCCAAATTAGTGATGTTTGAAGTTAACCCCGTTTTGTTTAAGATCAAAGAAATTCGCCAACGCACTGAATTGCTTCGGGGGTATCTTTGACTACGATCAAAAAGCAGAGAAACTGGTGGAAGTCATTCGCGAATTGGAATCGCCAGAGATTTGGAATGATCCCGAGCGCGCCCAAGCACTAGGCAAAGAACGCTCATCTCTGGAAGTCGTGGTCGATACCATCACCTCGATGCACAGTGGTTGTGAAGATGTAGAAGGTCTAGTGGAATTGGCTGTTGAAGAAAACGATGCCGATACCTTTGCCGATGCTGAAGCGGAAATTAACGCCTTAGAAGCCAGTTTGGAAAAATTAGAATTTCGCCGTATGTTTTCTGGTGAGCAAGACGAAAATAACTGTTATTTAGATATCCAATCGGGCTCTGGTGGTACTGAAGCGCAAGATTGGGCTGAAATGTTAATGCGTATGTACTTGCGTTGGGGGGAGGCGCACGGTTACAAGACTGAAGTGATTGAAGTCAGTGATGGTGATGTCGCCGGTATTAAGGGCTGTACTATTAAGTATAGCGGTGAATACGCATATGGCTGGTTGCGCACCGAAACCGGGGTACACCGTTTAGTGCGCAAGTCGCCGTTTGATTCAAGTGGTCGCCGCCATACCTCTTTTGCTTCAGCTTTTATTTATCCTGAGATTGATGACAACATTAATATTGATATAAACCCTGCCGACTTGCGCATCGATACTTTTCGCGCTTCTGGGGCCGGTGGCCAACACGTCAATAAAACTGATTCAGCAATACGCATCACCCACCTGCCTTCTGGTGCGGTTGTGGCTTGTCAGGCCGATCGTTCTCAGCACAAAAACCGTGCTACAGCGATGAAACTGTTAAAAGCTAAACTGTATGAAATGGAAATGCAAAAGCAAAACGAAGGTAAACAAGAATTAGAAGACGGCAAATCAGATATTGGCTGGGGCAGTCAAATTCGCTCCTACGTTTTAGATGATAGCCGCATCAAAGATCTCCGCACTGGTGTTGAAAACCGCAATACGCAAGCGGTACTCGATGGCGATCTCGATAAGTTTTTAGAAGCCAGCCTTAAATCTGGTATATAACTGCGTTGTAACCTAGTCAAAGCAAATGGCTTTAACTAACTTTTAACTGAGAAACAAGATGACTGATCAAGCAAATACAGACGAAAATAAATTGATTGCCGAACGTCGCGGCAAATTGGCGCACATTCGCGAAAACTGCTCGGCCAACGGCCACCCTAACCAGTTTCAACGAAAACACTATGCCGCTGATTTACAAGCGGCTCATGGGGCAAAAGATAAAGAAACGCTTGAAGCTGAAACCTCAGAATACAGTATTGCCGGTCGGGTAATGGCAAAACGCGGGCCATTTTTAGTATTGCAAGACATGACAGGGCGCATTCAGGCCTATGCTCATAAAACCGTGCAAAAAGAGATCAAAGCGCGCTACGGCACTTTAGATATTGGTGACATCATTGGGGTCACTGGCACCATGCATATGTCAGGTAAAGGCGATTTGTATGTCAACATGGACAAATATCAGTTGTTGACTAAATCACTGCGGCCACTGCCAGAGAAATTTCACGGCTTGTCTGATGTAGAAACCAAATATCGGCAACGTTATGTTGATTTGATCATTAATCAACAAACCCGAGATACCTTTAAAATACGTTCTAAAATTGTCGAAGGCATTCGCAAGTTTCTTGCCGAGCGCGATTTCATCGAGGTTGAAACGCCAATGTTGCAAACCATTCCCGGTGGTGCCACAGCCAAACCGTTTGAAACTTTTCACAACGCTTTAGATATAGATATGTATATGCGTATTGCTCCTGAGCTTTACCTAAAGCGCTTGGTGGTTGGCGGTTTTGAAAAAGTATTTGAAATTAATCGCAATTTCCGCAATGAAGGCTTATCGACTCGCCATAACCCTGAATTTACTATGATAGAATTTTATCAAGCTTATGCTGATTATCGCGATCTGATGAATTTAACCGAACAGATGCTGCGCACTTTAGCTGAAGAAGTGATGGGTGATACAGTGATCCGCAATACCGTTAAAAATGCAGAAGGTGAAGTGGTAGAAGAGAAATTTTATGATTTTGGTCAACCGTTTCAGCGGTTAACTATGGTTGATGCTATTTTAGCCCATAGTGATGGCTTAGATGAGCAGGTATTGCGCAATCCAGAAGAAAACTTTACTGCCTTAAAAGCCATGGCTAAAAGCGTCGGCGTAAAAGAAACCGATGCTGCAAAGGTTTGGGGACCAGGTAAGTATATTTGTGAAATTTTTGAACAGGTCGCGGAACATTTGTTAGATCAGCCGACTTTTATTACTGAATATCCGTGGGAAGTTTCACCACTTGCTCGTCGCAACGATGACAACCCCTTCATTACTGATCGCTTTGAATTTTTTGTTGGTGGTCGCGAACTCGCCAATGGTTTCTCAGAGCTCAACGATGCCGAAGATCAAGCCGCTCGTTTTCAAAATCAGGTGGCGGGCAAAGATGCTGGTGATGACGAAGCCATGCATTATGACGCCGATTATATTCAAGCTTTAGAATATGGACTGCCACCGACCGCTGGTGAGGGCATAGGTATTGATCGTTTAGTGATGTTGTTTACCGACTCGCCAACCATAAAAGATGTGATATTGTTCCCCCACATGCGGCCCTTAGCTGATTAATCTGAGATCAATAACAAGATAATATAACAACGAATAAACAGCCCGATAACTGCTCGGGCTTTTTTATTTACAGTACCTGTGCCAACAGTTCAATGGGGTGTTTAGGCTTAAAACCGGCAAACCGCTTGACTTGGCTGCGGCAAGAAAATCCGGTGGCTAAAATGCTATCTCCATGGTTGTTATCGATCACAGCACGCCAACTCATGTTGTAAAGCGCCCGAGAATTATCGAGGTTCTGGGCTTCGTGACCATAAGTACCCGCCATACCACAACAACCAGTATTTACAGAGGTCAATACCAGATTGGCTTGTTGAAAAATATTTTTCCAGACATTAACTGCATTGGGCAGTGCCGTGGTTTCTGTGCAGTGATTGAGTAACACAAAGTGTTGATCCACTTGGCGTTGTGCTGAAGGGAAGTGCTGATCTTGAAGCCACTCGTGAGCCAATAGCACTTCAAAATCGCCTCTTTGCTGTTTCAATATTGTGTTGTATTCATCTCTATAGCACATCACTAACGACGCATCTAAGCCGATCATTTTAATATTTAAGGCGCTCACTTCATTTAAAAAGTCAGCGGCATTCTTAGCGGTTTTAGTAAAGGCTTGTAAAAAGCCTTTGACGTGTTGTGGTTTGCCATTGGGTTTAAATGGCAGTAATACCGGAGTAAGCTCTAATTTTTCTATTAAGGTGATCAAACTGACCACTAATTCCGCTTCATAAAAACTAGTAAAAGGATCCTGAACAATTAAAACCGTTTTCGCCTGCTGTTGTGCTGTCAGTTTTTTTAAGTGATCAAAATTAAAAGCGTATTTAGCTTGCAGTTGCGCGGCAAGGGAAGGTTGGCTCAACAGCGGAGTATCGACATATCCTATGGTATTTTTGATGATGTTTTTGCTAATGTTCAACGATAAGATTGGATTGATCACCTTTGCCAAAGCAGACATCAAGGGTGCTGTTTGTTCTATATTAGCGACAAAATAATCTTTGAGCGGACGACTGTAAACACCGTGGTAATAATTTAAAAAGCGCGATCTAAAGGTAGGTACATCGACATTAATTGGGCATGCGGTAGTACAAGCTTTACAGGCTAAACACTCTTCCATCGACTGTTTAACTTCATGGGAAAAATCATATTCACCTGCGGTTTTTGCTTTTGAATTGCGGTATTTTTGATACCAAGTTTTAATGCCTTGCAATGGCGTAGTTGGTTGATTAAGGGCATTTTCTGTGGCAAGTAAATCAACCCCGTTGGTACTTTGCAAGCGCAGCCACTCACGCATCAGAGAAGCTCTACCTTTAGGCGAAAAGCGTCGGTCTTTGGTCACTTTATAGGAAGGACACATAGGTGATTTTTCATCGTAGTTAAAACACAAACCGTTGCCATTGCAACTCATTGCATTGTCAAAACTGGTTTTTACCTCGGTTGGAATGGTTTTGTCGAACCATGCTCTTTTTTGTGAATCGACACTCACTAGTTGCGCATCACTGGCTATGGGCGTACATATTTTACCGGGGTTAAACTTATTGAGGGGATCAAATACGGTTTTAATTTCTCTTAGTTTGCTAAACAGAGTCGCGCCAAAAAACTCTGGCCCATATTCACTGCGATATCCCTTACCGTGTTCGCCCCACATTAAGCCTCCGTATTTGGCAGTCAGTTTGACAACTTGATCAGAAATTGTTCTGAGTAATTTTTCCTGTTGCGGATCGGACATATCCAATGCCGGTCTAACGTGCAAAACACCGGCATCAACATGACCAAACATGCCATAATCTAGGTGATACGAATCGAGTAAATCTCTGAATTCTTGGATGTAATCGGCTAAATGTTGCGGGGGAACCGCGGTGTCTTCAGCAAAAGCGATAGGTTTTTTACGATCAGTGGTTTTGCCCAATAATCCCACAGACTTTTTGCGCATGGCATAAATTTTTAAGATGTCTTGTCTATCTGTGAGTAACTGATAACCGATCAACCCCGCCTTTTTTTCTGCCATCAGCTGATCTAACCTAGCGCATAAGGTTTTCACTTTGTCGTCAATTTCTTGTTGGGTTTCGCCATTAAACTCAACCATGTTGAGTCCTTGCATGTCTTTGCCCGGCACTTGGGTAATTAACTCAGCGACAGAGTGCCAAATAATATCGCCTTTGGCTAAATTCAAAATTTTGCTATCAACGGTTTCAACAGAGGTCGCTCGAGCATCCACTAAAAAGGGGGAATTTCTCAAAGCCGAGTCAAAACT
This sequence comes from Thalassotalea sp., assembly GCA_042091375.1. Lineage (GTDB taxonomy): Bacteria > Pseudomonadota > Gammaproteobacteria > Enterobacterales > Alteromonadaceae > JBELHO01. The sequence goes on along the minus strand of JBELHO010000008.1, from coordinate 87,819 downwards.
GTCGTATTTGATATTGATCAGGGTTTTAAAATTGGCAATCGGAGTGATGTTTAATTTGGCGTGAGTCACAATGGCAAGTGAACCTTCAGAGCCAGTTATTACTCGACCTAAATCAAATTCAGTTAACTGCGGGTTAAAAATATTTTCTAGGTCATAGCCGGTTAAAAACCGATTTAATCTTGGAAATTTTTCCAAGATCAGTGACCTGTTATCAAGGCCAATATTCAGTACTTTGTGATAAAGTTTACCGGCAGTCGAGGATTGCTTTGCTAATTCTTTTGCTTGTGAAAGCGCCATTTTTGTGGTGGCTAATGCACTGCCATCGGCCAAAACCGCGTCTAATGCTAACACGTGATCGCTGGTTTTACCGTAGACTAATGATCCTTGACCTGAGGCATCGGTATTGATCATACCGCCAATTGTTGCTCTATTACTGGTGGAAGTATCTGGGGCAAAAAAATAACCATAAGGTTGCAAAAAGTCATTTAACTGATCTTTGATCACCCCAGCCTCAACTTTCACCCATGATTCTTCAACATTGATTTCTATGATATTTCGCATATGCCTTGATAAATCAATCACAATGCCCGGCGTTAATGATTGGCCATTAGTGCCCGTACCTCCACCTCTAGGACCGAAAGACAAAGACTTAAATGTTTGTCGATCAGCCAATTCACATGCCAGTTGAATGTCTTGTGCATTTTTGGGAAATATCACTGCTTGTGGGGTTTGTTGATAAATACTGTTATCGGTAGAAGATACAATTCGGGTGGAGAAAGAAATATCAATATCACCAGCAAAAGGCATTTCCTTAAGCTGTTGAATATATTGCTTAGATAAGTCTGAAATGGTGTCCGTTTGCGATAATTTTTTTATCATAGGTGCTAGAAAACATAGACAAAGGTTGTTGATAGAATGATTATATCACGATGACGTTAAAACTCAGAACATCAATTGGGCTATTGTTATATAGATTGAGAATGACTTAAACATAGATGGAATATTCTTAACATGTTTTGTTTTGAGTAGCTTGGCTTGTTAATCACTATCTAAAATTAGCTGACTTAAACTTCAAATACTACTCACTCCCCAGAGCAAGGCAATAAGGCTGGTCCAAGTCAGCAATAATATGTAAAAAATACCTAGGATACTGAACTTGATCCAAGTCATAAAATAGCCTTGTCGATAGACGCGTTTTTGCATAATAAACAGATAAATCGGCAGCCACAGCAATAATAACTGCTGAGCTAGTGCCAGAAAATCAGCAAAATTAGGCAATAGTATATCAAGCTTAGATTGACTAAAATCGAGCAATTGTACCATTAACAACATTATAAATATAAAGCTATGACTGTGCAGTGCTACCGTTAAATGCTCCAAATACAATCGATCTGAAAACAAGTAAAATAGTTTCAATAGCAGGGCAAACACAGGTAATAAAATAAACATTAACGGCGGCAATTTTTCTAAGCTTTGTTTAAATAACAGCGAGGGATCAGAATTTATCGTTTGTTGCGCCTTGCGTTCAATGTTGTCTATATATGCTGATAGTTTCTGGTTATTTTCTGCCGATAAAAAATCAAAAGTAAAACTACCATCTTGATTATTGCTAATACTTATAACACCGCTATCTTTATCTTGTCTGGCTTGTTCGAGTTGTTTTAGCACCGAGCTACGTTTTATTTCAATGCCAGCCTGTTTTGTCTTGTCCACTTCACTTAAGGTCAATTCTAAATCGACTAATTCCCTGATCAGCATTTTCACTCTAAATGAGGTGTTTTGCGCCGTTATATCAGCTTTGTATCGGTCAAACTTTGCTAATTGCGCGGCAATATTGAGCTGTGTTTGTGGATCAGCGGTATTTTTTTGTTGTTCAAGTTTAGCGCTGTAAAGGTTAATTTTTTCTAGGTATTTATCATTTTGCTGGTAACCAAATTCACCTTGGCCATTTAGTGTAAAAAATTGCAAGGCAATAAAAAAAATAACACTGATAAATAAATAAAGCCTGATGGGCGGCACATAATGAACAATGCGACCTTTAAAAAATTGCTCAGTAAGAAAGCCGGGTTTGAACATTAACGGCCATATGGTGCGACTTGCTCGCGAATCAAAGCTAAATATATCATCGAGCAACTGTCTAAAAACGGTTGAAAACCCTTGCAAGTGGAGATCTGAACATTGCCCACAATGACTACAGTACTGATCGGTCAATGGCTGCTGACAGTTAAGGCATGTTGATGGTTGGTCAGATATTACTTGTTTATTATCTGCCGATATTTGTTCAGTAATCATCTCTCGCTTTCCTTTTATTGCCTTAACGCCGTCGATTTTGAACTGATGATAACACTTTTATAAAGTCTGAATACAGCCATAATCTGACGATTAATCATTTGCTTACCATGATTTAAGAGAACAGTATCCAATTGTCGAAATTTTTGATTTATTTAAAGTAAAAACAGGTAAAACAATAGCCAACAGTTAGGCTGATCTGTTAGATTGAGTTGTTAATAATAATGAGCCAGTAAATTAGGAGAATTAGCATGGCCTTTGAAGTGACTTTTCAATTGAAAGAATCTGATCTAGAGCATTTTCGCGAAGTGATGAGAAAAGCCCAAGCGGGCGCAAAGCAGTTAAGTGAAGCCGAAATTTTAACCAATGCCAAAACCTTAAGTAAAGATATTAAGGTTGAAGTGCCAGAGTTTGTCTCTGATCGCATCAAAAAATTAAATACCCTGATCGCAATGATCGAGGATGCAGAATGGAAGATCCCAGATGAAGAGCGCGCCGATGTGCTCAGTGCGCTAGCATATTTTAGCGATCCAGAAGATTTAGTTCCCGATCATATTCCGGTATTAGGCTTTCTAGATGATGCGATTATGATTGAGTTAGTTGCTGAAGAACTCAAAGATGATATTGAAGCGTTCGAAGATTTTTGTGCATATCGTCAACGCGAAGGCGAACGCGCTGGTGATGCTACTATTACTCGAGAAGAGTGGCTTGATGCTAAAAGACGCGAATTACACAGCCGAATGAGAAATCGTCGCTCAAAACGTCGCACTGGTCGTGCTTCTTTCCGTTCAATTTTTTAATCGCTGTCAATTTTTCCCAAGTATATTAATAAGTAAATAGCTTTGCTCATAAAGCTATTTACTTGCATTGTTTGCAAAGGGAGAAAGTCCCTAACTGTTCAAAAGCAAAGTTAATTTTTTCAGTGATGTAAATGATAAAAAAGTAAACTGTAGCTGCTGTTTTTATTTATTATTTATCCTGAATACCTAATACCTAATACCTAATACCTAATACCTAATACCAATACAACAGAACAATAGTGTAAACGGAGTACAGATGCTAAAAATAAAAGATTTATCAAAAACTTATAACAATGGCGTACATGCGTTAAACAATGTCAACCTTGAAATTCCCAAAGGTTTATTTGGTCTATTAGGCCCCAATGGTGCTGGTAAATCGTCATTGATGCGTACTATCTCGACACTGCAAGAGGCGGATTGTGGGCAAATCACGTTTGACGGTATTGATGTGTTTGCTGATCCGCAAGCAATTAGACAGCGTTTGGGTTACTTACCGCAAGACTTTGGTGTTTATCCTAGGATCAGCGCTGCGGAATTACTGGATCACATGGCGATACTCAAAGGCTTAAACAATAAAGCACAACGCCAAGAGGCGGTAGACGGTTTGCTGGCTCACACCAATTTGTACCAACACCGAAAAAAAGCGGTAAGTGGTTTTTCTGGCGGCATGCGCCAGCGCTTTGGTATTGCTCAAGCCTTGTTAGGCGATCCTGATCTGCTGGTAGTTGATGAACCAACCGCAGGGCTTGATCCGGAAGAGCGCAACAGGTTTCACAATTTGTTGGTGAGTTTAGGTGAAGAGAAGGTAGTGATTTTATCTACTCACATTGTTGATGATGTGGCTGAGCTTTGTCCCAATATGGCGGTACTAGCTTCGGGGCAAATTTTATTGCAAGGCAGTCCTGTGCAGTTAACTGAGGGATTACGCGGACAAATTTGGCGAAAAACTGTGTCGCAGCAAGAGGCGGTTGAGATAGAACAAAGTCAACAAGTGATTTCTAAACGACTATTCGCCGGACAGACTATTGTCCATGTGATGGCCGAAGATGCACCACAAGGCTTTGATCTAGCTCCGGCTAATTTAGAGGATGTGTATTTTTCAACTTTACATGCGCACCGAAATATTGCTTAAGGAGATTGTCATGTTAGCTAAGATGTTTGTTTTTGAATGGCGTTATTTTGTCCGCCAACCTTCTTTTTATGTGACCAGTTTAATTTTTTTCCTATTGAGTTTTTTTGCGACGGTTAGCGATAATGTTCAAATTGGCGGTGGTGGAAATGTCGTTGTCAATGGGCCTTTTGCGATTGCGCAAACCTTGAATATTCTCGGTATATTTGCGATGTTTTTGGTGGTTAATTTTGTCGCTAGTAGCGCCATTAGAAATGACACCAGCAAAATGGCGGAAATTCTCTACAGCAAACCGATAAATCCATTGAGTTATCAACTGGGTAGGTTTTTGGGTTCATATGCAGTGGTGGCCACGGTTTTTGCTTTTGTGCCTTTGGGCATATTGTTAGGCAGTTTACTCGGTGGTATCGCTGGTTGGATCGATCCAGAAAGGTTGGTTGATACTCAACTGAGTTATTATTTTAGTGCTTATTTTATTCTGTCATTACCTACTTTGTTTGTGTTCTCATCTCTGTTTTATGCGGCCGCTATTCGGTTTCGCAGTTTAATGGCTGTTTACTTAGTTGCTGTCGGTATTTTTATGTTTTATTCCGTGGCTGGTCAATTATTTTCAGAGCCCGAATACCGCACCATACTTGCTTTAATTGATCCGACTGGGGTCAATAGTTACGGTGAAGTGACCCGTTATTGGACCATATTTGATAAAAACAATACGGCAATTGAGTTTAGCGGTTTACTTCTGCAAAACCGTTTAATTTGGGGAGGCGCAGCGTTACTGATATTAGTTTTCTTTTCTGGTTTAAACAAAAAAATTGTCCTTACACCTGAGAAAGACAAAAACAAATTAAAGACTGCTGAAGCCGACAATGTCAACTCAGTCCTGTCTAAACAAGTCAACTTTAAAAGCAGTGGTATCACGACCAAAGCTCATCTGATGTTGAGAATTGTATTTGAAATTAAACAAGTGTTGTTCAGTGCACCATTTATTGTACTAGCGGCATTGACTATCTTTTTATTGATCACCCCTTTAGTTGACCCACGTGCTTTTTACGGGGCGCCAAATTGGCCGCTGACGCAAACTATGGTGCAGCTTATAGCCAACTCTACTGGTTTGTTAATGTTAATTATCATTACCTACTACAGCGCTGAAGTGGTGTGGCGAGAGCGCAATTCAGGTATGGGCGATATTGTTGATTCGATGCCAGTAAATAATATTACCTTTTGGCTATCTAAACTCATTGCCATCAGTTTAGTGATGACCTTGTTGTATATTTTTGGCGTAGCTGTCACCGTGGCAAATCAACTGCTACAAGGCTACGATAATATCGATATCGGTCAATATGCGCTGCGACTAGGTTATGTTAACTTATTTCCGTTGATCATGAATGTGATGTTAGCCTTTTTGTTGCAAGTGCTCAGCCCAAATAAGTTTGTGGGTATGCTGCTGTTTGTGCTGTTTATCATTTCAACCTTAGTGCTGAGTAGTTTTGGTTTTAGTCACAACATGTGGCAGTTCTCTTCAGCACCTACGGTATTTTATTCAGATCTCAATCAATACGGTTACTTTTTGCATAGCCACAATTGGTATATGTTGTATTGGTCTGGATTATCTATTGTGTTAGCAGTACTTACCTACGGACTTTGGCATCGCGGACCGGTACAACCGGTCAAAGCTCGGTTTAACAAACTCAATTACTATTTAGGCAATACCGGTAGGGCAGTATTAGTTGCTGGGGTGCTAATGTTTGTCGGGGCAGGTAGCTATATTCATTACAATACTCGAGTGTTAAACGAGTATGTGGTTATAGATGATTTTCGCGATAGCCAAGCTGCGTATGAAAAGAAATATGTACAGTACTTGAATGATGCGCTGCCATCTATTGTTAAAACACATGCCAAGGTAGACATCTATCCCAATGAGCGGCGCATTGATGCGGTGGCTGAGATCACAGTCACCAATAATTCCGCACAGGCTATCAGTAAATTTTTAGTGGGTAAACCAAGATATACCGATAAATGGGATGTGATCATTGCCGGTGGCAAAATAACTGATTTTGACGACGATTTGCAAACCGCTTGGTTTGAGTTTAGCGAGCCAATGCAACCTGGCGAACAAAGAACTGGACAATTGGTTGCTGAACGAGTCCACCGCGGTTTTACTGATGGTAACAATGACTTTGAACTTGTCGCTAATGGCACCTTTATCAATAATGCATCCTTGTTTCCCTCTTTTGGCTATCAGCCTTTTGCCCAATTGCAAGATAAGCACGAACGCAAAAAACGCGATTTAGCACCAGCCCAGCGTGCTAATAAACTTGAAGACAGTCAATATTACAATCAAAGTTTCTTTGGTAATGGCGTTGGTTTTATTGAATTTGAGGCAACCATTTCTACAGTTGAAGATCAATTTGCCATTGCTCCTGGTTATCTGCAAAGTGAGAAAGTTGAACAGGGACGTCGTATTTTCCATTATAAAATGGATGCGCCTATGGTTAACTTTTACGCCATCACTTCAGCTAAACTTGAAGTCAAAAAAGAGTTATATCAAGACATTGCCATTGAGATTTACTATCACCAAGACCATTACATGAATGTTGATAGGATGATAGAGTCAGTAAAAGATTCCATTGATTATTTTTCGGCAAATTTTGGTCCGTACCAGCACAAGCAAATGCGCATTATTGAATTTCCGGGCTATCGCTCTTTTGCGCAGAGTTTTGCTAATACCGTACCTTATTCTGAGAACATAGGTTTCATTACTGATTTACGCAACAAAGACAAGATTGATCCTGTCTATTATGTTACTGCTCATGAAGTTGCCCATCAATGGTGGGGACATCAAGTAGGCGCAGCAAATGTTCAAGGCAGTGCAGTGATCTCTGAAAGCTTATCGCAATACAGTGCGCTGATGGTGATGGAGAAAAAATACGGCGCAGAGAAAATACGGCAGTTTTTAAAATACGAACTCGATCGATATTTGCGCGGACGAAGTGTGGAAAGCATTGAGGAAATGCCGTTATTGCGCAGTGAAAATCAACAGTATATTCATTACCAAAAAGGCTCAGTGGCAATGATGGCCATTAAAGACAGGCTGGGTGAGCAGCGGTTAAATAAAGCACTGGCTGACTTTCTAGTGGCGTTTAAGTACCAGAGCTCACCTTATCCAACCACACTTGATTTAATGGCTTATCTATCGGCAGATGCTGATGCGAGTGAAAAGACCTTTATTAGCAATTTATTTGAACACATCAGCTTGTACGATCTTAAAACCACTGATGTGCAAGTTGTAGCACGTGATGACGGTCAATTTGATCTTACTATCACCATTAATGCCGCTTTAAAACGCGCCGATGGCAAAGGCTTAGAAACCGAACAAAGCTTTGTTGACATGATCGATATTGGTTTATTTAGCCAAGATCCAGAAGATTTGTCGGCTGAAGATTTTGTCCAATATTTGGCTAAGCACGAGATAAAAAGCGGTGAAAATATCATTCGCTTAACGGTAGCAACAAAACCTAAATACGTTGGCGTTGACCCCTTTATCAAGCTCATTGATAGAGACAGTGCCGATAATATTTATCGTTTGTAGAGCAGTTAGTTAATTTCGCCGTTAAGATGGGTGGTAGGCAACCATAGCTATCACCCATTACACTTTATTATTTATGTGTAATTGATATTACTCAACTGAGTGTACAACAACATTGCCGATCACTGGGTGACAAAAATCATTAACACAAAAAAGCCGACAATAAATGCGTTAAAAGAAAGTATATAGACAAAGCCACGCACGCCATCTTTGACCGTATAGCCGCGGTTCGTTAAATACCACCACCAAATGGTACACATCAAAATAGGCAGTAAAAAGAATAGCTTGATCATAAAAAACCTAATTAATTTAACACGTATATCAATATCATAGGATAAATTTAAGGGTAACGCTATCAACTCTGAGTAAACCCTTATAGATTTTTTTAAATACAAGCCTAGTTCAGGTGGATTTAGTCATTGGCTTGGTTAATTAAACGCGTTAACGGTTTTCTAATAGCGTATAAAAACAACAAACTAGGGATCACCATTAGGGCTGTCAAGACAAAAAATAACGCCCAGTTACCGTCTAGCCAATCAACAATGATCCCCGAATATGAACCGAGCATTACTCGGCCAAAAGTACCTAACGAAGCCATTAATGCGTATTGGCTGGCGGTAAAACTTTTATTGCACAACACCGAAAGTAACGCTACAAAGGCAACCGAGCCCCATGCTGTGGTAAAACCATCAACGAATACAGTGAACGCAAACAGCATTTTATCGGGGCCAACAATAGCCATCAGCGCAAACAATAAATTACTTGAGGCCATGGCAATACCGCCAATAAACAAACCTTTTAAAATACCGTAACGAATTATAAATACACTGCCAATTAATGAAAATACTATGGTGGTCAGCCAATTGATCATTTTTGAATAGTAGGCAATATCAGTATTTGAAAAACCGACTTCGCGATAAAATACAATAGACATTCTGCCCAAATAGGCCTCACCTAATTTAAACAGAAAAATAAACAGTAAAATGGCAAGGGCAAACCCTGTGCCGTTGCGATCGAAAAATTCCTTAATGGGGGCGACAAGTGTGGTCAGTAACCAAGCCGTTAAGCGGTGTAACAGCAAAACTTTAGTATCGCTGTAGTTGTGCTGATCAGCAATGACGGTGCGGTTGAGTAGGGTAAGCTGGCGACTAAAAACAAACAGCAATAAGATGTTAAGGCAAGTAATAAAAGTAAAGCTGTACTGTTTAGCCAACAGCTGTTCAGGCCAACTAGGATAACCAATATTGGCGTATATAATACTGATAAAAATCAGCGGTAAGATGGCGATGATCATTAACGATCTTTTACTGTGATGAGGCAATATCTGTAAATAATTAGTTTCTATGGCATTGAGTATTTTTTCTCTGTTACTCAAGGGCTCTTTGACGACATAGGCTGTAATGGCTAACAAGGCCATGATGGCCGCCATCACTAGGTATACTTTTGGCCATTGCCAATGAGGTTGATCGACCAATATAAAAGGTATACTGCCCAAGCCGGCAAAACCTGTCAACCAACCAGCCACGGCCATTGCTGATCCAGCAGCCATGTAGTTATTGTCTTCACCTGCCAGTGAGTCGATGCGATAAGCGTCGATGGCAATATCTTGAGTAGCCCCTGCAATGGTAATAATGAGACCAAATAACGCCATGAGTTGTAATTGGCTAGCGGCTTCTAAGTAAGAGAGCTGCCAAGTGGCTAAAATAATCACAATTTGTGTAGCGGCAATCCAACTTCTGCGCTGCCCTAAAAATCTTGTAAGTAGTGGGATTTTTACCCTGTCAGCTAAGGGTGACCAAAGAAAGTTAATACTGTAGGCAACAAAAATTAAGCCAAATAAACCAATGCTGGAGCGGCTTAAACCTTCATCGGTTAGCCAACCACTCATTGCTGAGCTAGTCATTACCCAAGGAAAACCGCTGGCAATACCGAAACAGAAAATGCTCAGCAATCGCCGGTCTTTAAAATAATACAGGGTTTGTTTGATACTTTGCGGGGTTGCCATCAATGATTTACTTCAGCTGCTGCGAATATTGCGCTAGGTTAGCAGACAGCCATTCAGGAGAGAAGTCTGATCAGCAGATAATTGTTAACTCATCAAACTCAATCGATCAGTAGATCTAGGTTTGTTAGGCATATACTGGCATTGGTTTTTTAAGGCAAAGGCCGCCAACCGATACAATCGATGGGGTAACTGCCTAAACCATTAAAAAAATCTACACAGGTATTAATTTCACTGCGAAAAAATAAATTTTCTTCTAAGGCATGACCACCATGGGCGCTTAACTCGTGCATTATGTGCCAGAATACTCGTTCTTTGGCGTTGCTAGGGGTTTCGTCGACAACATTGAGTAATGACCATTCCTCAATGGTATTTACTACAAAATTATCCAATTCGGTGTAGTGCAGTGAATGTTCTATGACCGCAGTTATGTAGGCACTGACCTGTTGTATTTTTTCATTGATAAACTGCTCTATTATCATCATTATCTCCGAGTCAGTGATTAGTTCAACAAAGGACAAAATAAGTGAATTTCTATGCCAGTAGAACAGCGACGCTGACTACCTTAGTTATCGTAGATAAATCACATATTGTCAATGAAGCACAGCGTTGTTTTGCCAATAGCACATCATTAGGGGAGTAAAAGCAGTGGTTATTCGGCGGGTAATAATTTGGCTTTATGAATAACAATGGCCTGAACCGGCACGTCTTGCCAAGCCATTTCTTGGTGATAATCGGTTTTAACTGCCGCCATTTTAGTCAGTACTTCCTCACCCTCTACAACGATGCCAAACACAGTGTAGCCCCAGCGGCGACCTGGATCTAAACTGTCGTTGTCAGCCACATTAAAAAAGAATTGGCGATTGGCGGTGTGGGGTCGACTTTGCTTGGCCATGGCAATGGTGCCAAAGGTATTTTTCAGACCGTTACCCGATTCGTTAACAATATTGTCATTGACTTTTTTGATGGTGAAATTTTCGTCGTAACCACCACCTTGCACAATAAAGTCGGCGATGACTCGATGGAAAATGGTATTGTTGTACTCGCCGCTCACTACGTATGTTAAAAAATTATCGACGGTTATTGGTGCTCTCACTCGATCAAGCTCGACCACAATAGTCCCCATTGAGGTTTCAAACGCTACCTTGGGGTAAATATTATTGGGATCGATAGCGACATTTTTCACCTTATCATGCGCTGTCACTTGGCCGGTGAACAATATGTATATCAATAGAAAAAACCGTAAATTTGTCATTTTTGCAACCTACTACTGTGAATTTAAAAAATAGTTAATTTCTTGATCCGTGATGATTTGTTCAAGTAATGTTGATAATGCTCGATTAAAGTCTCTCTCTAAAACCGCAAGATCGGCTTTTAACAATCCCTTACTTTGCCCATTACTGTTAAAGGTTTTAGTTAGGGTTTGTGATGAAGTATTTACCGTTACTTGCATTTCAATATGGGTTACTGAGCTATAGGATGTCAATGTTTGCTCAACTGCAACCTCGCTTTTGTTGAGGTTGAGGTCGATGCGGTTAGTGCTGTTTTTTACTATCTTAACACCTTGTGCAGCCCAAGGTTCGGTCATGGCCTCAGCGATCACTTCGGTTAAAAATTGTCGAGATGCAATAAAGGATGTTGGTTCATTTTCTCGAAAAATTGCCACTAAGTGTTTATCTATACGCAAATCAGCGACATTAAGTGTTGCAGAGCAACTTTCACTTGTGAATGTAGCTGAACTCATTAATTGTGGAGCAACAATAAAGTGACTTTGTTGACTGCTACAAGCGCTGACTGACAACATAAAAACTGCAAAAACTGCCTTACTAATAATTGACATAAAATAGCTTGCCTATGAAAAATAGCGGTGTAAAAACTATGATTTTGAAAACTATGGTTTTGAAAACTATGGTTTGAAATACTATGGTTGTGGATATAGCAGAGTAGTCCAGTTGTAAACAATGCAACTCGGTGATCATGATTTGATCGCCGACAGTACTACAAACTTTTGGTTGCTAGCGATCAGTTTTTCATTGCCGAATAACCGTTGGAGTTTTATGTGGTAAGCCAACTGTCGATTGCCGACTATTCTCAATTCGCCGCCTTTTTTTAATACTCGGTAGCTGTCTTTAAACATTTGCCAAGCAATGTGATCGGTGACCGCATTTTGTTGATGAAAAGGCGGATTACACAAGATCAAATCAACACTACTCGGAGCAAATCCAGTTAAGCAATCGTTGACGCTAAATTGACAATGGGCAATGCTATCAGCAAAGTTAGCGGCAACATTTTGTTGTGCAGAAGCAACGGCCATGTATGACTCATCGACAAAATGAAGCTTTGCCGAAGAGCATTTTTCAAGTACTGACAAGCCAATAACGCCATTGCCACAACCTAAATCAACAATATGGCGTTGTTGCAGTTGACTGGGCAAATTGGCAATAAACAAACGAGCGCCGATATCAAGTTTTTCGCGGGCAAACACATTGGCCATGTTATTGACCACGATGTTGCTGTTTTCTAACGTCCAGCAGTTGCTTTGATTTGGTTCATAGCGGCTGGTATTGTTCAATTGGGCAAACACTAATCGGGCTTTCTTTTTGGCTAGCGAGGTTGTTGTCGTGCCTAAATACTTTGTAAACAACTGCAAGGTTGAGCTGTGAATATTTTTGGCTTTATCACCGGCAATAAATACCACCGATTTATCTTTATAGCTATTGTGTATAGTGATCAGTTGCTCAACTAACAAGGTTTTACTTTTGGGAATTTTATATAAAATAACATCAATGTCTTCAGGGAGAGGATCCAGACTTGATAGTTGTTGCAGTCGTGCAAAGGTCAAATTGTTGTGTTGCAGATTAGCGATTAACCCCGCAGTGCTGATGGTTGAATCAGTGACTGTTACTACCGAGTTGAGATGATAATTTAGGGCAATGGCACCAAAGTCATCATTGATGATCAGCAGCTTAGTATCAGTGTCAATCAAGCCCTGTTGCGCAGCGTGATCAACCAAATACTCATCCACCGCATCCCATGCTTGTAAACTGCGATTGACTTGTGCCACGGGAAAACGCTGCAGCAAAAGATTGCGGTCATTGACTGTAAAGGGAGAAATCATCGCGGCTAATATATTCTTTGGTTATTATCTTTAGGGGCGCTATTGTGCCAAAATTTAGTAAACTCAGCCAGTGACAGATGATAAATTATTCTGTTGGGCAAAGAGCGAAGGCAGCAAAGCCATTAAGGAGCTTAAAATCGACATTGATTTACCTGACGCCACCATCAAATATTACCCAAACTTTATTAGCTATGATGACAGTTTGTTGTGGCTAGATAATTTATACCAACAGTGTGCATGGCGACAAGACCGCATCGTTATGTTCGGCAAACTTATTGATATTCCGCGTTTGCAAGCCTGGTATGGTGATCGCAATGCCGACTATTGTTATTCAAAACTCAAGTTGACGGCATTGGCTTGGACGCCACTTTTAGCCGATATTAAACAAAGGGTGGAGGTTTTTTGTGAACAGCAATTTAATTCGGTATTAGTTAACTGCTATCGCGATCATCAAGATTCAATGGGCTGGCACAGCGATGATGAACCGGAATTAGGCAATAAACCTATTATTGCTTCACTGTCACTGGGGGCAAACAGAGTATTTCAGTTAAAGCACAAAAGCACAGGGCAAAAATTTAAATTGCCTCTGCAATCTGGCAGTTTGTTAGTGATGTCTGGTACCACCCAAAGTTGCTGGCAACATGCCATTGGCAAAACCCGACAACAACAACCGATGCGGATTAATTTGACCTTTAGACGGATCATCAATGGCGGTTAATCAAAGTTACTGTTGATAACTTAACATCAAAAATAGGTGACATTGGGCAACGAGCGCCTTAAAATTAAGGTTTAAGCCCCTAAACGTGAAATGAGCAAACAACTGCACATTGAGAATTGAAATGACTATTGCCGCAACCATTGAACAAAAGCTATTAACCGCATTTTCTCCGTTTTATCTCGATGTTATCAATGAAAGTCATATGCATAATGTTGCCCCAGGCAGTGAGTCACACTTTAAAGTGGTCATTGTCGCACAAGCTTTTGCAGAGCAACGACTAATAAAAAGACACAGAGCTGTGAATGCCATCTTAGCCGATGAATTAGCTAACCATATTCATGCCTTAGCATTACATACCTATACCGAAAAAGAGTGGCGCGATCACTATCAACAACACACACCGGCATCACCTAATTGCCTGGGTGGTGGCCGATAAGTAGTTTGAATAACTGCAAAATTATTTTTAACCCAGACAGTAACTCCTAGATCCAGTGAGATGTTTTTTCAGCTAGATATTCCAATTTTTGGCAATATCTGTTATCTCTGCTAGGCAAAATACTACAGTGATCAATTATGGATGCAATATGTTGCACTCGGGCTTAACCAAAACCCTTACTTTTATTGACAAATTAACTGAACTTACCGGCAGGCTTATTGCTTGGTTAACCTTGCTAATGGTGGTGGTCAGCTTTGCGATTGTGGCTTTGCGCTATGGCTTTGACCTCGGCTGGATTGGACTACAAGAGTCAGTGCTGTACTTTCACGCCTTGGTATTTATGCTAGGTGCTGGCTACACCTTAAAGGCTGATGGTCATGTGCGGGTCGATATTTTTTACCAAAAATTTACTGCGCAAGGCAAAGCATGGGTAGATTTGTTGGGCAGTTTACTGTTGTTGTTACCTATGTGCGTGACTTTATTTATGCTAAGTGTAGATTACGTGGTGATTTCATGGCAAATTTTAGAAAAGTCACCAGAAGCGGGTGGTTTACCCATAGTTTATCTCAATAAAACATTACTCTTGCTACTGAGTATCACCCTTGGTTTGCAGGGGGTAGGCGAAATTATCCGCAACCTAGATGTGCTGATAAACAGCAACAAAGACTCTAAGCAAAACCAAGACCAAAACCAAAACAGGACGGCCTGATCAATGGAATATATTGCTATTTTAATGTTTGTTGTGGTCTGCATCGTGTTGTTATGTGGTTACCCTGTGGCTTTTTCTCTGGCCGGAACGGCGCTGATCTTCGCTGGTATAGGTAGCTTATTTAACACCTTTGACAGTGCATTTCTCAGTGCCATCCCCAGCCGAATTTTTGGTGTAATGAACAATCAAACGTTATTGGCGGTGCCGTTATTTGTATTTATGGGCGCCATGCTTGAACGCGCTAAAATTGCTGAAAATTTACTTAACGCTATGGCCGTTGTTTTCGGCCGTTTACGCGGAGGCTTGGGGATTTCTGTCACCTTAGTTGGCATGTTACTGGCAGCAAGTACCGGCATCGTAGGCGCAACTGTGGTAACCATGGGCTTACTGTCGTTGCCGACTATGCTAAAGCGCGGTTACAAAGCCGAATTTTCAACCGGCATTATTTGTGCGACGGGCACCTTAGGTCAAATCATTCCTCCTTCTATCGCTCTAGTGTTATTGGGCGATGTATTGTCCAGTGCTTATCAAAAAGCGCAATTAAGCATGGGGATTTTTAGTCCAAAAACAGTATCTGTTGGCGATTTATTTGCTGGTGCGGTGATCCCTGGCTTGATCCTCGTTGCCATGTATATGAGTTATTGTGTTATTTACGCCATACTCAAGCCGGACTGCGTGCCGCGATTGACTAAGCAAGATGTCGCTGAAATTCAGCAACAGCAATCATTGTGGTCATTGCTACTGTCTTCGTTATTACCGCCAATATTACTAATGTTGGTGGTTTTGGGATCGATTTTATTGGGGTTTGCAACGCCAACCGAAGCGGCTGGCGTCGGGGCTATGGGGGCGACCCTGTTAGCCCTGTGGCAACAACAACTGAGTCGAAAAAGCTTAACTATGGTGATGCAAACCACAGTGAAAATTACCGCTATGGTGTTTTTAATATTAATTGGCGCCAGCTTTTTTTCTTTGGTATTTAGAGGCTTTGGTGGCGAGGAGTTAGTCCATGGGTTTTTCCAACAAATGCCCGGTGGCTTACTTGGTGCGACACTGATCACCATGTTAGTGATTTTTTTGTTGGGCTTTATTTTAGACTTTATTGAAATTACTTTCGTGGTTGTGCCCATTGTTGCCCCGATTTTATTGGCTATGGGCTTAGATCCTATTTGGCTGGGTATTATGATCGCTATTAACTTGCAAACCTCGTTCTTGACCCCACCTTTTGGTTTTGCCTTATTTTATTTGCGTGGGGTAGCCGATAAAGCGATTAAAACCGCTGCCATATATCGCGGCGTTATCCCCTTTATTATTATGCAATTATTGTTATTATTGACGCTTGCTCTGTGGCCGGAATTAATCACTTGGTTGCCAGCAACCATTTACACTCAATAATAAAAAAGTATTAACGGAATTAACCTATGAATATGAAAAATTTGTCCCTAGCTATTGCCTTTGTGTCGAGCTTGATTTTTTTGTCTGCCTGCTCAGAAAAAGCTAATCCAGCGGCTCAAGCTAGCGCACCCAGCCAGCAAAAATTCCAGTGGAAATTGGTGACTTCATGGCCCAAAAACTTTCCGGGTTTAGGACTAGCACCTGAAAAATTTGCCGATTATGTCAATGAAATGAGCGCTGGGCGCTTAACCATCAAAGTTTACGGCGCTGGTGAACTGGTGCCGGGTTTTGAAGTGTTTGATGCAGTTTCTCAAGGTACAGTGCAAATGGGACACAGTGGCGCTTATTATTGGAAAGGAAAAATTCCTGCAGCACCTATTTTTAGTGCTATTCCGTTTGGCATGACCGCCACTGAATTTAATGCTTGGCTACATTATGGCGGTGGTTTAGCCCTGTGGCAGAAATTATATCAACCCTTTGGCATTATCCCTTTAGCGGGAGGTAATTCAGGCGCACAATTCGCTGGTTGGTTTAAAAAAGAAATAGCCAGTGTTGACGATCTCAAAGGCTTAAAAATGCGCATTCCCGGTTTAGGCGGTGAAGTGCTTAAACGCGCTGGTGCTATTCCGGTTACCTTAACTGGTGGCGAAATATTCTCTGCATTGCAAAGCGGTGCTATAGATGCCTCCGAGTGGGTTGGCCCATATAACGATTTAGCTTTTGGTTTTTACCAAGCAGCAGATTTTTATTATTCGTCTGTTTGGCATGAAACAGGTACTAATTTAGAGTTCTTAATTAATCAAAAAGCCCTCAATGAATTACCCGAAGATCTGCAAAAAATCATTGAAATAGCGGCAAAAGCAGTCAACCAAGATACCTTAGATGAATACAATGCCCGCAATAATGAAGCGCTGCTCAATTTAGTTAGCGAGCACAAGGTAAAATTGCGTCAATTTCCTGATGATGTGATGCAGACGCTTAAACAATACACTGAGCAAGTGATTGCTGAGCAAGTTGCAGCTGATACAGATTTTGCCAATGTTTGGGCATCATATAGTCAGTTTTATCAATCTATGCGTGAATACAATGACCTGACACTTAAAGCCTATTATCAACAACGGTAATAGTGGCTAACAGAGTGACGGGCAATGCATATCTGCTAGTGAGTAAAACCGTGCTAGATGCCGAGTCACTTTGCTTAGTTATTGAAATATACACTGCTCGTACCTCTTATTCTGCTCAGCAGGGTAAACTATGGGCAAATTTTCCATTTACGGATCACATACACAAGGCCTTCATATGATCATCAAACCAAAAATTCGTGGCTTTATTTGTACTAATGCCCACCCTACAGGCTGCGCCAGCCATGTAAATGAACAAATTGCTTACGTTAGTCAGCACCAGCAAGCTGATAGTAAACCTAAAAATGTGCTGGTGATCGGCGCTTCTACCGGTTACGGACTTGCTTCGCGGATCACTGCAGCCTTTGGTAACCAAGCAAAAACCTTAGGTGTCTTTTTTGAGAAACCCCCTAAAGAAAAGAAAACCGCTTCTGCCGGTTGGTATAATACTGCGGCATTTCAACAGGCAGCAGATGAGGCTGGACTTTGGTCGAAAAACATTAATGGCGACGCCTTTTCTCATCAAATAAAAGCAAAAGCAATTGAAACCATCAAAGCCGATCTAGGACAAATTGATTTGGTGATCTACAGTTTGGCTTCGCCTCGACGAACCGATCCCGATAGCGGTGAAGTGTATTCGTCAACACTAAAACCCATTGGTCAGAGTGTTACCACCAAAAATCTAAATACCTCAAAACGCATTATTGACTCTGTGTCAGTTGAAGCCGCTTCTGAACAAGAAATACAAGGTACTATTGATGTGATGGGCGGTGCCGATTGGGAATTGTGGATCAATGCCTTGCACACAGCTGGGGTGTTAGCCAATAATTTTAAAACCTTGGCTTATACTTATATTGGCAAAGAATTAACTTGGCCGATATACGGTAAAGCTACCATTGGCAGAGCCAAAGAAGACTTAGACAGAGCAGCAACAGCCATTGATAAAGCAACCGCTGATATTGCTGGGGAAGCGCATGTAACTTCGTTAAATGCGGTAGTCACCCAAGCGAGCTCTGCCATTCCGATCATGCCTTTGTACATTTCTGCGATGTTTAAAGTGATGAAACAAGACGGCACTTATGAGGGCTGTATTGAACAAATTCAAAATTTATTCATTGAAAATATATACAGTGTAACGCCGCGTTTGGATGAAAATAATCGTTATCGTCAAAATTATAAAGAGCTAGAAGACAGTGTTCAGCAGAGAGTGACAGATATCTGGCATAAAGTTGCCACAGAGAGCATAGATGAGTTAACTGATTACAATGGCTATCACAATGAATTCTTGCGATTATTTGGTTTTGGTATCGACAGCGTTGATTACGATCAAGACATAAATCCAGTTGTCGAAATAGCACATTTAATTGACTAAGTTTGCTGTGCCGTTGAGTTGCTTTTATCTTGGCACTACTTAAAGTCTGATTAATCGCTAATATACTTAACTTAAAGCCGACTGAACAGTCGGCTTTTTTACGGATACCCAAAAATAATCATACTTTTGGGTATTTGGTCGTTGCGTCATTTGTCATAGCCAGCAAATCTTCAACACTTCAATTTAGTCACTTGAGTTGAGTTATATCAATTGATCTTAATGAGAATGATTATCATTTAAGTTGTTGGTCTATAAGGTTTTCTTAGTTATTGCTGCCGACAAATCGGCTAATATCTTCAACAAAATAATATTTTTGTTGGTTTTGTAGGCGAAAAATGAATAAATCGTCTAAATTGACATTTAAAATCATTGCTGGGATGGAATAAATTAGCATCTTTGTGGTAAAATTGACTCAGAAATTTTAACTTAGCGTCAGTAAAGCTTAATTCAGTGTAGTTGAGTTGTTTACTGAATTACACTGAAATTAGCTATTTTTGTTTTAGGCCAGTGAGTCTTATCGCTGCTTGCCCTGAGGCATTAATGGTTAGTTTTATACTCCCATCAAAAGTAGTGCAAGTGTTTATGATTACGATAAAGAAAGGTCTGGATGTTCCTGTTGTTGGTACTCCCCAGCAGGTAATCCACGACGGTAATTCCGTCAAAACCGTTGCAACATTGGGTGAAGAGTTTGTGGGAATGCGTCCTACTATGTTTGTTAAAGTAGGAGAACGCGTTAAAAAAGGTCAGGTGCTTTTTGAAGACAAAAAGAACCCAGGCGTTAAATTCACAGCTCAAACTGCCGGTGTTGTCAAAGAAATTAACCGTGGTGAAAAGCGTGTTTTGCAATCAGTCGTCATTGAAGTGGATGGCGATGAGCAAGAAACCTTTAGCCGTTATACCGTTGAACAACTATCCAGTATTTCGCGTGAAGATGTCATTGCCAACCTAGTCAATTCGGGTTTATGGACCGCTTTGCGAACTCGCCCTTATAGCAAGATCCCCGCTATAGACGCGTCACCTACTGCAATTTTTGTCAGCGCTATGGACACCAACCCACTAGCAGCTGATCCACAAGTGATTATTCAGCCACAAACTGATGCATTCAAGCACGGTTTGGCGGTATTACAGCGCCTAACCGAAGGTGAAGTATTTGTCAGTAAAGCACCTGGTGCTGATATTCCTGTGATAGAAGGTATTGAAGTCAATGAATTTGCCGGTAAGCACCCCGCTGGATTAGTGGGTACCCATATGCATTT
Source organism: Thalassotalea sp. (assembly GCA_042091375.1). Taxonomy (GTDB): domain Bacteria; phylum Pseudomonadota; class Gammaproteobacteria; order Enterobacterales; family Alteromonadaceae; genus JBELHO01. Next base: position 67,891 of record JBELHO010000008.1, on the reverse strand, counting down.
TCTAAAGCCAGTCAATGCCGATAAATTTGCATGGCATCTCGGCTATCAAGACGTTATCGCTTTTGGCACGTTATTTACCACCGGCGAACTTGATAGTTCTCGGGTGATTTCATTAGCTGGACCAGCGGCACTTAAGCCGCGTTTAGTGAAAACCATATTAGGTGCTAACACCTCAGAATTAACTGCCAATGAAACACAAGCAGGTGAACTTCGCATGGTTTCTGGTTCATTACTGCTTGGTGCCAACGCACAAGGGGTACATAGTTATTTAGGTCGTTATGATGTGCAACTTTCATTGATTTTAGAAGGTCGAGAAAAAGAGTTCATCGGTTATATGTATCCTGGACCCAATAAATTTTCAGTTACTCGTGCTTACATGTCACATTTTTTCCGCAATAAATTATTCAATATGACCACCACCACTAATGGTAGTGCTCGTGCCATGGTGCCGATTGGAAATTATGAACGGGTAATGCCATTAGATATATTACCAACGATGTTGTTGCGTGATTTAGCTGCCGGTGATACTGACAGTGCGCAGCAACTTGGTGCTTTAGAACTGGACGAAGAAGATTTAGCCTTGTGTACATTTGTTTGCCCTGGCAAAACAGATTACGGGGTATTGCTTCGTGAGTGTCTAACCACTATTGAGAAAGAGGGCTAGTCATGAGCATTAAACAATTTATTGAAGATATTGAACCGCATTTTGAAAAAGGCGGTAAACACGAAAAATGGTTTGCTTTATACGAAGCTGTTGCCACTGGGTTATTTACCCCAGGCTATGTCAATAAAGGTAAAACCCATGTACGCGATAGCATAGATTTAAAGCGTATCATGATCACCGTGTGGTTAGCGGTTTTTCCGGCGATGTTTTTTGGTATGTACAACATTGGTTTTCAAGCAACTGAAGCACTAGCTGCTGGTTATGCTTTACCTGATACTTGGCAAGTGGGTTTGTTTTCACTGTTAGGTGGTTCATTAGCTGCTGATCCCCATTGGCTGACCATGATGCTTTACGGAGCCACATTTTTCTTACCCATATACATGGTTACCTTTATTGTCGGTGGCTTTTGGGAAGTGATGTTTGCTGCCGTGCGCAAACACGAAGTCAACGAGGGGTTCTTTGTTACCTCGATACTTTTTGCCTTGATAGTTCCGGCCACTATCCCACTTTGGCAGGTAGCTATAGGTATCACCTTTGGTGTGGTTATCGCCAAAGAAATATTTGGTGGAACCGGCAAAAACTTTTTAAACCCGGCGCTAGCTGGCCGTGCGTTTTTATTCTTCGCTTACCCAACTGAAATATCTGGTGATGCGGTATGGGTAGCTGTTGATGGCTACTCTGGTGCTACTGCTTTAAGTGCGGCTTCTACTGGTGATCTTAACTATGCCATTGATGCCAACTGGTGGAATGCTTTTTGGGGTTTTATTCCTGGCTCAGTGGGTGAAGTCTCTACCGCAGCAATTTTATTAGGTGGTGCATACATTCTATACAAAGGCATTGCCTCATGGCGCATCGTCTTGGGTGTCTTTGTCGGCATGGTATTGATGTCGTTTTTATTCAACCTTATTGGCAGTGATACTAATCCTATGTTTGCTATGCCTTGGTATTGGCATTTAGTTACTGGTGGTTTTGCCTTTGGTATGATGTTTATGGCAACCGATCCGGTGACATCATCTTTCACTAACAATGCTAAGTATTGGTTCGGTGGATTAATTGGGGTCATGGTAGTGTTAGTGCGTGTAGTCAATCCTGCCTTTCCAGAAGGCATGATGTTAGCTATTTTATTCGCTAATTTATTTGCGCCCTTATTTGACTATTTTGTCGTCCAAGGAAATATCAAAAGGAGACTTGCTCGTCATGTCTAGTTCAAAAGAAACCTTTGGCAAAACAGTCGGTTTTGTTTTGATGGTGTGTTTGGTTTGCGCCTTATTAGTGTCGTTTTCTGCGGTACAACTAAAGCCGTTACAAGCCGCTAATAAGTTGTTAGATCAACAAACTAAAATTTTAGAAGCCGCCAATTTACTCGACCTTGCTGGTGATGACATTGTTGCTACCTACAATCAATTTGTTCGCCCTGCAGTGATTGACTTATCTTCGGGTGAGATCAGTTGCCAAGTTAAATTAGTAGGTGAACAGGCTTCAGCAGCAGACAAAGCGTGTTTAGCTGAGGCTAACTTTTTTGATGAGCGTCGCAACTCTCGTGATGCCTCTAAATCAGCAAAACCTAAACAAGATATCGCCGGTATCAATCGCCGTTCTCACGATGCCGTGGTGTATTTTATAGAAGATGATGCAGGCCGCGTAAATACCTTAGTACTGCCTATCGTTGGCAATGGTTTGTGGGATTTAATGTATGGTTATGTAGGTCTTGAAGCTGATTTAAATACCGTAAAAAACGTTATCTACTCAGATCACAAGGAAACCCCGGGGTTAGGTGCTGAAGTGGTTAACCCAAGATGGAAAAGCTTATGGCCGGGTAAGAAAATCTACAATGAGCAAGGCGAGGTTGCTGTTAAAGTGGTTAAAGGCGGTGCAAAGTCAGGCGATCTTTACGGTGTTGATGCTTTATCAGGAGCGACATTGACCAGCATCGGTGTTGAAAACACCCTTAAATTTTGGTTCGGTGATGAGGGTTATGCACCATTCATTACTAAAAATCGTGGAGGATTGAACTAATGTCTTCAGATGTTAAAAAAGTCATCACCAGCCCTATTGCAGACAATAATCCCATTGCCTTGCAAGTACTTGGTATTTGTTCTGCATTAGCTGTCACCAGTTCCATGGTTAATGCCGTGGTGATGACCCTAGCAGTAGTGTTTGTAACAGCGTTTTCAAACTTATTTATTTCTATTATACGCAACTATATTCCATCCAGTGTGCGCATTATTATTCAAATGGCGATTATCGCTTCTTTGGTTATCGTGGTAGACCAAGTGCTCAAGGCATTTTCTTACCAATTATCGAAAGAATTAGCGGTATTTGTCAGCTTGATCATTACTAACTGTATCGTGATGGGGCGCGCTGAAGCTTTTGCTATGAAAGAAAAGCCGGTTGTTAGTTTCATGGACGGTATTGGCAATGGCTTAGGTTACGGTGTGATCTTAATGATCGTGGCATTCTTTCGCGAGTTATTGGGTTTTGGTACCTTGTTTGGTATTGAAGTACTGCCGTTAATTCAAAACGGTGGTTGGTATCAGGCCAACGGCCTATTGGTGTTACCGTTTAGCTCATTCTTCGTTATTGGTTTGATCATTTGGGCGATCCGCCAATGGAAACCAGAACAAGTAGAGAAGGATTAATTTGATGGAACATTATATTAGTTTATTAGTAAAGACGATATTTATTGAAAATATCGCTTTATCCTTTTTCTTAGGTATGTGTACTTTTTTAGCTGTTTCTAAAAAAGTTAGCACGGCATTGGGCTTAGGTATTGCCGTTATTTTCGTTTTGGGCATTGCTGTACCAGTAAACCAAATGATTTATCAAGCGATTTTAGCACCAGGTGCATTAGATGGTGTCATGGGTATTACTGATCCAGCAGAGTCGATTGATTTAAGCTTCTTGTCTTTTATTACCTTTATCGGGGTTATTGCCGCTTTAGTGCAAATTTTGGAAATGTCATTAGACAAATATTTTCCAGCACTCTACCAAGCATTAGGTATATTCTTGCCGTTAATTACCGTCAACTGTGCAATATTCGGTGCGGTATCTTTTATGGTCGCTAAGAATCTCACTTTACCAGAATCCTTGGTATATGGTATTGGCTCAGGTATTGGATGGGCCTTGGCGATTGTGTTACTGGCTGGTATACGAGAGAAAATGAAATACTCTGATGTACCCGACGGTTTAAAAGGTTTAGGAATTACGTTTATTACTGCAGGATTGATGGCATTTGGCTTTCTTTCTTTCGGTGGTATCTCCCTGTAGGCAAATATCGGTCTTGCGCGGTTAGCGCAAGACCCTAGATAATTTTAAGGAAAAGTCGATGGAAATTATTCTCGGCGTATCGATGTTTACCGCGATTGTACTGGCATTGGTATTAGTGATTTTATTCGCTAAGTCTAAGCTAGTGTCTTCAGGTGACGTAACGATAAGTATAAATGGTGACCCAGAAAAAGCCGTTGTTGCAGCAGCGGGTGGTAAGTTATTGGGGTTACTTGCAGATCAAGGTATTTTTGTACCTTCAGCATGTGGCGGTGGCGGTACTTGTGGCCAGTGTAAAGTCCACGTTCATTCGGGTGGCGGTGATATTTTACCCACTGAGCAAGGTCACATTAATAAACGCGAAGCCAAAGAAGGCTGTCGTCTATCATGTCAAGTTGCCGTCAAGCAAGACATGGATATTGAATTAGAAGACGAGATTTTTGGTGTTCAGCAATGGGAATGTGAGGTTATTTCTAACGATAACCAAGCGACCTTTATCAAAGAGTTGAAATTGAAAATTCCCAATGGCGAATCAGTGCCGTTTCGCGCCGGTGGTTATATTCAAATTGAAGCCCCAGCTCACCATGTAAAATACAGTGACTTTGATATTGATGATAAATACAAAGGCGATTGGCAGCATTTTGGCTTTTTTGATGTTGAATCAAAAGTTGAGACTGATACTTTGCGCGCTTATTCTATGGCTAATTATCCCGAAGAAGAGGGGATAATTATGCTTAATGTGCGCATCGCGACACCTCCTCCAGGTAAATTGCACTTACCTGCGGGTAAAATGTCATCGTATATATTTAGCTTAAAGCCCGGCGACAAAGTTACTATTTCTGGACCTTTTGGTGAATTCTTTGCCAAAGATACCGATGCAGAAATGGTCTTCATTGGCGGTGGTGCCGGTATGGCCCCAATGCGCTCGCATATATTCGACCAATTGAAGCGCCTTAAATCTAAACGCAAGATGTCGTTCTGGTATGGTGCGCGCTCATTGCGTGAAATGTTTTATGAAGATGACTACAACGGTCTAGCTGCCGACAATGATAATTTTGAGTGGCATGTTGCCTTGTCTGATCCACAACCTGAAGATAACTGGGACGGTTTAACGGGCTTCATTCACAATGTGTTACACGAGCAATATTTGAAGGATCACGAAGCGCCTGAAGATTGTGAATATTACATGTGTGGTCCACCTATGATGAATGCCGCTGTTGTCCATATGTTGCAAGAGTTGGGTGTAGAAGACGAAAACATTATGCTTGATGATTTCGGTGGATAAGCCTAAAACTGATATTGTTCGAAACATCCGCCTAATGCCTCATTCAAGGTCATGGCGGATTTGTTGAAATATTGAGTAGGCGATTAATAAAGACGACTTAGATCGTCTTTATTTGCTGATTGGACGAGAGAAACCTTCATTGAAAAAATTTACTGGCCTGTCAAGAATACTGAGAGTGATACCTAAACTAACTGTATCTTTGCTGCTGTCTTGGTTAATACTTGCTTGTTCTGATAACAATCAACAAACGGATCAGCCCAAAGAAATGCTGCTTCAGGGCATTACTATGGGAACGGTTGCCTACAATGTTAAATGGATTGTCAATCCATTGATGGCTGCTAACCAGAAAACCGTTACTGTTGATCAGGTCACCCTGCAAAAAGAAATTGAAGACATTCTCTTCCAGTTAAATCAGCAAATGTCCAATTGGTTACCGGATTCAGAATTGTCGCGTTTTAACCAATCTAGGTCTATAACGCCTATGGAAATTTCACCGGGTTTAAGTCGGGTTATTGCCGAGTCATTGCGCTTAGGTGAGCTTAGCCGTGGCAAGTTAGATGTAACCGTTGGCCCACTAGTTAATCTGTGGGGGTTTGGTCCAGAATTTAGACCAGCAACTGTGCCAAGTCAACAAGACATTGAACAGGCAAAACTCCGGGTTGGTTTACAACATCTACACTTGTCTGATCAACAATTAAGCAAAACTATACCTAACTTATATGTCGATCTGTCAACCATAGCTAAAGGCTATGCTGTTGATCTTATTGCTGAAGCAATGGACGATCATGGAATAGATAACTATTTGGTAGAAATTGGTGGTGAAATGCGAGTAAAAGGCGTTAAACACACCGGCGAACTGTGGTCGATAGCCATAGAAAAGCCCATTAACGATGAACGCATGGTTCATCAAATTATTATCCCCAAAGATAATGCTGTTGCCACGTCTGGCGATTACCGAAAGTATTTTGAAGCGGATGGCCAACGCTTTTCACATATTGTCGATCCCGATACAGGCAAACCCATTAGCCATAAGATTGTATCAGTCACAGTAATTCATCCATCGGCAATGACCGCAGATGGTTTGTCAACTGCGATGATGGTGATGGGCGAAGACCAAGCTTATGATTTTGCCAATAAACACGACATTGCCGCTTATATTATTTCCAAAACTGAGCATGGCTTTAAAGAACAGATCACGGTAAGATTTATGCCGTATCTTAAATAAGATCACCTTTACTGTGTAGAGAATTTTTATATTATGATGATATTTTTATTAACCTTAGCTTTATTTCTTTTGGTGGTTTTAGCCATGGGGGTTGGCTATATTTTTCAGCAAAAATCCTTAGCTGGCAGCTGTGGTGGTTTGGCCACAGTGGGTATCGACAAAGCCTGTAACTGTGACGCCCCGTGCGAAAAGCGCATAGAGCGTGAGAAAAATACTATTAAAAATCAGCAAAGCATTGATATTAAAAATATTTAACTTTTTAGCTGCAACCTAGCCACTGAGTAAGCCGGTATTTTCAATCAATTTAAGCTTTTTAAACAATCGGACTAGCAAATAGCATTTATTACTCAGCCAATAGCTATCGACAGATATTCACCACCAGCCATTTACTCCAACCTATCTCAATATCCACCAGCACTTGCTAAGCCTTTGTGCTAATGATATTTATATAAGTGGAATAAGATAACAAGCTTAATCGATTTGCCTGGATCTCGAAAAATTATTCACATTGATATGGATGCATTCTATGCATCTGTAGAAGTGCGCGACAATCCCCAGTTAAAAGATTTACCCGTTGCAGTCGGAGGTAGCTCAGATCGGCGTGGGGTGATCGCTACCTGTAATTATCAAGCGCGTACATTCGGGGTGCGCAGTGCTATGGCGACTGCTCAGGCGGTTAAACTCTGTCCCGACCTAGTGTTAGTACCTGGCCGCATGGCGGTTTACAAACAAGTATCAGAGCAGGTCAAACAAATTTTTTTGCAGTACACCCAAGTGATCGAGCCGCTGTCGTTAGATGAAGCTTTTTTAGATGTGTCTGATTGCCAACTCTTCCAGGGCTCAGCGACCTTAATTGCGCAACAGATCAGACAAGATATTTTTGACACCACGGGCTTAACTGCTTCTGCCGGTATAGCACCAATAAAATTTCTCAGTAAAATAGCCAGTGATGAAAATAAACCCAATGGCCAGTTTGTTATTGCTCCCCATGAGGTTGATGCTTTTATCGAAGGTATGGCGTTAACAAAAATTCCAGGCGTGGGTAAGGTCACAGCTAAAAAGCTTGAACAATTAGCGCTGTTTACTGGCTTGGATGTTAAACAGAAAAATCCTAACTTTCTAAGTCAGCACTTTGGTAAATTCGGTCATTTGTTGTGGCAACGATGCCAAGGTATCGATGAGCGTCCGGTACAAAGCTCGCGTCAACGAAAATCAGTTGGTGTTGAAACCACCTTTGCTGAAGACATTAGCGATGTTATTCAACTTCAGCAGATCATCGACAACAGTTTATTACCTGAATTAATGCGTCGTGCCGAACCGCATCTGGGCAATAGGGTTATCGCCAAACTTGGCGTAAAACTAAAATTTACTGATTTTGTGCAGACCACTAAAGAAGTAAAGTACACCATTATTGAGGCGGAGATGTTTAAGCGATTATTGTCACAAGCATACGCAAGGGGGCAGGGCAAAGCGGTTAGATTGTTGGGGATACACATAGGTTTTAGTGAAACTGATCTGGCCAGTAATAATCAGCTTAATTTGTTTTAGTAACATTGAGTTAATGGTAATTGAGCTTTTTTATTTACACCTTAGTAGCTGAACCTTCAAATCACCCTTCTTCTCTAGCAACTAGCAACTAGGAATTTGCTGATCCTTATTTTATATTTAATCGAATAAAACAGATCGATAACACCATTGTTTTCGTAACACTGTCTACGTAACACTGTCTAGGTCACATGGTCTAGGTCACATGGTCTAGGT
>JBELHO010000008.1:52763-59592 GCA_042091375.1 Thalassotalea sp. | reverse complement strand
ACATGGTTAACGTAATGTGTTGAGTTGTTTAACAAATACAAAATCAGTAACTAATTGACTTAACACCCTGACTTAAACCCTGGCTTAACAACCTGACTTAACAACCCAAGTTTAAATACGCATTAGCAACCCGACAATCACAGAGGAATAATCAACATATGAAAACAATACGCAATATGGCCTTTTTATCTTTGCTTGTATTGCCCTTACACTCTCAGGGGCAAGATCAGTCAACAGTGCAAGTGTCAGCCACTAAAGTGGCTGGGCAAGTATACATGTTAACCGGCTCAGGCGGTAATATCGGCGTGTTAGCAACTGATGCGGGGTTATTGTTAGTTGACGACCAATACCAATCGATGGCCAAAAAAATTGAAGCGGCGATGTCTACCTTATCAACAAATAATACCCTTAAATATGTTGTTAATACCCACTATCACGGCGATCACACCGGTGGTAATAGCTATTTTTCAGACAAAGCGCCGATTTTTGCTCATCACAATGTCAGAAAGCGCTTAGGTGTGGATAAGGAAAACACAGATCCAGCTTTGCCAGTTGTCACTTATCAAGACGGGGTGGAAATCCATTTAGCCACAGAGACCATTACCTTAACTCATTTACCTGGTGGTCATACCGACGGTGATAGCATTGTCTATTTTCAACAGGCCAATGTACTCCATACCGGTGATTTATTCTTCCAAGGACGCTTTCCCTATGTCGACTTAAACGGCGGCGGAAGTGTTAAAGGATATTTGGCTAATGTCAATTATATCATTGACAACACCCCAGACGATGTGATGATCATTCCCGGTCATGGTCTGTTAGTCAATAAAGATGAATTAAAGGTCTTTGCAGCTATGTTAAGTTACAGTATAGACAGAGTAAGTAAGGCGTTGGCTGATGGCAAAACTCAACAAGAAATTTTAGCTATGGGCATAGGTGAGCAATACCAGAGTTATTCTTGGCGCTTTATCACTGAGGAACGTTGGTTAAATACCTTAATTACCGATCTAAAGTAGTTAGATCTGTCGACCAATCATAAAAAAAGCCGTTATCTGTGTCGATAACGGCTTTTTTGCTATAAAGCTAACAGCAATTAGTTGTTTAAGCTTGCTACGGTTTGCGCACTAGGCGTTTTTAATTGACATTTATTGTCTAGCCAATTAATTAACTCGCCATAAAACTCGGTTTTATGATTGTAAAACAAGGTATCACTGAAGTGATCGGCTTCAAATAATTCCACGTATTTGTGGTCTTTATTGAGCTTAACCAATTTATCAACAAATTCTCTACTGTGAACAACAGGAACCCGTTCATCTATATCACCGTGAATAACCATAATAGGTATATTGACTTTTTCTACTTGCGCTAATGGGTTTACACCAGTGATGGTAGGACGTTGTAATTCTCTTAAGAAGTAACTTTCATTTAGAGTGGCACTGATGCGGTTTAAGTCACTTACTCCTGCGCCAGCTACAGAGCATTGGTAAATGTTGTTTTCGCGCATTGACGCTGCAAATGAAGCATAACCGCCGTAGCTCCAGCCAAACATGGCCAGCTTGTCTTTAGTGGCTAAACCTTTATTCACTAGGTACATGGCTGCATCATCAAGATCATCTTGCATGGTTAAGCCCCAGTTGTTATCTCCGGCTACCCAGTGATCTAGACCGTAACCCTGTGAACCGCGATAATTAGGCTGAATAACCACGTAACCATTGTTAGCCAGTAATTGTGACCATTCATCAAAAAGGATGGTCTCACGAACCCATGGACCACCGTGTGGCAAGACAACTGCAGGATATGGACCAACACCATTGGGAATAGTCACATAGGCTTTGATTTTTCTGCCATCGCGGGCTTTATAAGAAATGTATTTAACTTCAGCCAATTTGTCTTCAGTCAGCAAGGGTAAGCGCGTACCAATTTTATCTATTTTATTCTTGTTGGTGATCAAGTAATAACTTCCTGAGTCTTTACCTGACATGGTCATCACTACTAAAGCATTATCGTCGTCAGAACGGCTTTGGATAGAAATAAATTTGTCTTTAAACAATCCTTCTAGACTATCGTAAAGTGCCTGTTCACTCTCATCGGTGAAGTAACGTTTAGGATGTTTCGATGTGTATCTAAAGCCAAGGAAGTTACCAAATTTATCGGTAAGTATGCCATCAGCGTCGACAGATTTAAGACCAAATAAACGTTCTGAGTATTGTCCTGTTTCTATGTTGTAGCGATAAATACCAGACTTATCTTCACCCATGTTAGCATTGACATATATTTCATTGGGGTTTTCTTTAGAAAAACTTAAAAATGCATATGACTCGCGACTTTTTGGTGAAATTGAGCGGATCACTTTCCATTCATCATCGCCTTTTTTGCGAACAAATAAATTTAATGCATCTTCTTTGGCATTCCAGCTTTGTGCAGCGCGAACTTCACCATCGTTATCACTGATAAAACCACCTTGAATTTTAGTCGTTCCGCGCATCACAGTGACACTGCGTCCGGTGTTGATGTTGTAACGCACTACATCGGGGATAAAGTTCCTATTGACGTCGGTTTGCGCCAATATTTCATTTTCATTTTCTGGTAATAGATCTAGTATTGAAAAGCCACGAAGTTTTCTGTTTTTGGTGGGCATTAACCAACCGCCTTTACCGTCAGCACTAGCAATGGCAAAATCGTTGATCCAGCGCTTGCGACTACCACTTTTTAAAATTTGTCGAAAGGAGACGCCAATTTTCTCATTGTTTAGCCAAGTCACCGAAGATACCATCATTTTTGAGGCGCCTAAAGTCACTGGTTTTTTACTGAGATCTGAAGTGTCTCTGATCTCAATAATATAATCACCTTCCTTAGTAGTGGCGCGAAGAATTGCTATCTTTTTACCATCATCAGATACAGAAACACTGCGAACCACAGGCATCATGGCAAATGCATCGATAGGCAATACGTCTGAATTGTTATTGTTTTCATTAGCCGAGGTAGAATTTACAGTCAATGAAAGCAGTAATGTACAAGCCACAGATATTATTTTGTTCATAGTTGCTCCAATTGTTTTCTAAATGCTCTAGTAAAAATGGCCTCATATGAGGCCATTTATCATTGCGATTAACAGCTTATTAAAATTGTGCTGTAAAGTTGATGTAAGGAGTACGCCCTAAACTATCATAACCCACACCTAGTGGAATGTTAGTGTTAGAGAACGACCCACCTGGATCAACCTTTGGTGGTGCTTCGTTAAATACGTTACGCACACCAACAGCAACACGATAATTATCCGAAGTGTAAGTCAATGAGACGTTATGTAAGTAGTAATCTTCAGTATAAGCTACTTCACGACACAATACAGGGTCTGTCTGTGCTTCGTCTTTCCATAAACCACGACAACCTGTTGTGCCAGCTAAAAAGGCACCGTCTTCTGGATCACTTAACCAGTCTTCTTCGCCTTTACCAATCATCTGTGTTGACCAGTTGAAACGGAAATCATCATAGCTCAATGATAAACGCGCAGAAGCACGCCATTCTGGTACAGTAGGCTCACCAACATCATCGTCAATCGTACCTAGTACATCATACAACGAGCCAGTCATACGCGTGGCTTGTAAATCTAAAGCAACACCTAAGTTTTTGTCGCCAATTAAGAAATCTTGTTGGTAATACAAGTTGTAGTCAAAACCTTTAGAAGTCAATAAACCAACGTTGATGAAGCTGCCATCTACGTCAGAAATTCTACCGTCTGCATCGCGGTCTATACGCGAACAAAAAGCAGGATTACCCTGAGCGGAGTAACATTGACCAATACTATAACCAGCACTTGGCTCAGCAATAGAATTAGTTACTTCAATATCAAAACGGGTTAATGATACAGTTAATTCAAAGGCATCAGTAAAAGGTTGCTCAAAAACGAAACCAAAAGTTTTTGCCAATGAGGTTTCTTCACTTAGAGCAAGACTACCACCAGTAACTATTTCAGCACTACCACCTGCATTAAATTTCTGCGTACCATTTTGGCCTAAACCAAGAGCGGTAGGGTCAATGCCGTCAGCAGAACAAGCAGCTAGTGTGCCTGGGTCACGAAGATCGTTAGCTGCATTGTAATTATCTGGTGCACTAGGGTTTAATGGATCTGAATCGCGAGCTGCACTAGGTACCACACAAGGATCTGTAACTGAACCAAAACCTGTAGTACCTGCTAAGAAGCGCTCACGCAAGTTAGGCGCACGGTAAGAAGTTCCTTTAGTACCACGGAAAGTTAACCACTCAACGGGACGGTATACACCTTTTAAGCTGTAGGTTTGTGCCGCATCGTAGAAACTTTCTTTTGAAATACGACCAGCAACTGTAAAGGTTAATTCTTCAACACCTTCTAGACCGCTGATTAAAGGAAAATCAATTTCAGTGAACAATTCTTTTAAGTTGCGCGAACCTTCAGCGCCCTTGTCAGAAAAGTAACCCCACAATAAACCTTCAGTGGCAACATCGTTGTTGTTTGATTTGATCTCATCACGGCGGTATTCAGCACCAATTACACCAGTAACTGTTTTATTATTCCAAGGGAAAGTATAAAAATCACCACCGACAAAACCGTTGATCACTAATTGTGATACTTCGGTATTCGAAATTCTGTCGGACATCAAGTAATTGTATTCATCAGACGTTAGCGTTCCGCCACCTACTTGATAGATATTATCAGCAAATAAGTTTACTGGTACACAACCGTCTGAGCCATTACCACAAGTCACAGAGCCATCAGCGTTTACGACTGAGGTGTTTAGTGAGTTGAGTAAGTTGGCTTCGTTTATGCCGCGTAAATTTAAATCACCACTTGAAGCACTGTATGATGCGTATACATCGTAATACCAATTGTCTAAACCTTTGTCTTGTAACGCACTTAAACCGCCAGTAACGCCAGTAACTAATCGATACTGCGACACATCAACTTCTTGTGTATCACGGTCACCACGAATATTAATAATCGGTCTAACTTCTAAAGGACCAGCAGGGCCAAAACCAAGTACACCGAAGCAATCAATGCCATTTAAGCCATTAGGGTTACAAGGGTTAAATGGATTGCTCGATGGAACGAATTCAAATATTTGTGCACCTGGACTGAAAGCATCTGAGTTGCGTTCGGCATATAAGGCATCGAAGTACAAGGTAGTATCATCTTCATCTTGGAATAGATATTCACCGTTTGCTACCACAGAAACACGCTTGTTTTTACCAAAGTAATCGCCTGATTTATAGTAGTCTGACTGTTGGAAAGCATAACGCGGATCTTGGAAATCAAAATCACGTAAACCATCGCCATTGCCATCAGGGAAGGCACCGTCAGGGATCCCATCACCGTCAAAGTCACCTTCAATCCAAGTAGGTAGTAAGCCTACGTATTGGCCAGGAACGGTTGATTCACTCCAGTTAGGAATTCCAGTATTGGTGAATCCTGGAGTATTATAAACGCTTCCCCAGAAACCGTTGATAATTTGCATGCGATTGGTTAGTGGAAAAATATCACATGAATCTTCGCCATTGATCGTTGGCCCTATACCACCGTAGCGTTTAATGATTTCACCGTCTTCGGTTTCCCAAATACGTTCTTCACAACCTTTAACAAATGGGTTTTGTGCAAGAGACTGTGATTTTCTGTCTATGTATTCAACACCGACAGTAATGAAACCATTGTCAGAAGTGTTACCCCACATGGCTGATAGCGAACTCTCTTCTGCACCACCGCCTTTTGGCTTGTTGGTAGAGCCTTGGATTTCAAAACCTTCAACGTCTTGTTTTAAAATAACGTTAGCAACACCTGCAACGGCGTCAGAACCATATACAGTAGAAGCACCATCGTATAAGTTTTCGACACGTTGGATCATGACACCGGGGATCAAGTTAAGATCAGGTGACGTTGGTGCACCACCAACCCCTGCTGGCGCCATACGACGACCATTGATCAAAACTAGAGTTCGTGAAGCACCGAGACCACGAAAGCCGATGGTTGCAGAACCTGGACCATTGTCAAGAACGTAACCACCGAAACTATTGTCGATTTGTTGACCAGAAGCTTGGTTAGTGCTCTGTAACATTTCTGCTGCGTCAAAAAGACCTAGTTCACGAGATATATCACCACTGATCACCTGAATAGGTGAAGCATTTGAAAATTCAGTACGACGAATACGTGAACCTGTTACTACAACACGTTCAACTTCTTCTTCTTCTTCTTCAATTTCGATGATGTTGGAATTATTGGCTAAGGCAACTTTTTCTTGCTCGGCAAGGGCATTATTAGCCTGTTTGTTTTCATCAGCTGCAAATGAACTAAAGCTTGCGACTGCACCAACAAACAAAGCTGTTTGTATACTGGCTGTTAGTTTATTTAATTTTCTCACTGGGTATTCCCTAATATTTTTTATACGTTATGTTGAATAAATTTGTACATTTAAATTAAATCAATTTTAATTCCATATTTTTAGGTGTTTTGATAATGACTTCCGATGTGGTCACTTAGTTATAGGTGCGCTATAAAACTAAAATAAGATTTTTGTACAAAATACCAAGAGATACTACAACGTATTTCTGAACTTCTCAACAATGTTTCATTAGGTAATTTAAAGTTTCAATATGTAAGCAAATATTAAATCGTAAGGTTTTATATTCAACATCATAGCAATGGCCTGTTACTTATTGAATTATAATTAAAAAAGGTTTGCAATTAGGTTGGCTACTGACTGATTTGTGTCAACAATGTTTTACAGGAAACCTGTTTGATAAGGGATAGATAGTATTGACAATCTGCTATTATCAACCAAATTGTTCAATAAATAGCTAGCTA
>JBELHO010000008.1:52197-52663 GCA_042091375.1 Thalassotalea sp. | reverse complement strand
GATAGTATTGACAATCTGCTATTATCAACCAAATTGTTCAATAAATAGCTAGCTACAGCTCGTTATGAAAAGAGTTTTACGGTTTATTTTGACTGTTCCTTGCACTGATTTTCACACTGAGTCTGGCACTTAATTTTGTACTGTTTGATATTAGCTTTTTAATCTTTGCAACACTGCTGTTAATGATAAATGATTAATCATTAATCATCACTTTACTTTTATTGAATAGGGTTAGTTGCCGTTAATGACAATAATTATCCTGTTTTAGCTAAATTGAGATGCTGTTTATCGTATCTAGCGTGTGACATAACAACAGTGCTTGCAGCTACTTTTGCTGATACTGTTAATAGTAATGGTAATAGTAATAGTAATAGGAATAGTAATGGCACTGTTTATTTATACTGGCACTGTTTACTGATACTGATACTGATACTTGTACTGATACTTATACTTATACTGGCACTGT
>JBELHO010000008.1:42070-52097 GCA_042091375.1 Thalassotalea sp. | reverse complement strand
TTACTGATACTGGCACTGTTTACTGATACTGGCACTGTTTACTGATACTGATACTTGTACTGATACTTATACTTATACTCATACTTATACTGGCACTGTTTATTTATACTGGCACTGTTTACTGATACTGATACTTGTACTGATACTCATACTTATACTCATACTTATACTGGCACTGTTTACTGATACTGGCACTGTTTACTGATACTGGCACTGTTTACTGATACTGATACTGATACTGATACTGATACTTATACTTTTACTTTTACTTGTACTGATACTTATACTTATACTCATACTGGCACTGTTTACCGATACAGATACTAATAATAGTGCTGGTACTATTGACTGTCCCTGTAATGACAAAGAGGATCCCCATGGCATTTGCAAGTGCGCGACACATACTCGTCAAAACTGAAAATCAAGCCAAGCAACTCAAGGAAAAATTGGCCAAGGGTGCTGACTTTGCTCAATTAGCAAAAAAACACTCTTGTTGTCCATCGGGCAAAAAAGGCGGAGATTTGGGCGAGTTTCAAAGAGGCCAAATGGTCAAAGCCTTTGATGATGTTGTGTTTAAAAAACCACTGTTGACTATTCATGGTCCGATTAAAACCCGTTTTGGCTTTCATCTTATTCAAACCATTTATCGCAGTTAACCGCTTTATTGATGAGCAGCCGCTGAACTGTTCTGTTCACTTTGGGCTTAACTTTCGGCTTAACTTTCAGCTTAAATTTGAGCTTAGCTGGATCAGCTTTTTTTGACTCAGTTGGCTCAGTTAAGTTTAGTAAGGTTTAGTTGGGTTTAGTTAGGTTTAGTTTAGCTTAGCTTAGTCTTTATCATCTTTTACATCTTGCTCTTTAACTCTATTCTTTACTTGCTGCCACTGATCTTTAGACAGTTTAAATGGCTTGGCTGATCGCTTGAGCAGTGATATTCCACCGACTATGAGTGCCAACGCGCCAAGCATTATAACGACTATCATTATTGTCTTCACAGTTTGTCACCAGCTTTTATTAGTGGTTAATTGATTAATTGGTTAATCAATA
The DNA here is from genome assembly GCA_042091375.1 of Thalassotalea sp. GTDB lineage: Bacteria > Pseudomonadota > Gammaproteobacteria > Enterobacterales > Alteromonadaceae > JBELHO01. The sequence goes on along the minus strand of JBELHO010000008.1, from coordinate 51,050 downwards.
AAGAAACAAATATGCCGTGTTGCACTAATTTATTCAAGCTTAAATATAATCTTGCTATCTCTCTAACTGTTGATAATTTCTGTCGACTGAGCCATTTTTGTAAATGATTCATTTGTGTTATTGATGAGTAAGGATAATGTATTTGGCAAATATCTAGCGGTTTTGATTCATTTTTCCGTAGACTCGCAAGCCATTACTTGTTAGCTTAATTGTACTTAATTACAATAATAAATGTTGGTTGGCTTATGTTGGATCGTTTATCTATAAAACTTCTACTTCCACAAGGGATCGTAGGCATAATTGCAGTACTGTTAGTCTATTTATTTGCAGGAGAAATGAGTGCTTTTGGCTTGTGTAGTACATTATTAGCGATCCTTGCTGCACAACTGATTGGCAGTTTTTTGTATTCACAACAAATATTAGATAAGCGAATTGAACAACTTCAGGGGTATTTGGCCAAAGTTGTTAGCCTTGAAGATGCGCCAGTAACGCCTTTAAAAGACCATTCAGCAGATGATTTGGCTGATGTCACTAATGAATTAAGCCAGTTTATTGTCAGTTTATCGCAAGTCATTAAGGACATTCGCGGAGAGTCTGAGGCTTTGCGCCAAGGCTCTGGCTCCTTGACTAGCTTGATCAGCAACTCGGTTGAATCTGTAGATAACTCGTCAAATCAAATCGAACAAATGGCCTCATCTATTGAACAGATTGCTTCGACATCGGCGGTGTTAACCGAAAATGCTGTGCAAGTGAGTGATACTACTAACCAAGTTATGAATTTACTCGAGCAAGGTACTGAATCATCTAATACCAGCCAACAAACCATTGCTTCATTTGCTGATGAGGTCAATGGTATGGCGAAAGACTTAGCTTTATTACAGGATGAATGTTCGCGCATTGGCGGGGTTCTTGATGTGATCCGCGGCATTGCCGATCAGACCAATTTATTGGCGTTAAATGCGGCTATTGAAGCAGCTCGTGCCGGTGAGCAAGGGCGAGGTTTTGCGGTTGTTGCTGATGAAGTTAGGGCATTAGCGCACCGAACTCAAGAATCTACTGTTGAAATTCAATCTATGGTTGAAGGTTTGCAAGAAAAGTCAACCAACGCTGTGAATGCCATAGGCAAAGGCAAGAGTTTGAGTGAAGACAGTTTAAATCAAACCGAAGGTGTTGTTGAGGTGTTGGGACAATTGGCTCAGGCATTCACTGAGGTTAATAATTTAACCACTCAGATAGCCGATGGCACTGAACAGCAGCAAAAATCGACGGCATCTATTAACGACAATATGGCTTCTTTTGTGTCATTTAGCCGCGATATCAATCAGGGGCTGTCTGCGGTTGCTGAGCACGCTGAACAACAAAAGGCCACTTCTGAAGAAGTGGATATAACCCTAAATAAAATTTGTGTTTAGATTTTAGTGTTCAGTTTCTGGACATTTGTTTAAGGCAGGAGACATTAAATTGCCTGCCTTAATCTTTAGTTAATTGATTGCGCTGTTTTGCCAATTGCTTAAGTTGTTTAGACTGAATGTGTAAACTAGTACGCACCAACATTTCTCGATCTTCATCGCGGATAAAATGATATATTGCCTTGTATAGGCAATTGTGGTCATTGTTTGTTATCTCGATGATCTCTGCAAAGCAGTAAATCACACAATTTTCACTGTTGAGAAATATTTTGAGTTCAACGATTTCATTTAGAGCGTGATCTTGCTCACTGCTAAAAGTGATACCACCGCCACCAAAACTGATGCCTTGTTGCCGAGCAGAGCAATCGTCTTGCTGGTGTAAAACGTAGCTGACTAACAAATCTATTTTTTGAGATTGTTGCTGTAAATAGGTAACGAGTTGTCCGGCCACGCCATCTAAGGTTTGCAAAGGACCAAGAGCGGCTTGATCTAAAGCCATCATGTCGCTGGTCATTTTAAAAGGCATAGGTATAGTGTTTAAGAAAGACTGAAAGTCTTTGGTCTGGCAAGGCTCAAGTTTAGCGATATTAACGTTGAAGGGGTATTCAATAGTAAAAAATTCATCAAATTGAGTTAATTTACAGCTATTTTCACTTTCCATCATTTCACCTACAATAAAAATACTACGCTAGCTATTACTGCGCTAACCCTATCTACGCCAACAATTACTTCGTCAACAATAAGAATATAATAATATCCGCTAAATTATTAATTATCGGCTATCTATCGGTTTTTAACAATGTTTCGGGCTTGGCTCAAGTGATAAAAACAGAGTGACCGCACAATCACACATTTCTTCAATATTAGTGCTTTGTGTATAAATGCCATCTATTTGCAACTTGGCAATGCCATGCAAAGTGCCCCATACCACTTGCGCTAAGCGCAAGGCATTTTCTTCTTGGCTAATAATGCCTTGTTGTTGCCATAATTGGATCATTTGTACTTGGTGTTCAAAACTTTGATAGGCAATTTTTTTTAGTGGCTCATTGGCACCGTGATTTTTCCATAAGATGCGACCAAACATTAAATCGTATAAATTTGAATTATTGATAGCAAAGTCAATATAACTATGCACAAACTGCTGGAATTTGGCTTTGGTTGAACAGCTAGTATCGCTAAATAACTTTTCTGATCGGGCATGCCATTGGTCAAAGCCGTCTGCAGCTATTGCCGACAATAGATCGTTTTTGTCTTTAAAGTGGTGATAGGCCGCCGTTCTTGATACCCCAACTTGTTCAGCCATTTTGCGCAAAGACAGTTGTTCAATGCCTTGACTATTAACTATATTTTTTGCTGTACTTAGTAATGAAGCACGCAAGTCGCCGTGGTGATAGGTTGATTTTTCTGGCACTGAACTCGACATAAATTGCTATCTATTCTCTTTTACGGTATGGCTTGAACTATAACTGTAATGATGACTATAAGGTCTTTCTGGACGGAAAAATTACATTAGCAAAAATAAGACCGGCCACCAAAGACATAAAAATTAAAAATGCTTGTGAGCCAATATCAGTGACGTTGATAATGTGCTGTCCTGACACTGCCGTGTTTAAGCCAATATAGACTTTACTGCCGGGCACTAACACTACAATGCCCAGTAATTTTACTATACTCGACGGCAGCTTCATTAACCGCGAAAAAATATTACTATAAATACCCAAAGCAAAAGCCCCGACAAATGCACCCAGTGCTACACCTAAGTACATGCCGCCGACAATACTGGCGCCAAAAGCAATATAACCAGAAATAATACCCCATGGCGCGTCTTTCTTACGGGCGCGAAATAGAATGACTAGACTAATTGATAGTGTTGTCACCGCAGCCCAAGCCGTCCAGTTGGGCATATTAGTTGGCGGTATGTGTTGCACTGCGCCCCATAACTTTTCACCTATAGCCATGCCCAATACGGCGCCAAAGTACAATTTAAACAATACCATGACCGCATCCATGATCCGAGCGGTACCAGCTATCAAATTTCTTGCTGCTAATTCCGACAGCCCTAAGGTCAATGCCAGCCCTGGGATAAAGGCAATAATACTCGACAGTATAACTAACGGCATATTGATGCTGGGATCAATCAGGGTAATGGCTGAGGCTAATAAAGCCGTTGAAAGGGCCGAAATAGGCTCTAACATATCAGTCACCCGTTTTGAACGCTCGGCCCAAAACACAAATAAACACACCACAAAACCCAGTAACGTTGACCAAACCACATCATTCCAACTGGTGTGCATTAGCATGGCAAAGGCGCCACTTGAAGCGCCAAAGGCAAGAAACGTTAACACCCTGCCATAGGGATTGGGTTTATTGGCTATTTCATCTAATCTGTCTATTGCTTCGTTTAATGAACGTTGCCCAGAGCTGAGTTCGTCAACCAATTCATCGGTGCGCGCCAAAGAGCCCAAGTCGAGCTCGCCGGGGGTGACGCGAACAATGTGATGGTGATCTTGCTGCTCTGAGCTTTCAGATAAAATAAAAGTCAGTGAGGTAGGCGTGACTACAAAACTGCCATGGATGTTGAGAATATCGGCTACATTGGATAAATGTGCTTCCATGCGATATGCAGGCGTACCAAATTTATGCAAGGCTTTACCTAAACGAATAATAAAACGCTGTTTGTCAGTAAAGTTATCCAGTTTAGTCATTATCCAATATTCCCTAAATTACCTAAGCTAATTTTTCTTAAAGACATTTTATGTTAACTTTGTCTTTTATCAAACAAAGTTATTTTATTATGACGTTATTAATTATTTTAGGGCTAGTGTTTTTAGCGGTAGCTTTGATGGTCATCGTCGGTGAAAAGTTTGCCAAACCCATGAGCGCAGAAGATCAAGCAAAGTTCTCCAAATTTGTTCCTATACTGGTGTTTATTTTAATCATTGCCGCCCTTGTAAAGGGACTGATGTAAATGACTGGAACTACTTACTCAGTTGTGGAATGACTTAGATGCATTTCGACTTAGGCTAGTCTTTATCTTGTTGACAGCAAAGGCTAAACTAACCGATTAATCAGTTGAGTGGTTATTTTTATTATTTTTTTCATGTTTTATTAATGGTTTATGAATAGATTATTCCTAGACTAAGAATAGATTATTGCTAGGTTATCAATAGGTTTTTTCAGGTTAACTATGTTTACTATCAAAGAAATGAATTTACAGGGAAAAGTGTCGGCGGTTGAATGGCAAACCCGTATCGATCTTGCTGCATGTTATCGCTTAACGGTTATGCACGGTTGGGATGACTTAATATACACCCATATTTCTGCGCGCATTCCCGGTACTGAGCATTTGTTAATTAATGCTTTTGGTCTTGCCTTTGATGAAGTGACAGCCTCCAACTTAGTGAAAATTGATATTGACGGCAACATCATTGATGGCGACTGCCCGTTTGAAATCAACCCAGCGGGCTTTACTATTCACAGTGCAGTACATCAAGCACGCCATGAGGCGCAGTGTGTGCTGCACTTACATACCAACGAAACCATAGCGGTTTCTAGTCTGGAACAAGGCTTATTACCGTTGAGTCAATACGCCATGTTTGCACTTGCCTCAATGAGTTATCACGACTACGAAGGACTAGCTGTGAATGCTGACGAAAAGCAACGTTTGCAGCAAAACCTTGGTAAGGCAAATTTTATGTTATTGCGAAACCACGGCGCGCTAACCTTAGGTGACACCATAGGTGATGCGTTTATGCATATGTATGATTTAACCAGAGCTTGCCAAATTCAACTGCAGATCATGGCCACGGGTATGCAACCAGTGATCATTGAACAAGCGATAATTGATGGTATTAAGGCGCAAGCAGATATTGTGCACACTGGCCTAACTGGCGGGCAAAAATCTTGGCCAGCAATGTTGCGCAAAGTGTATCGCCACGATCCTGATTTTGCGCGTTGAGTATCATCAATAAGTTGTTTCCGGCAACCTTGTTGCGCAGTGCAGAGTAAAAAATTAACCACGAGAACAGATAAATGAAAATTACCCATGTAGAAATTTTTGACATTGAATGCCCAGAGCGGCCCCCATGGAACCCGGTATTTGTTAGGGTACACACAGATCAAGGGATCTCAGGTGTCGGTGAAGCAGGCCTTGCTTACGACTGGGGACACAGTGCCGCGGCCGCGATGATAAAAGAAATAGCCGAAGCGGTATTAATTGGTTTTGACCCATTTCAAACCGAATACTTGTGGTCGCGAATGCTCAGAGAAAGCTTTTGGGGCCTTGGCGGTGGACCAGTTTTATATTCAGCCATGAGTGCTATTGATACCGCATTGTGGGATATAAAAGGCAAAGCGTTAAAGGTGCCTGTTTATCAATTACTCGGCGGTAAGGTAAACGACAAACTACGCACTTACGCCAGTCAATTACAGTTTGATTGGGATGAGCAGATCAACAAGTTAATTGAACCTGAGCAATACGCCGAAGCAGCACTCAAAGCCATTGCTCAAGGTTACGATGCAGTGAAAGTCGATCCTATCGTTTACAACCAAGATGGCAGTTCTTCCTTTGATCGCACTAAGTTATTTACCAAACCACAAATGCGTTTATTTGGTGATCGTTTACGCGCCATTCGCACCGCTGTCGGTGAAGATGTCGATATTATTTTTGAATCACATTCATTGATGGGTGCTGCGTCAGCGATACAAATGGGCGAAGTGGTTGCTGAGGTTGGCTGTATGATGTACGAGGAGCCAGTTAACTACCTCAATGCCAAAGTACACAAAAAAGTAGCCGATCGCGTCAACGTGCCTATTGCTGGTGGCGAACGCCTTTATCACCGATGGGATGTTAGACCGTATTTTGAAGATCAAAGTATTGATGTACTGCAACCCGATGTTGGTTTGTGTGGTGGTTTTACTGAGGCCAAAAAGGTTTGCGACTATGCCGATGTTTACGATATTCGCATTCAAGCGCATGTTTGTGGTGGTCCGGTGGCAACTGCAGCTTCGTTGCATTTAGAAACGGCTATACCTAATTTTCTTATCCATGAACATCACACCTATGCAATTAAATCTTGGAATAGAGAGCTTTGCTTGCAAGATCCGCAACCTAAAAATGGTGTTTTTCAAGTCACAGAAACACCGGGTATTGGCATTGAGCTAAATGACGACATCGTTAAACGCTCACCAAATGTCACCGTTAAATCACTCAAATAAACACTAATTAAATCGGGTCAGTCACTTGCAGAACACCGTCATTATCTGTTGATATCGCCACCATTAGATGTAATCAACAGGTAATGCCGTGGTATATTTAATCTCTTCCATGGCAAAGCTTGAACTGATGTCAGCAAAACTGACCTTATCAATTAATTTTTTATAAAAACTGTCATAAGATTTCATGTCGGGTACAACCACACGCAACAAATAATCTACATCACCACTCATGCGATAAAACTCAATGATCTCTGGAAATTCGTTGGCGATTTGGGCAAATTCCTCTAACCAGTCAGGGTTGTGCTGATTAGTTTTGATCATCACAAACACGGTTAAACCGACATTGAGCTGTTCAGGATCAGCTAAGGCGACGCGGCCCCTAATAATGCCCGACTTCTCCATCGCTTGAATTCGCCGCCAACAAGGTGTGGTTGATAAGCCTATTTGTGCGGCAACATCGCTAACAGATTGGGTACAATCATGTTGTAATATATGCAGTATTTTTTGATCGAACTTATCCATAATGCCATCAACCTCTGTTCATAATTAAGGTAACTGAAATCATAAAGAAAACCGTTGCCGCTGCAAAGTAAAAAATGTGGTTAACGCGCTGCTGGATACTTTATCGCAAATATTATCAGCTGCTCGCTTCTCGTTCCTAGCTTCAGGCTCCTATTTCTTAGGGGGAGGGGAAACAGGGATCTTGTAGTAGTAAATAGCGTTATCTCGCAGCAGTGCCTGCCGATAGCGAGTATCTACTTGCCCGATGAGTTGTTGCCAATAGTCTTGATATGGCTTAGCCAACAGCACCACCGGGAAATTACTAGCGAGCATCACCCGAGTACTGCAAAACTGTTGTAAACAATGGTCAATAACCTGTTGTATCCAGTGGTTTTGATAGTCTCTACTGACCATTTCCCAACCAGAGCATTTGATCAATACATTGCGGTATTTCGCAATGGTGTTAAGGTGGTTTTGCCAACGCTGCCATTGGCTTAAGTCAGACTTAGCGGGTGGAAAACCAGCGTGTTCAACAATGAAGTGCGTATCAGTATTAGCGGTAATTAACGCCACTAAGCTGTCGATCTCACTAAGCTCAGCTAATTGCATTTGTAGCTCAACATTTAAAGACCACTGATTGACATAATTAAGGTTAGTGATCACTTGTCGATCAGAGCATAACTGCTCATTGAGATTACCCAGCAAGTGACGTATACCGATCACCGAGGGAAAAGTCATTAATTGTTGTAACTGCTGTTGAAATAACAGTGTAGGTAAAGTTAAGTCAATGGCAGCAATGGATCGAAACGGCAAAGTACAGTGTTGCTCTAACCATTGAATTTCTCGCCACGGTTGCATATTGTCAAATCCGGCTTCAATATGGACAAAACCAGACAGTGACAAGGGCTTGTCTAACAGCATATCTCCCTGAAAAAAGTCGCGGTAAATATGCTGTTTATCAGGCCAGCAAGGAGGATTGTTTTTAGCTAACCAGTGATATTGCCCTTGTGCGAGGTTAAACAAGTGGATGTGTGGGTCAACAATATTAATAACATCAGACATTATTGCGTGGTGTATCCGCCGTCAATGACCTGTTGACTGCCAGTAATAAAACTGGCCTTGTCTGAAGCCAAAAATAACACTAACTCGGCGACTTCTTCAGATTTACCTATACGGTTTAGAGGTTGTAAAGCTGCTTCTTCAGCATGCACTAATGCCTTTGCTCTTCCCGAGTCTTTGCAATAGCGGTTGATTGCCTGATGATACAATGGGGTTTCAATGGTACCGGGGCAAACCGCATTGGCGCGAATATTAAACTGCGCATAGTCAAGCGCCGTAGTCTTAGCAATAGAAACTAACGCGGCTTTAGTCAAGTTATAGGCAAAGGAATTTGGCTTGCCTACCAATGCCTGATCAGAAGCAATAATAACAATCGCCCCTTGTTGATGCATTTTCATGCTGGGAAGCACCGCTTGTATCGCTGAATAAGCCCCTTTAACATTAATGTTAAACAGTTTTTGTAACTGCGCTTCACTGGTGTTTTCAATAGTGGCAGAGAAATGAATACCGGCATTAGATACCAAGGTATCGATGGCGTATTGTTGTGCTATTGCCTCAATAGTGGCTGATACTTGTTGATGATCGGTAATATCACAAGCCCTAAATTCACCGACATCGCTTGCCTGCAGATCTAAGTTAAACACCCGATAATCGTTTTGCAAAAACAACTGCACTATACTCAAACCTATACCTGAACTACCACCAGTAACAATACATGTTTTTTTAATTTTACTTTTGTTATTCATAATGATTGAAACTCTCTATGCTCTAACTATTGCCTAATTATTGCCTAA
>JBELHO010000008.1:34437-41970 GCA_042091375.1 Thalassotalea sp. | reverse complement strand
TATGTTCTATGTTCTGTGTTTTATGGCCTATGCCGCAGCAATTAGGTCAAACGGCAAGCTCATTGGCTATAGTGTAAACCCAACCCCGTTGGCATTCAATGCACCGGCAAGATGAGCAATCATTTCCAATGCATTGCCAACGAGATTTATTTGGCTAATTCAAGCAAGGCCGCGGTATACATTAGTAAATTCATTTCAAATTGTGCCAAAGTGATAAACTCATGCTCTGCATGACCAGTGTATTGCGTATTTGGCATGGATGGCCCAAACGATACCGCATTGGGAAATAAACGCGCGTTTGTCGCACCAGCAATGGCAATAGGGCGAGGGTTTGCAATACCACTGTAGTGAGAGAACACCGCCAATAAGGTATCGATCTGTGGTGCAGTGTGTTGTTCAAATGGCTCGCCAATGGCGTGGCTTAACTCGGTGACATCAGCCAGATTGGTTAACTTCCAACTGGCGATAGCACGATTGACTTCTGCGGTTAATTGCGAAGTTGTTTTTCCTGTTGGACGATAAATGCTGATAGCCAATTCAATACGGTTTTGCTCTCGTTGTATGAGGGTAGGGGCTACTGTCATCGGCCCCATAAAATCATCAGTGTAAGCAATATTGCCAAACTTCTTGCCCGCTACACCCAAACCGATATTGTCGTTAATAAAATTAACTAAAGTACCAGCGCCATTGTTATGCCAACGCCTAAAATTGAGTAGATCAGCGAGGTAGGTTATGGCATTTACACCTTCCTTCGGTTTTGAAGAATGCGCTGCCAAGCCAAGGGCACTAATAGTCAGTTGATTGTTGGTTAATTCAAAATCAAAGTTTACCGATTGATAACCTTGGGCTCGGTTCATTAGCTGTTGCAGCAAGTAAATATCAGCATTGTTTACTATCGCCAGAGCATCTGTGGGGATCTGGCTGGTGTGGTAGCCACCTGAGAATGCGCTAATATAAGGATCGATTGTGTGGATCTGGTGCTTATTAAAGGCGATGTTTAGGGTGCCTGCTCCTTTTTCGGCAGTGACTAGCGGGTATTGACCATCAAGAGTAATGTTAGTTTGCGGCACACTGTGATTTTTCAGAAAATTTTGCAATGGTTGCCGATCCGTCTCTTCAGCCATGTATACATAGAGTTCTATGCGTTTTTTTAGGGGGATTTGCTGATCTTTGATAGCCTTCATCGCATACAATACGCTAGCTATTGAGCTCTTATTATCTTCGCTGCCACGGGCAATTAACTTTCCCGGCTCTGAGCTGACATCGAGCGCAAACGGTGATTTTTTCCACTTACTGGCATCGGCAGGCTGAATATCTCCATGGGTAATGATCCCCAAACGCTCGACACCTTGCCCTAGGCCAATAACAACAATATAACCCTGATCATCAAAGTCTAAGCCCAAGGTGAGTGCTTGTCGTTTGAGTTCGGCCTTAAAGGCAATATGAGCGGGGTTTTCCGTAGCAGGTACACCGGCAATAGCAACGGTATTGAAACTGACCAGTTTGGCTAAAGAATTAACCATATCTTGTTTATAGGTTTGCAATGCATATTGTGCAGTATCATCAGCTAATGTACTGAGGTTGGTAGCGTGGGCAAAACAGCAAAACAGCAGGCTAAACAGGGTCAACATCGTGTGTTGTAGCGATTTGATAGATTTTCTACTGGGCAAAATAGGCTTCCTTTTACCAATATATTAATGGATAGTGTGTTAGCTGAGCAATGAGTGCAATGGCTAAGTGTGCGAGCTAACACTTACTCTGCATACGACCAAGCGGGCGATATTAAGTTCCGTCTGCAACCCATTGAAGACAAAGTTGCACTCAGTTTTGCGTTTAGTTGTAAATAAGGTTTACTTATTAACTGATTATGGCAGTATGCTTAGCAACTAATGTTTGCTGTATAGCCATTAAAACCTATGGCTACCGGTTAAATAAAACCTGTTAACTAGGTTTTTAGCCTGCCACTAAACAAGTTGTTAAACCACCCGCTAAACAAGCTGAAAAGGATACTCATGTCAAACATCACTATTCGCCCCGCTATTAGTGCCGATGCCAGCACTATTTTACATTTTATCAACGAATTGGCGATTTATGAACAAGCACCAGAGCAGGTAATAGCCACTGAAAGTAGCATAAAGTCAACCATGTTCTGCGCAGAGCCCAAGGTTTATGGGCTGATTTGTGAATATCAACAACAGGCTATTGGTTTTGCTGTGTATTTTTATAATTACTCGACATGGTTGGGCAAACACGGCCTATACCTAGAAGATTTATATGTATCTCCACAACATCGCGGCAAAGGAGCGGGTGTTGCCTTGTTACGCTATATGGCTAATATTGCTGTAGAGCAAGACTGTGGTCGGTTTGAGTGGAGTTGTTTAGACTGGAACACACCCTCACGTGATTTTTATCAAGCACTGGGTGCCAGATCTCAAGACGAATGGATAGGTTACCGCATGACTGGAAAAACCTTAACCGATTTTGCTGGTAACCGATCATAACCATTGGCCTATTGGTATTATTTATATAAGCTGAGGGTCTGTGTTCAAAATATTTTTAGTGACTATAATGAACTAATTGGGCATACCTAAGGCATCACATTTCACAAAGAGCAAGATAATATTATGGATAAAGAAATAGAAATTATTTCCCAACAAGACATGGATAACCTGCTGCACCTCAATGAATTTATTGAGCAGCACGACAAACACTCCTTAGTTGGTGAATTAAAACGGGCTATTTTAGATTCAGGTAAATTAGAACTAGAACAATGGCGATTACTGCGCGAACAATTGCGGGAAGTTGAAGAGCTTATTCCTCATGTGGATTTAATTATTAAACTAAAAAAAGAAAAATAATCGCTGGTACTGCCCTGAAAACCACTGAGCCGCAAGTATTACTTGTTATTGCTTGCCTTGGTAATAAACGACGAAAAACAAAAATAGCACATTTCCATAAACTGATCATATTCTGCATTTTTTATTTAGTTCAGTATATAATGACGCAATCAATGATAGAGCAACTAATAAACAGGAATAACTAGGCAATGAAAGTATGTGGTGTTGAATTAAAGGGCAATGATGCCATTCTCTGTGTAATGCAGCGAGCCAACGGCTTGTATGATATTCCGCAGATCCGGGTGCCTAAAATTAGTATTAAAGATGCTGGCGATGCCGAACAAGTCAAAGGTTTTCAATTTGCTTTCGCAAAATTACTCAGTGATTACCAAGTAGACAAAGTAGTGATCAAGGGGCGCGCCCTAAAAGGCAAATTTGCCGGTGGCCCAGTTGGTTTTAAGTTAGAAGCGGCTATTCAATTAATCAACGAAGTAGAGGTTGATATTGTCTCTGCTAGCTACATCAAAACCGCACTTGCAAAAACCCAAGTCAATATTGACTTTCGCGATACCGGCTTAAAAAAACTTCAAGAACAAGCCTTTAATACGGTGTTTTCTTATTTTGAACACAACTAAAACTTGATAACTTGATACCTTGCTCAATTATTGATGAAGCCGGCCATTGCCAATAGGTGAGCTATTTTGTTAACTAATCAAGTGAACTGCTGGTCATCTTGGCATATAATGGCTTGTTAACTGCATGCGCTAACGAGTACTACAGTTTACTACTGCTGAGCAGCCAGTATTCACGCGATAATAGCCGATATAGCAGACAAAAGCCCTGTATTTGAAGTGCTGTTTTAGAGAGAAATATGTTAATAAATAGCCAAATTACCCCGCAACACTTAATGACTGATCTCGACACGGTATCACTTCCTGTGCAGTTAGTGGAATACGTTGCATTAAACGCTAGCATTCCAGTACTTGGCTTGTGGGTGTTGCTTTGTAATCAAAAAGGCCAGAGCCAACACAACAAAAATCAATTTTGTCAAAAATATCAATTGTCACCTCAGGCTTTTGACAAGGCAATGAGCAAGTTAATGCAGTTAGATTTGGCATGGCGGCAACAAAGTATTGGCAAAGACGACTGGCACGTTGCTAATTTACCGCAACAACTGACTACACAGTTACATACCCTATTAGGTGAAATGGAAAACTTATTTGCTGCGCAATCATTGCAAACTAAGCCGCGCTCAGCAAACCAACAATCAGCGTCTGGCAATTTATCAAGTGTACTAGAAACTAATGTATCTGCTGTTGCCGACAACAAAAGTGATCTTAAAGCACAAGGCTGGGACTCTCTGATCCTTGCCGAAGATTTTTACCAAATTGCTACGACTAAAATACCGGCTGAGTTGATCAATCAATATTGGGACAGTTTCGTTGCCAGTGCTGACAAAAGAGCCGAGCCAGTGCCCGACAGAAAGCAATTATTCAAAAAGTGGAAATCTTACATTGCCAATGTGTCGGTTAATTTAGCTGTATCTGAGCGACGCTTTAGCAATAATATACAGAGAAAAGCTCAACAAAATAGCTTAACTGAACAAAAAAATATTGATGCATGGCAATTGCTAATGGAGCAGCGCATACCTCAAGAGTTGTCTTTTAGCGCGGCGATGAACAATTTAGCTCAGGTCGAAAATGATGTCTGGCATGGTTTTATCCAACAAAATATCCGCTACAAAAATGAAACCATGAACCCCACGAATTTGCGCTATGCCTTCGAAGAATATTGTAAAACCAGTGGTCAAAAGTTTTTGCGCAAATCAGGCAACGCCGAGACCGAACTTGATCAACAACTCAATGATACCTCGTGGGCGAATAATTTGGATGATGTATTGTAATGAAAGACATGAATGATCTGGTTAAAAATACCGCTCTGCACAACCTCTCCGAGCAAATGCCCGAGTCGAGCCATAACCAAACAGCACAACAAAAACAGCTGATCACTGAGCAAACCATCGCCTTTGTCAACCGGGTAATGAAAACCATTTTAGCCAACTCGCCAGCGTGGTCAGTCTCATTAAAAGGTACTGACAGTATTAATGATTATCGGCAACAGTTAGTTAAAGCCTTCCTAGAAAATGGTATTGCCCAGATGAAACAGGTGGAATTAGGTCTGCAACGCATTCGGCAAGAACCCACCAACTTTTTACCTAGTGTCGGCCAATTTATCGCTTGGTGCAAACCAACACCCGAGGCTATTGGTTGTCCTGATGTCGATGATGCCTATCGTCAAGCCTGTGGTTTTAAATACAGCAAAAAAGCCCTATCGCACCCTTGTATTGCTTATGCACTGGCTAAAATTTCGATGTATGAGTTATCAACCAAAAGCGAGCAACAAACCAAACCGCGCTTTGCAAAACGCTATCAACAGGCGGTTGAACTTTTTTACAATGGTGATCCTCTCACTGTCTATGTGCAGCGTTTTCAAAAACCAGCAGCGAGTAACTTCAAAACCATCGCCGACTTACGTGATCATGCTGAATATCAACAACGCAATCAAGCCAAGGCTAAAAAACACCTCAGTGCGATGAAAAAAAAATTAGCCACCGCTAAAAAAGCCACTTGAGGCACAAAACACTGTCTCGCGACAAACATGATACTTAGTGTTTTTCGTCTAAGTTATTGTTATTAAACAATAATGACACAGTATTGTGCAAATAAAAAAAACACTACAAAGTGGCTTAAATTATTGAGGTTGTGGTCTGGCAACAGTTGAATTGGTTGTTTAAGTAGCTGTTTTTGTATTAATTATGTTTTATTTATTGTTGTGCGTACTGCATATGGTACTACTTAAAAAATAGTCATCATAAAACAACGTATAATTTTCAACCATAAATGATCTGTGGCATTATTAAAAAATTAAATTAGCCATCACCATTTATTTTTTCATAAAGCTTGGCTGCTTCCTCTTTTGACTCATCGAGTGCTGAAGGTGATAAAATACCAGCGATAACATCTCTCTGGTAGATTGCGTCTTCATGACCTGAAGAAGCAGCAACCGAACTCCATATGAAGGCTTTTTTGTTGTTTTTTGTTACCCCTTCACCATAAGAATACATGATACTAAGGTTATATTGCGCTGAGGTATTACCTTGCTCAGCCGCTTTTAAATACCATTTAGCCGCTTCTTCATAGTCTTGAGTAATATCTTTGCCAGTAGCATACCTTACTCCAAGTTTATACTGTACGCTTAATAAACCTTGCTCAGCAGCCTTTAAATACCATTTAGTTGCTTCTTCTTGGTTTTGAGGAACACCAACACCACGAGCATACATAAGCCCAATTGACAACTGTGCTTCAGCATGACCTTGCTCAGCCGCTTTTAGATGCCATTTAGCCCTTTCTTTGATGCGTTGAGCTACATCTATATCATCAGCTTTAATATGCCACCTACCAATATCAAACTGGGCTTGAGCATCACCTTGCTCAGCTAACTGAAGCGTTTTATCAAAATCAAAAAGAATTAGGTCAGAAAACTTAATCGGTTTATCAAGATGAGATGTGTCATATGCGAATATGCTTAATGTTAATGACAAGAGTAAAAGTAGTATTATGACTTTCAATAAAAACTTCCTTGAGAATTATTTTTTTTATCATGTTACCCCGATTAAATATTTATACCAAATGTTTGTATTTACCTACCAATAAAAAACATTTCTAGGGTACAAAAAAATTCCCTTCTATTGCAGTGCTATATGCGATAGCCTCTTTGTTCAAATATCCCTCGGCCCTTAACAACCTAGTAGCAACACCAAACCATAAACCTTATTGTGTGTGTTTTCAGTCTGTATTGTTTTTATTGAGTTTTTGGCATAAAAAAAGCCACTAAAAAGTGGCTTGAATTATTGAAGTGGTGGAGCTGGCGACAGTTTAATTGGTTTTTTAAGTCACTGTTTTTAATGTATTAAGTTTTATTGCTAAGATGGCAAGCCCCTTAACAAACCCTTTAATTATTATTGTCACCCTAATAATTAAGTTTTTAGCCAGCACCATTTATTTTTTCATAAAGTTTTGCTGCCTCTTCTTGTGCTTCATCTAGCACTGAAGGGGATAGCTTATTAGCAAGTATATCTCTGTTTTGAATTGCCTTTTCATGACCTGAATAAGCAGCGAGATAACTCCATATGTAGGCTTTCTTATTGCTTTGTATTACACCTTCACCATTGGCATACATAACACCAAGATTAAGTTGTGCTGGAGTTTGACCTTGCTCAGCAGCTTTTAAATACCATTTAGCCGCTTCTTTGTAATTTTGTGTCACACCTTTACCATAAGCATACATAACGCCAAGAAAGCCTTGTGCTTTAGCATAACCCTGCTTAGCCGCTTTTAGATGCCATTTAGCCGCTTCTTTGTAATTTTGAGGAACACCTTCACCATTAGTATACATGAAGCCAAGATTATATTGTGCTGAAGCGTCACCTTGTTCAGCTAATTTTAAATTTTTATTAAACTCGGGTGTTTCATCTGCGTAGGTGTTCAATGTTAATGATAAGAGTAAAAGTAGTAATAAAGTTTTCAATAGAAACTTCCTTGTGATTTGTTTTTAAAGAATTTTACACATAGTAGACACTTTTACCAAATGATTATATTTACCTACCAATAAAAAAACATTTCTAGGGCACAAAAAA
>JBELHO010000008.1:29813-34337 GCA_042091375.1 Thalassotalea sp. | reverse complement strand
ACAAAAAAGATTCCCTTCTATTGCGGTGTTATGTAAGAAAGCCTCTTTGTTCAAATCCCCCCCCCTCTTTTAGTATGCCATTGCCAAGCCAGTAGCAAAACCAAGTCGTTAAATATCTTTATTACATTAACTGTGTCAGCTTTTGTTAAAGCAAATTTGTACCTATAAAAGTCGCTAAGCTTTGTTAAAACTTCATCATTATTAGCAGGGTAGATTTAAGCCTATTACTGAATGTGGAGTTAAGCGTATGATATTCAGCATTAAATTAAGTTTAACCACCTAATTATCTTTTTCATGTAAAGCCTTTTAAATCAAAATGTGTGGATGTTACACCGTAAAACCCACGATTTGACGAGTAATTTAGTGTCAGCTTTTTTTACACTGTTACTTTATTAAAATTAGTTTAAATAACCATCATATTGAAATTGCTTGATATTTTAAATCTGGCATGTTTTTTGTATTAAAGTCTAAGATCATAAGGTTTACTATTTTAACGATTATCTAACAAAATTAATGGAAAGGGATTAAAAATGAATATGAAAATATTAAAAGCGGCTCTTGCTGGCTTAGTTTTATCTGTGAGCAGCCTTGCTAATGCTGGACTAGTTGAGTTTGAAGATATTCTTTCTTCAGGAACATTTTTATACACATCAGGACCCGATACTGTTGACGGAATGGTATTTTCTTATTCTGGTACAACATATTTTATGGAGAATTTCCACACTTCTGACGGTAATGCTCCTGTTAACCCAACAGGGTCATTATTTACATATGAGAACTATTTTATAACAATGAATCAAGATGGTGGCTCTTCTTTTAACCTAAATTCATTCGATGCCGGTATTTTCTTAAATACGCCTAATGGAATGATAAATGTTATAGGTACTTATGATATAGGTGGCAATGTTACTGAATCATTTAGTATATCACCAAATGCTTGGAATACATTCACTTTTTCAAATACTTGGAGTAACCTTGCAAGCGTATCATTCCAAACGACAGCCACTTACTATATACAATATGACAATATTGCTTTCAGCAACCCGTCAACAGATGTCCCAGAGCCATCAACCCTCGCTATTTTAGCATTGGCAATGATTGGTTTAGCATCACGTCGATTTAAGAAACAATCTTAACTCGACTGATTCAGTATTAAGATTAATTATCGACTATTAGTTATCAACTAGGCTATGCCTGAGTTTATATTAGCCAAGCCATGTAACCCAACGTTGTCGATTATGTGATGAGAGTCGCATCAACAAGCATCTTCCAATTAGGTAGATGCTTTTTTGATCTCCATGGATGGAGTGAATGTCGAAAATGCAGGAGCAGATTTTCGACGGCTCATAAAGCTGCGTTATTCGACGGATATGATTTTGTACTATTGGTGTTGAAACTGTTATCTTTTCTTGTCCAAACTGATACCGAAAAGCGGATCCCCTAAAAAGTCACAAAATTGTCAGGTAGAATTTTGAACAGATCCAGCTTGCCCAAGGGGGTTTAGACAGGATGCCTGAAATAAAGGTTAAAAAATAAAACCATTTTTGATTTAGCTATGGCCGCAATATCAGAATGGGTTTTTATTGAGTTTTTGACATAAAAAAAGCCACTCAAAAGCGGCTTTAATTATGAAGTTGGTGGAGCTGGCGGGAGTTGAACCCGCGTCCAAAAAACCTACATCCTCGGTCCTACATGCTTAGTCGATTATTTATTTAACCAATTAGACGCTAATCGACAAGCTTCGTCATGGTGAGCTTAATACTATTTCGCGGTTCAGCCTTAAGCATGCTTCCCTCGCTATCCTATTTGGGGTGACCATCGTTCCTCTAAACAACAGGACAATTTACGAGGCGATGGCTAGCCTTAAGCGGCTAGTGCGAACGTTTCGTCGTTAGCAATTATGGTTTTGCGGCTTTTTACCAGGCCAACCGCCCCTGGGCATGCACCTCGGGTTTCATGAATCTTGTCGAATCCTGAATCAGCCCCAAAGTTTAATCTTTTTACTGCTGTATTTTATTGCTATGTAAGCGAGTAAAATCTGACTTACAGGGGGTATTGTACATTGCATAGCAGGAATTAACAATCGGCTATTGGGCTAAAGCTTAACGATCTAAGTTTTTATTTTTCATTAGTCGGCCTTTGTCTACAGCCCATTCGCGGTCTTTGATATCAGCGCGCTTGTCGTGTTGTTTTTTACCCTTGCCTAAATAAAACTCCAGTTTTACCCAGCAGGCTTTCCAATACATAGCGGTTGCAATTAATGAATATCCTTCGCGATCAACGGCACCGATCAGTTTGTCTAATTCTCTGCGATTCAACAATAATTTTCTGTCGCGATTGGCATCACATACTACGTGGCTTGATGCCGCATTAAGGGGCATGATCTCAGCGCCGAGCAAATAGGCTTCGCGGTCTTTAATGTGTACGTAACAGTCAGAAATGTTGACCTTGCCGCTGCGAATACTTTTAATTTCCCAACCTTGTAAACTCATACCGGCCTCAAACTTGTCTGTTAAGGCGTAGTTATGGCGGGCTTTTTTATTGCGGGCAATGGTATTGTTATTTGATGTTTTAGCTTTATTCTTGGCCATGTTAGTTCCGTTATTTGTGCTGCATTAGGCAGCAACGTCGATATTATACGGAGAATTAACGGCTTTTAAATGACAATTTTTCAGTTTACAGAAATAATGCGCTTTTAAGGTGGTTTTGTTATCATAATGGCAATTATCGAGGAGTGTAAATGCCAACTTTAAGTCGCAGTGCATTAGTCATGCACAGTGTTGAACAAATGTATCAGTTAGTTAATGATGTTGAAAGCTATCCTAAATTTTTACCAGACTGCAGTGATAGTCGTTTAATTAGCCATCAGGGCAATGAAATGACTGCCTCTTTGTTGGTTGCTAAGGGGGGCTTAAAAAAATGGTTTACCACTAAGAATGTGTTAACCCCCAATAAGCAAGTGTTATTGCATTTAGTTGATGGTCCTTTTAAGCAATTGACCGGTACTTGGCAATTTACTGCTCTGTCAGATCATGCCTGTAAAATCAGCTTGCAATTAGAATATGAATTTGCCAGTAAAGTCTTTGATTTAGCTTTTGGTCGGGTGTTTAATCAATTAGCGAATAATATGGTGCAAGCCTTTACTTTGCGTGCTAAAAATATTTACGGAGCAGATGTTGAGTAGTGAATTAGATATGACAGATGCAACCGCAGAAAAAATTCAGCTCGAAGTTGTTTATGGCACTTCAACAGTACAATCCTTGTTGTTAATAGAAGCTGATCAAGGTATTACAGTGCAACAAGCTATCGACTTATCGGGGATCTTGAACACCTTTACTGAAATAGATCTGGCAGTAAATAAAGTTGGTATTTGGAATCGCACTGCAAAATTAACTGATGCAGTACAAGATTTAGATCGGATTGAAATTTATCGGCCACTGATTGCTGATCCCAAAGAGGTACGCAAGCGCCGTGCAGAAAAAGCCAAACAAGAAGGCAGGGCAGACAGGGTCACTGGCGGTAGGGTTAACCCGCAAAGAGCCAGTAGTTAATGGCTGCTAGCAAGATTGCTGATTATTTGTGTATTTGCAGGCAACATCAGATCGATATAAGACACAACGCAAACAATAAGTCGCAAACAATACATCGCAAAAAACAATAAACAGCACAACACAAGACCACAAGACAACACAAAAAACACAACACAAAAATACCTAGGCGTTTTAACTTAAACGCCGCTAAAATTTAGCTACTAGCTGGTTGTGTTATTGCCGTTTATTGGATTATACAAAGGTAGTTAACAATTCAAATAACAATTAATATTTCAATTAAGTTAACAAATTAGTTGGCAATTAGTTGACCATTGGTGTGTAAAAACTTTCGGGTATATCAAAGTCGCCCTCGGCTGACACTAATTTGTCATCTTTGAATACTAAGGTAAATTGTTTCGTTGCACTTAATTTACCACTTTTACCCGATTTGAATCGATAGACATAATGCCAAGTGTCGGCGTTAAATGCATCTATGACGACTGGACTACCAAGCACAAAATTAACTTGTTCTTTGGTCATGGCAACTTGTAATTTATCAACGTCTTTCTGTTCTAAATAATTTCCTTGAGGAATATCAATTCTGTATACCCAACTTGAACAAGCCGATAGAGATAATGCCAAGGCAATGGCGAAAAAGCGAAACAACATATGGTTTAAATTTTCCTAAAAAGTGTAAGGCACAATAATAACTAAGCAAGACGACAGTTACAAAACTAATTTTAACTTTCTTGTGATGTTGTTACTAACCTGCCAGTAATTCTTGGCCATTGGCAAGGCTATTATCTGTGACTGTATCGCCAGCTAACAAGCGAGCATTTCTTCGACTATTTCTTAGATTCTTTCTTCGACTCGGCCTTGTTCAATTAGTTCCGTTACTTTGGCTTTGGTGTTCGCCATCGGTATGTTTAGCGAGCAGTAATCGGTATGTTTAGCCAGCAGTAGTTGTTAATAGTTGCTGATAGTTGTTAATAGT
>JBELHO010000008.1:20910-29713 GCA_042091375.1 Thalassotalea sp. | reverse complement strand
TTTAGCCAGCAGTAGTTGTTAATAGTTGCTGATAGTTGTTAATAGTTGCTGATAGTTGTCAATAGTTGCTGATAGCTGTTAATAGTTGTGATGTTGACACTAACCCGCCAGACACTAACCTGCCAGTAATTCTTGCGCATTGGCAAGGCTATTATCTGTGACTGTATCGCCAGCTAACAAGCGAGCATTTCTTCGACTATTTCTTTGACTCGTTCTTCGACTCGGCCTTGTTCAGTGAGTTCCGTTACTGTGGTTTTGGTGTTCGCCATCGGTATGTTTAGCCAGCAGTAGTTGTTAATAGTTGCTGATAGTTGTTAATAGTTGCTGATAGCTGTTGATAGTTGTGATGTTGACACTAACCCGCCAGACACTAACCTGCCAGTAATTCTTGTGCATTGGCAAGGCTATTATCTGTGACTGTATCGCCAGCTAACAAGCGGGCAATTTCTTCAACTCGGCCTTGTTCAGTGAGTTCCGTTACTGTGGTTTCGGTGTGTTCGCCATCGGTAAGTTTAGCCACAAAGAGTTGTTGATGACCCTTACTGGCAACTTGCGGTAAATGCGTTACGCAAATCACTTGGGTATTGTTGGCGAGTTGTTGTAATTTAGCCCCTACCATGGCTGCCGTGGGGCCGCTAATACCAACATCTACTTCGTCGAATATGAGTGTTGGTGTCACTATTTTATCCGCCAGTATCACTTGCATTGCTAAGCTGATCCGAGATAATTCACCACCTGAGGCTACCTTGTTAATGGCTTCTAGGGCTTGACCTGGGTTTAAGGTGATCAAAAATTCTATGGTGTCGAGACCGCTATTAGAAAATTCTTTGCTTGGCTGAGGTGTCACAGACACCTGAAATTGCCCATGCGGCATGTTCAGCTCTTGCATGCTTTCGGTTATTAATTTACTCAGCTTTTTGGCGGCTTTGATGCGTGAATCGGTCAATTGCTGACAAGCCTGAAGATAACCTTGACGACAGTGATCAATTTCGTCATTTACTAAGGACAAACGCGATTCATCAGATGAAATTACTTGCAGTTGTTGCAGTAATTGTTGATGAAGTTCGGGTAGGTTTTCTGGAGCTACATGATGCTTTTTAGCTAATTGTATTGCCAATGAGTACCTTTCTTCGATGAGTTGATAGGCCTGAGGGTCTAGCTCTAAGTGCTGATAATAGTGCTTGAGTTCTGAATTTGCCTCTTCAATTTGAATTAAACAATCGTTTAAAATTTGACTCGTATTAGACAATTGACTGTCTAATGCCGATAGCTGGTTAATTTGCTCGCAGCTTTGTCGCAACTGATCGACTACATTAAAGTGCTCATTTTCTGAGAGTAATTGAAGTGATTGCAGGGTTTGATTAATGAGTTGTTGGCCATTGCTATGTCGTCGATAATCTATTTCCAAACTTTCAAATTCACCTGGTTGTAATGCAAATTCATTCAATTCGTTGACTTGATATTGCAAAAGCTGCTGTTGTGCATCGCGCTGAGTTTTACTGTCTTGTAATGAGGTGAGTTCATGGGTTAATTTGCGCCACTGTTGATAGTATTCACTGACGTTGTTGAGTGCCTCAGCATGATCAGCAAAACTGTCTAGAATTATTCTTTGTTGGTTGCTTTTGATGATCAACTGATGATCGTGTTGACCGTGAATGTTGATTAATAGACGTCCTATGTCTTTTAATTGCACTAAGGGGACTTGACTGCCATTGATGTAGGCTTTTGATCGGCCTTCGGCAGAAATAACCCTGCGCAATATACATTCGTCATCTACAGCAATGTCTTGATGTGCTAACCACTGTTGTGCTTGTTTATTGTTGCTGATATCAAAAGTAGCTGCTAATTCTGATTTTTTTGCTCCTGGTCTAACTACATTGGTGATTGCTCTATCACCCAAACACAAGCCTAGGGCATCAATAGCAATGGATTTACCTGCACCTGTTTCACCAGTAATGGTGGTCATGCCGCGTTGCCAATCAATATCTAAGAAGCGAACAATGGCAAAATTTTGGATGTGTAATTGTAAGAGCATAATAAAAAACCACTGTGTAAATATATAGGTGTTAATTTATACAGTTATTTATTTTTATGCAATGATTATTTTGCCAATAAATCAATTATGCGGTTAATTTTTTGCTACCAATTTAGTAGAGCTTATTGCCCCAGCTCAATTTGCTTCTTAACACATTAAAGTAATTGTGATCCAGCGGGTGGATCAAGCGCAAGGTATAAGGACTTTTTTTAATGATCACTTCATCGCCGGGCATTACTGTTAAAATAACATGACCATCGCAGCTTACTTGTAAATTTTGGTGATTATCATTGGCTAGTATCAGTTTTATTTGACTGTCGCCATCTACTACTATTGGCCTGCTGGTTAATGTATGGGGAAACATAGGTACCAGTGATAGGGCATTTAAGTTAGGGGTTAAAATAGGGCCGCCAGCTGACATTGAATATGCAGTTGATCCCGTTGGTGTTGACACAATTAACCCATCTGATCGCTGACTGAACATAAAACTATCGTCAATGTACACTTCAAATTCAATCATATTGGCGACTTTACCGGCGTGTAATACCGCTTCATTAACGGCGCTGTTGGAACTTTTTAATTTGCCGTGTCGGTATACTTCTGCGTCGATAATGAAGCGTTGCTCACTGCGCGATTTGCCTTGTAAAATAGCTTCAAGGGGCGCAATAAGTTGGTTAGGTGATAAATCGGTAAGAAAGCCTAAATTACCGCGGTTAACTCCTATCACGCCAATGTTGTAACAGGCAAGCACCCTTGCGGCACCCAACATGTAACCATCACCACCGACTACAATAGCCAGATCTGCTTGCTCACCAATAGTCGTTAATTGCGCAACATTGAGCTGTTTACAGTTGATATAATTGGCCACAGATTTTTCGATAAGCACATGGTATTGCTGCTCTTGCAAATACTTATATAGAGTTTCTATTGTTGCACTAGCACCTTGGTGATCAGGTTTGCCAATTAGGGCTATAGTATTAAAACATTTGCTCATAGGTTGCGCTGAAGTTAATTCATTAGGCTGTTAATAGCAGTTTCTCTATATTTTAGCTTATTGTAAAGATAACATTTTTATCATTGATAGTATTTTATGCTTGAATCGTGCAAACAAGCCCCCATAATTAGCCATATTAGGTTTATCGACAATATTTGTATTTGTTTTATCTTGGAGTTATTTCATGACTAGTGAGTCAACAGAAAATAAAAATACCGAACAATCAGCCGAAGAGCAGATCATAGCTGAAGCTGAAGAGCAAGTGGAAGAGCAACACGACGCGGTTGCTGAAGTGATCACTGAAGAACAACAAAAAATCAACGAACTGGAATTGTTATTGGCTGCTGCCCAATCAACAGTTGCTGAGCAAAAAGACTCTGTGGTTCGCGCCAAAGCTGAGGTCGACAATGTGCGCCGTCGCAGTGCTCAAGAAGTAGAAAAAGCGCGCAAATTTGCCTTGGAAAAATTTGCTGGTGAAATGTTAACTGTGGTTGACAATTTAGAACGTGGCCTAGCCACTATCGATGCGGAAACTCAAAATACTACCTATGAAGGGGTTAACTTAACCTTGCAAGGCTTATTGTCTGGTTTAGATAAATTTGGTGTAAAGTCAGTCGATCCGCAAGACCAACCGTTTAACCCTGAATTACATCAAGCGATGTCTATGCAAGAAGTTGAAGGCGTTGCACCCAATACTGTGATTGCGGTTATGCAAAAAGGCTATGAACTAAATGGTCGTTTGATCAGACCGGCTATGGTGATGGTGTCAAAAGCCGCACCTGCTGTTGATACCTCAGCGTAACGGGCATTTTTATGATAAAAGCCAGAGTTGTTGCTCTGGCTTTTTTTGTTTTTGTACAAAAAAACTGTGTTTTTTTAGTTTTTTTCTGTTGTTACTATTGAAAACAATTATCGTGCCCCAACTTAGTTTGCATCAACAGATTTAATTTAATATTTAGAATTCGGAGGTCCTCAATATGGGCAAAATAATTGGCATTGACCTAGGGACAACAAACTCATGTGTTGCTGTACTAGATGGCGACAGTGTACGTGTAATTGAGAATGCAGAAGGCGATCGCACAACCCCTTCTATCATCGCTTATACAGAAGAAGGCGAAACTTTAGTTGGCCAGCCAGCTAAACGTCAATCAGTGACTAACCCCAAAAACACTTTATTTGCTATTAAGCGTTTAATCGGTCGTCGCTTTGAAGACAAAGAAGTACAGCGCGATATCGGTATTATGCCATTTGGTATTGTAAAAGCTGACAACGGTGATGCTTGGGTAACAGCTCGCGATAAAAACGTTGCTCCACCACAAGTTTCTGCTGAAGTTTTAGGTAAAATGAAAAAAACTGCTGAAGACTTCTTAGGTGAGTCAGTTTCTGAAGCAGTTATTACTGTTCCTGCCTACTTCAATGATTCACAGCGTCAAGCCACTAAAGATGCTGGCCGTATTGCTGGTTTAGATGTTAAACGCATTATCAACGAGCCCACTGCCGCAGCCCTAGCTTACGGTATGGATAAAAAGCAAGGTGATAAAGTTGTAGCTGTCTACGATTTAGGTGGTGGTACATTTGATATTTCAATCATTGAAATTGATGAAGTTGAAGGCGAACACACTTTTGAAGTGTTGGCAACCAACGGTGACACTCACTTAGGTGGTGAAGACTTTGACAACCGTTTGATCAACTACCTAGTTGAAGAATTTAAGAAAGATCAAGGCATGGATTTGACCACTGATCCATTGGCGATGCAACGCTTAAAAGAAGCGGCAGAAAAAGCTAAGTGTGAACTGTCTTCAGCGCAACAAACCGATGTCAACTTACCTTATATCACTGCTGATGGCTCAGGTCCTAAGCACATGAATATCAAGGTAACACGCGCCAAGCTTGAGTCTTTAGTAGAAGACATGGTGAAAGCGACGCTTGAGCCACTTAAGCAAGCGTTGAAAGATGCTGATTTGTCTGTAAGTGACGTAAACGACGTGATTTTAGTTGGTGGTCAATCGCGCATGCCGTTAGTGCAAAGTGCAGTAAGTGACTTTTTTGGTAAAGAACCTCGCAAAGATGTTAACCCAGATGAAGCGGTTGCTTCAGGTGCGGCAATTCAGGCGGGTGTACTTTCGGGTGACGTTACCGACGTATTGTTATTAGATGTAACGCCATTGTCATTGGGTATTGAAACTATGGGTGGCGTGATGACTAAGGTTATCGACAAAAACACCACTATCCCAACCAAGCAATCACAAACGTTTTCTACGGCTGATGACAATCAAGCCGCGGTTACCGTTCACGTTGTGCAAGGTGAGCGCAAGCAGGCATCGGCGAACAAGTCTTTAGGACAGTTCAACCTTGAAGGTATTGATCCAGCTCCGCGTGGTACACCACAAATTGAAGTGACTTTTGACATTGATGCCGATGGTATTTTGCACGTTACCGCTAAAGATAAAAATACCGGTAAAGAGCAAAAAATTACCATCAAAGCTTCTTCTGGTTTATCGGAAGATGAAGTAGAGCAAATGGTTCGCGACGCCGAAGCCAATGCTGATGAAGACGCTAAGTTTGAAGAGTTAGTGCAAGCGCGTAACCAAGCCGATGGTATGGTACACGCAACTCGCTCGCAAATAACTGAAGCTGGTGATGATTTACCTGCCGAAGATAAAGAAAAAATTGAAGCGGCGTTAACTGAGCTCGAAGCGGCGAGCAAAGGCGACGACAAAGAAGCTATTGATGCTAAATCGCAAGCGGTTATCGAAGCGTCAGCTAAGTTAATGGAAATTGCGCAAGCGAAAGCACAGGCGCAAGGTGGTGCTCCAGAAGGTGCTGCTCCAGAAGCTGAAAATGCTGCACCTGCAGGTGATGATGTGGTCGACGCTGAATTTGAAGAAGTCAAAGACGATAAGTAGTTTGATGTTTACCAACTGTACACTTTAAAGTGATTGTAATGTGCGGTTGGTTAATTCAGTTGTTGTACAAGCTTAAAACTAAAGCGTCGATACTTATCGGCGCTTTACTATTTACATTATTGAAGAAAAATTAATATTTATTTTTATAATCGATTTACTAGTGCATTAATAGTGAGAGCGATTAAAAAAATAACTATTCATTGGCTTAAAGTAAAGAATATAAACTATGTCAAAACGCGATTATTATGAAACCCTCGGTGTCGGCAAAGACGCTGGAGAACGAGAAATAAAAAAAGCCTACAAACGTTTAGCGATGAAATATCATCCTGATAGAACTAAAGGTGATAAATCAAAAGAAGAAACCTTCAAGCAAATCAAAGAAGCTTACGAAATTTTAAATGACGATCAAAAGCGCGCCGCTTATGATCAATACGGTCATGCCGCTTTTGAGCAAGGCGGTCACGGTGGTGGCGGTTTTGGTGGTGGTCAAGATTTCGGTGATGCTTTTGGCGATATTTTTGGTGATATTTTTGGCGGAGGTCGCGGTCGAGGTGGCCAATCTCGTCAACGTCGGGGCTCAGATCTTCGCTATAATCTAGAACTGACTTTAGAAGAAGCAGTAAAAGGTAAAACATTAGAAATCAAAGTGCCTACTTTGGTGGCTTGTGAACCTTGTGATGGCTCGGGGGCGAAAAAGGGTACCAGTGCTAAAACTTGTCCTACTTGTCATGGTCATGGTCAGGTACAAATGCGTCAAGGTTTGTTTGCTGTGCAGCAAACTTGTCCAACTTGTTCAGGCACAGGTAAGGTGATCAGTGATCCTTGTGTCTATTGTAATGGTCAAGGCCGGGTTGAGAAAAATAAAACCCTGTCTGTGAAAATACCTCCTGGAGTCGATACTGGAGATAGAATACGCTTAGCTGGAGAAGGTGAAGCTGGCGAGCACGGTGCACCTCCTGGTGATCTTTATGTGCAAGCTAATGTTAAAGATCACAAAATATTTGTTCGCGAAGAAAATAATTTATTTTGCGAAATGCCGATCAGCTTTACCGCTGCTGCCCTTGGTGGTGAAATTGAAGTGCCAACCTTGGCGGGAAAAGTCAAATTGAAAATTCCACGCGAAACGCAAACCGGTAAAATGTTCCGCTTGCGCGGCAAAGGCGTTAAGTCGGTTCGCAGTCATTCTACAGGTGATTTGATGTGTAGAGTTGTTATTGAAACACCGGTCAATTTATCTGGCGATCAAGCCGATCTCTTGCGGCAATTAGATGAAAAAATGGGCAAAGGTGGCAGCAAGCACAGCCCTAAAGAAAGTGGCTTTTTTGACAGTGTCAAAAGCTTCTTTGATGACTTAAAAAGCTAGTCTGACTTGATCTGAATTGGTGTTACTTGCCTTTAATAAAATCCTGCCGTTGGCGGGATTTTTTAGTTTACGTGCTACACAACAGCCAGCGCAGTCTGTTCTTTACCGCACATAGCCGCCCTGTGTATTAATCAGCTTATTTATCGTTAAAGCTAGGCAGTACGCCGCTGCGACTGTGTTCAAATATCAGTGAGGTCTCCACTGTGGTGACTTCGTCTCGCGAGGTGATGGCATTGAACACAAATTGACGTAAGTGTTCACTGTTGTTTACTGACATATGGATAAGGTAATCGTAATTGCCCCCCATGTGGTAAAGACTGATAATTTCCGGCAGTAGTAATAAGTCATCGCGCAACTTATTGACAATTAATTCTGAGTAGGGTTGAAGTTTTATTGCCGCAATAGCTTCAATATTACCGCCCAAGT
The DNA here is from genome assembly GCA_042091375.1 of Thalassotalea sp. Taxonomy (GTDB): domain Bacteria; phylum Pseudomonadota; class Gammaproteobacteria; order Enterobacterales; family Alteromonadaceae; genus JBELHO01. The sequence goes on along the minus strand of JBELHO010000008.1, from coordinate 21,989 downwards.
TCTTGAAGTTAATATCGATAAACGAGTCTTTGATAATGTTATTGTGTTTCATCCGCTTTACCCGCTCTAAACAGGTTGACGGGGCGATAGCTATGGTTTCTGCAAGTTCTTTATTGGTAATGTCGGCATCTTTATAAAGTATTGTTAATATACGTAAATCAATGTCATCTAATTTTTTCATCACTGTGCTTTGTCTCATTAATAGTCTTTATCAAGTTGCCTATTCATAGTACATGTAACGGCATTGACTTTACCAGTATTAGTTAAACTCTAAGTTTAATTTATTTGTGTTAAATATCATGGGTATTGAGGGGCTGGCAAACAAATTTTCTACAAGTGTAACTTATTCATTAGTATCAATTAAAAAGCTAAATGACTCGGCAGTTATTTGTCGGAGTCGATCACAGCTTATCTGTTGATAATTAGCAATGAAATTGTATTTATTTTTGCTAGAATAGGCAGATGTTAATTTAGTTTATTCGCGGCATGTCTGACAATATTGATGATCTCATCGGGTTATTCGAGCAAACCTTTTACTGTTCTCACAATACTAAGCTGGTACAAGGTGGTGTGGAGCCGGTTTATTTGCCGGCAAATTCTCAATGTCAGTTTCATCAATTGGTCTTTACTCATGACTATTACGCCAGTGCATTACACGAAATATCTCATTGGTGCTTGGCTGGTGAGCAACGGCGATTATTAGAAGATTTTGGCTATTGGTATTTACCCGATGGCCGAACTCAACAGCAACAACATGCGTTTGAGCAAGTTGAAGTTAAGCCACAAGCAATCGAATGGGCTTTTAGTGTTGCTGCCAATAAAAAATTTGTTGTTTCGGCTGATAATTTACATGGTATGGATATAGAGACGGTTAATTTTCAACGGGCGGTATCTCAGCAAGTACAGCGTTATTTAAACTGTGGTTTTCCCTGTAGAGCAGAGCAGTTTATTGCTGTGTTGGCGGACTTTTATCAAAGCCCATGGCCATTGACTGCAGCGCAATTTGGCCTAGTTGATGCAACTGAACAACAACCGAAACAACAACCAAAACAACAACCGAAACAACAACTAAAACCAAC
>JBELHO010000008.1:13143-20810 GCA_042091375.1 Thalassotalea sp. | reverse complement strand
AACAACAACCGAAACAACAACCAAAACAACAACCGAAACAACAACTAAAACCAACAACTGAAAAAGGTGTGTTAATTGATGTTTAGATTAGGTTTTCTTGTTAATCCTATTGCTGGCATTGGCGGTAGCGTTGCCCTCAAGGGCAGTGATGGTGACGGTATTGTCGATCGTGCATTATCCCTAGGTGCCGTTGCAAAAGCCAATGAAAGAGCGCGTATGGCACTGGAGATATTACTGCCTTATCAGCAGCAAATTTGCATAGTAACAGTCAATGGCGCTATGGGGGAAAACACCGCACAAGCCTTGGGTTTTAAGGTGGAAATAGCACATCAAACGAATAGCGATATAACCACCGCTGCCGATACTGAAAATGCGGTTAAGGCGTTGCGAACACAGCATATTGATTTGTTGTTATTTGCTGGGGGCGATGGTACCGCTCGCAATATTTGCCACATACTTGAGGATAGTATACCGGTATTGGGCATTCCAGCTGGCTGTAAAATTCATTCAGGGGTTTATGCTATTACTCCAAAATCGGCTGGCCGTGTGGTTGAGTTAATGATCACTAATCAGTTGGTTAGTCTGACTGAGGCTGATGTCATGGACATTGACGAATCATTATTTCGTCGAGGTGTGGTTAAAGCTAAACGCTACGGTGGTATGCAGATCCCCTCTGAGTTGCGCTATGTTCAAGCCGTGAAAGCTGGCGGTAAAGAGTCTGATGAATTGGTACTGCAAGATATTGCTGCACATGTCATTAACCAAATGGAAGATCAACTGTTTGTTATTGGCTCAGGTTCAACCACGGCGTTTCTCATGGAGGAATTGGCGCTCGAAGGTACTTTGCTAGGGGTAGACGTAATTTGTCAGCAGCAGTTGTTACACTCGGATATTACTGAACCAGAGCTTTGGCTATTATTGGATAACCAAGAAAATAAACAATACAAACTGGTGATCACTTTGATCGGCGGACAGGGACATATATTTGGTCGCGGTAACCAGCAACTCAGTCCCCGTATTATTCGATTGATCGGCAAACAAAATATTATGGTTATTGCCACTAAAGCAAAATTAACTGCCCTGCAAGCTCGACCACTGATTGCAGATACTGGTGACAGTGAGCTCGATAGAGACCTCACCGGTTTTATACCGGTTATTACCGGTTATAATGATCAAGTTTTGTATCCCGTGGCTAGTCCACAATAACCTTAACACAAGCGTTTTAATTGGCCTTTACTATGGCTTCTATTAGGAAATACAAGTGAAATTTAATACCTTAACAGAGTTATATCAATACTTAGACGATCTTGTCTGTCAAGATGTCTGTGCTGATGAATTATTTGCCAGTAGTTATTTGCGCGGCTTTATCAGTCTATCGGCCAGTGATTTTGGCGATGAATCGCAATCGTTAACAGCACAACTTGCCGAAGCCGTCAGTGATAAAGTGCAACAGGCCAGAGCAGAACTGTCACCAAACGACCGGATCATTGTCAATAATTATTGGCAAAAGTTAAAAGCCGCATTTACTTAGCCATATCCTTATCAGTGCCCTTGTTTTTGATTAAGTCTCTGATCACAAAGCGATTAGGCGCTAGGTTGTATAACATTTCACTGTCCAACCGGTAAGGTGTTCCACACAAATCATCTTTGAGTATGTCCGCCAATATAGGGGCGCTGGTCAGCCCTCTTGCCCCTAGGCCAGTTAACACATATAGGTTGTCAATGCAGGGTGCAGGCTGATGATAACGCCAGTTTTTGTCTTTTGATAAATGTGCATATGTCGTTTGGTGACGGGCAATATCAGGCATGGCACCAACCAACGGCATGTGATCTGGGGTGGTGCAACGCAAACGTGCTTTACTTCGGACTACTTGCTCAATTTGCCACTGCGGTAAATAGGGTAAACAACGAGCTAACACAGCTATATTATATTCGTCATCACTGCGGCGGTTTTGTATATCGATACTGCCTTTGTCAAAGGTCGCACCAATGCAGTGCTCTTGATGGTGGGCTGGAGTCAAATAGCCTTTATGGCAGATCACAGTGCGCAGGGCAGACATGCTGTTATTAGATTTTACCGTACTAACTTGTCCCCGCACGGGAGTTAGCGGGAGATCTTGCAGTGTATTGAGGGAAATGGCCTCTGCTCCGCCACAGATGATCACCACACCAGCATTGATAACCCCCTGATTTGATGTTAATTGCCAAGATTTATCGGGTTTTTGCAGCATTTCAGTGACGCAGTGATCGGTGGCAATGCGCAAACGGTTAGTTTGTTTAGCTGCGGCAAATAATTGTGCAACTAACTCTCGTGGGGCGATCCATCCGGCTTTTGGAAAAAAAAGCCCACCGTGGTTGAGTTTAATGCCTGCCAGTTTAGTGGCTTGTTGTTCATTAACACTGATCAGCAGTGATTTAGGCCACACTTTTCCTTGTTGAAAATGTGTTTGCCTGATCATCAGTGATTGTTTGTAAGCAATATCTAATAACCCACACCAGTCATGAGCAAAATGAAAACCTTGAGTAAGCAGGTGTTGATAAAACTCAATGGCATAGTCAAAAGCCTGATGATAAAAGTCACTCATCACATCTTTTTGCTGATGTATTAGGGGATAAACTGCTGCCATATCATTGTTGGAGGCGCCCTGAGCTACTCGACTATCTTTGCAATAGACTGTCACCTTGATACCGTGTTTGGTTAATATATAAGCGGCACAGGCAGAAGCGATACCTCCACCAATAATACTGACCTGCTGTGGTTTGACTATGCTAGGTCGAATTTTATAGCCGGCGTTAACCGCACCACCTTGTTGAAATACACCTTGTAAAATTTCCGATTTCTGTCCTTTGGTTTGATGTTTACGGGTGCGAAATCCTACTTTAGCTAATGAACGACGCACTTTTCCTGAAATAGTATAAGTACTTAAGCTGGCTTGCGGTTTTGATAACCTAGCGATTTGTTCGAATAAGCTAGGTTGCCACATTTGTGGGTTTTTATTGGGGGCAAATCCATCTAAATACCAAGCATCAACGGTTCCCGCCACAGGTGACGAAAGTTGTTGCAGAGCGGTTGTCGCATCTTCACACAGTATGACTAAGGTGATTAGTTGATCACAAAAACTTAATTCAATGCTTTTGCTATCGGGGTGCTTATCGAGATATTGTCGATACTTTTCTATGAATTGTTTGGCGACACCGCTCAGTTTTGGTACACAGTCCAATGCAGTGGTTAGATCAGTTGCGCTTAAAGGGTACTTTTCGGTGCTTATGAACATTAACGGCGCCAGTGACTGAGATAAACTCAGTTGCTGATAGAGTTGCAGGGTAAGTAAAAAATTTAAACCGGTTCCAAATCCTGTTTCAGCAATGGTAAACGATTGGCTAGCAGCGATTAACCTGGGTTTAATGTCATTGCCTTTAATAAACACTTGTTCACTTTGATTACAGCCTGAGGCCGTATCAAAATAAATATCGTCAAATTCGGGTGAAAATGGCGAGCCATTTTTGTTAAAAACCATTTTATTTTTAGGGGACACTTTGTTGCCAGTTTACCGCAATTGTCTTATATTCATGCTTATTTTACTGATACTGAGATACATTGATAGTATTTTACTGAAAATCAGTGTACAAGCGTACACTGGACAGACCAGTATAGTGTGAAAAAATCTGTATGATATCGGCGAATTTTAAATTTTAAATGGTTAATTAAATGAAACGTGTAGTGATCACTGGATTAGGTATTGTATCAAGTATTGGTAATAACGCAGAGGAAGTATTAGCCTCACTGCAATCAGGACGCTCTGGTATAACTCAATCTGAGAGTTTTGCTGAGAAAGGTTTACGCAGCCAAGTATGGGGAAATCCTACCCTCGACATAAAAAATCACATTGACCGCAAAGCCCTGCGCTTTATGGGCGATGCTGCTGGATTTGCCTATGTGGCCATGCAAGAAGCGATTGACGATGCAAAATTAACTGAACAACAGGTATCTAACTTCCGCACTGGTATCGTTTCTGGCTCAGGCGGTGCTTCTTCTGACAATGTGGTCAAAGCGGCAGATACCCTGAGAGAGAAAGGCGTTAAGCGGGTAGGCCCTTATGCTGTTCCTAAAACTATGTCGAGTACCTGTTCAGCCTGTTTAGCTACACCATTTAAAATTAAAGGCGTCAACTACTCAATGAGTTCTGCTTGTGCTACCAGTGCTCATTGTATTGGTCATGCTGCTGAACTTATTCAACTGGGCAAACAAGATATTGTTTTTGCTGGTGGCGGTGAAGAAGTCGATTGGTCGCTGGCGATGATGTTTGATGCCATGGGTGCTTTATCAACCAAATACAATGACACACCTGAGCAGGCATCACGTACTTATGACGCTGATCGCGATGGTTTTGTTATTTCTGGCGGCGGCGGCATGGTTGTGGTTGAAGAATTAGAGCACGCTCTGGCTCGCGGTGCACATATTTACGCAGAAGTAGTCGGTTATGGCGCAACCTCAGACGGTTTCGATATGGTTGCTCCAAGCGGTGAAGGCGCGGTGCGGTGTATGCAACAAGCGATGGAAGGTGTGACAGGCAAAGTCGATTATTTAAATACTCACGGCACTTCAACCCCAGTTGGCGATGTCAAAGAATTAGGAGCTATTCAGCAGTTGTTCGGTGATGATTCACCGGCGATCAGTGCTACTAAAGCTATGACAGGTCATGCACTTGGAGCCGCTGGTGTTCATGAAGCAATATATTCGCTATTGATGATGGAGCATAAATTTATTGCTCCTTCAATTAATATTGAACAGTTGGATGAGCAAGCGCAAGGCTTAGATATTGTTACTGAATTACGTGCCGCTGATTTAGATGTGGTTATGTCTAACAGTTTTGGCTTTGGTGGCACTAACGCTACTTTAGTGATGAAAAAATATTCTGTGTAAACCGCGTTAGCTGATCAGCGGCGATATTGAGTTGCACGAGTATTAACTTGTTATTGGCATGCAATATCGCGGCGGCAAAATCGATTTGAAAACCACTGGTGCAGTGGTTTTTTTTTGTGTTACTTTAGGGTGATTGCTGACTGCAAATAATCAGAGATATTGATGAGTGATAAATAAAAAATGAAAATATTTTTTGACGAAAATATGCCATTTGCTAGAGAATTTTTTAGTGAATTAGGTGAATTAACTGCCTTTAATGGCCGTGGGTTATCAGCCGAGCAGGCCGCAGATGCCGATGTGCTATTGGTGCGTTCTATCACTGAGGTTAATCCAGCACTGCTGAGATTAAATAACAACATTCAATTTGTTGGCACTGCCACCATAGGCACTGATCACATAGATAAGAATTATTTACGCAAACGCAATATCGATTTTTCATCGGCTCCGGGCTGTAATGCTATTGCTGTGGCTGAATATGTGATCAGTGCACTAGTGGCATTATCTGAGCGTTACACAATTGATTTATTTTCATTGACTGTCGGTATTGTCGGGGCGGGTAATACTGGTACAAGGTTAAGTGAAAAACTCAGTGCTATAGGAATAAAACACCTGTTGTGTGATCCCATCTTAGCTGAAAAACAAGTTGATAAGCGCAATTTTGTTTCGCTAGAGCAAGTTCTCGCTTGTGATGTTGTGTCTTTACACGTACCTAAAACCACCGAGGGTGAACACCCTACTTGGCATTTACTCGATAAAGCGCGTTTATCAACCATGTCTGAAAATCAAATACTGATCAATGCCTGTCGCGGTGAGGTGGTTGACAACCAAGCGCTGTTAGCAATGAAGCAACAGGGACACGGATTAAGGTTAGTGTTAGATGTTTGGGAAAACGAGCCAAACATCTTACAACAACTGATCCCTTATTGTGCAATTACCACTGCTCATATCGCTGGTTATAGCTTAGAAGGAAAAGCTCGTGGCACTGAAATGCTCTATCAGGCATTATGTCAACATCTCGGTATATCACCGAAGGTAACGCTTGCCAATTTGTTGCCTGAACCAATTGTAAATCAGTTGCAAATAAACCAAGGGTTTGATCAATTAGTACTAAACCAACTGGTGAAAATGGTTTACGATGTTCGTCGTGACGATGGTATTTTTCGTCAACAAATTGATAAGCAGTACAACAATAGCAATGCTTTTGATCACATTCGCAAAACACACCCGACTCGCCGGGAGTTTTCTGCTGTAAAGATCAAGTATGCCAAGCAAATCAATGGCGATCCATTGAATCAACTTGGGTTTAGTTAAGCAATTAAATAAGAGAGGGGTCATGGCACAAAAGTTTAATGTTTGCGTATTAGGAGCAACCGGGTTAGTAGGTAAAACTATTATTGAAATTCTTGAGCAACGAGATTTTCCTATCAATAAATTATTTCCCTTGGCAAGTGCGCGTTCAGCTGGAGAATTTATTGACTTTAATGGTGAAAGTATTGAAGTGTTAGACGCTGATAATTTTGAATGGGATCAAGCTCAAATCGGTTTTTTCTCCGCCGGTGGGTCTATTTCTGCTAAATATGCGCCCATTGCTGGTGAGGCAGGGTGTATTGTTATCGATAATACCTCTGAATTTAGATATCAAGCAGATATTCCTTTAGTGGTGCCAGAGGTCAATCCAGAGGCGTTGGCAGATTATCGCAACCGCAATATCATCGCCAATCCCAATTGTTCAACAATACAGATGATGGTGGCCTTAAAGCCCATTTATGATGCGGTGGGTATTGCCCGGGTTAATGTCAGTACCTATCAATCAGTCTCTGGTGCAGGGAAATCTGCTATGGATGAATTGGCTAAACAAACCGCTGATTTGTTGTGTGGTAAACCAGTAGAAGCGAAAAACTTTTCTCGACAGATTGCCTTTAATGTTATTCCGCAAATAGATGTCTTTTTAGACAATGGCTACACCAAAGAAGAAATGAAAATGGTTTGGGAAACCAAAAAGATCCTCGGTGATGAGCAAGTGCTAGTCAATCCCACCGCGGTGCGTGTACCAGTGTTTTTTGGTCATGGTGAAGCCTTGCACATTGAAACCCATGCACCGATTTCAGCAGAAGCAGTAAAAGATCTATTGAGTCAGGCAGAGGGCATTGAAGTTTGTCGCAATGATGAGGACTTTCCAACGCAAATTGGTGATGCAAGTGGTAAAGACAGTACTTATGTCGGCCGTATTCGCGAAGACATAAGTCATAATTGCGGCATTAACATGTGGATTGTTGCTGATAACGTCCGCAAAGGTGCAGCCACTAATAGTATTCAAATTGCTGAGTTGTTGATCAAAGAGTATCTGGGTTAACTAGCGTCTATTGTCGTTGCGTTGCACCGCGTTGTTGCATTTGTAAATACTGTTGAACAGTGTAAAAGTAAACACTGTGGATTATTTTTCGCCAGTTAAAGTAAAAATATTTAAATGAGTCTGATCAGTTAGTCGATTGTTGGCCTTGTCACTTTGCCTATTGACTGGGAATAATGACTGAAAAATACTAGTGACTGGTATTTGATTTTTTTAACTATGACCTTGTAAATATTAAAGAAAAACAAAAACTCGCCGTTAAATATATTTAGCGGTGAGTTTTTTTATGTCAGTATTTTAACAATAGCACAGTGATCATCAAAGTGGCTGCTAGCTGAACTGACGTAGCTGTTTGTAACAACAAAATTGTTGCTTTAGCTTATTATTTATAGG
>JBELHO010000008.1:10971-13043 GCA_042091375.1 Thalassotalea sp. | reverse complement strand
ATGGATAATCTAATGCTTATCGCAACTAGTTTCTGGGCAATTTTCTATGCAGTTTATGTTAGGCACACAATAGCCAAGCTCGTCAGCCTAGTTATTTCGGTTTTGAGGTTGACTCATTTATTATTACCATGGCTATATGTGGCTGATGAACAAAGGAAATAATGATAGGCTTGGTGAATAATACGACTGAATGATCACTATTGGTTTTTGTTTATTGTATTATCACTGCAATTGGAATAAAGTTTGCTTTATTTTTAATGGATTTCACTTTGCCAAATTATTGGCAACCAATAAAAAATATTAGGATAATGTAATGCATCGTCTTTTCCATCTGTGCTTTTTGCCGGTTATATTTATTAGCATAAGCACGTTAAGTGCTCCTTCTATGGCTACAGAAGAGGAGGGGATCCGCATCCGCGGTCCCAAAAGCAGCGATGTTTTTCCCTATGATCAGTATGGCCCCATTCAATCTAGTGACACCTTGTGGAATATCTCCTTAAAAGTACGGCCAGATCCGAGTTTGACCGTGTATCAAGTGATGCAAGCCCTTTTCGAAAAAAACCCGCAAGCATTTAAAAACAACAATTTAAATCACTTAGTCAATGGATCTTATTTAAAAATTCCATCTACAGATGAAATGCGTGCCATCGATAAGGTCGAGTCTAAGAACAAATCAGAAACCGATGACGATATTTGGCAAGCTAATGTGGCGACCAGTGCCGGTGAACCACAAAAGAAGCCGTTGCAACAGGCGGTAAAGGTAGCAGACCTCGACACCGTAAAATCTGAAATTAACGAGCAAATTAAAGACGTTAGTGATCAACAAAATCAGCAGTTAGCCACTATTCAAAATGATTTACAAGATTCTATCGATGGCGTTAAAGCTATTTTGCAAGACAACCAACAAGACAATAAACAAATTTTAGGGGTTGAGGAAAAACTTGCCAGCATGGAGCAAAATGTTCCAACCAGAGAAGAAGTGAACAAAAAATTTGAGCAATTAACCGCTCTGCTTGAGCAAGCAGCTCGTGAGAAGGAACTGGAAAAACAACAAGCCTTAGCAGATAAAGCATTAGCCGAACAGAAAAGTCATCAACTGCTAGATCAGGGCTGGTTTATCGTATTAATGACAGCGATCCCCAGTTTGCTTTGTATTGGACTTATTTTATTTGTGATAGGACGGAGATCATCGTCTAAAACTGATGACTTAGTTTCAGCTAACAATCAAGAAAAGATAACACAAGAGGCCGTCATTGATAAGCCTAATGATGATGGTGAAATAGCTGAAGACATTACTCTTGATGATGACTTGTCTCTTGACGATGACTTGTCTCTTGACGATGAATTATCTCTTGACGATGAATTATCCCTTGACGATGAATTGTCTCTTGACGATGAATTGTCTCTTGATGATGAATTATCTCTTGATGATGAATTATCCCTTGACGATGAATTGTCTATTGATTTATCTGAAGATTTAGACACAGAACCCAACCAACAGGCATTTAGTGATGAAATTGATTTGGCTGACACAGACAGTGATAACACCGATGCTATTCACTTAGACGGTGACGATGAAATTGAAACTGAAATTGACAGCGATGCTCTGCAAGGCGGTGAACTAGCTCAAGACGATTTGGATTCATTATTATCTGAAATTGATGACAACAATGACGAATTAGCCGGCGGAACACTAGAACAAGGTCTTTTGGATGATTTACTCGAAGACGCCAACGAAGCATCTAATGCCAATGAGCAGCAAGCCAACCTAGATGATGATGAAGTTGTGGAGAGCAACTTTGATAACAATGAAATATCCGACTCCGATGATATTGATGATATATTGGATTCAGTAGCCGATGAAAATCAGCCAACAGAAATATCCGAACCCGATGATATTGACGCTATATTGGATTCAGTAGCCGATGAAAATCAGCCAACAGAAATATCTGACCCCGATGATATTGATGATATATTGGATTCAGTAGCCGATGAAAATCAGCCAACAGAAATATCCGAACCCGATGATATTGACGCTATATTGGATTCAGTAGCCGATGAAAATCAGCCAA
>JBELHO010000008.1:2583-10871 GCA_042091375.1 Thalassotalea sp. | reverse complement strand
TTGACGCTATATTGGATTCAGTAGCCGATGAAAATCAGCCAACAGAAATATCTGAACCCGATGATATTGACGCTATATTGGATTCAGTAGCCGATGAAAAGCAGGCAACAGAAATATCCGACCCCGATGATATTGACGCTATATTGAATTCAGTGACCGATGAACAGCAGCCTACAGATGATTCGTCGTATATATCTGATCCAGATGAAGTCGCAATGTCAGCACAGGCAGAAAATTCCACAGAAATAACTGATCCCGATGATATTGACGCTATTTTAGAGTCGTTAGCCGATGACATAGAACCAGAATCTACAGAGCACTCGCCGTATAAAACTGAAGATTTATCAGAACCGATTGATATAACAGAGTCATTGCAGACTTCGAAGCCAGCAGAGATATCAAAGTCGACAGATATGACCGATGCTGAAGATATTGACGCTATTTTAGAGTCGTTAGCCGATGATATAGAACCAGAATCTACAGAACACTCACCTTATGTAAATGAGACAGTAGAAACAGCAACAGACGTTAAAGATCCAGAAGATATTGACGCTATATTAGAGGCCTTGGCTGATGATAAAGAGCCAGGATCTGCAGAGCATTCGCCTTATGTAAATGAATCTCCAGAGACAACCGAGCTAAGAGAGATAACCGATCCCGAAGAGCTTGATGCTATTTTGGAATCATTGGCCGGTGAAATTGAACCTGAGTCAGTAGACGACACACCGCATAGTTCAGAAGCAACTGATGATCATCAAAATATAACAGCCGACCCCCTCATTGACGACTTTTCTGAAGATTATGTGTCGAAATTCTTGTCGGCAGATTTTAACCATTTAACAACTGAACAACAAAACAGCTCTGTTGAAAGTGATCGACAAGATCCTCCCACTGGTGTAACTGACGATAATGTTGATATTGACATTGATGGTTTACTTGCGGGTGTTAACGAAGATACTTTAAGTGCTAACGATTTAGGGGATATCGGAGATGATATCTTGGGAAGTCAAGGAATTACTAACAAAGACAATGAGCATGAACAATTGTCTACCGACTTTGATGAGTCAACTTTAAACCAGTTACTCAACGATGAAAAAGAATCGAAAACAGCGGCTGAATTAACGCCTGATTATACTGACAGTAGTGTACTTGCCGATTTACTTGCCGATGAGGACAGTGAAAATTCCTCTGATCAATTTAATCAAACTAGTGAAATTAATGATATTGAGCAACTCGACGATATAGATTTTGATGAACTATTATCTAGCATTGAAGAAGAAACCACTCAAAATAATACAGAGTCATTAGATTTATCTTCAATGGCAAGTGACGACGAAGAAAACACCGATATCAATGATAACTCAGATGAGTTATCGGCAAATAAAGATCAAGACTTTATTGCTGTTGATGATCTAATTGCGGACACATTAGATGATGTCAGTGCAAAAAAGTCTACTGAACCTTATCAGCAAAGCAATATAGACGTGGGCTTGGGAGAGTTTCCAGAATTTACCAACAGCGTCAATGATCTCGATGTCGACGATGAAGATGACAGCGGTGTTGCGGCAAAATTAGATCTTGCCAAGGTATATATTGAAATAGGTGATTTGGAAAATGCCGAAGTCATTTTAAAAGATGTTGTTTCCCTTGGTGACGAGGAGCAACAAAAAGAAGCCAAACTTCTACTTGAACACATCAAATAAAACCATAATGACTGCATTCAATATATTATTGCAATGTCGTATTTTGTTGTATTCAATACTTGCCTGAGTTAGCAAATAGATACATTGTCGCCGGACCTTTGCCCATAAGGACATAAATTAGCGCCTAACACAGTGACTATTTGCTCATTTATTGGTTGGACAATTTATTAAAACTTATTAACAACTGTCTGAATCGCTACTTTCTAAACAATGTCAAATAAGAGATAATGCGCCCAAAATAGCCTGCCTACGTGGCGGAGTGATAAGCATGCGTTACGCATTAGGTATAGAATACGATGGCAGTCGTTACCACGGCTGGCAGCGACAGAAAAGTGTGGTTAGTGTTCAACAAACACTAGAAAAAGCCTTGTCAAAAGTAGCAGATGAAACTGTTGAAGTGGTTTGCGCGGGCAGAACCGATACTGGTGTAAATGCCACAAATCAAGTGGTGCATTTTGATACCGAAAAAATTCGCAAAGACGTGGCGTGGACGTTAGGGGTTAACACCTATTTGCCGAAAGATGTTGCGGTGACTTGGGTAAAGCAAGTCAGCAGCGATTTTCACGCGCGCTTTAGTGCTTCAGCTCGGCAATACCGCTACGTAATATACAATAATAGATTGCGTTCGGCGATATTAAGTCAAGGACTGAGTTTTTGTCATTATCCCCTTGATGAAAATTTGATGCATCAAGCCGCTCAAGCCCTAGTCGGTAAACACGATTTTACTTCATTTCGAACTGTGCATTGTCAGTCGCACTCTCCGATTAGAACCTTGTATTATTGCAACGTATCGAGGCGCGGAGATTATGTGATCATCGATGTTAAAGGCAATGCCTTTTTACACCACATGGTGAGAAATATTGCCGGTAGTTTAATGCGTGTTGGTCAAGAACTAGAGACAGTCGAGTGGATCAAACAAGTGTTAGCTAAAAAGAACCGGTGTGTTGCTGGGATGATGGCAGCCGCAGGGGGGCTATATTTTGTAGGCGTTGACTACCCTGCAACATTTGATTTACCGCAACGTCCTAACGGACCATTATTTCTTGATTAACTGAACATTTGACAAAACAGACCAGTTTTTTATATTCAACATAGGGTAAAATGTGGTGTAATTGTAAGTTATATTAAGTATTAATTGGTAATTGTTATTTGATGATGGCCAAACAGTGTTGTCAAATAAACCTAGTGTACAGGTAAAAGAGATATTATGAGTTGGATAGAAAAAATTCTCCCTAAGGCAAAATCCACCCAAAAACGCAATATACCAGAAGGGTTATGGAGTAAATGTACTGCTTGTAACGCAGTACTTTACAGTGCCGAACTCGATCGTCAAATGTCAGTTTGTCCCAAATGTGATCATCACATGCGTATTTCTGCTCGCAAACGCATTGAGGGCTTCTTAGACAGCGGAGAACGTGTTGAACTGGGCAGTGAGTTCAAAGCCCAAGATGTACTAAAATTTAAAGACTCAAAACGCTATAAAGATCGCCTTTCTTCGGCACAAAAAAATACTGGGGAAGAAGATGCTCTGGTTGTGATGAAAGGTGAACTTCACGGTATGCCTGTTGTTGCAGCAGCCTTCGAATTTTCTTTTTTAGGTGGTTCAATGGCGTCGGTGGTTGGTGCGCGTTTTGTTGCCGGTGTAGAATTTTGCCTAAAGCACAATTTACCTTTTATCTGTTTTTCTGCCAGTGGTGGCGCACGTATGCAAGAGGCGCTTTTATCGTTAATGCAAATGGCGAAAACCAGTGCCGCACTTGCTAAAATGAGTGAGCAGGGCTTGCCTTATATTTCGGTACTCACCGATCCTACTATGGGTGGCGTATCAGCAAGTTTAGCTATGCTTGGTGATGTCAATATTGCTGAGCCCAAAGCCTTAATAGGTTTTGCTGGGCCAAGAGTTATTGAACAAACAGTGCGAGAAAAATTACCCGATGGTTTTCAGCGCAGTGAGTTTTTATTGGAAAAAGGCGCTATTGATATGATCGTCGATCGTCGTGAAATGCGTGATACACTAGCGCGTTTAATATCAAAATTCATCGGTAAAGCCAGCTTAGCCAGCTAATTACAAGCAAAGTAATTGACTTTATGAACAATAAAGATGTTAACAGCCACTCTACTGAGCGCGATCTCAGCGAGTGGCTTTATTATTTAGAGAGACTTCATAATACTGATATAGATATGGGGTTAGAGCGCATTGGCAAAGTGGCGCGGGCGCTGTCAGTTGATCTGTCCTTTGCGCAAGTGATCACAGTAGCCGGTACCAATGGCAAAGGCACCACATGTGCGTTTATCGAAAACGCCTTACTAGCAAAAAATAAAACGGTTGCAGTATATTCTTCACCACATATTGACAGGTTTAATGAGCGTCTTAGGATCAATTCGGTCAATGTTGACGATTGTGCGCTGATCAGCGCATTTACTAAAATAGAGGCGGTTCGCGCCGATACTTCGCTGACTTATTATGAGTTTACTACATTAGCAGCATTACTGATCATCATGGCAACCAAGCCGCAAGTGGTGATCCTCGAAGTTGGTCTGGGGGGGCGATTAGACGCGACTAATATTGTCGATGCTGACATTGCGGTGATCACTACCATAGATTTAGATCACCAAGCCTATTTAGGTAACACCCGTGAAGCAATTGGCTATGAAAAAGCCGGTATCATGCGCACTGGACAAATAGTGGTGATTGGTGATCCCAAACCACCACAATCGGTTTTAGATCACGCAAAACACCTCAACACGCAATACATGCTAAGAAATAAAGACTTTTATATAGCGCAAACAGATATGCAATGGTCTTGGCATCAGGCTAACCAACAGTTTACTGAGTTGCCGCTAGCAAATATACCCAAAGATAATATTGCCAGTGGTTTAATGGTCTTGTCATTGCTTTGTCAAAGGCTAGACGTTAGCTTTGCCCAGCAGGACATTGTGGATAACATAAAACAAACGCGCGTCACCGGTAGAACAGAACGTTTTACTGATGGATGTCAGGTGATCTTAGATGTTGGTCATAACCCTCTAGCTGCAAGGTATTTAGTAGAAGTACTTGCTGAATGCAACTGCAACAGAGTATTTGCTGTGGTTGGTATGCTAGCCGATAAAGATATCGCTAATACCTTAGCGCCTCTAAAGCAACATGTTAATCATTGGTATTTAGCTAATTTGCCAACGGAGCGCGGAGCAGCAGCAGAAATACTGCAATTAAATTTAGCAAATACTGATGTACCGACATTTTGTTTTGACAATGTGACTGATGCCTATAAAATGGCTAACCATCAAAGTAATGAAAATGATTTAATTTTAGTATTTGGATCATTCTATACCGTTGCTGAAGTTCGTCAATTATTAGTGGAGCCTTAGCTTGTCTACCCCTTTTCAAAATAGATTAGTTGGTACAATTATTATTGCTGCCCTGGCTATTATTGTTTTACCCGACATCTTAGATGGTGAAAAAAAAACTCATCAACAAGAATTTTCCCCTATTCCGGCATTACCAGTGTCAGAGCCTGCAGTTAAAGAGATCAAGTTTCCTAACCAAAAGCTTGAACAACTGGCAAGTGAAGAGCTCGCAGAAGACATTGCTGTTGATGATCAGCAAGTCAATAGTGTTGTGCAAGGCAAACAACCTGGTACTGGCGAAAAACTTGGCGTAGCTAAGCAAAATAAGCCGGTGCCGACGATAAAAAATCCCAAAGTAAAGACCAATACCGCGAAAAAGCCAGAAGCCATTGTCAAGGTCGATAAAACTAAAAATCAGCCTAAGACTCTACCTGAGCCAGTGATACCTGCTCAAGCCTGGGTGGTGCAGTTGGGCAGTTTTCGACATCAGAAAAACGTTAAAGAGCTGGTTGGAAAACTTAAAAATAACGGTTACACGGTTTTTACTCGACCGATAAAAACCAAAAACGGTACCTTGACCAAGGTGTTTGTTGGTCCAGAATTAACTAAATCGGCACTTGAAAAAAAATTGATAGCACTCAATAAGTTAACTAATGTTAAAGGCAAAGTTGCCCGCTTTCAACCAACAAAATGATAAAAATATTGGCTTATTAAGGCCCGCTTCTGTTAGAATGCGCGCCTCTACTTACTGGTATATGTAATTCATTGAGAAGACTTAGTATATGGTTTGGATAGACTATGCCATTTTGGCTGTTATTGGTATATCAACATTAATTAGTCTAGTTCGTGGCTTTGTTAAAGAAGCTGTGTCACTTGTGATTTGGTTATCAGCATTTTTCATTGCCAGTAGTTTTTACAGTCACCTCGCCAGTTTACTCACCCATTTTTCTGATCAATTTGTGCGCAATGGTGTAGCTATTGCT
Source organism: Thalassotalea sp. (assembly GCA_042091375.1). Classification (GTDB taxonomy): domain Bacteria; phylum Pseudomonadota; class Gammaproteobacteria; order Enterobacterales; family Alteromonadaceae; genus JBELHO01. The sequence continues at coordinate 4,837 of JBELHO010000008.1, read as the reverse complement.
CTGCTATTTATCACTACCCTTATTTTAGGTGCTTTGGTCAATTATATTATTGGTCAATTAGTGACTAAAACTGGATTGTCAGGTACAGACAGGGTATTGGGCATCGTTTTTGGTGCACTTCGGGGCGTACTTATCATCAGTGCACTGTTGTTCTTTATGGACGCTTTTAGCCCCGCGGCTACTTCTCAATGGTGGCAAAGCTCACAATTAATTCCTGAATTTACATTAATCATTGAATGGTTTTTTGAATACCTCAAACAATCGTCAAGTTTTTTAAATCAAACATAGTTCGCCGGAGAAAATCTACATGTGTGGTATAGTTGGTATTGTTGGGCATACAGCGGTAAGTCAATCTTTATACGATGGTTTAACCGTACTTCAACACCGCGGGCAAGATGCCGCAGGTATTGTCACCATAGAGGATAATCACTTTCGATTGCGCAAAGCCAATGGTTTAGTTAAAGACGTTTTTCATACTCGGCACATGCTAAGACTGCAGGGGAATATTGGCATAGGGCACATTCGCTATCCAACAGCGGGCACCTCTAGCTCTTCCGAGGCCCAACCTTTTTATGCCAATTCACCTTTTGGCATTTCATTGGCTCACAATGGCAATTTGACCAATGCCGATGAACTTACTGATTGGTTGTATAAAACTGCCCGCCGTCATGTTAATACCAACTCAGATTCTGAGCTATTGCTTAATATTCTCGGTCATGAATTACAAAGTACCTCATCTTTAACTTTGACACCTGATGATGTTTTTCAAGCCATTGTTAATGTGCACAAGCGCGTACGTGGTGCATATGCGACGGTAGCATTGATTATTGGTAACGGTATGGTTGCTTTTCGAGATCCCAATGGTATTCGCCCTCTAGTCTTTGGTAAGCGCGAAGCAAAAGGCGGTGTTGAGTATATGGTGGCATCAGAGTCTGTGGCTTTAGACGCTTGTGGCTTTGAATTTGTCCGTGATGTGGCTCCCGGTGAAGCGATCTTTTTCAGTGAGGATGGACAATTATTCAGTCAACAATGTGCTCAACAGCCCAATTTTAATCCGTGTATTTTTGAATATGTGTATTTTGCACGACCAGACTCGGCGATGAATAAAGTGTCTGTTTATGCCTCTCGAGTTGAGATGGGTAAAAAGTTGGGCGCCAAAATAAAGAGAGAATGGCGTGATGAAGACATTGATGTGGTTATTCCCATCCCTGAAACATCTTGTGACAGTGCTTTGCAAATTGCACAAACGTTAAACCTTCCATACCGGCAAGGGTTTGTTAAAAACCGTTACATTGGCCGAACATTTATTATGCCAGGGCAAGAACAGCGCAAAAAATCGGTGCGCCGTAAGCTCAATGCTATCAATGCTGAGTTTGCCGGTAAATCGGTTTTATTAGTCGATGATTCCATTGTTAGAGGAACAACTTCTGAGCAAATCATCAATATGGCTCGTGAAGCTGGGGCAAAGAAAGTCTATTTTGCTTCTGCCTCCCCTGAGATCCGCTTTCCAAATGTCTATGGTATCGATATGCCAAGTGCGAATGAACTTATTGCCCACGGGCGAGAATTAGATGATATATGTCAGTTGATTGGTGCTGACAAGCTAATATTTCAAACACTTGAAGACTTACAACAAGCTGTAGCCATAGCTAATCCAGAAATAAAAAGTTTTGAAACCTCTGTATTCAATGGCCAATACATTACTCAAGACATTGATCAAGGCTATTTAGAAAAATTAGACGCGTTGCGCAATAACGAAAGTAAAGATGCCACAGATAAGAATGCCGAGTCTATTATCGATATGCACAACGAAGGCGAAGAATAATTATTGTTAGCCTTTACCGCCCTCAACAGCACGATGAAGGCATTAACAAAAGTAAAGATGCCACAGATAAGAATGCCGAGTCTATTATCGATATGCACAGTATCAACAAATAAGGCGAAGAATAATTATTGTTGGCCTTTACCGTCCTCAACAGCACGATGAAGGCATTAACAAAAGTAAAGATGCCACAGACAAGGATGCCGAGTCTATTATCGATATGCGTAGCTATGCACAAATATGCACAGCTGTTTACAGTTATTCATAGCTATGCAGATTATCTACAAATAAGGCGAAGAATAATTATTACTGGCCTTTGACGCGTTCTAGAGCACGGTTAACGCATCAAGTTTTGAGGCGATTTTTGGTCTTCAACGGTCAATACTTTAATCAAGACATTGATTAAGGCTATTTAGAAAAATTAGACGCGTT
>JBELHO010000008.1:0-2483 GCA_042091375.1 Thalassotalea sp. | reverse complement strand
ATTATCAACAAATAAGGCGAAGAATAATTATTGCTGGCCTTTGCCGCACTCAACAGCACGATTAAGGCGTTAACGTAATAACGGCAATAACGAAAGCATCAATTGTTGAGTCATACCTTGGCTTCTCGATCCGTTGAGAAGCCATTTTTCGTTAACTGCTTTGTAAAACTAAGCTGATCAGCGTATTTTATTAATGATTTGCTTATTATTTACAATAGGTTCTAAAATAGGTTTTGATCAATATTTAATACAATTAGGCTTGTCATTAGCTGTGTCATTAGTTGTGTATTTAGTTGTGAAATTAACATTTTTGCTTGTAAGTAATTGATTTAAAGGTTTTTAATTTAACTGTCAGCTAACTGTCGGCTAACTGTCAGAAAGTCATCGGGCATTTTAGTAGATGATATGAGATCACAGCAGTAGGAAAAGTAGATGAACGTGAGAACATTAAGAACTGATAAAAACTGGTCACAAGAGCAACTTGCTCATTTTAGTGGTTTGAGTATTCGCACTATTCAGCGAATTGAAAACAATGAAAAAGTGGCCTTAGAATCTCTTAAGTCCCTTGCTGCTGTTTTTGAAATATCACTAACTGAATTACGACAGGAGCAAACAATGACCGCTGCCAATTTGAATGTGCCAGATACTGAAAACAGCACACAAATATTAACCGAAGAGCAAGGGAAAAAGATCAAACAACAGGTTGCCGAAATAAAGAATTTTTATAAAATGTTGGTGATCTATTTGGCGAGTTTTTTGATTTGGCCTTTTATCGCTTTAGTGGATGAAAGACCAGATAACGACGCTTGGTTTGTCACTTTGTACATGGGCTGTTTATACATTGTGATTATTGCTATTCATGCGAACAGTGCTTTTCGGCCTTTCGGTGATAAATGGCAGAAAAAACAGCAGAGAAAACTTATCGATGAATAATAAACAGTGAAAATATCAGTGTTAAAAAATTAGCCAACTAAAAGTGAATTTACTGTGTTACTTTCAATACACCTGACTATTTGTAAGTGGCAAGTGGCAATTGGCAAGTAGCTAGCCGTTTTTTTACTGGTTCAGCTGTTAAGTGTAAAATGTACCCAAAAAGATATGACCAGCTTATGGCTGTATTTGTCCTATCCTATTTGGGGCACTGGGTCACAAGCTCGCTGTTGACTAATATCAGTTGCTAATATTAAAAATGGCTATTCACTTGATGAATAGCCATTTTAGTTCTGTTTAACCATGCACCTGATCAATCTGTGCTTCGGGTATTTGATTAGTTATAACAGATGATGAGTTAACGAATATATTCAGAGCCAAAGCCCATACCAAATAATACTGCGCTGATGGCCATTAACGTCACTAATAGTACTAAACCGCAAGTGACCACTGAACTGGCGTAAATAAAGCCCTTTTCTTCAGGGATATTCATCATGATCGGTATACCAGAATACAATAGATATACCGAATAACTCAATGCCGCTAGGCCAGCTAAAGCGACAAACCACAACACTGGGTATAACGCCGTCAATCCAACCATAAATAATGGTGTGGCAGTATATGAAGCTAACTCTAAAGCTTGGGTGAAGTCCGGTCTAGCGTCAAAGGTCACCGCCATCCACTGGATCAAGTAGGCCAAGCCCAATACACCAGCAATTAGTCCTGCGTACATGGCTGCAGACATAGCCATAGCTGCTGATTCTGGTAGGCGAATGAGGTCGCCAGCACCGATGCTCCAACCTATATGTGCGGTGGCAAAGTAGCTACATATTGCCGGGATCAAGGCTACAGTTAAAATGTGTACTGCACTGTAGATCAAACTCTCATGGCGCTTTTCAATGGTTTGCCATTCTTCTCTTGGATGAGCATAAAGCCCCCATATATGATTTAATATCATTATTTTTCCTTCTTGCTGTATCCAAAAATGCGTAGAACGGAAAATACTTTTCCGATAATAAGCCCCTTGCAACAAAAAAATTTGTTGTTAGGGTATTTATGAAATAAGTTGAGGCTTTCGTCAATAGCTGAGGCTAAAATAAACAAAAAAAGCTGTTTTTTATAGCAGTTATTACTTAAAGTTAATTTCGATAGAAGTTAATCGACTATTAAGCGCGTTTTATTCTCACCACATTCATCACTTCCATTGAAAAACCTGCGACTAATTCTCGATGGGCATAATAAGTTAGGTTGACTCGTTGACCTACTAAGTTGCGGTAGGGTTGTTTGCGTTTATATTTGAAGGGTACATCAATATTTTCGATCATCAGGGTATTGATAAACCAGTCATCTTCTTCGCGTTGTACATGAGAAATGACTTTTTTATCTTCACTGTGCACTAAATTTTGATGCTTTTTAACTAAATCTTTTGCTTGCATATGATCATTTAAACAGGGTTAGGCTTGTTGTGTAAGCCTGTAAAAGTCGACGTTAACAATATAGAAAACAATATAGAAAACAATATAGAAAAAAATATCGAAAACCATACAGATAAC
>JBELHO010000007.1:89358-113344 GCA_042091375.1 Thalassotalea sp. | reverse complement strand
TTGAATTGCTCTCAAAACCTTGTGCCATAGTGACTAACATGGCTCGATTGAGTACGGGATCACAGTTAGTTTTAAACCTAAACTGTGATCAACAAACCAATCTAAATGCATTTGCACCAATAGCAATCATTGCCTTGATTTTTTGCACTGTTATCGTGCGATTACCGAAGTAAATAATCAATATTTGAGTAAAAGTTACTGATATATATGGTTTTTATAATTTGGCACAGGCTTTGAATATCATTAAACAACTTAAACATAGGGGTACGTAATGAAATTCATCAGCGCAATTATAAAACCATTCAAACTGGATGATGTCAGGGAGGCAATATCAGAGCAAGGAATCGAGGGCTTAACGGTCAGTGAAGTCAAAGGTTTTGGTCGACAAAAAGGACACACAGAGTTATATCGAGGAGCTGAATATCAAGTAGACTTTTTACCAAAAGTTAAATTGGAAATTGCCGTCAATGACGATGCAGTAGAACGTTTGGTTGAAACTATTACAAAATCAGCTTACACCGGCAAAATTGGTGACGGTAAGATTTTCGTCTACAACCTCGAACAAGCCGTGCGGATCCGCACTGGCGAAAACGATTCTGAAGCTCTTTAAGGGGATGGTAATGGAACAAAATATTTTTCAACTTCAATACGCGATTGACACTTTTTATTTTCTGGTCTGTGGTGCCTTGGTAATGTGGATGGCTGCCGGATTTTCAATGCTTGAAGCCGGCTTAGTTCGCTCAAAAAATACCACTGAAATACTGACTAAAAACGTCGCTTTATATGCCATTTCTTGCATCATGTATTTAGCTTGTGGCTATCAAATCATGTACGGCGGTGGGTTTTTCTTATCGGGGATAGAAGCGGTTGATACCGATGCGGTGTTAAAAGAATTTGCTGGGCGAGAAGACGGTTTTGGTGGTGGTGCCATTTACTCAAAAGCATCAGACTTTTTCTTTCAGGTAGTTTTTGTTGCTACCGCTATGTCTATTGTTTCTGGTGCGGTAGCTGAGCGCATGAAACTTTGGTCGTTTCTAGCCTTTGCTGTGGTATTAACTGCAGTTATCTACCCTATGGAAGGCAGCTGGACTTGGGGCGGTAACGCTGTGTTTGGTTTGTACACTTTAGGTGACTTAGGTTTTTCTGATTTTGCCGGCTCTGGTATTGTGCATATGGCAGGTGCTGCTGCTGCATTAGCTGGGGTATTGTTGTTGGGCGCTCGAAAAGGCAAATACGGCGATGATGGTCGTGTCAATGCGATCCCCGGTGCCAATTTACCACTGGCTACTTTAGGAACCTTTATTTTGTGGATGGGCTGGTTTGGTTTTAATGGTGGCTCAGTATTAAAACTCGGCGATATCAGTAACTCTCATTCCGTCGCTATGGTGTTTTTGAATACCAATGCGGCAGCGGCAGGTGGCGCTATAGCTGCGCTAGTTTTTGCCAAAATATTGTTTAAAAAGGCGGATTTAACCATGGCCTTAAACGGTGCGCTTGCTGGCCTAGTGGCAATTACAGCTGAACCATCAACGCCAACTGCTATTCAAGCCACTCTATTTGGCGCTATTGGTGGGGTGATCGTGGTATTGTCTATTATTGGCTTAGACAAGTTAAAGATTGATGATCCTGTTGGAGCGATTTCAGTGCATGGTGTGGTTGGTTTATTTGGTCTGTTGTTGGTACCGTTGACTAACCCAGGTTCGAGCTTTAGTGGCCAATTAATTGGTGCTGCAACAATATTTGTTTGGGTATTTGTAACCAGTTTCATTGTTTGGTCTGTACTTAAATTCACCGTCGGTATTCGCGTAAGTGAAGAAGAAGAATACGAAGGTGTAGACAAATCTGATTGTGGTTTAGAAGCTTATCCAGAGTTTACTCGCGGCTAAGATTGTTACTGCAAGCAAACAAAAACCCGTTTAACATAGGTTAAACGGGTTTTTTTATGGTAAACACACCCTATTATCACCGATTAAATATGTGTACACTCACAACTAGTAGAATGTAATTGCGGTTGGGAAAAGTTATGGCCAGAGAACAATTTGGTATTTGTGCAGAGCCAAGTCTTCATGGGTATTATTTACTCTTTAATGTACTAGACAACAAGAATGCTCATATACGCCATGCATTATCAAGACTCCCAGCGCTATTCGACACTTATGCCGATCGATTTTCTGAAAGTAATTTAACCGGGGTAGTGGCGGTTGGCGCCAACTATTGGGATGAATTATCACCCACTAAACGCCCTAAACATTTGCGATCCTTTGAGGCGATTGCTCAAGACGATCGCGTTGCGCCATCAACCAATTACGATTTATATATTGAAGTGCGGAGCGATAGGGCTGATGTCAATCATATTGTTGCTGGTAAAGTCTGTAATTTATTGGCTGATAGCGTTGAGCTCATTGAGCAGATACGCGGTTTTCGATTTTTAGATGGGCGAGATTTAACTGGCTTTGTTGATGGTACAGAAAACCCGCAAGGCAGACACAGACGCACGGTTGCACTGGTTAATGATAGTGAAGATCATGCATTTGCGGGGGGAAGTTACCTGCACATTCAGCGTTATCGGCACAATTTATCGCTGTGGAATACCTTGAAAGTTAAAGAGCAAGAAGATATTTTTGCGCGCACTAAAATTGATAATGAAGAGTATAGCACTGAGAATAAGTTACCTACCTCGCATATTAAACGCTCGAGCATAACCGATAGTGAAGGCAATCCGCTTGAAATCGTTAGGCAGAGTATGCCCTATGGCGACATGAAGGTGCAGGGCTTGTTTTTTGTTGCTTATTGCCAAAGTCCGACACCGTTTGAAAATATGCTGAAGAGTATGATCTCTGGTGACGGCCACGGCAATTTTGATCACTTGTTAAAGTACACCCAAGCGGAAACTGGTGCGGCTTTCTTTGCACCCAGTTTAAATGTATTAACTGATCTAGTTAATGCTCAGGCCAGCAGTGAGTCATTAAGTTAGATTTTTAGAAAATAGCGCTTCCAGCCTAGTGATGGTTTGTTGTATTTCACTTATTTCTGTCGGCGCGATAAAAATAGTATCGTCGCCGGCTATTGTGCCTAATACCCCGTCGCTTTTACTTAAACTGTCGAGTAAACGGGCAATTAATTGCGCTGCCCCTGGACTGGTTCTGATGATGATCATCATCGAGTTGTGTTCAATATCTAAAACCAACTGTTTTAAAGGACTTTTGGCGGTTGGTACACTTAACTCAGCAGGTAAGCAATAGACCATGTCTTGACGGGCGTTACGTGTTCTTACTGCGCCAAATTTGCTCAGCATCCGAGAAATTTTAGACTGACTAATATTATCAAAGCCTTGATTTTTGAGGGCATCAACAATCTCTGCTTGTGAACCAAATTGCTCTTGTTTCAATACATCTTTAAAGGCTTGAACGAGTGCTTCTTGCTTTTGTTGTCCAGTCATAATACATCGCTATAAAATTATCTAAGGTGGTGGTTATTTTTTAAACACTGCTATAATACCAATACACTTGAGCTAGGTATTGACACTATTTGTTTAGTATACGTTATCGTTAAACACCATTACAGATGAATAATCATTGTTTTTTTGTGGTATTTACTATATCTTTTCGTGACAAAATTTACGTATTTACTCAAATTTCACTTAATCTTTGGAGACATTTAATGAAAGTTGCTGTTTTAGGCGCAGCTGGCGGCATTGGCCAAGCGTTATCTTTATTGTTAAAAACTCAATTGCCAGCTGGCTCAGAGTTATCTTTATATGATGTTGCACCAGTTGTTCCCGGTGTTGCTGTCGATTTAAGCCACATACCAACAGCAGTCAATGTTCAAGGTTTTGGCGCTGATAGTTTATCTGACGCATTAACAGGTGCTGACATTGTCATTATTCCCGCAGGTATGCCGCGCAAGCCAGGCATGGATCGCGCCGATTTATTCGCTGTGAATGCCGGGATCATTAAAACCTTAGCCGAAGGTATTGTAGCTAACTGTCCCAACGCATTAGTTGGGGTGATCACTAACCCAGTTAACGGCACTGTACCTATTGTTGCTGAAGTATTCAAAAAAGCAGGCACTTATGATGCCAATAGAGTTTTTGGGGTGACAACCTTAGATGTGATCCGCAGTGAAGCATTTATTGCTGAATTAAAAGGGCTAAATCCGACAGATGTGAAAATACCAGTGATTGGTGGTCATTCTGGGACGACAATATTGCCATTATTGTCTCAGGTAGCAGGTGTTAGCTTTACTGATGAAGAAGTCGCCAGCTTAACCCCGCGTATTCAAAATGCCGGTACTGAAGTGGTTAATGCCAAAGCCGGTGGCGGCTCTGCAACCTTGTCAATGGGCGCAGCAGCAGCGCGTTTTTGTATGTCTTTAGTGAAAGGTTTACAAGGTGAAGACGTGGTTGATTATGCTTATGTTGCGGTTGCTGATGGCGACGCTGCTTATTTTGCTCATCCAGTACGTTTAGGTAGAAATGGTGTTGAAGAAGTATTGCCTTATGGCGCATTGAGTAGCTTTGAACAACAAGCTAAAGATGACATGCTAGCGACACTTAATGCCGATATCCAAGAAGGTGTTGATTTTATTAACGGTTAATCTATTCGTCTTACCGTTTAGGTACCGACTTGATAAAACCACAAGTAACAAATGTTATTTGTGGTTTTTTTTTGCAAAGCGTTTTTGGCAAGTGCTGTTAATTGATAGTGCAATGGCACAAAGCAAATGGTTAAAAGATCTGCAGTGCAGCGAAGCGCTGCCGAGCCAAATGATTGCAGCCGCAATTTATTTGCCCTGATAGCAGGACTTGGATGGTAAGCCTGTCTATTTTAATAGTTTACCGAAAAACCAACCAATGATTGACAGAAACAGCACAGGCAAAACAAACCAAAGAATGATAGGAGTCACTATGACAAAAATTAGAGCCAATATGCCGGAGATGAAAACCCCAATTAAAGGCAGTAGTACCAATAAAATAAGTGCTATGACAGCACCGACAAGGGACAACGCAAATAACACCATAGCGATAATAGCTATTGGGTTCTCGACCTTATGTTTATTGATAATGAGTTGCATACTAGAGCCCTTTCATTGTCGTGCTAGCGCCTCATTTAGAGGCAAATAATTGTTGGCTAAAATCGCCACACTAGTAAAAGCTAACTGTTTTTTTGTCCGTTGTTGGTGACCTTGTTATGTAGCTGATTTGACTATTCTATATTGTTGTCTAGTACCAACGATAAAGCAACCCCCCACATAAAGCCAGACGGAACTAGCTACTATCTCCCAAATATCATAACCATCAGGGGTGATCATTATTGGTATCGCGATCAAAGCACGAGAAGTACAAATAAATGAGATAGTAATTAAAGCTGGTTTGAGAAGGGGAACTTTTCGAATCAATCCTGCACCCGAAAAAGCAAATACAGTACAAGCAAACATTAAACTCGAAACTGTTATGGTACCTATAGGAGCGAGTAACGTTCCTTGTTGCGCAGAGTCTATAATCTGCTGTGGCGCTCGGGCAAATTCAAACCAGCTAGGTCCACCTAAAATACACAGTAAATGCCATAAAGCAGATGCTGAAGCAATTACACCTGCGCTGACTAACAATTTTGATTGAATACTGATTTTCAAGGCTAACTCCATTGTGCATAGATAGATAAGGCTTAGTTAATAGACAATAAAATAGCTGGCTAAAATTAGTGACAAAGGAAAGCAAGCCTGCAGTTTTGAGTGTTTATTAAAGCATTTTTAATGTGTTTTTTAAACTCTGAGGCCCATGTTGGATCAGCACCTTTGGTCAATTCCATTGATAGAACGCCGAAAAAAGTGTGCACTGAATACTCAACGCCTTTTTAAGCAGCAAATTGCAGTTGGCTACATTAAGTGAGGCACGAACAAAAAGCCAACTGTAATTCGTCCTGTTGAGTGACTTGTTTGCGGTTTTACTGATGGCATTGCTGTCAGTCTTATTGTGGTTGCTGGTCGGCCGCGTTTTGATTGTCTGTATGCTTACTTGAAAATGCGCTGTTGCTGATTTGGGTGCCTAATAAAGATACGATGCAATAGGCTGTAAAGTAATAAAAACCACTACCTAAGTTGGATAACGTCGCACTGCTTATGTCGATGTTGAGTTGAAAACCAAACAAGGTCAACGCTTGTTGACTCATGGTTTCGGCATGATTGGTTGAAAAAACCGCGAGAAAAATAGCCACCACAAAAACATCTGCCATTGACCACTTGCCGATAATATTAACCAAACTGACCAGTTGTTTTGCTTTGGCAATATTTTTGAGATAGAAAGCGAGGGTAATTAAGCTGGTTTTGACTACTGGAATGACAATTGAAAATAACAAAATCAAACTGGCTACCAGCATGCGCTCGTCCTGATATAATTCACTGATAGTGGTCAATAACGATAATTCTTTGTTGATCAATTCTGAGTTTAAACTAGAGGCGCCGGCGTTAGCGGTGACTTCCATAGTAAGGGAAAACATCGGTTGATAGATACCGGGGATAAAAAGTGCCAAAGCAATCAGGTTTAACAGTAAGCCGAATTTTTTTCTCATCTTGGTATCACCTATTTTATTTCCAGAGATCAGTAACTGCGATCAGCGGCAATATGGGCTAAACTAATTAAGGCATCTTTGTATTCTGACTCGGGTATAATCGCCAAGGCATTAATGGCTTTATCGGCTTCGGCTTCGGCAATTTTTTGGGTATATGCCAAGGAGCCTGTTTCTAACATGATGGCCATAATTTGCTCAAGGTTGTTCATGCCATTGCAATGCTCAATGGCATCGCGGATCATTAGGGCTTGCGCTTTAGTACTATTTTGCATGGCGTAAATAAGCGGTAACGTAGGTTTGCCCTCGGCCAGATCATCTCCGACATTTTTACCCATTTGTTTAGCGTCAGCAGTATAGTCCATAATGTCATCGACCAATTGAAATGCGGTACCTAAATGTTTGCCGTATGTTTGCATGGCGGTTTCAATCTGCTTGGGTTGTTCAGCAACAACTGCAGCTAAACGGGTTGCCGCTTCAAATAATTTGGCGGTTTTACAATAAATAACTTGCATGTAACGCGCTTCAGTGGTGTCAGGGTCGTTACAATTCATTAATTGTAACACTTCACCTTCGGCGACAATATTAGTGGCGTCAGATAATACATTCATGATCTGCATATTATCTAGTTTAGTCATCATTTGAAATGAGCGGGTATAAAGAAAATCTCCAACTAACACACTGGCGCTATTGCCAAACAGCGCATTAGCTGTTTCGCGGCCTCTGCGCATATTTGACTCGTCGACTACATCATCATGCAGTAATGTGGCGGTGTGAATAAACTCAATGATAGCTGCAATGTTAATGTGCGCACTGTTTTGACAATTGAGGGCTCTGGCTGCTAGTACTGTCAGCATCGGCCGCATGCGTTTGCCACCGGCATTGACAATATACACCCCTAATTGATTAATGAGGGCAACATCTGATTGCAACTGTGAAGATATAAGTTGGTTAACTTGAGACATATCATCTTGAGCAAGGGCTTGAATGTGTTTTAAATCCATATTGGAATACTACTAAACAAATTGGTGAATGCTAACGGAAAATATTAAGCAGAAGTTTACACGAAAATTAACCATAATGAACGACTTCATTAGTGCTTTTGCAACAAACCACGCAAATACTTATAAAAAAAGTAATATTGCGCGGTTTAACACTTGCGCTCATTAATTGCTTCGCGTAGAATTCGCGCCCTATATTTTTAAATTTAGCGTCATAAGATTGATGGCGCAGTACGGAGTAGCTATGTACGCGGTATTCCAAAGCGGTGGTAAGCAGCATCGTGTAACCGAGGGTCAAACCGTTCGCCTTGAAAAGCTTGAGCTTGAAGTGGGTGCAACTGTTGAATTCGATAACGTTTTAATGATCGCCAATGGCGAAGACATCAATGTAGGCGCACCTTACATTGATGGCAGTAAAGTTGTGGCTGAGGTGGTAAACCAAGGTCGTGCTGATAAAATTAAAATTGTTAAATTTAAACGTCGTAAGCATTCACGCAAAGAAGCGGGCCATCGCCAATGGTTCACTGAAGTGAAAATTACTGGTATTAACGGCTAATTAGGAGCGTTTCAACATGGCACATAAAAAAGCAGCAGGTAGTACACGTAACGGTCGCGATTCAGAGAGTAAACGCTTAGGTGTAAAACGTTTTGGCGGCGAAACAGTATTAGCAGGAAATATTATTGTTCGTCAGCGTGGTACTAAATTTCACGCGGGTACTAACATGGGTATTGGTAAAGACCACACCTTATTTGCTTTGTCTGACGGTAAAGTACAATTTGAAGTTAAAGGTCCTAAAAATCGCAAATACGTTAGTATTGTTGCCTAGTAGCCTGACTTAATTTCTTAAAAACCCTGCTGATAGGCAGGGTTTTTTTTTATACAATGTTTTTGGTAAATCGTTAAAATCGCTTATAATAGCAACAGACAGTTAATTTTGGAGCGCTGTAAAGCACAATGAAATTTGTAGACGAAGCAGATATTAGAGTAGAAGCTGGTGATGGCGGTAATGGCATTGTTAGTTTTCGCAAAGAAAAGTACATTGAATTCGGTGGCCCTAATGGTGGCGACGGCGGCGATGGTGGCGATGTTTTTTTAATAGCAGACGAAGGCTTGAATACCCTAATTGATTATCGTTTTGAGCGTTTTCATCGCGCTAAACGCGGTGAAAATGGTCGCAGCCGAGATTGTACTGGTAAAGGCGCTGATGCCTTGTATTTGAAAGTGCCTGTTGGCACACGCGCTACTGATGTCGATACTGGTGAGTTGATCGGTGATTTAACCCAGCATGAGCAGGCGTTACTGGTCGCCAAAGGCGGTTGGCACGGTTTAGGTAATACCCGTTTTAAAAGTAGTACCAATAGAGCGCCCAGACAAAAAACAGATGGTACACCCGGTGAAATACGCAACTTGAAATTAGAGCTGTTATTACTGGCTGATGTTGGTTTATTGGGCTTGCCTAATGCCGGTAAGTCAACCCTTATTCGCAGTGTATCGGCGGCTAAACCCAAAGTTGCTGATTACCCTTTTACTACCTTAGTGCCCAACTTAGGGGTAGTTAGATTGGACACCCAACGCAGCTTTGTCATTGCCGATATTCCAGGCTTAATTGAAGGCGCAGCTGATGGTGCCGGTTTAGGCACACAGTTTTTGAAACATTTAGAGCGCTGTCGGATTTTACTACATGTGATTGATGTGCTGCCATCTGATGGCTCAGATCCTCTAGAAAATGCCAAAACCATTATCAATGAGCTGGAAAGTCATTCGTCTAAGCTTTCTGATAAACCCCGTTGGTTGGTGTTCAATAAACTCGATTTGTTATTAGAAGAAGAAGCAAAAGCATTAACCGATAGTATAATTAATGAACTGGACTGGGGCGGTGAAGTGTGCAGTATTTCGGCTTTTAATCGCAGTGGCACTGATCAACTCTGTCAGAGGGTAATGGCGTTTATTGAAGCGTTACCAGCCGAAGTGGAAGAAACTCCTGAACAAAAATCTGTCGAATTTAAGTGGGATAATTACCACCAAGAAACCATCGATGACTTAAGTGATGATCTTGATGACGATGATTGGGATGAAGACGACTACGATGTCGAAGTAGAATACCGTCAATAACACTCTGATGATAAATGACTCTTCTGTTGGGAAGAGTTATTTTTTATTTATGCATCAGTGCTTTCGCCTTGTACATTGTATTCTCCTGTCCCGTTGCTCTGTGTTTAACTGACTGCTCAGATCGGGTTATGGGGCACAAGTGCCGATGACCAATACTAATACCAATACAAATACACAACACATTCATATTATTTACTTTTGCTATAAATACCTTTTATAAATTGACAGCAATAGTTGCAATAGCTGAGTCTGCCTCTGCGCTAGGTATTAGCTTGTAATCCTATTGTTTATTTTTGGTTGATTTTAGGTTGATTTTAGGTGCTTAAAATTTGACTTCACTGACTTGTTCAGCTAATTTTTATATCAATAACAATCAATGGAATTGATCTGTCGTTATTGCCAATAGAAGCTGTTATTAAGGCGGCTCTATAACAGCTACTATTATTCTCATGCCACTGTGATTGTTCGCTTGATTGCTTGATTGCTTGATTGAGTTTGAGCTGCTCATATAACAACAAGGAGGTTGTGCTGACGAGCATTAAATTTGATGATGAATATTCACTTTATAAAATCAGTCAGCTGTTATTTAGGGGCATTAATATTTACTTTTTCTGTGTTTGTATTGGCTCCAGCTTTTCTTTGTCGCGCTTTTGATATTGACATCAATTACTATCTTACGCCTTTTGTGTTGTTGCTATCGGTAATTTTTGCCAATATTATCCATAGGAAATTTAAACCCAGCAGCAGTAAAGCACAACAGTAAAGTCAGCTTAAAAGCTCAACACAACAGTAAACTGACTTGTGCCGCAATCTTGTAGTATTTTTTTATGGTTTACATTCATGACTGTGTGCAATGGTTATTACTCAAACATCTGTGGCCGGTTAATTCTCACCGATCTTGATTGAGGCGAATAGCTTTATCGCCAATATAAAGTTGTCTTTCATCTGTGTTACAATGCAACGTTAGTCATCCTATGTGATCTTGAACTGTGACTAACAGTAAATAATTAGCTATTAGTTATTAATAAATGCAAAAGAGAAAAAACCACCATGACTGTACTTTCATTAATCGTTGCCCATGCCGATAATCGTATCATCGGTAAAGATAATGCTATGCCGTGGCATTTACCCGCTGATTTAGCCTACTTTAAACAAACCACTTTGGGTAAGCCGGTAGTGATGGGGAGAAAAACTTATCAGTCTATTGGTCGACCTTTACCGGGCAGGCAAAATATTGTGATTTCTCGCGATGTCAGTTTTAAAGCACAAGGTATTGAAACCGCAAATTCTGTTGAGGAAGCATTGGCTTTAGCAGGTGAAGTGCCTGAGGTAATGGTGATCGGTGGCGGCGCTATATATCAACATTGTTTAGCTGCAGCACAGCGACTTTACGTTACCCATATTGATGCTTGTATTGCCGGTGATACTCAATTCCCTGAATATGATACTGAACGCGATTGGCAAAAGGTGAGTAGTATGGTGCAAGGCGCCAATGAAAAAAATGCTTATGGCTTAGATTTTTGTGTTTATCAGCGGGTCACTAGTTAGGCTGATACGTATTGAAGCTCAGCGTTGATTGTTTAGATAACAATGCGTAAAACCCACAATAAAAAAAACCGCATTAGCGGTTTTTTATCTGCTATTAAACGATTGCTTATAGCTTAAATTCTTGTACCGATTGTTGTAACTCTTCGGCTAATCGAGCAACTTCACTACTCGATTCTGCGGTTTGATGCGAGCCAGCCGTAGTTTGTTCGGCAATGGTGACTATGGATTCTAAGTTCTCACTAATTTCATGCGCAACAACGCTTTGTTCTTCCGCGGCAGTGGCGATTTGCGAGCTTCTGTCAAACGCTTCGTGAACTGCATGAGTAATAGTTTCAAGGGCTTTATCGGCTTCTTCACTTTGCACAACACAATCAGCCGCTTGTTTTTTGCCGGTATCCATGACAGATACTGCTTTTTCAGCACCGGTTTGGAGTGCTTCAATCATGGTTTGAATTTCTTGTGTAGATTCCTGAGTTCTACTGGCTAGGGTTCTCACTTCATCAGCAACAACAGCAAACCCTCGGCCTTGCTCACCTGCCCGGGCAGCCTCAATAGCGGCATTTAAGGCAAGTAAATTGGTTTGTTCAGCAATGCCTCGGATGACGTCTAGAATACCGCCAATAGAAGCGCTGTCCTGTTGTAATTTGTTGATCACTTGTGAGGCGTCTTCTACTTCATTGGCTAATAATTCAATGGTTGCTCTATTGCGTTCCGATATACCTTTAACCCGTTCAGCCTCATCATCTGCTTGTTTAATTTCACCCAAAGCGTCATTGGCACTCGACAATACGCTTTGTGAAGTGCTGCTCATTTCCGTGGTTGCTGATGCGGCTTGTTCAACTTGTGAGCGCTGCTCAACAATGGCAGTAGTGCTTTGTGAAGTGACGGCTGAGGTTTGTTCTGCTGCGGTGGCAAGCTGGGTCGAACGACTGACAATACCTTTAATTAGGTTGCGTAAACTTTCGATCAGTAAATTACAATTTTTAGATAATTGTGCGAATTCATCTTTGCCTGTTTCATCAAGTTTTTTCGACAGATCACCGGAGGAAACCACGTTGAGCATTTCATTAACTCTACTCAGTGGCCTGGTGATGCTTATTAAGGTAAACCAAGCAATAACAATAGCTAAACCAATAGAAATGGCGAGTATTAAAATGGTTTGGGTATTGGCCCTAGATACGGTGTTATCGACTAGCTTACTGGTTGCATTGGTGGTTTGGTTAGCTAAATCCACTTGTTTTGCTAAAATATCATTGACTTGATTGATGTCATTTTCAGCGGCAGCTAATTTTTCTGTTGCTAAGTCAATGGCATTAAGTTGTGCCATTTTATGGTTGAAGATACTGCCACTGCCTTGCAGTAGCTCGGTGATCTGCTCTGCTGTTGAGGTTAATTGCTCGCTAATGTCACTGGCACCGTTGCTTGTTAACTCATTGTTTATTTCTTGAATTGATAACAATATGGTATCGAACATATTGGTCATTTCTTTTTCAACCAAATTTGTGGTTTGACGTTCGAGTATGTCCCGGTATTCATAACTTGAGGAAACAATTGAGTTTAATTGTGTTTCCAATTGCTCACCTAAATCAACTGCTGTTTGTAATGCGCTGTCGGCTAAGTCGTGATCTGCAAGGTCGAGCATTAATGTTGCCGCGTCGTCTGCTTGTTCTTCTAGCAAATCGACTTTTTCAATTAAGCTACTGAGTTGCACTATATTGTCTTTACGGTTATTAAAAACTTGATTTATATTACTTTGTAAAGCGCTATAAACGCTGTCAACTTGTCGTAAATTGGTCAACAAGGTGTTTTCACTTTGCACCACGCGCTTGAGTTGTTTAAGTTGCTCAGTGAAGCTTTGTTGCGCTTGGTTATAGGCAGCTAAGTTGTCGTTGAGTGGTGATAGCTCTGTTTGATAATAGGCCCTCAAAGTTAAATTGCCTATTTGCGCTATTTGTTTGTCTAAACTATTACTGCCTTTTAGGGTAGGGATAGCCAGTTCACTTTGTTTGACGGTTGATTCGCTAATGGTGTTTAAATTGATTAAGGAGAATACACTGGATAAAAGCAATAAAATTGAAATAATGGTGAACCCACCGATTATCTTCTGCGCGACTGTTATTTTCATCTATCTCACCACTGGTTATGAGCTGATTATTATATTCATACTGATATTATTGTAATTATGTATCTTTATCGTCCAGATAAATTATTTATTTAGTAATTCCATTGCAAACTAGTATAACAAGCCAACCAAGTATTTCATCATTAGTTATTGCTTTAAAGCTATTTTTTGGATTTTTCTGTATATAATTGTCGATCAGGCCAGGTTAGTAAGGTTAAGTGTTGTCCCCAAACGCATCCGGTATCAAGGGCATAAGCCTTGGCATGACTGCATTGTCCCATTAATGTTGCCCAGTGACCAAACACCCAATGACAATCGGCTAATTGCGGTGATGCCAATTCAAACCAAGGTTTTATACCTTGCCGAGCAGAAATTGGTGAGTCCTTGCATTTAAACTCTAATCTGCCGTCATCAAAACAATAACGGATCCGAGTAAAGGCATTGATGATATAGCGAAAACGTTGCTCCTTAGTGTGCACTTGTCGCCAATCATTGGGCTTTTCACCGTACATAGCGTTAAGCCAATAATTGCGTTGCGGAGAGCGAATAAGTTGTTCAGCGAAATCGGCATAACACATCATATCATCTATTTGCCATTGAGGAGAAAAGCCAGCATGAGACATATATGTTGCCTCGTTGGGTACTTTTCTCAGTAATGGTTGTTGTGATAACCAATCAATAATATCTGATATGTCTGGCGCGTTTAACAGTTCATCGAGTTGATCATTGGCTTTTGCTTTTTTTATGCCGGCGTGAACGGCGAGTAAGTGCAAGTCGTGATTGCCCAATACAGCCTTAACACTATCACCTAAAGACAGAATATATTTCATGGTGCGATAAGAATCAGGTCCACGAGCAACCATGTCGCCAGCTAACCACAATTGATCACTGTGCTTATTAAAATTGACTTGATTGAGTAAGCCGCGAAGTTCACGGTAGCAGCCTTGTATATCTCCAATAAAATAAATACTCATGAACTCAGTGTAAAATATTAGGTAAGGCTAAGCTAAATACTGGGATATTTACTTGTAATGTTCTTCCTTGTTCATCGAGCATTTGATAGTGACCTTGCATAGTACCTATCGGTGTTTTTAATACGCAGCCACTGGTATATTGATAGGATTGCTTTATGCCAATATGAGGTTGTTTGCCAACAACGCCTTCGCCGGCAACATTAACTGTCTCGCCATTGGCGTCAGTGATCAACCAGTAGCGCGATAATAATTGTACTTTGCTGTCTGAGTTATTCTCAATAGTTATCTGATAACTAAACACGTAACGCGGCTCTTTTTGATCTGACTGTTCAGGGAGATAAGCGGTTTTAACCGACACTGTTATTGCTGGATTGTTAGCTGTCATTATGTCTCCTGCGGTGGATTATCAGTAATAAAATTAGCCAGGGTAATATAATTATCTATGGATAAATTTTCAGGACGTAAACTGGCATCAATATTTAATGATGCTAACTGTTGTGCCGAGATAAGTTTCTTAAAACTATTTCTAATGGTTTTTCGCCGCTGATTAAATGCCGCTAAACAGACTTTATTGAGATCATCGATATTTTTTACTGGATTTTTAATTTCGCGATGTGGGATCAAGCGCACTATAGCTGAATCAACTTTCGGCGCTGGCACAAATGCTTCAGGACCTATTTCCATCACAGGAATAACTTGGCATTGGTATTGGGTCATGATTGAAAGACGGCCATATGCTTTGCAATCTGGACCTGAAGCCATTCGTTCAACCACTTCTTTTTGCAACATAAAATGCATATCTTTAACGACACCTTTAAAACTCAGTAAGTGAAAAATGAGCGGTGTAGAAATGTTATAAGGCAAGTTACCAAATATGCGCAATGGCTTGTTATTGTCAGCTAATTGGGCAAAATCGAAAGTCAATGCATCTTTTTCATAAATAGTGATGTCTTTCGATAAAAACGGATGATGACGGAGACGATGAGCTAAGTCTCTGTCGAGTTCTACCACAGATAATTTTCCGGCTCTTGCTATCACAGGCTCGGTTAGGGCTCCTAAACCGGGGCCTATTTCAATTAAGTTTTCATTAGGCTCAGGGTTAATGGCATCAATGATGTTGCTGATTATCGCTTCATTGTGGAGAAAGTTTTGCCCAAAACGTTTTTTTGCTTGATGGCCTAAATGCGAATTTTTACTCATAGTGATGATGTGCTCAAACTAATGGTTAGCGAAATTTTGTATAATAAATTGCTTAAGGTTGATTACTCACTAGGTCGATAGCAGTGGCTATTGCTTGATTAAAACTACCTGCATCGGCTTGGTTTGTACCCGCTAAATCCAAAGCGGTACCGTGATCAACTGAAGTGCGAACAAAGGGTAAGCCCAAGGTAATATTGACTGAATTGCCAAAGCCTTTATATTTTAAAACGGGTAATCCTTGATCGTGAAACATACTCAATATGGCATCGGCTTCGTCTAAATATTTCTTTTGAAAAATAGTATCGGCTGGTAAAGGCCCGATAGTATCTATGCCCTCTGCACGTAATTCGTCGAGAGCAGGGATCATAACTTCTATTTCTTCGCGACCTAAATGACCATCTTCACCGGCATGAGGATTGAGTCCACAGACATAAATTTTAGGGGCTGAGATGCCAAATTTATCAATTAGATCACGGTGTAGAATTCGCGTTACTTTTTTCAACCGTTCTGGAGTAATGGCTTTTGATACATAGGCTAGGGGGATATGGGTGGTGACCAAAGCAACTCTTAGGCCTTTGGTGGCCAACATCATGACTACATCTGAACAGTTTGCTTGATGTGCAAAGTATTCGGTATGGCCACTAAAGGCAATACCTGCTTGGTTGATCAGTCCTTTGTGAACAGGGCCGGTGACAATCGCATCAAACTCACCACTGATGTTTTTTTCTGAGGCAACACGCAGCGTTTCAACAACATATTGTCCATTAGCGGGGTTGAGTTCACCAGCAACACAGGGCTCAGCCAATGGGATGGGTAAAACGGTAAGGTTGCCAGCGACATGAGATTTGGCTTTCTTGGCCGGATTATAGGTAACAATATTTAACGGTAAACCCAACTGTTGGGCGCGTTGTCGCAACAATTGCGGTGAGGCAACGACAACGAGATCAACAGGCCAATTTTGTTGGGCAATGGCAATCACGATATCGGGGCCAATACCTGCTGGTTCTCCAGTTGTAATTGCTATGCGTTTAATCATTACTGAGCATCCATAAGTTCGATATAAGCTTCATCGCGAAGTTCTTTTAACCATCGGGTACTCTCCATCCCAAACTTGCGTTGATAGAGAATTTGATACGCCTTATTCTCATTCATTTGTTGCGTTGCATCAAGGGTGCGCCTGCCAGTGAGCTGGGCTAGATGCCAACCAAATGATGAGCGAAATGGTTTGTGAATTTCATCGACTTTAAGACTGGCCAGTGCGTCGGCAAAAGCTGGGTCGTATTTATTTGGATCAGACCAGCCTAAATCACCGCCTCTAACCGAAGTAGGTCCTTCTGAGTGCTCTTTTGCTGCCTCGGCAAAATCTAATTCACCTGCTAATATTTGATCCATAAAGCCTTGTAACATGGCTTCAGCTTTTGCTTCACTGAGAATAATCGACGGTTGAATTAAAATATGGCGGGCTTTTACTTCTTCTACTTCAACGGTTTGCTTGCCGCGGATATCTAATATTTTGACAATGCTAAAACCCAAGCCAGTGCGGATAGGCCCCAACACAGTACCTACTTTTTCACCATCGACAATTTTAGAAAAAAGGGTCGGCATTTCATTGATGTTTTTCCAGCCTAAATCACCACCTTGCAGGGCATTAGCTCCCCCTGATGAGGCAATGGCGATACGGGTGAAATCGCTGCCATCATTTAACAATTCGATGACTTTTTCAGCCCGAGATTTGGCTGAATTAATGTCATCTTGGTTAGGCTCGGTAGGAAATTCAATTAAAATGTGACCTAAATTATATTCTACGTCATTGTTAGTTTGCTCTTTCATCACCGCTAATAAATTATTGATTTCTTGTGGAGAAATATAAATACGGCGCTGGAGACTACCGCGTTTTACTTCGCCTAAGATCAGTTCATTGCGAACGTTTTCACGATATTTTTCATAATCTATGCCTTGAGCCACCAAAGATTGACGAAAATCATCGAGGTTGAGCTTATTTTCTTTAGCCATATTACCTAAGGTTTGATCTAATTGCGCATCACTAATTTGAATGCCCATGCGCTCACCAATTTGCAAAACTAAGTTATCGTCGATCAGTTTGTCCATGACTTGCACTCTTAAGGCGTTATCACTGGGTAATGTTTGATTGTTATTTTTGGCTTGTAGTTTTACGGTTGCTAATAAGTCTTTCACTTCAGACTCTAAAAGAACACCATCATTGATGACTGCTGCTACCCTGTCTAATTCTTGGATCTCGGCTTGCACAGGTGAGAGGTTTAACAGTATTAACCCAGCTGACAATATTAATTTTTTCATTGAATTTTTCATGTATTGTTAATTTCTATTAGCTAATTGTTGAGAAAATAGGGACGTTTGTAACCAAAAATACTGTCGTTGAACATGTCGTCAGTATTTAATGCTTGTTTGCCACCACCTAGTCCTTTAAAAACAAACTGTACCATGAATCCACTATCAAATTCATCGCGGTTTTCATTTATAAAGTCTTGTTGATCTAAATTAGAGTTTATATTGCGATGAAAGGCCAAGCGAATTCCCCAGCAGCAACTTTCATATTGCACTCCAGCATAAGTTTCTATACTGCGTTTGTTGCGTAAGTCTTGAGTCATACGACCAACAAATTGCCAATTGTTTTTTACTGGAAAATTTGTCAGTAGTGAGACTTGTTCGATACTTTTACCTGAGACATTGCGAGTATAGCGATGGTTCAATTGGATGGTATTATTTTTATTAATATAGTAATCAAGTGTGGTTTGACTTTTCTTGGTTTGATTGTCGCGAGTATTATATTGAATGTCACTACTAAATTGCCATTGCCGATTGAGTTGAAAAAACAGTTCACTGGCAAGGGCTGATTTTTCCTCACTGGTATTCTCATCGCTGAGTATATTGCTCTCATTTAAGTAAACAATACGACCTATGCTAATGTGAAATAACTCTTGATTACTGGCATTGAGAAAGCGACTTGTAAGCCCCCAAGCGTATTGATTAGCCTGAGCTATTCTGTCTAAGCCGCTGAATCGCTTATCTCTAAATAAACCGTCATAATCGTCCTGTAATTCTGTGGTGTCGTATACATTAATGTTAGATTGGTCTTTATTGGGTATGTATAAATATTGTATTTGTGGCTCTAAACTTTGGGTAAATGCATTGCCAAACAAAGATATTTGCCTATCCAAATTGAGCCCACCGTGAAAACGCACTTTGGGCAAAGTACGGCTGACATTTTTCTCAAATTGAGGGTGGTTGTCAATTCGGCTTTGTCGATAATGGGTTTGCATCAGTCGAAATTCTGAATTTAAAAACCATGCAGGTGAAGAGAATGGAAAGGTAGCTCCTGCTTCTATGTGATAACGATCCGCTTCAGGTAACGTCAAGTCGTCGGAACTAAAGCGCGTTAGTTCGGAATACATATCAAATTGAGCATTTAAAAAAGGCAGTGCTTTAAAGCTGCTGAGTTCAATTTGTGGCAAGGTTTTGTAACTTGTTTTGTGATCTCCTAGCACCTCAAAATCATTAAATAATAGTTTGGCTTGCCAGTTGTCACTGAAATAGGCAAGCTCAGCAATTTGATACAAATAAGCGTCATTGGCATTGTAGTGTTCACTGCCAATGTCAACTAAATAGTTATCATCACTCATGGTGGTGAAATCTACATGTGCGCGATAATTGTCTGAGAAATTGCCTACGTGTTGCCATCTGGCGAGATAGCGAGGGTCATTATTATTTTTTAGGTCTTGGTCGTTGTGTAAATATTCAATATTAAATGCACCATTTTGTAAATCGGCTAAGTAGCGGAACTCGGTTAACAGTTGGGCTCCTCTTTTAGACATATATTTTGGAGTGATAGTGGCATCTAAATTACTGGCAATATTCCAATAATAGGGTACTTCTACGGCGAACCCTGAGTTATTTGAACCGCCTATTTTGGGGTAGAGAAAGCCTGATTTTCGCTTGTCGTTAACCGGAAATGAAAAGTAGGGAATGTACAGTACCGGCACATCAAATAATTTGAAGCGAGCGTTGATGGCTTCTCCGTGATTTTTTGCTGAAGAAATATTAATTTCACTGGCTTTTAAAACCCAGTCAGGCACATCGCCATAGCAAGTGGTGAAGCTTGAATCGATTAAACTCAGGGTACCATTTTCACTGATACTAATGTTACTCGCACTGCCGTGTCCTAGATTATTAAGCAATTGATAGGAAGTATCGATTAGCTCAGTGGTCTTTGTGCTATCATTTGCGGTTAATTGTTGCGCAAAAACATCGACGCCAGCCGATTGAAAATGAATATCACCGCGAGCATTCATGGTCGATTTTTCTCGATCAACAGTAATGTGATCAGCAGCAATGGCGTATTCATTTTTAAATAAAGTCACCTCACCGGAGAATTCAGTTAATTTGTTTTTACTGATTTTGGTGTTGAGTGATGAAATATTAAGGGCATTTAGATCAGCATTGTTATGCGCTGCTTGCATTTTGGTGATTTCAGGCAAAGGGCAACCTTGGGCTAATGACTCTGCCTGTGTGATTGTTTGCGCGCTAAGGCGACTGTTCAAACAACTGCAAATTAAAATTAAAAATAAAACACGAAAAAAAAGCATTAACAGTCCGATTTGAGGGGTAATTTACGCAAACGCTATAGCAACTTCTATTTTAACGTTAAATGGTTGAATAATACCAGAGGGATCGACATCAACTAGCAGATAATACTGTGCGGATCATCACTTATCGTTGAACACAGCCATTGTTTGATTCTTGTTTAGTGCTCAGCTCTATTGTATATGGGCAATAATAGCGCATATTCATCAATAACGTTTTGTTGCAAAGATTAGTTGACTATGTAGGCTACAGCAAACGATTATTGTCCTGTTGTGGCAACGCGTGAAGCAAACGCAGCACCGCAAAAGACAATAGCTATATCCGAAAAATATAGATATGTTCATTAGTCAGGGAATTGAGTATATTGCACACTGGTATTCATTGCGGAGAAAATAAATTTTGGCTGACATCAGAATAAAGCAATTACAACTGTGGTTAGCACAGCAATTTACTGATGTGCAGTTATCCGCAATGAATGGCGACGCCGGATTTCGTCGTTATTTTCGCTTTACTGATAATGCGCAAAATTTCATTGCCGTTGACTCACCGACTGACAAGTGCAACAACCTTGCTTTTGTTGACATACAAAAAAAATTACTTACACGAAATATAAAGGTGCCCGAGCTTATTGCCGTGGATCAAGCACAAGGCTTCTTTTGTTTGTCAGATCTAGGTAAAAACCACCTCAGTGATAATATTAGCGCAGAAAATATGGCGCAGCGTTATCAGCAAGCTATCGCCTTGCTACCTGACATCGCGCAACTTGAGCCGCATGGTTTACCTGTATACGATCGCGCTTTTATTGAGATGGAATTACACATTTTTGTTGAATGGTTAATCGCTAAACACTTAAAAATTTCATTAACAAATGCTCAGTACAGCAGTTTACAACAGAATTTTGAACTGCTGATCAGCAATGCCTTAGAACAACCTCAGGTGAGTATGCACCGGGATTTTCACAGCCGAAATTTAATGATCCTCGATGGTGGCGAGTTAGCCGTCATTGATTTTCAAGACGCGGTGATAGGCCCTATTACTTATGATATTGTGTCATTATTACGAGATTGCTACCAAAAATGGCCGTATAAAAACATTGCGCCTTTGTTTGATTCTTTCTCTCAGTTGATCACGGAACAACTGTGTTTACCTAGTTACAGTCAACAGCAATGGTTGAGATGGTTTGATCTGATGGGGTTACAGCGGCATATCAAAGCCAGCGGTATTTTTGCTCGTTTGTATCATCGCGATGGCAAAGGCAATTACCTCTCCGATATACCATTAACTTTATCGTATATTGTCGATGTCACTAAGCAATACGCAGAATTACAGTTTTTACATCAATTTATCGCTGAAACGGTATTGCCAGCAGTTGTGCACAAAGCGAAGGAAGGGAAGACGATAACGTGAAAGCGATGATTTTAGCCGCAGGTCGAGGTGAGCGGATGCGACCATTAACAGACACATGTCCCAAGCCTTTATTAAAAGTGGCGGGCATGCCGTTAATTGAACATCACGTACGCAGATTAGTCGCCGCAGGCATTGACAATATTGTCATTAATACCGCTTGGCTAGGTGAACAAATTAGTGATTATTTACAAGATGGTCATAGATTTGGTGCCAAGATTGAGTACAGTAATGAAGGGGCTAATGCACTGGAAACAGCTGGCGGTATCATCAAGGCCTTGCCTTTGTTAACTGCGTCTTCAGCACAGCCGTTTTTAGTGGTCAATGGCGATATTTATTGTGAATTTGATTTTAGTCTGTTGCCTGTGCTCAGTGAAACTCAATTAGCCCATATTTATCTGGTTGATAATCCTGAACACAATAAGTCCGGAGATTTCTTCTTAGATGAAGAGCGCGTTGTTAATGCGCTGCCAAGTAGCGTAGGCAAATTGTGCAAATCTTTAACTTTTAGCGGTATTGGCCTGTATCGCCCAGCGTTTTTTAATATCGACAATACAAGCGAGGTATTACCTTTAGCTCCCCTGTTGCGCAAAGCAGCTGATCGCCAGCAACTTTTTGCCACTGCACTGCATTGTCGTTGGGTTGACGTCGGTACACCTGAGCGTTTAACGCAATTGAATAACGAATTGACAAAGGATACTTTATAAATGCGAATTTGGGGTAAATTACTCGGTTTTCTTTTCGGCTTTATGCTCACTAAAAACCCATTTGGCGGCTTAATTGGTATGTGGATAGGACATACTTTTGACCGAGGGCGATCACTGAATTTTGATCATCTAGGCCAACACAGTGATGAAGAAAGGCAAGCAGAGTTTCTTTATTGCACATTTTCGTCAATGGGTTTTGTCGCTAAAGCCGATGGACAGGTGGCGCCGGAGGAAATCGCATTTGCCAGTGCCTATATGGATAAATTAGGTCTTACCGGCACAATAAGAGAACACGCGCAGGCGGCCTTTAGAAAAGGTAAAATGGCCGATTTTCCATTAGAGAGTGCTCTGTCAGCATTTAAACGCAACTGTATTAACAGAAAAGATTTATTGCTGTTATTTATGGAAATTCAAATTCAATTGGCATTTGCTGACGGTCAATTAGATCAGTATGAGAGAAAAGCGCTGCATCGTATCGCTAGGGTGCTTGGATTTTCTGCCATCGAGCTTGACCAATTATTGGAAATGATTATTGCCGGTGCACAATTTCATCAGCAAGGACAACATCAACAGTCAGGACAGGCGAATAATCCAAAATTACTCGATAATGCCTATAAATTGCTCGGGGTAAGTCCACAATCATCCGATAAAGAAATCAAAAAAGCCTACCGCAAACTGATGTCGCAACACCACCCTGACAAGCTGGTCGCCAAGGGATTACCACCAGAAATGATGGATGTTGCCAAACAAAAAACCCAAGATATTCAAGCGGCCTATGAAATGATCAGCAGCAAAAGAGGGTGATTGCTAAATTTACCAACCAAGAGAACGTAACCAACCGTGGATTTCTTTCACTAATATTGCCTGAGGGTAATACCCAGTGGTGATATTGTGTAAACTTTTTTGTCTAAAATTTGCCTTTAGTTGCTGGTTTACGTGTTTTTTTCGCAATTTAGTCGCCGTTGAGATCAACTGGTGATCGCGCTCTAGATAAAGATCTAAAACAGGTAAAGTGAGTTGCGATAAATTCTCTGCTACTGTTTGGTTATTTATGTAGTCATCGAGAAAACTACTCAGCATCACTAATGCGCTGGGTTTAGTTGTTTGCGTTTGTTGATAAACATTGATAGCTAATGCCGCATGATGGCCTTGGGCAA
Organism: Thalassotalea sp.; assembly: GCA_042091375.1. Taxonomy (GTDB): domain Bacteria; phylum Pseudomonadota; class Gammaproteobacteria; order Enterobacterales; family Alteromonadaceae; genus JBELHO01. The sequence continues at coordinate 89,932 of JBELHO010000007.1, read as the reverse complement.
CCATCACTATTATACCGGGGTAAGTACTGGCTTTATTAGTGAGTTCCTCTATTAACAGCGCTAAACGGCGTTGATAGTCACTGAGGATTTTTTCGTTCTGTTGAGCCATGGCAGCTGAGTTTAGCAGCTTTGATGGATAGTTTTCTGGTTTGTTTGCCGGCTGTACTTTAATGCTGGTCCATCCTTGATCAGGTAAGGTTTGATGCAAGTAATTTAACGCCTTAGGGCTACTGGCACTTTGCTGCCAATCGGCAAGTAAAATGACCACTCCTTTGATATCTTTCGATCTATTGGTGGCGATCACCGTTAAGTACTCTTCTGGCCCAACTAATAACGGTACTATTTGCTGGTTATTGAGGTAGTGAGTGAGATCATTTTTTTTAAGTGTTAAGGCATTGATTGGTTTGGCAATATTTAGCGAACTTCTGGTTTGTGTTGTTGATTTAGACTGTTGAGAAGAGTTGTTGCCTTGACTAGGCTGAGGGTTTTCCGGTGACTGCTGAGTGGTGTTTTTGTCTTGACTAGGCTGAGAATTTTCCGGTGACTGCTGAGTAGTGTTTTTGTCTTGACTGGG
>JBELHO010000007.1:81017-89258 GCA_042091375.1 Thalassotalea sp. | reverse complement strand
GAGGCTTTTCCGGTGACTGCTGATTGGTTTCTTGCTGGTCTTGTTTTACATCATTATTTTCTTGGGCCCAAGCTTGGGTACTATTGGCGCTGTACAATGCCAAAATCAATGCCAAAACCAATACCAAATGCAAACCACTTATTTTAATTATATACAGACGTGGCAACACAGCATACCTCTTTGCAATGGGGAATATAAAGTAATATCGGCCATGTCAAAAAATACTTAATCAAACGGCGTATCCACTTCAAAGCTTATATTTTGTTTACTGACCGGATGGCTTATTGACAATGTTTTAGCATGCAATTGTAACCGAGAACACAAATGCAATGCCTCGCCATCAGCGTACAAGCGATCGCCTAGTATAGGGTGGCCAATAGATAACATGTGCACGCGCAGTTGGTGTGATCTACCCGTGATCGGAGTTAGCTCTACTAGGCTGCTGCGCTTATCGCCACTGATCAGCCGATAATGGGTCAACGAAGGTTTACCGCATTGCTGATCCACTTTTTGCTTTGGCCTGTTGGGCCAATCACAGATCAGTGGCGCATTAACTGAGCCCTGATCATTTTTGAGCTGACCAAAAACCCGAGCAATATATGTTTTTTCGGTTAAACGCTGTTCAAATTGACGGCTTATATCGACATGAGCGGCTTTGTTCAGTGCCATCAACACAATGCCGGAAGTTGCCATATCTAAACGGTGAACCACTGTCGCTGTTGGTAACACACGCTGTACTCGGTGCTGCAAACAATCTTTGTGTTCCTCCAATCGACCGGGCACTGAGAGCAGGCCACTGCCCTTGTTTAACACCACAATGTCACGGTCTTGATAAACAATGTCGAGATAAGGTGACATGGGTGGTTGGTAAATAAAATCTGGATTAGCGGCCATAACATTTACTCATGCTTAATTACTCACCACAACCATGCGTATTGCTTCAAATTTCAATTGTGACTTGGTGATGTAGTTGGCTAATTCGCTTTGCTGAAATTCAATAAAATCCAGTTCGCTTTGCCGAACACTAGGGTTAATGGCTTTTAACGCCGTCATGCGTTGCCATTCAAGAGTTAGTTTGTTGTTCATACTGGTCAATGCGTCATTTTGCATGTCTGCGATCAGTTGTTCAGCGTGATCTTGCGCTTTGGCTACCAATGGTGTGACTTGGTTTTTAAGCGCTTTTACGCATTGTAAGGCTATTTGTTTTTTAACCGGTGATAATTGTAGATCTAGCAAAGCTTCACTGACCTTATCGGCAAGGTTGTTACCCTGTCTATCGACTAAAATACGAATCGGTGTGGTCGGTAAATAGCGGTTTAACTGCAACTTACTCGGCGCTGTCGCTTCTAAAGTGAAAAAACACTCCAAGAAGAAAGTGCCGGCTGGTAACGCTGGATTTTTAAGTAGACCGATAGTGGCATTGCCTATTTGATCGGCTAGCACCAGATCCATAACGCCCGTGACCATTGGGTGATCCCAGGTCAACAATTGGTAGTTTTCAGCGGCCAGCGCGGTATCTCTGTCAAAGGTGATGGTGGTGCCATCGTCAGGTAAACAGGGAAAATTACTATTGAGCATGTGCTCAGTTGGCTGCAGAGCTATGGCGTTATCTGCTTTGTCGTCTTGAGCAACGCCAAACACATCAAATACTTGAAACATAAATTGTGGCAAGGCGATTTGTTGATCGAGGCGAGCTATTTCACTGACTAATTGCTGCGCTCGGCCTTGTCCTGATGAATGTAATTCTAGGAGCTTATCGCGGCCCGATTCCAATTCAGCTTTGATTTGTAAATGCCTTTCTCGGCTGTTATTGATCAAGCACTCAACGTCGGTATTTTTAAAGTACGAGCTAAACAGTAGCTGGGTTATTTGCTCTGAAAATTCATCGTAAACCGCTCGGCCGGTAATACAGGTCTGCTGAAAAGCATTCATCGATTGATGATACCACGCAAACAAAATGTGCTGAGCAGAATCTTCGAAGTAAGGCACGTGTAATTGGATTGTTTCTGTTTGACCAATTCTATCTAAGCGTCCGATGCGTTGCTCAAGCAAATCTGGGTTATTGGGCAAGTCAAATAACACCAAGTGATGAGCAAATTGAAAATTACGACCTTCACTGCCTATTTCTGAACACAACATAACTTGCGCGCTGTCTTCGTCTTGAGCAAAGTAAGCGGCAGCGCGATCGCGTTCAAAGATGCTTAACCCTTCGTGAAATACTGCTGCTCTGATCCCTTCTTTGGTGCGTAGCGCAACTTCAAGTTCAATAGCGGTTTGTGCATGGGCACATATCACTAATACTTTTTGTTTGTTTAAGCGCAACAACAAATCAATGATGTGATCTACTCTTGGATCAATATTGTACCAAGTTTCTTCGTGGTCGAGACTAAATAGTCTTTCCGGTGTCAATAGGTATTTGGCTTGTTTTGAAGCTTGAAGTACATCAATAGAGTCATTGAGTAAAAATTCTTCAATTTTGTCTTGGTACGCCTCGGGTAAGGTCAGTGGAGTGGCCACTAACTTTCGCTCTGGGAAGCCTTTAATGGTATTTCTACTATTTCTAAAGAGAATGCGACCTGTGCCATGACGGTCGAGTAGCTGACTGAGTATTTGTTGTCTACATGTCCTTTGTGTGTCGGCGTTATCGGCATCATTAATGTGACTTAACTGGGCACTTATATCGCTGTCTTTGAGTAACTTTGACAGTGTTAATTGTTGTGACTCTGACAAGGCTTTATTGGCCACTAAGGCATTGGCTGCATCGGCTACTTGGGTGTAATGTTGCTCTTCTTCAACAAAGGTTTGATAGTCAAAAAACCGATCGGGATCTAATAAACGCAAACGGGCAAAATGGCCTTGATGACCGAGCTGATCGGGAGTCGCTGTTAATAAAAGCACTCCTGAAATCGCCTTTGCTAGTTGTTCTATACAAGCGTATTCTGCACTGATCTGATCGGTTTGCCAATGCAAATGATGGGCTTCATCGACTACCATCAAATCCCATTGTTCAGCGATCAACTGCTGATACCATTGCGGGTTATCGGTGACAAAAGCTAAATTGACTAAGACTAATTGTTCGCTACTAAATGGATTGCTGTCGGAGTCGATGAGTTCTTGGCAGCGAGTCTCGTCGAAAATGCTGAATTTAAGATTGAAACGTCGCAGCATCTCCACCAGCCATTGGTGCATCAGTGATTCTGGAACGATAATTAATACCCGTTGGGCGCGTCCAGTGACCAGTTGTTGATGAATGATCAAACCTGCTTCAATGGTTTTACCTAAACCTACTTCGTCTGCAAGTAACACTCGCGGCGCAAATCGACTGCCCACTTCTTCAGCTATATACAACTGATGTGGGATCAAGCTGACTCGCCCACCAGCAAGACCAGTGAGTTCAGATTGCTGCTGAGTATAGCGGTGTTGCAAACTTTGTTTGCGCAAACTAAACCAATCAAGTCTATCCACTTGACCATTTAATAATCTGTCGTGTGGCTTATTAAATTTGAGAAAGTGATCTATCATCACTTCTTTGAGAATAGTAGACTCACCTGTGTCTGTTCTTACCCCTTGATAACTGATCAATGGCTGACTATCGTCAATTGCTGCAACGCAAAGAGACCAGCCCTCATGACTGGGAATCGTGTCGTCAATATTAAAAATAACTCGGGTTAATGGCGCATTATCTTTGGCGTACTGTCTGGTTTCACCGGTAGCGGTGAACATCACAGTAACAAATCTGTGCTCTACAGCTGTCACTGTGCCTAAGCCTTGATCAGACTCACCGTCACTTATCCATCGTTGACCAGGGTAAAACGACATAAATAATACTCCACATTAAATATATAGCTCATCAACTCACTGCTCTAATACTATAGTGGCTGGCAGAGACAATAAAAAGTTTTAGGGTAAAAAAGCGCGCTATATTAGCGTTAATTTTAGTGATGGTCATTAAATAATGTTGAAAAATTTTTACTCAGCTTAGCTGCGCTGATCACAGGCTGTGCGCATTGCCCTGCTGCCATCACAATGTCAGATAGTTATTTGTTGATAAAGGCACTTGCCAGATGGTGTTTTTACTGTCACAGTTATGGTGTGTACTACGATATAAGGCCCTTGGTAAATTAGTCATTCAGCTGTTTAGATTGAGGGAAGTTAGTCATTGTTTCGCTCATCTGTAACAGTTGTTTAAAATATATTCAACGAATATGGAGTGTTGCTTATGCATGACAGAAACATCATTTATATACTTGATACAAATATTCTCCTGCACGACCCCTTCGCTTTTTTATCTTTCCAAGAACATGATGTTGTTATACCTATGACGGTGCTAGAAGAGCTCGACTCGATCAAGGATCGCAAAAAAGATGTCAGCCGCGATGCCCGTGTGGCTATTCGAGCGCTTGAAGATGCCTTAGTTGATGCCTCACCGGAAGAAATTCTTAGCGGGGTACCTCTGCTTAATAAATCCGAAAAAATTAACGCCGGGTGTTTGGCGATATTTAACGACTATACCTTAGCGCAAACGGCCAACAGTTTATCTTTTAACGAAAATGATAACCGCATCATCAACGCCGCGATCCACATTCAAGATCTGCGCAAAAATAAAGATAAAAAAGTGGTGTTAGTGACTAAAGACATTAATATGCGCTTGAAAGCCAAAGGCGCAGGTTTGAATTATGTGGAGGATTATCGAACTGATCAATTAATTGATGATATTCAATTTTTAACCAAAGGTTATCACAAATTTACCGGTGACTTTTGGGATAGTGTCAAAGACTGTGAAAGTGAAACCACAGGTCGCACCACCACTCATTATTTGAAAAAAGACATATTGCCCAGTGTTTACATGAATGAATATTTACTTGATGACAGTGAACACTTTGCCGGTAAAGTGACTGGTTGGGATGAGCAACAGGTAGCAATAACCGATATTAGTTATGAGCGCTTAATGTCGAAACAAGCTTGGGGGATCCATCCTAAAAATATATACCAAGGTATGGCGATGGATGCCTTGCTTGATCCCAGCATAGATTTAGTGGTGCTCACCGGGCCTGCAGGTTGTGGTAAAACCCTACTTGCTTTGGCCTCGGCTTTAGAGCAGGTGATTGAACGCGGTTTGTACGACAAAGTTATCGTTACCAGAAGCACCCCTGAAATTGCCGAGTCTATTGGCTTTCTGCCCGGTACCGAAGAAGAAAAAATGGCACCTTGGCTGGCAGCTATTACCGATTCTTTAGAGGTACTGCACAAACAAGATGAAAATATGGATGGCAGCCTAAACTACATTATGGATAAGGCCAATATTCAGTTTAAATCGGTTAACTTTATGCGCGGTCGCAGTATTCAAAATACTTTTGTGTTACTGGATGAGTGTCAAAACTTAACCGCATCACAGCTAAAAACTATCATTACCCGATGTGGTGAGGGTACTAAATTAGTGTGCTCTGGTAATTTGTCGCAAATAGACAGTAATTACTTAACCCCTCTCACTTCCGGTTTGACCTACATAGTGGAGCGCTTTAAAGATTTTCCCGGCAGTACTACAGTTAATTTAAATGGGGTGGTGCGCAGTCGACTGGCGTCTTTTGCTGAAGAAAATTTATAACTACCTCAAAGAGGTTGAGATACTAGTGAGTGGAGTTGGAGGAATTATAGTGACTTAAAAATAGTACCCTTCATTAATCAGGATGAGTCACTATTAGCTAGTGACCCATTTTTACGAAAATCACTCGCTGAACACATGGCTTTGAGAATCGAGTAATACTGTTCACACTTGATAAAAGTATATAATTTCGATGGCTTAAAATGATTGTTTAGTGTTGGTAGTTCTATAAGCACTAAATGATGTAAATTGATCTAATAACAAAAAATGTTTGATCTTTTCAATATGAGTTGATAGATATTCGACGCGTTATGTGCTTTTGGGTTTCGCCTTAATTGGCAGGGATTTTAATCCTTAGTTGAAGAACTCCAAAGGCATCACTTGCACTCATATGTGACAAGTCAAAACCTCCACAATCTAAGCCATGTGAATTTTAAAGTGAGTTTACTTAACATGACACAAATTAGGATTGTTAAGGCAATTAATGGTAAAATGATTACAGGACCTCCGCCAAATAGTTTTACACAAATGATACTAACGAGTGGTAAAACAACCGGCGCATGCCAAACATAAATGCCAGATGAAAACTTGCTGATCATTGTTTTGTTAATGGTCTTTGCAAGATTTGGCATTTTGTTAAAAAAATACTGAATAATCGATGGAACAATTATATACAAAGGTATGAAGCTTCTGCTGATGAGAGCTGTAACTAAGATAGAAACGATTAAATACGATAGTAATTGCTGTAAGTGTGCTTTTGATTTACCAAAATAATTTCCTGCAAGGTATGCAAGAAAGTAAAAAGGAAGCAGGTTGAAGTTAGATCCATAACCAGAGCTAGGCGTTTCAATCAATGTAAACGTTACTGGAAATAATAAGATTGAAACTGCAAATACCTTCTCTATGGGCAGACACTTGATCAGTAAAAAAAACACACACGAAATACCAAATAGGTAATAAAGAAAATAAAATTGAGGACCCACTGGATACAGGATAAATGCTAGCAACTCATGTATGTTTGATGGGATTGAACTATCCCATGAAAAATATCCTGTTAAATAAATCAATAAAAGCAGTATTTTGTATGACAAGCTAAAGATAATACAGGGCACGATAAGTCTAAAAAAGCGTTTTTTTGCAAGGTAATATATATCTGTTGCTGTTTCTGGCTTTGCCTTTTCTAAAAATCCTGAAGCCCAAAAGAAAGCAATAACACACCACCCCAACGCTAATTGAATAAAATTGGTGATATCTAATGTAATAGGTGCCAGGCGTCCCTCAAATGAAATGTGGGCAAAAATCACACCTATAATGGCCATCGCTTTTAATGCATCTACTTCGAAAATTCTCATTATCACTCCGAATGATGAATAAATCACAACCCCTGGTTTTAAGGCAAGCTTAAATAAAGCATAGGTTTGTCAAAAAATCTTTGTTGTCTAGTAATACTTTAAAAATGTTATTCAACAGAAAGCAAAGTATCTCTTGTTAACTTAACAGAGCCTTCATCCCAAGCCAACTCAATTGTTTAACCTTTCATAGCCTAGAGCACTATAAAAATGGCTTCTTCAGTATATTCATAAGGTTTCCATTCATCGACATTAATTGTAAAACTGGTTTAAGCTGCTGGACTACAATCCGTGCAAGTTTTAGGTTATCAATTGTTGGGCTCTTCCGCTCTACTAACATTGGTGCTTCAGTTGGTGTTTGATCACCCAGTGATCCTGCGGAAGATCCATAGCCAAATTCTGTATTAATGATGCCATTGAGCTTTTTCAGGCCATTAAAGTCGGGTAAAGACATACTGAAAAGTGATGGAGAACGCTTGTCTCATAAGACTTTACTGGTTACATGCTTGGCAAGCACGACATCCAATAATGGCATGTAGGGATAACCAAATTGGTATTGCTTAAACTGTTTCAAATTTTTATATTGGGTAATAATTTAAATTCGTATTGAAACGCGACATCGAATCGTTAAGATCAAGCTGCCTATTAAAAGCAGTTCTGAGCCGGCAACGGCAATAAAGCTTTTTGTAGGGACTGTCCCCGAGAAACTTTCCAACACCATGGGGATTTTTTAATACTGATACCATCTATATTGATGTCAACTTGCGTTGTGTCAGTTTCAATAATTATACCCTGAGCATACATTCCTTTGTTGCTATCGACAACTTTCAGCCCCAGTTCTTATGTAAAAGCATTATCCACCATGGATACGGTATTAAAGACAAATCTTCTTGGTTTTCCAACAATCTTTACTTAAACATATAATTTTGTTGCAAATACCTTGATGGAGATTTTAAAAAAAGTCAAAAAATTTTTGAGATAAGGACTTGCGCTAATACAACTGGGGAGGATTGGCAAACAGTGTTTGGGCAGATAATAACAACAATACTATAAAAATGACTTCAGTGATTTTTATCTTAACAACTCCATAAAAGTTTATTTGCGTATAACCGCAAAATTAGCGTGAATTCTCGATTAGTCTTCATCTAAACATCCACAAACTGAAATCGAAAAACTGATTCTAAAATTTTAATGCAATGGCTTAACCGCTTAAAATGCACATGCTAATACTTTTTAATTGGCATAAAACCAGTATCGAAATAGCTCAAGATTGATTAAGCTTCACTATGC
>JBELHO010000007.1:0-80917 GCA_042091375.1 Thalassotalea sp. | reverse complement strand
TAACTTTTGTGAACTATACATATTTAGTAACAAATTGTTTCAAGAACAATCGGACACTAAAAGCACTTAATTTTGTTTTATTAATAATGATAAAAAAAAGGTAGGTTTGAATATGTTAAATCCAAATGATTTTGTTGGCGTAACGTTTTGGCTCATGTCAGCTGCTATGCTCGCGGCAACGTTCTTCTTTTACGTAGAGCGCGATCGCGTGGCAGGCAAGTGGAAAACTTCACTTTCAGTCGCTGCAATGGTAACAGGTATTGCTTGTCTTCATTACTTCTACATGCGAGGAGTATGGATCACAACAGGCGAGAGTCCCACAGTGTTGAGATACGTAGACTGGTTACTTACTGTACCTCTGCAAATTATTGAATTCTTCTTGATACTAGCGGCAATAACTGTCGTTCCTGCCGCATTGTTCTGGCGTTTACTGATTGCCAGTATCGTTATGCTAGTTGGCGGTTACTTAGGTGAAGTAGGTATGATTGGTGCAATGCCAGGTTTCATTATTGGTATGGTAGGTTGGTTGTACATAATCTACGAAATATTTGTTGGTGAGGCCAGTAAAATCAACAGTGGCAGTGGCAATGCAGCCAGTCAACAGGCGTTCAATGCGTTAAAGTGGATTGTCACAGTCGGTTGGGCAATTTACCCTATAGGCTACGTGCTCGGCTATTTAGTCGGCAGTGCCGATGCCAATGCTTTAAATATTATTTATAACCTAGCCGATTTTGTTAACAAGATTGCATTTGGTGTGGTTATTTGGGCGGCAGCGACCAAAGATTTTGAGAACGCTCAATAACTTCAGTTTCTTTTCTTAACATTCTAAGGATTACGTCTGATGGCGTAATTCTTAATGTTTTTAATATTCTCTTGTTTGGTTTTGGTCAAAGGAATATTCCTTTGCAGGAGTTTAAATGAATAGTCTCTGTAGTAAACCTCAATTTGTAAACTCGCCTGTTAGTCAGTTTGTCGAACAGTTAGATGAACTGATGCTCGGTTGTTTATCTGCCGCAGGTGAATTGGTTTTAGAAGCCTGCGATTACCACTTTGCTCAAGGTGGTAGTCGTCAGCGAGCTAAACTTTGCTATCAAACAGCGCGAAGCTTTGGCTTTGCACATCTCGATAGCATGCACATGGCCGCCTGTGTTGAACTCATCCACAATGCATCATTAGTACACGATGACATACAAGACAAAGACATGGTGCGCAGAAACGCGCAATCCGTTTGGGTGAAGTACAGTCGCGATGTGGCTATTTGTATTGGTGACGCAATGATAATAGCTGCCTTTCAATCTTTATCTAGTGTTAACCTAAATGCAAAAAATAATAATCAAAAAAGCAAAGTATTGCGTTTGATCAGTGAGCGAACGTTAGAAACTGTGCACGGTCAAGTCAAAGATATTACCAACGACACTAAAATTGATGCGTCGCAATATTATAAAATCGCTCAACAAAAATCGGCGCCGTTGATCATGCTTAGTGTGCAAATCCCAGCTGTACTTAGCGGCAGAAATGAGTTTATCGAACCACTGAGTAATTCAGCATCAATGTTTGCATTAGCCTATCAATTTTTTGATGATTTAATTGACGCTAAACTTGACGATAACAGCAATGAACCAAATATTGTCAATATCACAATGAATAAATCCAAGGATAAGTCTTGGCATTCAGCCAGAGCTGAAGTCAAAAATGAGATTTTACACTTGTTAGAACAAGCCACAAAAACTTTAGCGATTTGTCCAACTAAACACACAAATTCTCTAATACGGCTAGTCGATAATTTGCGAGGAGTGGTTATGGATGTTGGTTTATGAAAAAAATAGTGGTAGTGGGTGGTGGTTTAGGCGGTATAGCGGCCGCATTACGGGCAAGAGCATTAGGTCATCAAGTAACCCTAGTTGACAAGCTGCCTAGCTTGGGCGGCCGTGCCCAAGGTTTTAAAAAAGCTGGCTATCATCACGATGCTGGGCCTACGGTGTTAACCGCCCCGTTTCTTATCGATGAATTATTTCAACTGTTTAATAAAAATAGAGCAGATTATGTTGAATTTAAACCTCTACCTATTTGGTATCGGTTTGTGTTTGACGATGGCTCTGTGTTTAATTACGGCGGTGACGAACAAACAACCCTTGCTGCCATTGAAGATTTTTCCCCTGATGACCTAAGCGGTTATCACAATTTGCTTGAAGCTTCTCGAAATATTTACCAGCTTGGTTTTGAGCAGTTAGCTCATCAACCATTTCACAATCTTGCCAAAATGTTGGGCTTAGCTCCAAGTATGCTTAAATTAAATGCCCACCAAAGCGTTTGGCAATTTGTTGGTCAACACATTAGCAGTGAAAAACTCAGGCAAGCACTGTCGATACAGCCATTGTTAGTCGGTGGTAACCCAACCGATACCACTTGTATTTACAGTTTAATTCATTTTCTGGAGCGCAAGCACGGGGTATTCTTTGCTATGGGAGGCACTACAGCATTGATCCAAGCCTTGGGTAAACTGATGCAAGAGGAAGGCATAGAGATCAAACTCAACAGTGAAGTGACGGGGTTTTCGGTTGACAATAAAGCCATCCGATCTGTACATATTCAAAATGAACAAATGCTAGAGTGCGATCATCTGATCTCCAACATTGATCCGCTGTTTTTATACAAAAGACTGCTCAACAAGGAGGCTAACTTTTTAGCTAAGTTGCGCAGTAATATTGCCAAACCTTCTATGGGGCTGTTTGTATTATATTTTGGCGCAACAGTGCAATACCCTGATTGCGAACATCACACCATTATCATGGGTAAGCACTTCGAACCCCTTTTAGACAGTATCTTTAAAACCAAAGTATTAAGCCAAGATATTTCTATTTACTTACACCGACCTACAGCGACTGATCCTTCATTGGCTCCAGAGGGATGCGAAAGTTTTTACGCCTTAGTTCCCGTACCTAATTTGAAAGCTGATATAGACTGGGATGTAGAGGGACCTAAATTAAAGGAATTACTGTTGAGTCGATTATCCTCAACGGTACTACCCGACATTGAAAAACACTGCGAGCAGGTTTTTTATAAAACCCCTAAAGACTTTTTAATTGATTATAACAGTGAATTTGGCTCCGGCTTCTCTATTGCGCCGATATTTTTTCAGTCGGCTTGGTTTCGATTTCACAATAAGGGGGAGGGCATCACTAACCTCTCCTTATGTGGTGCTGGCTCTCATCCAGGCGCAGGTATTCCCGGGGTGATTAGCTCTGCCAAAGTGGTTGAATCCTTGCTAAAAACTGAATATGGCAGTGATTTACTGACTGAGCATGCTTCATGACAGACTATTTACTCAATGACGATTTGTTTGGGCTATCTTTACACAACGAAAAATTAACCACAGCTAAATACGGTAAAACTTTTTATTTTGCCTCGTTTTTTATGGATAAAAAAATAGCTGAAAGAGCATATACCCTTTATACATTTTGCCGATTGCTCGACGATATAGCTGATAGTGATGTGCAACAACAAAATTTGTCAACCTTGGGTAAAATTCAACAAAAAATTGTCGCTATTGACGGTGAAAAAATACCTATTGATGGTAACTTGTCGATTTCTAAACAAGGAGTTACGCATCTGTTAGATGGTTTTCTCAGTGATCAACAAAAGGTGCGTATAAACACAGTTGATGAGTTATTGACCTATTGCTATCAAGTCGCAGGTACTGTTGGGGTAATGATGTGCGATGTGATGGAGATAAGCGGTCAAAACGCATTAAAACATGCCATTGATTTGGGGATCGGCATGCAATTAACAAATATTGCCAGAGATGTTGCTGAAGATGCGCGAATGGATCGGCGTTACTTGCCACAAACTTGGGTAGGTGAGGTTGAACCCTGTGACATAACTATGCCTTCACCGGCGTTAAAGCAGAGTTTAATGTCAGCCACCGAGCAGTTATTAGACTTAGCCGAAGCATACTATCAAAGTGGCTTAGATGGACTAAAGTATTTACCTCGCTCTTGTCGCTTTGCGATTTTTCAAGCCGCTACTATGTACCGAGCCATAGGCACAGATTTGAAAAAACACCAGATGAATAATCTCACCTATAGGGCACACCTAACTATGGTGGAAAAATTGACTCATTTACTGGGCTCAAGTTATCACTATCTAGCTTTGTTGCGTCGTGACAACACCCAGTGTTTACATCAAACACAACTGCATCAGGCTTTTTCATTGACAATAGATTATGGAACATTTTGAGTTTGTTATTGTTGGTGCTGGATGTGCAGGTCTAGCTGTTGGCCGAGAATTAGCCAACGCTTGTTATTCGGAAAAAGTGTTAATTATTGATGAAAAACAGCAGTTTGACAATGACAAAAGTTGGTCGTTTTGGGCCACTGACACTTCTCCATGGTTTCAATTAGCACCCTATCACTGGCAGTATTCGAGTTTGAGTTCAGGCGATCAACAGGAGCTCTTAAACTATAGTGAACACCGCTATTGCATGCTACCTGCCCTAGACTACTATCGCTATTGTGTTGACCAGCTAACGGATAATATTGAGTTGCGTTTAAACAATGCTGTAAACCAAATCACTTGTGATCTCAGTGAACAATGTTATCCCTACAAAATCACCTTAGCCAATAACAGCTCAATTGCAGCAAAACACCTATTAGATACCCGTCCCCAATATCAACAAATGAGATACTTCCAACAATTTACCGGTATAGAAGTGATTGTAGAAGAGGCTGTTGTTTGTCCTGAAACAGTGCGGCTGATGGAGGATATGCAATGTGTTGATGGGGGAATGATATTTTATTATGTGTTGCCCTTATCAGCCAATCACCTTTTGATTGAACCCACCTATTTCGGTAACCAAAGGCAAGATTTTACCCAGCTGAAAACACTGGCTTTTACTTGGTTAGAAAAAAATGGTTTGACCTGTAAAAAAATCCTCAGAACTGAGCAGGGTATTTTGCCTATGGGCGGGGTGACTAGGCAAAAAGTGGCTTACGATTTGGGAGGGATCAGTGGTGATCAGTTGAAAAGAGGCAGTGGCTATGGCTTTGTCAATATTCAACAATGGTCATTTGCCTATGTTAATAATTATATTAATCAGAATTTTACTGCTAAAACCCTGCGTCAGAAAATACTCACGGGTATGGATGATCTGTTTATTGATGTATTAATTGCTAAGCCCGATCTTGCGCCACAACTCATGTTAGCAACGGCTATGGCGCTTCCCAATGATAAATTTGCCAAGTTTATGACGGAACAATCAAACTGGCTTGAGCTGGTTGAATTGATCTGTAAATTTCCAAAATCACCTTTTTTAAAAGCACTTTATGCGAGGCTTTTTTGAGATGAAAATTAGCGCAATTGAATTGAATTGTAAATTACTTGGCTTGATTTTTTCATTGGCAGTTATATCAACCACTTTGAGCAGCGATGGGCAAGCAAGTTATGTCAATTTACTGTGTTTTGTTTTAATTGTGCTGTTGGGCTTACCGCATGGTGTGGTTGATCCATGGCTTTATGATAAAACCATGATGAGTAAACCAAAATCATTAATTAAGTTTTGTTGTAACTATATAACTGCAGCATTATTGATGCTAGTGCTCTGGTATTTTTTACCACGGTTAGCCTTACTGGTGTTTTTTTCCATTTCAGCACTGCATTTTGGCCGTGATTGGTGCGTTGCCAAAGCTGAACACAGCATTGTGATACCTTTGGCGGCTGGGACAATGGTGATCACTTTTCCATTTGTTACGCAAACTCAACAAACCTTGTTGATCATTAATTATTTAGGCGTCAATGCCAACAACTATATGTTTGAAGTGGCGGCGTTGTTGTTGTTTTTTGCTTCATTGACATTATTTGCCGCACGGCAATTTTTGATTGTATGCCAATTGTTACTATTGGGAGTAATGTCATGGCTTGTTAATCCATTTATTTATTTTTGTTTGTATTTTTGTCTACTGCACAGCGTACTGCATTATCGAGGTCATTTTAGCCTGATTGCATTGGCTTTTCGCAAAGACCGTTTAGTACTGCTGTTGTTATTGAGCACAACCTATGCTTTTACTGCCGTTATGCTGATTTACGCCAAGCAGTATGCCAATTTTGAAGCGGCTATGTATCAAACTGTGTTTTGGATCTTGTCTGCCTTAACAGTACCACACATGCTAGTAGTGGAGCGAAAATTCAGACTCAGTAAATTAACTCAATAAGCTAACGCAGTAAACTAACTCAATAAATTAACTCACTAAACTAACGCAGTAAACTAACTCACTAAACTAACGCAGTAAACTAACTCACTAAACTAACGCGGTAAACAACAGCAGCAACCGAACATACTAGGCAATTACAGTAAACAACAGCAGCAACCGAACACACTAGGCAATTACAGTAAACAACAGCAGTAACCGAATACAGTATGCAACCACAGTCAACAATTGCTGTTTCAGTCTCATTCAGGTGGTATTTTATTAAACCGTCTAATCTCCCATTTATTAGCGGTTTGTTATTGATTTTGATTGCTTTTTAACCTTGAAATATGATCGACTCAGCCGCGCATAATTACCTATGCGACTGGTACAAAGTCAGCTGCTATGCTATGTTGCTTCGACTTTAAAAAAATAATAAGAGAATCAAATTTTATGACTACTGGAGTGACAGATATGCAGCCAGAAAATAAAGCAAGTAACGGTTTATTTAATCGATTTTTGGCGACGGTAGAGTTTCTAGGTAATTTACTACCTCACCCCATTACGCTGTTTGCGATTTTCTGTGTGGCTATCATTGTTGGCAGTGGCATCGCCGATTGGTTTGGATTAAGTGTTATCGACCCAAGACCGGAGGGAGCGAGTGGTCGTGCGCCAGATGGGGTTATTTCTGTAGTTAGTTTATTGTCAGTCGACGGCTTACAGCGCATAGTCACCAATTTGGTGACAAACTTCACTGGTTTTGCGCCATTAGGCACAGTGTTGGTGGCTATATTAGGGGTCAGTGTCGCTGAGCATTCTGGCTTATTGTCGGCCGCCATGCGCAATATGGTGATGGGCGCGTCTAAGCGCTTTGTCACTTTTGCCATCGTGTTAGCCGCGATTTTATCCAATACCGCTTCTGAATTGGGTTATGTGGTATTAATCCCCTTGGCAGCGATGATTTTTCACAGTCTTGGCCGACATCCGCTGGCGGGGCTAGCGGCGGCTTTTGCAGGTGTTTCGGGTGGCTATAGCGCCAATTTACTGCTTGGTACCATTGATCCTTTACTGGCTGGGATCACTACCCCAGCGGCGCAAATGATCGACCCTAGCTATGAAGTGGGACCCGAAGCAAATTGGTACTTCATGATGATTTCGACTTTTTTGATTGCCATTTTGGGTACTTTGATCACTGAAAAAATTGTTGAGCCGCGCCTAGGCAAATACGATGCCAACGAGGCGAGTATTGACTTATCTGCCAGTACGGTTGAAAAAATTACGCCATTGGAGAAAAAAGGTTTGCGTTGGGCAGGTATTAGCTTTGTTTTAATGTGTGGCTTACTCGCTTATACCATAGTTCCTGAAAACGGTGTTTTGCGCAATCCTGAAACAGGTCTTGTCGCTGGTTCGCCTTTTCTCAAAGGCATTGTTGCCTTTATCTTTGTCACTTTTGCTGTGCCGGGATTTGTGTACGGTAAAGTGGTGGGCACCATGAAAAATGACCGAGACGTGATTGACGCCATGGCAAAAAGCATGAGTTCAATGGGGCTTTATATCGTACTGGTATTCTTTGCTGCGCAATTTGTTGCCTTTTTTAAGTGGACCAACTTTGGCACCATTATCGCTATCAAAGGTGCGGCTTTGCTGCAAGCACTGAGTTTAACAGGGCCTGAGGTGTTTATTGGCTTTATTTTACTGTGTGCTTTGATCAACTTAACCTTGGGCTCATCTTCTGCCCAATGGGCTGCAACTGCGCCGATTTTTGTGCCTATGTTAATGTTGATCGGTTATGCCCCTGAAACCATTCAGGCGGCTTATCGCATTGGTGATTCGGTGACTAATTTAATTACCCCGATGATGAGCTATTTTGGTTTGATTTTAGCTGTGGCAACTAAGTATAAAAAAGACATGGGCATAGGTACGTTAGTGGCGACTATGCTGCCATACAGTATTATATTCTTGGTGGGCTGGGTGATCCTCTTTTACGTCTGGGTGTTTGGCTTTGGTTTACCTGTAGGACCCGCATCGCCTATCTACTATCAACCTTAATAGTCAGCTCTGCTATTACTTGGAGCATTTCATTAATAATTAAAAAAGCCGTCGTTGACGGTTTTTTTTTGCTGCATAGATGTTGATAAAAGGTTATTTAAGACAAATTTAACACACCCGATTAAAACGCTTGTTTAAATTATTTGCATTTGATTTTTTTTCAAGGCATAGTCTTTCTACTATGCTTAACAGCAGATATTTTTTTGTTAACAATAAATCACGTTTACTATTAATCAAATGAGGAACCAGGCATGTTATTTCAAGGGCAAAGCCTTTCTGCCGAATTATTGGATGACGGTGTAGTTGAATTTAAATTCGATGCACAGGGTTCAGTGAATAAATTCGATCAGGCGACATTTACAGAGTTTAGACAAGTAGTCACTGCTATTAATGAGTGCAGTGAAGCTAAGGGAGTGTTAGTTACTTCAGGGAAATCGAGTTTTATCGTCGGTGCCGATATCACTGAATTTTTAGGTATGTTTAAAAAACCAGAGGAAGATCTGCTGCCGTGGATCAAACAAGGCTCTGATGTTTTCGACGCATTTGAAGATCTTCAGTTACCGACGGTTGCAGCGATCAATGGTTTTGCCTTAGGTGGCGGTTGTGAAATGACTTTGGCTTGTGATTATCGCGTCGCTGATACTAGCTGCTCTATTGGTTTGCCAGAAGTTAAATTAGGGCTAATGCCCGGTTTTGGTGGTACTGTGCGCTTACCGCGTTTATTAGGTGCCGACAATGCCATAGAGTGGATGTCTACGGGTAAAGCACACAAGCCAGAGCAGGCCATGGCGGTGGGTTTACTCGATGCCGTGGTAGCTCCAGAGCAATTGCGTGAGGCTGCTATAAACACTCTAAAACAGGCGATAGCTGGTAAGCTAGATTGGCGCGCAAAACGCCAACCTAAACTGGAACCATTGACTTTAAGTCCTACCGAAACTGTGATGACTTTTACTACCTGTAAAGGCATGATCGCTGCTAAAGCGGGTAAACATTACCCCGCGCCTATGTTAACGGTGAAAACCATTGAAGCAGCTGCAGGGCTTGACCGAACCGGTGCAATGGCATTAGAAAATGCCGGTTTTGCCAAATTAGCAAAAACCGATGCGGCTACCGCGCAAATTGGTTTATTCCTCGCTGATCAAGTGGTTAAAGGCAAAGCCAAAAAAGCCGGTAAAATGTCGACTAAGACAGTAAATAAGGCCGCTGTGCTGGGTGCCGGTATTATGGGCGGTGGTATTGCTTATCAATCTGCCTATAAAGGCACACCTATTGTCATGAAAGACATTAATGATCAAGCCTTGGATTTAGGGTTAACCACAGCCACTGGTATTTTAGCTAAATTAGCTGATCGCGGCCGCATCAATGCTAAAAAGATGGCTGGGGTGTTAAATAATATTGTACCTACTTTGAGTTATGACAATGTTAAAGGCGCAGATATTGTTGTTGAAGCGGTAGTCGAAAACCCCAAAGTCAAGGCTGCAGTACTTGCTGAAGTTGAATCTCATGTCGCAGAAGATGCCATTGTCACTTCAAATACGTCAACTATTTCAATTGATCTGTTGGCCGAAAGTATGCAACGAAAAGACAAATTCTGTGGTATGCACTTTTTTAACCCAGTGCACAAAATGCCTTTGGTTGAAGTGATCCGCGGTAAACAAACATCAGACGAGACGGTTGCAGCTGTTGTGGCTTATGCAGCGAAAATGGGTAAATCGCCTATCGTGGTTAATGACTGCCCTGGTTTTTATATCAATCGCGTATTATTTCCATATTTTGCCGGGTTTAGCCAATTGGTATTAGCCGGAGCCGACTTTGCAGCGGTTGATAAAGTGATGGAGAAACAATTTGGCTGGCCAATGGGACCCGCGTATTTACTTGATGTTGTTGGTATTGACACCGCCGATCACTGTACCGGTGTAATGTCAGCTGGTTTTCCTACCCGCATGGCAAAAATTGACAATGATCCGGTTAATGCCCTATACAGTGCCGGTCGTTTAGGACAAAAAAGTGGTGGTGGTTTCTTTGATTATGGCAAAGATAAACGCGGTAAGCCGACTAAAGTGGTCTCTCCAGCGGCTTGTGATTTATTCAATCACTCAGAAAACAAAACCTTTAGTGATGACGAAATTATCGGCCGTCTGATGATCCCTATGGTCAATGAAGTGATCCGCTGTTTAGAAGAAGGTATTGTTGACACTGCAGCCGAAGCCGATATGGGCTTGATTTACGGTTTGGGTTTCCCTCCATTTAGAGGTGGCCCTATCCGCTATTTAGAGACCCTTGGTCTAAACAATTTTATTGAAATGGCTGATAGCTATGCACATCTTGGCGAGATCTATCAAGTGACTGATGGCTTGCGCGAGATGGCTGCATCGGGAAAATCTTATTTCACTACCGACGTTAAAACAGCTTAAGGCGAGGAAAAAATTATGAAAGAAGTCGTTATTGTCGATTGTATTCGCACCCCAATGGGGCGTTCTAAAGCCGGTGTTTTTCGTCATGTTCGCGCTGAAGCATTGTCAGCACATTTGATGCAACAATTATTGGTGCGCAATCCAAACTTAGACCCTAGTATTATCGAAGACATCATCTGGGGTAATGTTAAACAAACCAAAGAGCAAGGGTTTAATATTGCTCGCAATGCACAACTATTAACCGATATACCAAAATCAACGGGTGCGGTCACCGTTAACCGTTTGTGTGGTTCATCAATGCAAGCTTTACACGATGCCACGACCAGTATAATGGCAGGTCAAGGTGATGTGTTCATGGTAGGTGGTGTTGAGCACATGGGGCATGTACCTATGATGTATGATGTTGATTTTGATCCTGCTTTGAGTAAATACATTTCTCGAGCTGCCGGTAACATGGGCTTAACTGCTGAACTTTTGGGAAAACAACACGGTATTAGCCGCCCGCAACAAGATGCCTTTGCCGCGCGCTCGCATCAACGTGCCCATCAAGCAACATTAGACGGTCTATGGGCTAATGAAATTGTCGCAACACAAGGACACGATGCGATGGGCGCATTAACCTTAGTTGAACACGATGAAGTTATTCGCCCAGAGACGACGGTGGAAACCCTTGCTAACTTGCGCCCGGTGTTCGACCCAGCTAATGGTACCGTTACTGCTGGCACTTCATCCGCTTTATCCGATGGCGCCTCAGCTATGCTGGTGATGTCAGCAGACCGCGCTAAGGCATTGGGGTTAAAACCTCGTGCTAAAATTCGCGGCATGGCGGTAGCCGGTTGCGATCCTTCGACTATGGGTTATGGTCCAGTGCCAGCAACTAAAAAAGCCTTAAAGCGCGCTGGATTGAGTTTGGCTGATATTGAACTTGCTGAATTTAACGAAGCGTTTGCCGCACAAGCATTGTCGTGTATTCGCGCCTTAGATCTCGAAGACAAAGCCGATGATATGATCAACCTAAATGGCGGTGCTATTGCATTAGGTCATCCTTTAGGTTGCTCGGGTACGCGTATTACCGGTACTTTGTTAAATCTTATGGAAGGTCGCGATGTCAATATCGGCCTTGCCACTATGTGTATTGGTCTAGGTCAAGGTATAGCCACAGTAATCGAACGAGTATAATTTCAGCGAGTTTTCTAAGCCTCTGATTTATACTTTGTTCCATAAAAAACAGCTCAATATTGTATTGAGCTGTTTTTTTGGGCGTAAATAACAAATAAAAATTTGTGCAATTAACCTTGTTGTTGGGTGGAATCCCTGATCACTAATTGCGGGGTATATGAAGTCACCACATTTTTATTGGTTTGGTTTCTGGTTTTGGCAATTAATAAATTGGTGGCATCTTCAGCGATTTTTTGTGTCGGTTGGTTGGCGGTGGTTAAACGCGGCCATGTTTGACGGGAAAAAGGGCTGTTCTCGAAGCCAGTAATTGATAATTGCTCGGGAATGGCAATGCCCATTAAGCGCGAGCTAAATAGCGCGCCAGCGGCAATTTCATCATTACAGGAGAATATGGCCGTGGGGCGTTGTTGCTCAGCCATCAATTTTTTAGCACCTTCAACACCTGATTCAAACGAATATTCACCGGCGATGATCATGCGCTCGTCCACTTGCAAGCCATTGCGTATTAACGCCTGTTTATAACCATTTAAGCGTTCTACTGTTGACATATGCTCGGCTTGTCCGGCGATAAAGGCAATTTTGGTATGGCCGAGATCGATCAAGTGCTGGGTGATATTTAATGACGCGTCGTGATCGTTGACCATGATACAAGGTGACAAATCATCAGGAGCGGTTTTCCCCGACATAATTCTAACCACATCAACATTTAAGGCTAAAATACTGTCGACAAATGCCGGTGTTTCAGAAAAAGGCGGGGTAAGTACTAAACCAGCAATTTTAGAATGTTTGACCATAGTCGTTATTTCATCAAGCAATGTTGATGAACTGGCACTACAAGGGTGAATTAATAGTTCAAAGCCCTGTTTCTTACAAGCCGATAAAATGCCATTTTGCATATCAATAATATAGTAGGCATTGGGATTATCATAAATAAAAGCGACGGTGAAGGCTTTGCTTCCGGCTAAATTGCGTGCGGCTAAATTAGGTGTATAACTGAGTTCATTAACTGCTAACATAACTTTATCACGGGTGGGCTGGCGAACAGACTGTTCATTATTCATTACCCGAGATACGGTTTTTATCGATACACCAGCGTGTTTAGCGACATCATTTATCGTAGCTTTCATGTATTCATTGTGCCTTTACTTTTTGATGGCTAAACAGTGTTATTTAGCGTCTTATAGGTTATTGTTTTATCTTATGCGCAGCAAGCTTTTATTACACAGCGATGAAAAACTGATAATAACACATTATTTTAAAGCAATATAATTAAATTGACAGCGTTGTCAATTTAATTATATTGTAGCCCGAAATCACCTTAACAATTTTGCTTAGGAAAAAACATGTCGACTCGTCAATCGTTACCAAGCTGGCAGAAATTAGTAAAGCTTGCTGAAGATAAAAAATCTCAACATATGAATGATCTATTTGCCCAAGATGATCAGCGCTTTGCTAAGTTTTCCATCGAATTACCCAGCATGTTGTTAGATTACTCGAAAAATTTAATCGACGATGAAACCTTATCTACTTTATTGGCGCTGGCCGATGAATGTCAGATCACTGATTGGCGAGGCCAAATGTTCAGCGGCGAAAAAATCAATAAGACAGAAGACAGGGCAGTGCTGCATACTGCATTGCGTCGCAAGTCAACAGCGCCGCTTGTCGTTGATGGTGAAAATGTCACTGCCAGTGTGGAAGCACAATTGGCAAAAATGGAGGACTTTGTTGGCCGAGTAAGACAAGGCCATTGGCTAGGTTATTCGGGTAAGCGGATCACCGATATTGTTAATATTGGTGTTGGTGGCTCAAATTTAGGTCCGCAAATGGTCACTGAAGCGTTAAAACATTACAGTGATAACAGCGTTAATGTACACTATGTTTCCAATGTTGATGGCGCGCAAATTGTCGAAATATTAAGGCCGCTTGATCCTGAAAAAGTATTGTTTATTGTCTCTAGTAAAACTTTTACTACCACTGAAACTATGACCAATGCGCGCACTGCCATTAACTGGTTAACCGCGTCATCATTTGATCAATCGGCGGTAGGTAAGCATTTTGTTGCAGTGACGGCAAACAAAACCAATGCCATGGCCTTTGGTATCAAAGAACAGAATATTTTTGGTATGTGGGATTGGGTCGGTGGGCGTTTTTCCCTGTGGTCAGCAATTGGCCTAGCTATTGCGTTGGACTTGGGGTTTGATAAGTTTAGGGCGTTACTCGATGGTGCTAACGAAATGGATCAACATTTTGTCAATACGCCGTTGCAACAAAATATGCCGGTCATTATGGCTTTGTTGAGTGTCTGGAACACTACTTTTTTGGGGGCTAAGTCACAGGCTATTTTGCCTTATGATCAAACCTTACACATGTTGGCCGCCTATTTACAGCAAGCTGAAATGGAAAGCAATGGCAAATCGGTGACTTGGCACGGTGATGAAATCAGCTATGCCACCGTACCTTCAATTTGGGGAGAGCTGGGGATTAATGGTCAGCACGCCTTTTACCAATACCTGCATCAAAGTAACAATGTTGTTCCCGCCGACTTTATTGGCTCGGTAAAAAGTGTCACTCCGGTAAAAGGTCACCATGAAACTTTGATGGCCAATTTTTTTGCACAAACCCAAGCATTGATGACGGGAGTCAATGAGCAACAAGTCAGAGCCGATCTCAAAGCAAAAGGCAGAGCTGCAGATTATATTGATAAAGTTGCGCCTCACAAAGTCCACAAAGGCAATAGACCCACCAATACACTGTTATTAAAACAAATTGATCCGGCGACTTTGGGTAATCTTATTGCTCTTTATGAACACAAAATATTTGTGCAAGGGGTCATTCTACAAATTTGCTCATTTGATCAGTGGGGGGTTGAGTTGGGTAAAGGGCTGGCCGCAAGTATTCAACAAGAATTAGAAACGGATCAAATAAGCAGTGCTCATGATTGCTCAACGGCACACCTGATCAAATTTTATAAACAGGCCAATAATTCACAGTAAAAAGTTATACATAGTGGTAATAAGTTATATTCAATACTTATTTGCCGATGAGACCTTTTGTTCTGTAAAAATGAATAAAAATTAATTTTTAACATTTATAATACATTTTTATATTCAAAAATAAACAATCAAACTGCTAATTATATATTTTTGTATAAGTTTAATTACAGTCATTACAATAAGTTAATTATTATTTTGTATATAAATAGCATATTTACTAGCCAATCGATCATTTTAGGTGTAATGTTTGTTTAGGTCATGACAACGCTGTCATTAAAAAGACAGCGCTGTCTTATTTAGAAAGTTACTATAGATAACTTGATTATTTTATAAATATTAGTAATAAGGGAAAGTCGATGTCTAAAACATTTAAAAAAGGCGTATTAGCGAGTAGTATTGCAATGGTACTCGCCGGTGGTGCAACCCCATTTGCAATGGCTGCTGAACAGGCTAATGCCGCTGAACAAGAAACAGAAGTCATTGAAGTAAGAGGTATTCGCGGGTCATTAAAAGCTAACCTAAATGCCAAGCGATTCTCAGATTCAATTGTCGATGTCATTAATGCTGAAGATATCGGTAAATTTCCCGATAAAAACGTTGCTGAATCGCTACAACGCGTGCCTGGCATCACTATCCAACGTCAGTTTGGCGAAGGCTCTGCTGTGTCAATTCGCGGTGCAGGACAAAATTTAACGAAAACTACTTTGAATGGCCAAAACGTTGCTTCTACTGGTTGGTTTGTTCTTGAACCAGCAAAGCGTAGCTTTAACTATGAGTTGCTACCTTCGGAAGTCGTGGGTGGTTTAGAAGTGTATAAGTCCTCGCAGGCAGATATATCTGAAGGCGGTATTGGTGGTACTGTGGTCGTTAATACACGTACTCCGCTAGAGTTGGATGCAAATACCTCATACGTGTCTGTTGAAGCACAATACTCTGATGATTCAGGTGAAACCGATCCACAGTTTTCTGGTATGTATAGCTGGAAAAATGAAGATGAAAATTTTGGTGTGTTAGTTTCTGCTGTTGCGCAAGAGCGCAATCTTCAGCGCCAAGGTAATGAAGCATTTTGGCAATGGGGTGCAGGTCCAGTAGGTTTTGAGCAAAACAGAAAGCGCAATGCCTTTACTGCCGCTATTGAATGGGCACCTACCGATAACTTATCGTTTGTACTCAACGCTATCGATATGGAAATGGAAGCTGACAACACAAACTTTGCTTTGTGGTTAACGCAAAATGATACCACTTGGGGTGATACCTCAGCGACTGAAGCTTTTATTGCGCCTGGCAATGGCGAAGGGCAAGTGGGTACACCAGTTAAAGGTCCATTAAATGTAGCTTTTTATCAAGCGCGTCCACGTGAAGCAACGATGAATTCTGATTTAATTGATTTAGAAACCACCTATGAAGCGGATAATTATACCTTAACGGTACAGGTGGGTACTACAGAATCAACTGGTGGTACTGATTTTGAGATGGTACTTGAAGACGGTACCGGTGGTACACCAATTCCCGGTGGAACATACGATTTTACTGGCGGCACTCAAACTTGGGATGTCAATGGTTTTGATCTAGCCAACTACGATCCCGGTTCATTAGCAATGGGAACTGGACCGAATTTTAACGCTACCCCAAAAACTGATGAAGAAACTTATTTACAAGCTGATATTGAATTTCAAGTGGAAGACTGGGGTGTAATTAATACCGTTAAAACCGGTGTTCGCTTCGCTGATCACAACACCACGTCGCGCAAATTTGATTTTGATCAAGTCGCAGGTTTTGACAATGTCATTTCAACATCAGGGTTATCAACTGGTGTATACGATGTAGGTCTTGATGATTTACAAATGCAAAAATTTGACGTTAATGCCATTAAAGATTGGGCTAAAGCAAGTATTACTGGCAGAACTGAAGATCTAGGTGCTTACCAAGAAATTCAAGAAGATAATATGGCCGCTTATGTGATGGCAGAATTTAGCGGTGAAAATTATCGCGGTAATTTTGGTGTGAGATACGTGCAAACTGATGCTGAGTCAATTTACTATACTGACGGCGTTAAAGGTTCAACCAAAGCTGATTACAGCAAAGTATTACCAAGCTTTAACTTAGCGGTTGATTTAGATGATGATCTAATTTTACGCACCAGTGTGGCGCGCACTATGGCTCGTCCTCAGTACAACGACATGTATGTTAACCCAAGTCCGTTAGGTGTTGACGATGATACCCCGAATAACCAAATTTGGACGGCCGGTAATGTTGGACTATTACCTTTCATGGCTGATCAAGTTGATCTTGGTTTAGAGTGGTACTTTAATGAAAGTTCTCTCGTTTCAGGGGCAATTTTCTTTAAGCAGGTTGAAAATTTTGTCACTGTGCTTACGGAATTAAATGTACCTGCATCTGAGATCCCAATGCCACTTCCTCCAGAAGAGGCGGCATTTGGCTGGACTACACAAACCACAGAAAATGCCGAATCAGCGCAAATATCTGGTGTTGAATTACAATATCAACAAGATTTCGGTAATGGCTTTGGTACTATCGTCAATTACACCTTAACCGATACATCAACCAGCGATATGACCTTTAATGATCAAAACCCATTTTTAACAGATGCGTCTGATCATACTTATAACGTCACTGGCTATTACGAAAGCGATGAGTTTTACGTGCGTTTATCTTATAACTGGCGTTCAGAGTATATGTTGCGTGAAACAGGCGCCTACGGTAATCGTTTACATGACGACTTTGGTTCACTTGATTTAAGCGCTGTCTATAACTTTAACGACAACATTACTTTTAAACTCGATGTAGTTAACATGACGGGTGAAGAGTCTAAACAGTACGGAAATAACCAACAATATACTGCTTATAGTGGTTTCGCTGATGGCTTCCCTGTTTATCAATACGCCGTGGCTACTCGTGTAAATGCCGGTGTTGCTTTTAAGTTCTAAAGCAATGGCTTGTTAAACAATTGCAAAGGGGAAGCTTGTCTTCCCTTTTTTTATTGGTCTTCAATGCCGAACATTAGCAGTAGGCATAACAATTGTATTGCGTGTTGAGCAATTATTGCCGCAGAAAACAGCTAAATGCCGGCTAATAAATGACAACATATAGTTGTTCTATATGATAAATTTTAGACTGAGTTAGGGGCTTATTTTATTTGCTAGCACAAACCGTTAATTAATAAAATTGCTATTATTGTATCAATTTTAGCTTGGGTTTATGCTATCTTGAAAAAAGTTCTTGATGTATTTTTTACTTTTGTTGCAAGGACTGCACTTTTTAATTTAACCCAATGCAATACCATAAAGCAGGAAATATTCATGTCAATTAAGGTTACTCCATTAAATTACACCGACCACGGACATTTAAAAGTTAAAGAAAATAAGACATTTGCACATGTTAATAAGCAACAAGTATTGCCTTTGCTAGTGCATGAATTCTCTATAGCGGGTGCAGAAATGCCGGTTGTTTTTGTCAAAAATACCAAAACAGGTGAATTTCAGGCCGTTGCTATCATGGGCTTCAAAAGCGGTGAAAATGTTTTTTATGATCAACAACAATGGCGTGGCAGCTACGTACCAGCATACGCCACTCATCACCCTTTTGCTTTAGCACCTACTGAACAAGATCCAAACCAGTTGCAAGTGGTTATTACCGAGTCAAGTGAGTTGGTGAGTGACGATGCTGGCGAGGCGTTATTTGATCAGCAAGGCAAGGAAACTGAGTACCTGCAAAATCGCAAAACAGTGCTAGGCACCTACTATGAAAATATGCAAGTAACCCAAGCTTTTACTAAAATTCTTCAGGATCATCAGTTGTTGCAAGAGCAAAGCCTCACCATTGACTTAAACGGTGAGAAAATAGCCTTGAATGGTCTGTATTTAGTTGATGAAAAAGCATTAAATGCGCTGAGCGATGAGGACTATTTAGGCTTGCGAAAAAAAGGTTTTTTGCCCTCAATATACGCCCATCTTGGCTCTCTGCATCAATTAAAGCAGTTGGCTAAACTCAAATCTTTGACTTAACCTATGGTCGTCAATTATGCATAGTAAGCCTGTTAATTCTATTACCATAGTCGGCGGTGGCTCCTCCGGTTGGATGTCAGCACTGTATTTAAACCGTTTGTACAATCAAGTTGAACAAAAGGTTAAAATTACCGTTATCGAAAGTAAAGACATAGGTATTATTGGTGTTGGCGAAGCAACAGTGCACAGCATTCGCTTCTTTTTTTCGGCGATGGGTATTGATGAACACGAGCTATTGAAAGCCACCAATGCCACCTTAAAAACAGGTATTATGTTTAAAAATTGGATGGCACCAGTTGCTGGACAAACCCATCAATATTTTCATCCTTTCGAACATATGCAGGTAGGGCAAGGGCTTGACATAGCAAGTCAATGGTTACTCAGCGACAGAAAAGACCAGCAGCGTTTTGATCAAGCAGTATCATTATCAGCACACTTAATGGCCAACAATTGCAGCCCGAAAATGCAAAGCTCCCGTCAATATGAAGGCATTGTCCCATATGGTTATCATCTAGATGCGACTTTGATGTCGAGGTTCTTGAGAGATAAAGCGATTGCTGCTGGGGTGATCCACGTAGAAGCGACAGTTGATCAAGTCGATGTCAAAGAGGGAAACATTGCAGCCATACACACCGAAAAAGGTATCTTTTACGCTGATATTTTTATCGATAGTACCGGTTTTAAGGGCCTACTCATTGAAAAGTTAAGGCAAGATAATTGGCAATCATTTGAACAGGAGTTACCTTGCAATAAAGCGGTGGCGATGCAAATAGCCTATGACAATGATGATGCTCCCAATGCCTATACAACGGCCACCGCATTGAGTAATGGTTGGGCATGGCAAATTGATCTGGTCAATCGCCGAGGTACAGGCTACGTATACGACGGCAACAGAATCACTCAACAGCAGGCAGAAGCCGAACTTATTGCCCACAATGGTCCAGAGGCAAGTATTTTAAAGACAGTGCACTTAGATATGAAAGTCGGTTGTCGCAAAGAATTTTGGGTGGGTAATTGCATCGCTATTGGTTTATCTGGTGGTTTTATTGAGCCACTTGAGTCAACAGGGCTACATATTATTAACATTGGTACTCGCTTACTAGCCACTCACTTATCATCAAATAACGTACCGCAATCAGTACGCGATTCCTATAACCGTTTAATGAACGGTGCATATCAAGATCTTAAACGCTTTATTGTTTTACATTATTGTCTTACCGACAGACGCGATACTGAGTTTTGGCAACAAGCGGCGCAGTCGGCTAAATATTGTCCACAATTAACCGAAAACATTACTGTGTGGCGCGATAAAGTGTGTGAATATTTTGATTTAGCAGGTGGCTTTTCCACTACCTTTACCGATGAAAATTACCGTTTTATTTTGTATGGGATGCAACACTATCCCAACCTAAGTGGCCATGTAGATAGCAAACAAATTGCCCTGACATTGGATAAGCTGGCCCGTCGTGCGACTCAAGCCGTTGGTCATAGTCTCAGTCATCAAGTATTTCTGCAATCCCTTCACGAGCGCACTTTGGCTGAAATGAAATTAACTAAGGCTGATCTCAATGCCTGAGCAAAACAAGCCGATCCAGCGAATTATCATTGTCGGTGGTGGTACAGCAGGCTGGCTAACTGCTAATCATTTGGCCAAGGCATTAAAGCCAAAGGACAACAGCGGTATTGAAATTACCTTAGTCGAATCGCCTAATATACCTACCATAGGGGTAGGCGAGGGTACTGTGCCATTAATAAGGCAATCGTTATTATCATTTGGGATCAGTGAAACAGAATTTATCAACGAGTGTGATGTAACTTTTAAGCAAGGCATTAAATTTGTTAATTGGGTCAATAATCCACAGCCAGATCAAGCGCAATATTATCATCACGTGTTTGATTATCCACAATTAGAGCCATTAGATCTTACTCATTATTGGCTAAATCAACTGAGTAAAAACGGCACCTCATTTGTTGATGCCATGTCAGTACAAGGGCAAGTATGTGACTTAAACTTAGCCCCTAAAACCATTACAACACCTGAATATCAAGGCATGACTGCTTACGCGTATCACCTTGATGCAGGCAAGTTTGCGCAGTTATTGCAACGCAATGCCGTGGATAACTTAGGGGTTAAACACCTAAAAGCCGATGTAGACAGGGTTACCTTAACTGAAGATGGGGCTATTGCCGAGTTAATCACTACTGAAATGGGTTCACTTGCTGCCGATTTTTATGTCGACTGTACTGGCTTTACCTCATTGTTACTGGGGCAGGCATTGGATGTGCCATTTATTGACAAGAGCGATGTGTTATTTGCCGATCACGCTGTGGTGATGCAAGTACCTTATCGAGATAAACAGCAAGTTATTCCCTCTTATACCCAAGCCATTGCCCAAAATGCGGGCTGGTTGTGGGATATAGGCTTAACTCAACGCAAAGGCATAGGCCATGTGTATTCTTCCGCGCATTGCTCCCATCAACAAGCTGAGCAGGTATTGCGACAATATGCTGGAAATAATGATTTACCAACGCGTGTTATCGAAATGCATGTCGGATATAGAGAAAAATTTTGGCACAAAAACTGTGTTGCCATAGGTCTATCACAGGGCTTTGTTGAACCCTTAGAAGCCACGGGTTTGTTGGTCTTTGATGCTACTGCGAAAATGCTTGCTGAACAGTTTCCAGCAAGCACAGCTGATCTGCCTCTAGTCGCTGATCAATTCAATCAAAGAGTGACTTACAGCTGGGAAAAAGTGATCGATTTTATTAAGTTGCATTACTGCTTGTCAAAACGCGATGACAGTGACTTTTGGCTTGATAACCGAGCGCCTAGCTCTATACCTAACTCACTGCAAGAGCGCCTTGAACGTTGGAAATATCAACCACCGAGTAAATATGACTTTTTCAGTGGCTTTGAGATTTTTAATTTAGAAAATTATTTGTATGTACTTTATGGAATGCATTACCCTACCGATACCCATCCCATAGCTTACCGTTTTGCCGATGAGCACCAAGCTAAACAACAATGGCAGCGGATCCGATCTGAGAGTCAACAAGCCATTGGCTTTTTACCCAAACACAGAGAGTTATTAGACAAAATAAAGCGCTACGGTCTGCAACCAAATTAACTTAAGCTAACAATAACCAATTTAACTGCGCTCAACGAGTATTTCATTCGCTATGCTCAAAGTTCATTTTTTAGATTTTTGCCAGCAATAACTTTTCCATCTCTTTAAATTAAGATTGCTGGTTCACTACAATTTTTCAGTGGTATTTGTATAAGGCTATAAAAGGTACTTTTTTTGCTGGCAGTAAACCTGCTGACCACATCAGACCTGCCTTATCAACATCTTGTTAAGTCCCTTCTAATGATTGCTGGTTTGCAGTTGATACTCTGCCTTTTTGAGAGGTTAAAGTAGCCCAGCTGTGTAATACCAAACTGGTATCTTGGTTTCTTGAGCGACAGTTAAACCAATGTATATTGACTGGCTTATTGCCTGTGTTGTTCAGCTCAATAGGGAAAGCCAAGTTATTGACATAATATTTTCTCTCTGTATTTATTAGCATTGCTGCTTTCGTAGAAAATATTAGCGCGACATATAGGACTAAAAAATTTTTAATATAACTTAAAATATCTCAAATTAACCCTAGGAAAGGCAATTATACAGAATATTATTTCTTTTTATCGTTAATAGTTAGCATTGATATTCTAAAGTGAATATATTTTCTGTTTACGTAACATTTTAATTACGTTATGTTTACTTTTTGTGTTATGCTTAATTTGCTCGATTGTTCTTTCTAATTAAGAGAGTCGGGTAATTAATTTGCTCAATACTCCATGATAATGAGCGGTTAATAGGCTGGCTTTAGTTCTTTCCTCGCTAAAAAAGTTGACTAAAGTCGGCCGCTTTATTTTCTGACCAAGCCTTTTGTCTTTTTGCCTTATTAGCTAAGCTTTTGTCACAATGCTTCATTCTACTATTTACTTGACTCGGTGAGAAAACGCCTTGAAGTTGGCCTCTTTTTGGCGGGGGTTAATGAAATAATAGAGCGCAACACAGTGCGTTAACTCGATAGATGATTATTCAACTGATATTTAATTTTTTCGCTAATAATGTATGAAGTGAATTTTATCAACAAGCCATAAGCAGTAAAAATCAATTAATAGGAGAGAGCTAGATTAGCTCCAGGTGGTACTATTTGATGGGCTTGTTGAGTTAAATTTATCAACAATGTTACCGTCGTGAATAAGCCAAGCAATAATGCTACAGAGCCTAATACATTGAAAAACTGGCTTACGAAAAGATAGCTCTCGGATTTTGTGCTGATACGCTTATTTAAAAGCGCCTTGAATGTTATAAGAACGACACGTGGCGGGATACTGATCAATGTTAATAAAGTCGATAGAAGCACAATGTACAACATTGAGGGAATGTCTATCAACATGAAAATCGACTGATCGTCAAATAACGTAAGAGTAAATAGTAAACAAAAAGAAATCGCTATCAGTAGACTGAGTATAAACAGTATTTTCGTCCTATATAATTGAGTTGAAAGAAATTTTTCATGCCTATAACTCAGTATTGCTGTTTACTGCACTTGCAATAGTAACGGTGAGTTTGATAGATATCGACTCGACATGGCGGATAACATCCGTGGATCCCTCGCTTTGATGGGGGCAGCTTCCTTGCTAAATAATACATATAAAAATAATGTCAATCTGAGAACTATTTAATGTGTTTAACAATAATTGACTAACCAGACTATGTCAAGGTAATAATCCCTTTTAAATCAATATGATAGCGCTTTCATTGGCTCGTTATTGTTATTAACCTTATGTATTTTATGGCTTTACTGGGCTTGCAAAGTTATTCACATTATTTTTCACTTTGATCCCTTATGAATTAAGGAACTTAGCAAGCGAGTTTGGAAGAGTCAGACAGTTGTGATTAAAACTTCAATCCAGCTTGATGTAATTTATCGGCATAGGGTTGCAATTGTTGTTGATAGCGCAACCAGTTTTGCTTGCCATGAGTGAATAAGGGTTGCCTTATTTGGCTGTTACTTATGGTGTGTACGGTATTGTTATTGCTATAAAAAGTTAAACACTGCGGTTGCCAATCTAGGTCTAAGAAGGCTAGTAGTTGTCGGCTGATGGCTTCTTGGTTATCGATTAAATCTTCGTATTTTAAAATGAAAATTTTGTGGGGTAAATGCTCGATCCAGTATTGCATTAATTGCTGATGAGCAATCAACATCTCAGTGAGTTCATTTAAATCATAAGCAAATTGGTGTCCCTGACCTAAGTGCTGCTTAAAACAACCAAATATTATATCCATGGGGTGACGGCTGCAGTATATAATTTTGGCTTGCGGTAATGCTTTGCTGATCAAGCCAATGGCCTTGTAATTTAACGGCATTTTATCAGTAAAATAACGCTTGCTTTGCAAGTGTTGCGTTAACTGCATATAGTTAGCGCCAATGTCCTGCCAATCTTCAGTGTTAAGTTCATTTGCCCAATGGGGAAATGCCTGTTTAGGCTGTATTTTAGTCAAGCTGTGTTGCGTGGCTTGCGCTAATTCGAGCAGTTCATCGCCGGCGGTGACTGAGTTATGAGTGGCAATAATTTGCTCTACTAAGGTGGTTCCAGAGCGAGGTAGACCACAAATGAAAATACTGGCATTTTGTTGTTTGTCTGTATCGTTATCGCTGTGTTGATGGTATTGGCTAGTATTGGCTAATAGTAGTGGCGAGAATGCTTGTTGAATTGCTCGATGCTCGGCTAACTCGGCTTGGTGATCATAACTAAATTGTGCGCGTTGCCATTGATTAGCTAATTGCAAGTAAGCCATTGCTTGTCGATAATCTTTAGTGTGCTCAAAGTGCCGATACAAAGTAAAAGCCGCATAGATTTTATTATTATTATGCTCGGCACCGGTATGCGCTGTTGTTGCTGGTTCAGGTTGCGCTTGCTCAGTGACTAATTTTAAGGTACTGATCTGCTGCTCATTAAGGCTTGGCACTAGATCAGAGCGCAGCCAATAGGCGTATGTTTGTTCTGGCTGGTCAATAATGCACTGGTTAAAGCAATTGATGGCATCAGGCATTTTGTTATTTTCTTTTAAGATGCGGCCATATTGACAGCGCCACTGGGTATTTTCCGGTTGCAATTGCACTGCCACAGCAAGTGAATTTTCTGCGGCCATGGGGTTGCGTAGATAACGCCATGACATAGCTAAGTAATAATAACTGGTGGCATCTTGCTGGTGATACTCCACGGCTTTAGTTGCTATTTGATTAAGTTGCTGAAATTTTTTCAGGTGAAGTAACGCTGGAAATACTAAATGAAACGGCGCTATATGCTCAGGCGCAGCGTTTATCAGTTGCTGGCTGATCAATATCAATGAGTCGATATTGCGTTGCGCAAAGGCACGCTGCGCCGCGTCAATTGCTTGCTCAATTGGCATTTGTGCAACTGGTTGCTTGGCTGATAATTTGATATGTATCATAAGTGATTGCAATTCCATCAGTTTTTGTGCTTTATCTACATCCAGTTCTGCGCCTATTGACGATTTACCTTGTTTATCATGCCTGATCCTTAGTCAAAATAATATTTTTATAATAAATATCAAAACAAGTGAAATTAATTTTTGACAGCGCTGTCAATTTAGGTCATGTTATACAGATATATTTAAAAAAATAGATCTAAGTAATGATTTTAATGCGATTTTTTGATGAAAAGCCAGTAACGCAGCAAAAATCATCAATGAGATATATTTCAGCAATTTGCTGTGCATACTTGGCGCGACCAAAATACCGAGTTAATTTACTGAGAAGAGAAATGCCATCATGAATAAAAATGTACTGTGTTTTTTATTATTATCCATAGTATCGACATTGGGATGTGAACAATCAGTCAACCAAGATGTTGATAGCGTGACTAAAAATACAGCTGAACAGCATCAACTTTCTCCCGCTGGGCAGACTGATATTGACAACTTAGCTGAGCAACTTGAAATCAAGTTTGAATTGCTTACCAATTTACCCAGTGCGGGCTGTGATGAAAATATTACTGACGGCCTGTGCTACTTGGCAAAATTATCCCTCACTGCTAAACAAGATATCCATGTTGATGGTTGGCAAATTTTTTACAGTCAAATAGCACCTATTCACAATGTTGATCAGGGCGAATTTACAATCAGCCATTTAAATGGTGATTTACATAAAATTTCCCTTACCGAGCAGTTTAGTGGTTTTAAACAAGGCCAGACTAAAGTTATCACCTATCGTGCCGGATTTTGGTCATTAGCAGAATCAGACATCATGCCAAATTATATGATCACTGGAAAAGATTTATCGGCACGAGTCATTGCAAGCACTAAACCCGCATTGGATGGTGACACAAAACTAACCTATTTGCCTTTTGTTGCTCCTTATACAAACCAAGATCACCAATTTAAACGCAATACCGCGGATAAAACCCAGTGGTTATCCAGTGAAAAACTGTTTGAGCGCAACAGTAAAATAACCCAAGTTGAGGTTGAACATCGCATTATTCCCACGCCTTCATCAGTTCAGTTAGATCCCACTAAAGGCTCACTTGATTTATCCTCTGGCATTGCCATTAATTATAATAATGTTCAGGTAGAAGCTGTTAGCGTCGCTTTGCAGCGCATTGCCGCATTTGGTGTGAAACCGGCAGCACAGGGCATTAATTTAGCATTGCGTATAGAAAAAGACAGCAATACCCCCTTAGGCAGTTATCAATTGGTGATAGCAACTGGCGGTATTGACGTTATTGGTGTTGATGCTGCAGGTGTCGCCAATGGACTCAATTCCATCGCCAGTTTATTAACCATAGGCCAACAGAGTGTTCCACTGATGACGGTTGCTGATCAACCTCATTATCAGTTTCGCGGTGTTTTGATTGATGTCGCCCGCAATTTTCACAGTAAAGATTTCATTTTGCGTTTGCTAGACCAAATGGCTGCTTATAAATTGAATAAATTACATCTGCACTTGGGAGATGATGAAGGTTGGCGTATAGAAATTCCAAGCTTGCCTGAATTAACCGAAGTAGGCGCTTATCGTTGTTTAGATTTACTAGAAGAAAAATGCTTAGTACCTCAATTAGGTGCAGGTCTTGAAAAAAGCTCAACGGTGAACGGCTTCTATTCTGTAGCTGAGTATCAAGAGATATTAAAAGCGGCTAGTTTACGGCATATTCAAGTGATCCCCTCTCTAGATATGCCAAGTCATTCGCGGGCCGCTATTAAAGCGATGGAAGCGCGCACTAAAAGGTTAATGGCGGCAGAGCAATTTGCTGCTGCTCAGCAATTTAATTTGTCTGATCCCCAGGAAACCACTGAATATACCTCTGTTCAGTTTTACGGCGACAATACCATTAATGTTTGTTTAGAGTCATCTTTTAACTTTGTCACTGAAGTGATGAGCCAAGTAAAACAAATTCACGCCGACGCTGGTCAGCCGTTAACACGCTATCACATTGGTGCTGATGAAACTGCAGGTGCTTGGATAGATTCACCCGCCTGTAAAGCGTTTATTGCCAATAATGACCACGGGGTAACCAGTATGAGTGAGCTGGGTCCCTATTTTATTGAACGGGTTGCCAAGATTTTATCGTCACTTGATATTGAAACTGCAGGTTGGAGTGACGGTTTATCTCATACTCGCAAAGAAAAAATGCCAACTATTGTGCAGTCAAATGCATGGGACGTGCTGTTTTGGCAAGGGCATGACAAAGTTCATGAGTTAGCAAATCGAGACTGGCAAGTCGTGATTTCCGCTCCTGATGTGTTGTATTTTGATTTTCCATATGAAGCCGATCCAAAAGAGCATGGTTATTATTGGGCCTCGCGCGCCACTAATACTGAAAAAGTTTTTCAATTTATGCCGGATAATTTGCCTGTTCATGCGGAATTCTGGACTGATCGCCTCGGTGAACCCTATCAAGCCGATGATAGTAAAATTCCACTTCTGCCCGGTAGGAAGTTTTACGGTGTGCAAGGCCAGTTGTGGAGTGAAAATACCCGCACTGATAACATGGCAGAATACAAGCTATATCCGCGTTTGTTTGCCTTGGCAGAGCGTGCTTGGCATCTAGCTGACTGGGCAGTACCATATAATTACCAGGGCGCAAAGTACGATCAACAAAGTGCTACTTTTACTGAACAACACAAGGTTAATAGAGATCAAGATTGGACTGCATTTGCCAATACCTTAGGTCAGAAAGCGTTAAAAAAACTAGAGCAGCAAGGGGTATTTTATCGCTTACCTACTGTTGGTGCGCAGATCAATGATGGAATATTATCTGCCAATATTGCTTTTCCCGGTCTCGCCATTGAATATAAGGACGGAGCAGGTCAGTGGACACCTTATCAACAACCTGTCGCTGTTAATGGTTCTGTTTTGGTGCGTAGTTCGAGCTTTGATGGCAAGCGAAAAGGGCGTACGACTTCGGTAATAACGCAATAACTCAGCAGATATTGAACTTAATGATTTGATAATTAAATCATTAAGTTAATTTGATTATTTAGAAAATTATAATAAATATTACAATAAACTTAAAAAAAACCAATGACAACGCTGTCATTAGTGGTTACTATGAAATCATTAGACGTATTAATGCGTTGTTCAAATTGCACTGATTTTTAGATTAAAGCTAATAAGAATGAGGTCAAAATGCTTAATAGCACTGACAATAATAACAATAAATACATTTTAGGTATTGATGGTGGTGGTAGTAAAACTAGAGCTATTATTGTTGATACAAACAATAATATTATTGGCACAGGTCTTTCTGGACCTGCTAATCCTCTTCATGGCTTTGAACAAGCTACCGGTTCAATTATTCATTCCGCTGAAATGGCTTTATTGGACGCCAATCTCAGTGGTGTTAAGCTGAGTGACCTCGTTGCGGGTGTCGGTTTGGCAGGGGTTAATCTACCTGCTTTATTTGAACAAATGTCAAATTGGGAACATCCTTTTAGCCAGTTTTTTCTAGCAACAGATTTATTTATTGCCTGTTCTGGTGCCCATGGTGGTAACGATGGTGCCGTGATGATCACAGGCACAGGTTCATGCGGTTTTGCTTATGTCGATGAGCAAGCATTTTCTATCGGTGGTCATGGTTTTCCTCACGGCGATAAAGGCAGCGGCGCATGGTTTGGATCACAAGCGGTTAGCCATGTGTTAATGTCACTTGATGGTCTTGCCGCTGATTCAGTGCTAGAACAAAAATTATTAGCCTTTTTAGAGGTGACAAATGATGTTGCTTTAGTCGAAGCTATTGCTTGTAAGCCTGCCGCTTATTTTGCAAAACTAGCCAATCTAGTGTTCGACGCTGCAGAGCAAGGAGACAATGTAGCGCAAAGTATTATTGCTGATGGTGCTAAATATATTAGCGATATTGCCAAGTTATTGCTGGCTAAGCAACCGCCTCGTTTATGCTTAATTGGTGGTTTAACCCCGAGGATGATGCCTTGGTTAGCACCCGAGGTGAGGGAGCAAATAAGCAAACCTATCAGTTCTCCGGAAATGGGCGCAGTATTGTTTGCACAACAACAATTGGCATCATTACATAAATCGCCAAAGGTTGTGGCATGAGCTTAGTTATAGATAAGTTTGACCAAGGACTAGTTTTGCCCACTTCAAATAATCATTCAGCAGCTGCAGATGATCTGCAATCCAGCTTTATTTGGTTAAAATAATGAAACCTTTTCGCCTTCATGTGAGCCGAATGTTTGATGGTCAGAGCTATTCTGATGATCAAGTGTTGTCTATCGACCATGGGGTTATAGTCGATATTGATGATAATATTGCCAATGTCGATAGGTCAATTCACGGTCTAGTGGTTCCCGGTTATATCGATTTACAAGTCAATGGCGGTGGAGGGGCATTATTTAACGATCAACCATCGCTATCCTCTATTACTCGCATGATCCAAGCTCATAGTCAGTTTGGTACGACCGCCATGTTGCCAACCTTAATTACCGATGACATCAAGGTCATGGCAGAGGCGGCGGACGCAATAGCCATGGCAATTGCCAATAAGATCCCCGGTATTTTAGGGATACATTTTGAAGGCCCTCACTTATCTGTTGCCAAAAAAGGCGCCCATATCGCCGAGCATATTCGACCGATTTCTGAACTTGAGTGGCAAATATTATCTCGCCAGGATCTGGGGCAAGTGTTAGTTACCTTAGCACCAGAAACCGTTGCAACTGAAGATATTCAGCGCATGGTTGCACTGGGTATTAAGGTTTGTATCGGGCACAGTAATGCCGACTACAATACGGCTCAAGCTGCGGTCAATGCCGGTGCAGATGGCTTTACACATTTGTACAATGCGATGTCGCCAATACAGGGAAGAGCGCCTGGGGTAACGGGTTGTGCATTGTTAAATGATCAAGCCCGTTGTGGTTTAATTGTCGATGGTTATCATGTGCATTATGCCAGCTGCAAATTAGCATTGAAGGCTAAACCATTGGGTTCGGTGTTTTTAGTCACAGATGCCATGCCACCTGTCGGTACTGAGCAAACAGAATTTACCTTGGTGGGCAAAAAAGTTACCTTAGCTGATGGTAAGTTGACTTCCAGTACAGGAGAATTAGCTGGTTCAGTGCTTGATATGGCAACAGCTGTGACTAATACCCATAGAAAACTTGGCATGAGTTTAGATGAAGCGATCCGTATGGCCAGTCAATATCCTGCTGCTTATATTAATCAAGCTGAACATCGAGGACAGTTAGGCATTGGTTATCAAGCCGACTTTGTGGTGTTAAACGATGAATTAACCGTAGATTCGACTTGGATTGCCGGTAAAACCGTATATAAGCGCAGCAATTAAAGACCGCGGTGTCGCTATAACTTGCCGAAGCGCAAGTGTGGTAAACCATGCTAAAAAGTATAGTAAAAATAGCAATAAATAATGATAACTATAACTATAACTATAACGATAACAATAAATATAACGAAACAATTACTATCTAGGAATGTCTATGAGCACTAATGTTATGTCAGAAAATGTTAATACCTCGCAAAGTAATTTTAGCGCCCTTGCCGTCATCGCGGCATTGTTTTTTATCTTCGGATTTGTGACCTGGCAAAATGGTGCCTTAGTGCCCTATTTGCAAATGGTCTGTCAGTTATCTGAAATAGAAGCGCTGATGGTTGCAGTGACTTTTTATTTTGCTTTTACCCTTGTTGCTCTCCCTTCAGCAACAATACTAGAGCGCACCGGTTATAAAAACGGTATTATTTACGGGTTGCTGATCTTAGTGGTTGGTTTTCTTATTTATATTCCTGCAGCTAATAGCCAAGCTTTTTGGTTGTTTCTGGTTGCGCAATTTATTATTGGCAGCGGTTTAACCTTATTGCAAACCGCGGCAAACCCTTACGTTGTCAAAGTAGGGCCGATTGAAAGTGCTGCGGTTCGCATTATGTTTATGGGTTTAATGAATAAGGGGGCGGGGGTTATTGTCCCTATCGTCTTCACTGCGGTAGTGCTAGGTGATCTTACCAATGTCAATGCGTCGAGCTTAGCTGCAATGACTGAAGTGGAACGCAATCAAACCATAGAGATCATGGCAAGTGGCTTAGTTAACCCCTACCTGATCATGGCGGGTATTTTTATTGTGCTTGCTGGATTAATGAAAAAAGTGCCTTTGCCAGAATTAGATTTGTCTGCTGGTGATAAAGACAATGAAACTATTTATGATAAGCAAGGAGAGATGAAAACTTCTATCTTACAGTTTCCAAGTCTTATTTTAGGCGCATTGACCATATTCTTTTACGTTGGTGTCGAAGTTATTGCCGGTGATACTATCGGATTATTTGCATCAAATTTAGGGGTTGCTAATGCAACTTCACTAACTTCATATACGATGACCTTTATGCTTATTGGCTATGCTTTAGGCATAGTGTTGATCCCACGTGTTATGTCGCAAGAATTTGCCTTGTCGGCTTCGGCAATAACAGGGGTGATTTTCTCGTTACTGGTGGTTTTGGGTGATAGCAACAGTACCCTGGTGTCGGAAATATTATGGGGTTGGATGGGGGTACCTACCTTACCTGATACTATTACTTATATCGCCCTGTTGGGGTTTTCTAACGCTGTGGTTTGGCCTGCTGTTTGGCCACTGGCATTGGAGGGGCTTGGCAAGTTTACCTCTAAGGGGTCAGCTCTGTTAATTATGGGTATTTCTGGTGGTGCCTTATTGCCATTAGTTTACGGTTTGTTGTCTGAATCTATCAATGGTCAAGCGGCTTATTGGATGATGATACCGCTTTATCTGTTCATACTATTTTACAGCGTTAAGGGCCATAAGATTAAAAACTGGCAATAACCAAAGGCAATTGTTCGCAAAACAAGCCTGAGTTTTTACTCAGGCTTGTTGCGTTATAGGTACAGTTATTTCAGTTTGTTTTAAACTTTGCGGGCTGTTAGTCAATAGTTAGCAGACAATATACAACATTGCTGAAGATGTAAAATAACTTCTCTGTTTAATCCTCAGTTATGAGTAGTAGGTTATCTGCAATAGGCTATCAGTATTAGTCTATTAGTAATAAGCTACCTGTAAGCTAAAAAAGTAGAGTGAAAAATGTTTCCCAGCAATTGAACAATAATGACAAAATGTAAATGTATTTTAATTTATGCTAAATCTCGGTAAAGTGTTATTTATACATTACAATTAGATGTTACTAAACGTTAAGATGTCGAAGCAGACCGTTTTGACAGCAGTATTACCGGTCATTATTGGTGGTTATATCAATATGCAGTAAATTTAAAGGATGTTCATGAGTAGTAGTCAAAACGAGAAAGAGGTGATAACTATCATCTATTATTGTGATTCTTCATTAGAATTAAAGCATCAAACCTGTGCTTTGATAAAAACTGATTCTGATCGCATTGTGATCCCTAGTCAATTAAAACAGAATAAATCCATCATTGCCGTCTGTCGTGGTGAAATTGATATTATCAACAAAGTAGGGGATAGAATTATTGGTGTTGAGAGTATTATGTAAAGTCATCAACAGCATTAACCCACATATTCTATCCCTTTTATATCAAAAATTGCGGTGCAATTATTTTCTACTGGGCCATGGGCCTAATGGAAATGGACAGTCATTTGAGTTTGCAGTTAAAAACTGGTTGATTTGATATATATAATTATTCAATGTTTGCCCTAACAAGCGCAGACCTGAATGTGGTTTGTTGCGCACTAACAATGATACAAACTGTAATATGGCGATCACCGTGATGGCAAATC
The DNA here is from genome assembly GCA_042091375.1 of Thalassotalea sp. Classification (GTDB taxonomy): domain Bacteria; phylum Pseudomonadota; class Gammaproteobacteria; order Enterobacterales; family Alteromonadaceae; genus JBELHO01. Next base: position 47,784 of record JBELHO010000007.1, on the reverse strand, counting down.
GAACAAAACCAGCGATTAAACCAAACACTAGCATCAACAATCCCCTTAGCCATACACTGGTGTTTTGAGTGTTATTGATACTTTTCTCTTCAATATTTTGCATAATGTTTCTCAATGGTAATGTGTTAATAAAATGCAAGCAAGAATGTAACCAATTTTATAAACCATATATATCAGTAAGTTAATTTAATCTTCAGTGTGCATTATGGTGATTTTTACTATAGTTCAGTGGTATTGACCACAAATTGTCTAACAGCATTATTACCAATGCTGCACTAAAAACATGAGTCAACAGTTCAGACTTTTTTAGCTGTTAGTATATGTTTCACTTAGCCATTAAATAGCGATTAAAATAATTGGTTTTTAAGGTTTGCAGATGCAGCGTTGTTCCGGCTCCTTCTCGTAAACTATGGCTTCTGTTTGGGTAAGACATGAAGTCAAACTGCCGATTGTGCTTAACCAACTCATTGATCAAACGCTCAGTGCCTTGGTAATGCACGTTATCATCACCAGTGCCGTGAATTAGCAACAAATTGCCTTGCAGATTTTTTGCATAGGTAATGGGCGAGCCAATTTTGTAACTGTTGGGGTTTTCAGTTATCAGCCCTGAATAGCGTTCTTGGTATATGGTGTCATACAAGCGCTGATCAGCGACAGGTGCCTGTGATATTCCAACGTGATACTGCTCAGGATATCGAAATAGCATGTTAAGCGTCATTGACCCACCGCCTGAATGTCCCCAAATCCCTACTCTATCTGTATCTATGAAACTCCAGCGCTTGGCCATTGCTTTTAAGGCATCAGATTGATCTCTGGAAGAAAGCACGCCAACAGCGCCGTAAATAGATTTGCGCCATGCTCTTCCCTTAGGTGCACGTGTACCGCGATTATCGATAGAGGCGATAATATAGCCTTGTTCGGTGAGGAGTTGATCCCATAAATAGGCATTACCCCGCCAGCGATCTTGAACTGTTTGCCCCCATGATTCACCATACACATAAAATATAATAGGGTACTTCTTGTTGGCATCAAAATCAGCTGGACGGATCAGATAGCCATCAAGTACCACGCCATCTTGAGCACTCACTTGAAAAAATTCATGGCTGGGTTGCGCTAATTTAGCTAACTTTGCCTTGAGTTTATTATTAGTTAAAAGCATGTGTAGCTGTTGATGATTTTCGACGCTAATTAAGCGCTTTTGCGGCGGTTGACTAAAGCGCGAATGGCTGTGGATTGCCCATTGACCATTTGGCGACATTTGGTAGCTATTGACACCAGAAAATTTATTTGGGGTCATACGTTGATGAGTAATACTGCCATCCAGTTGACTTCTGAATAAATAACGTTGGGCTACATTATCGGCAGCGGCCGTATAGTAGATCCATTGATTGTCTTCATCGATCGCTTGAATAGAGGTGATGTCAAAGTCACCAGGGGTAAGCTGAATTATTTGCCCACCGTCACGAGAAATGCGATATAAATGTCGCCAGCCACTGCGTTCACTGGTCCAAATAAAGCTTTCGCCATTGGCTAACCAACGGGCATCATCAAAAAAGTCGAGAAATTGCTGCTCCTTTTCAACCATCACCTGAGTTGTTTTGCCATCACTGGCGTTGGCTAGATAAAGAAAATTGGTATCTTGTTTGCGATTGACGTGTTGCACTAAAATTTGCTTGCTATTGCCCGACCAATTCATGCGCGGTATGTACATATTAGATGAATTATTGGGCAGTTTAGCCCAAATCGTTTTAGCCAGATCAATAGAGACAATACCGACTTTCGCTAAGGCGTTGCTTTCACCGACTTTAGGGTAGGGAAATCGGGTAATTGTCGGATAAAGTGCATCGGTATTATTGATCATCATAAAATCTTTACTGTTACTGGTGTCTAACTGCCAATAAGCGATTTTTTTACTGTCAGGACTCCAGCGAAAGCCGTCTTTAATGATAAATTCTTCTTCGTAGACCCAATCAAATACCCCATTGATCAAGCCATTACTGCCATCCGTGGTAAGGGCTGTTATCTCACTCGTGATGATATTCTCAATATAAATATTATTGTTAACTACATAGCCAACGAATTTGCCGTTGGGCGAAAATTTTGCAAACATCAAGCTACTGGGTTTGACTTCTTCTCCGCCTAATTGTGTTAACGATTGTGCGGTTAGATCATATAACCAATAATCACCACGGCTATTCGAACGCCAAACTTTTTGACTGTTGGTATAGATAAGTAACTTGGTTCGATCTGTTGACCAAATATAATCATCTATGTGCAGCGCAGTTTTACTATCAGCGGGGATCAGTTGTTTGGCATCAACTAAAATTGAGCGTTGTAAAGTCTGGGGATCATAGCGGACTATATCTTTGCCTATACTTACCGCCAGCCCCTGATCATTATTCACGGTTATTGTCGATGGTTCGGTAGCTGTGTAACCGCTGTCGTCGGTTAACCAGCGCAAGCTTTCCATTTGTTCGGCAGCAAATTCATTATCAGCATAAATACGCGCTAGGGTTAATGGTCTGTCATCGTTGACAACAGTGTTTAATTGCTGACCCTTGATAGGGTTATTTTGGCAAGCGGCTAGCACAAGTAAAATAAATGTGGCGGCAATAAAGTTGTACTTAAAATAGATAGTGTTCATCAGTAAAGTCCTTGAATGCAATGATATTACTTTAAAATGTCTATGTTGTTTAGGCAATGCAATTCAGCCTATTATTTACCTTACATAGCAAGCTGAGCATAAGTTAGGTATATTTAGGTGTTACCATTGAAAAATGCTGAATACACCTCATTAATAGTAAATAAATCCTTGTCCAAACGCGAATAGTTGCTCAGTTAAATTAGGAAAACAATATGACCTATGCCCTTAATATTAAGGCCTTAACAAAAACATATAAAGGTGGTTTTACCGCATTAAAAGGGATTGATTTAGCTGTTGAGCAAGGTGATTTTTTTGCCTTGCTCGGTCCCAATGGCGCTGGTAAATCAACAACCATTGGAGTGATCACTTCACTCGTTAATAAAAGCTCTGGTCAAGTCAAAGTGTTTGGTCATGATATTGATAACGAACTTGAATTAGCAAAAAGCTATTTAGGTTTGGTTCCTCAGGAGTTTAATTTCAATCAATTTGAATCCTTACTGAGAATATTAGTCAACCAAGCAGGATATTATGGAGTTGATCGTTCTATTGCCCTGCAAAGAGCAGAAAAATATCTTAAGCTCCTCGATTTATGGGACAAGCGCAATGATGCTGGGCGGATGTTGTCCGGTGGCATGAAACGTCGCTTAATGATCGCGCGGGCGCTGATGCATGAACCACAAGTGCTGATCTTAGATGAACCCACCGCAGGTGTTGACATAGAATTGCGTCGTTCTATGTGGGATTTTTTGCGTGAGCTTAACAAACAAGGCATTACTATTATTTTAACCACACATTATTTAGAAGAAGCGGAAATGTTGTGTCGCAATATTGCCATTATAGATTCTGGTCATATTGTTGAGAATACCAGTATGAAAGGGCTGTTGGCCAAGTTAGATGTTGAAACCTTTGTACTTGATTTAAAAACGGTTAGTGCAGCGCCTCAACTCGATGGGTTTTGTCATCGTCTACTTGATGATCACACCCTTGAAGTTGATGTGAAAAAGTCACAGGGACTCAACGATGTTTTTCGGCAATTAACTGAGCAGAAGATTGATGTGCTCAGTATGCGTAACAAGAGCAATCGCTTAGAAGAACTATTTGTAAGCTTAGTTGGCAGCGGCCAAGCAAATGAAGATAAATCATCAACCCTAGGAGCTGAGTAATATGTCATCGGTAAGAAATGCGATAGCACTAAAAAGTATTCTGCGTAAAGAAATTCATCGCTTTATGCGAATTTGGGTGCAAACTTTAGTTCCTCCAGCCATTACTATCAGTCTTTACTTTGTCATCTTTGGTGAGTTAATTGGTTCTCGCATTGGCCAAATGTCCGGTTTTGATTACATGTCATTTATTGTACCCGGCTTGATCATGATGAGTGTGATCACCAATTCCTATTCCAATGTGGCATCATCATTTTTTAGTGCTAAATGGCAACGCAATGTCGAAGAAATGTTGGTAGCTCCTGTACCTAATTGGGTAATAGTTGCCGGGTATGTTGGCGGTGGTATGATCCGCGGTATTTTTGTAGGCATTATTGTTACCCTCATCGCATTATTTTTTGTTGATATCCAAATACACAACATTTGGGTGATCATCATAACCGTCAGCTTGACTTCAGCTACCTTTGCTTTAGGAGGGCTAATTAACGCTATTTTTGCCGGCAGTTTTGATGATATTTCTATTATTCCTACTTTTATTTTGACCCCGTTAACCTATTTAGGCGGGGTGTTTTATTCGATTAGTTTGTTGCCTGATTTTTGGCAAGGGGTTTCTCAACTCAATCCCATTGTGTATATGGTCAATGCTTTTCGCTATGGATTTTTAGGTATTTCTGATGTCAGTCTAACTGTGTCATTCGCGGTGTTAGGGGTATTTATTGTCAGTCTATTTATTATTGCTATGACTTTAATTACCCGCGGTGTCGGGTTGAGAAGCTAATGACAGGTAAAGCATTAGGTGACTCAAAGGTTATTGTCACTAACCAACCAGGTATTCATGACAAGCTGCAAGAAATAGTAGTCAAACATTTAACCTATCCATCACAAAAGCCTTATCAGCAACACACTCTTGAGGCTTTTCAATTAGCTAACCAAGTTGTACAAGCACATCAAGGTGAGATCATACTTGATTCGTGCTGTGGCGTAGGGCAAAGCACGCGGATCTTAGCAAAGCGCAATCAACAAGCACTGGTGATCGGCGTTGATAAATCAGCCCACCGCATCAACCGCGATGACGCGCAATTAATTGAGGCTACGGGGACAGAGCAAGTTGACAATTTTCTTTTGTTAAGAGCCGATCTAAATGATTTTTACCGTTTAGTGAGTAACGCCAACTGGCATATAAAACAACACTATATTCTTTATCCTAACCCTTGGCCCAAAGCCAAGCACATTCAACGCCGTTGGCATGGCAGTGCAGTGTTTCCGAGTATCATTGGTATTGGCGAAGAAATCATTTTGCGCAGTAATTGGCGTTTATATCTAGAAGAGTTTCAATTTGCTGCCGATATTGCCGGTAAACAAGGACAAATAACGCCAGTTGAGGATAAACAAGCACTGACCCCATTTGAAGCAAAATTTAAGGCCAGCGCTCAACCTTGTTGGCAGTTATCTCTGCGCTAATTACCTGGTTGAGACATGACTCATTGTTAATCTCTATTCAACACAAACACAGCTCAATCACTGTTGCGCATTATCATTTATAGCCAAGAACAGCAAAATTGATTTTTTTAGGCAAACTGACCACATATTGGTTTTTTGTACTATTTGTATCTTGCTGACATTGTCTACTTTTTTAAAATATCAATAATTATCAGTGGCTTAAATTTTTGGTACGCTGTTTGAATACCATATGACAAACAATCAATAATTCAGTGAGATTAACTAAAATGACAAATAATATAAAAAAAAATGTGTTGATGATGGCCCTAAGTAGTTTAGCCCTAGTGGAATTGGCTTTTGTTTACTTAGCAACAATCATTGCTTAATTTAGATAAATAAACCTTAATATTAACCATAAAAAGGAAGACATTTAGTTAAATTTTTATTAAAGTGCCGCTCTTAATCAATTATACTAAACTTGTTTGAACAAGTGGCTAATAGTGAAAGAGTATGACGGTAAATAAACGCGCAGCTTTTGCAACAGAGGAATCGCTACATCGCATCTTTACCATTCCTGAAGCGCCGGATTCAACTTTAGGTCGTATAGAGCAAGAGATCTCTCAAAACTTAGCTGGGTTTCTTGGCGAGCATATCGCTGCCCAAGAGCAAGCATTGTCTGAGATTGAAAAAGATTTTTCCTGCTCGCATATTCCAGAGTACCCCAGTTTTGTCTCTGATCACACCCATCATTTATTAAACAAAGTGGTGTCGCAATCTGTGCATACCTCTAGCCCTAGTTTTATTGGTCATATGACCTCTGCTTTGCCCTATTTTATATTGCCCTTATCAAAATTAATGGTTGGCTTAAATCAAAACTTAGTAAAAATTGAAACCTCGAAAGCCTTTACCCCATTAGAGCGTCAAGTACTTGGTATGATGCATCGCCTTGTTTATCAGCAAGATGATAATTTTTATCAACATTGGATGCACAGCGCCAAGCATTCTTTAGGGGCTTTTTGCTCAGGTGGCACTGTGGCAAATTTAACCGCATTGTGGGTTGCTCGCAATAATTTATTAAAAGCCGATGGCGAGTTCAGCGGCGTCGCTCGTCAGGGTTTATACAAAGCGTTGCAGCACTATGGCTACGAAGGCTTAGCCATTTTAATTTCCGCGCGTGGCCATTATTCGCTAAAAAAATGCGCAGATATCTTAGGACTCGGCGAAGACAGCGTTATTGCTATTGCAACTGATGAAAAAAATCGTATTGACTGTGCGAAGTTGCGCATCCAGTGTCAGCAATTAGCCGAACAAAACATTGCTATTTTGAGTATTGTTGGCGTTGCCGGTACCACTGAAACTGGCAACGTCGATCCATTGAATGAACTTGCTGACATAGCCCAACAATACCAATGTCATTTTCATGTCGATGCAGCTTGGGGAGGGGCGACTTTATTATCAAATAAATATCGGCCTTTACTTGCCGGTATTGAACGAGCAGATTCAGTGACCATAGATGCTCATAAACAAATGTATGTGCCTATGGGAGCAGGCTTAGTGGTGTTTAAAAATCCGGCTTCAGTGGCCGCCATTGAACATCACGCTGAGTACATACTAAGGAAAGGTTCAAAAGATCTAGGGGCACATACCTTAGAGGGCTCACGTCCCGGTATGGCGATGTTGGTTTATGCAAGCTTACATGTGATCAGTCGTCCTGGGTATGAGTTACTGATCAACCAAAGTATCGAAAAAGCGAAATATTTCGCTGAGTTAATTAACCAACACAGCGATTTTGAATTGATCACTGAACCTGAACTTTGCTTATTAACCTATCGTTATAACCCGCAAGTGGCTCAGCAATTTTTAGCGTCTTGTACAGATGAATATCAAATAAAAGCCAATAAATTGCTTGATAAATTAACTAAGTTTATTCAGAAACGACAACGAGAAAATGGCCGTTCTTTTGTGTCTCGAACCCGTATTGAAGTCGCTAAATATCAACAACATAAAACCTTGGTTTTTCGCGTTGTTTTAGCCAACCCACTGACCTCTAAACAAATTCTAGCTGATATTTTAACTGAACAGGCTGTATTAGCTGCAGAGAGCCAAAACTTTTTGCCACAGCTTATTACTATGGCTTCAGTAAACACACCTTAACAAAACTTTGTCTTTATTTGCTGTTAGTGGCTTTTTTTTCGTAACTTGTAGTTTCACTTTACTTTCAATGTGAAAGTTGTTGTGTAATAATTCATGTGTGGTTACATGTTTTTTTAGGGGGCATTATGCATAATGAACCGGTTAGCATATTAAAGTTGGTTAAAAATACTCAAGCGAATGAATTATCAGTAAAACAGCAACTGATTGATGCCAAAAAAGAAATTGACGATTTAAAGCTGCAAATTAAGTGGTTAGAGCGCATGTATGAATAAATTTATTTGTGCTTAAACACTAGCTACTTGACGATACTGCGCAGCAAATAGTGATAGATAATGATCAGATGTAAATGACTTCTGATCATTTATTTAGATAAATTGACTTGTAAGTTATCAATCAAGCGGGCTTTACCGCAATAGGCTGCTGCTAAGATCACTAAATTATCATCATCCTCACTAGCCGGCTGCAGTGTTCGGGCATGGCAAATATGAATGTAATCAGTTTTTAATCCCGCTTGGTCAATAAACTGTGCCGCCTTTTTGGCTAAGCCAATAAAGTCGTTATCGGTTGTTAATTGTTGAGCAAGCCACTGGATATTGTTAGCAAGTGCTGGTGCTATGGCTAATTCTTCAGGAGTCAGATAGTTATTTCTGGAACTCAGTGCTAATCCGCTGGCGGCACGCATAGTCTCTACAGCAATGATTTCAACGGGCATGGATAGATCATCGACCATGGTCTGTATAACCTGCACTTGTTGGTAATCCTTCAAGCCAAAACAAGCCAGATCTGGTTGAACTAAATTAAATAGCTTGCAAACTACGGTGGCAACCCCGCGAAAGTGTCCAGGGCGACTTTCCCCACAATATCCTTGTGAGATATTGGGTACCTCTACATAAGTTTGTTGTTCGAGGCCTTTGGGGTAAATAATATCCGGGGTTGGGGTGAACAATAAGTCAGTGCCTAACGCCTCGAGAGCGGCTTTATCGTTGCTCAGGGTTCTCGGGTAATTGGCGATGTCTTCATTGACGCCAAATTGCATGGGGTTGACAAAAATACTGGCGACCACTTTGTCTGCATGCTGTTTAGCCTTAGCGATCAAACTCATGTGGCCGTCATGTAAGTTACCCATAGTGGGTACAAAGCCTATGGTTAAGCCCTGTTGACGCCACTGCTTTATTTGCTCTCTGAGAGGGGTAATGTGATCAACTGTATACATGACAATTCTCTTAATTAGTTGAAAATATGATCTTCACCAGGAAAGTTTCCACAAGATACTTCCGAAATATATAGCTCAATCGCTTTTTGTATATCACCGGTGTCGATCAAAAAGTTGCGAGAAAACTTTGGCATATAACTACATGAAATACCCAATGCATCATGCATCACTAATATTTGTCCATCGGTATCTTTACCAGCACCTATGCCTATGGTGGGAATTGTTAACTGTTGCGAAATTTCTCGACCTAAGCTGGCCGGTATACACTCTAATACCAGCAACTGTGCACCAGCTGATTCTAGCGCTTTAGCTTGGCTGATCATTTGTTGTGCTTGCTCACTGTTGCGACCTTGTACTTTAAACCCCCCAAAAACATTTACTGATTGTGGTGTCAGTCCTAGATGAGCACAAACAGGTATGCCTCGCTCAACCAATCCTGAAATTGTCTCGAGTAACCAATCGCCACCTTCCAGTTTGACCATACTGGCCCCTGCTTGCATTAATTTACTTGCATTGCCAAAAGCTTGCTCTTTATTGGCATAACTCATAAAAGGCATGTCGCTGATGATCAGGGTATTTTCAACCCCGCGTTTGACACATTGGGTGTGGTAAGCCATGTGTTCAATATCAACTGGAAGGGTATCATCTTGACCTTGAAGTACCATACCAAGCGAGTCACCAACGAGAATGGCATCAATACCTGCTTGATCAAAAAGCTTGGCAAAACTTGCGTCATAGGCGGTGATAGTTGAAATTTTCTGACCTTGCTTTTTCATGTTTAGCAAAGTTGATGTGGTAATTTTTGCCATGTCATTTCCAGTTTTGCAATGTGAATAATAAAGTTTGTATTTTAACGTATTAGCTTGAGCTAGCAAAGTAGCTAACTCAGTCGGCTATGTACTTTTAAATTATTTGTTACAATATTAGCGGCCAAGCTCTCAATTGACAAACCATTGGGCAGTCGCAGTTGACTGTTTATTTCAGCTAAGGGGATAACAACAAATTCGCGTTGTTGTAAACCATAATGCGGGATAGTAAGGCGATCACTGGTAATTACTTCGCGGTTGTATAACAAGATATCTATGTCAAGTACTCGAGCACACCAACGCTGTTTTTTTCTTACTCTACCGGCTTGTGTTTCAATTGCTTGTAGCTTGTCTAAGAGTGCTATGGGCTCAAGCCCAGTATGAATTTCGATCACCGCATTGAAGAACTCAGGTTGATCTTGAGGTCCCATTGGTTGGCTGATGTACAGTGATGATTTGGCAGTTATTTGAATGTCATCTTGGCCGGCAATAGACAATATAGCTTGCTGAATTTGTTGTGATGGATCGGCTAAATTACTGCCTAATCCAAGGTAAACTGTATTCATGAGTTGCTCGATTGCTTAGGGTTAATACGCGGTTTTTTTCTTTTTCTGGGAGTGCGTCGTTTGCCAGAGCTAGTAGAAGCGACAAGCTTGATCATTTGTTGTTGTGTAGGCGGCTCAGATTGTTGAAAATCAGTCCACCAGCGAGCCAAGTCGGTTAGTTGATTGCCGTGATAAGGTAACTCAATCTCAGCTCTGAGCAGTAAAAAATCATAACCAGCGCGAAATTTTGGGTGTTCAAAGGTTTTAAATGCCCGTTTACCTTCCCGTCGAGTGAGTTTTTCTTGTAGTATCCAGATGTCTTTCATTACTGCCTGAAAACGTTTAGGAATGGCTATTCGCTGTTGCTGTTGAGAGGTTATTTCTGCCAAGGCCGAGAAAAACGCATCTTGTGGGCTTAATGCTATTTGTTGCTGCATTTCAGCAATTTTTTGTTGTAATGGATACCAAAGCATTGCAGCTAAAAGAAATGCTGGAGTCACTCGCTGATCATTGGCAATACGTTGGTCACTATTGCTTAAGGCCTTGCTTATAAAATCGTTTATATACTCTGGCTGCTGTTCATTGAGGGCTAGTTCAACCGCGGGAAAAAGGTGATGGAATAAACCGTATGCTCGCAATAGTTTGAAGTTGCTCAATCCTTTGCCCGATAGGAAGAGTTTATTGAATTCTTCAAACATGCGCGCAGGTGGAATATTTGCCAATAATGGTGCCAATTGTTTGATTGGCTGCTCAGTTTCGGCACTGATCTGCATGTTTAATTTAGTGGCAAACCGGATCGCCCGCAGCATACGCACAGGATCTTCTCGGTAGCGTGTAGTAGGATCGCCTATTAAGCGAATTTGTTGTCTTTCAATATCATCGATACCATTGGCAAAGTCATGAATAGTGAAATCTTTGACGCTGTAGTACATCGCATTAATGGTAAAGTCACGACGTTGCGCATCCTCATCGATACTGCCGTAAATATTGTCGCGCAGTAACATGCCTTGGGCATTTTGCTTAGAGGTCTTTTGACAATTTTTTTGCTCTTCAGCGGCGCTGTCATGATGCCCGCGAAAAGTAGCTACTTCAATAATTTCTCGGCCAAAAACAATATGTGCTAGACGAAACCTTCTGCCTATCAAGCGACAGTTTCTGAAAAGTTGTTTGATCTGCTCTGGCGTGGCATTGGTGGCAATATCGAAATCTTTGGGTTGTAGACCCAACAAAATATCTCTTACACCACCACCGACAAGGTATGCATCGTAGCCACCTTTATTTAATCTGTATAACACTTTAAGAGCATTGTCGCTGATCAGCTTGCGCGAAACTGGATGTTGATCACGGGTAAGCACATGACGGGAGTGTTGAGTACTTGCAGTGGTTTGCTTTTTAGTGAGCACTTTTTTACACAAATTAATAACACTTTTGATGATAGTGGACCTCAGCGTTGATGATATATATTGCACGAAATGGCTATGTAATGATACATGACTCTAAATTAAAAGAGAACGAATAACCGGCTATTTTGTTATATAAAGGTTGCAGTTATAAATTAATCTCTAAACTTGCGGTATGACTAGTTAATAGCAATTTTTTGCTTTTTGGGGATAAGGGCTCTTTGCCAATGAATTATTGCCCATTGAATAATCTCATTGACTGAACAATCACCTAATGCCAAAGGGGGATTTTGTCCGAGAAAACACAATGCCTGCATTAAGGCCCCTTGAGGATGTTTAACATCTATAGCAGGGGCATTGTTTTGCTTACTTAACTTATAACCCCTATCTGTTATGGCTAGGGGAATATGTCCGTATTGAGGGGGGGCAGTCTGTAAAATGTTAAACAAGCACAATTGGCGAATGGTTGATTCAAGCAGATCACAGCCTCTGATCACATGTGTGATCCCTTGGTAAATATCATCAATGACTACAGCCAGTTGATAAGCATATAGGCCATCTCTGCGTTTGATAATAAAATCTTCTTGCGCAAAGCCGTTAGCACATACAATATTGTTTTGAATTAAATCTTGGCTATCATTTATTTGTTGATCATTGATTATTCGGATAGCGGCATTGCTTTTGTGTCGATCAGCTCGACGACAATCACCCAGATAAGTACCGCCCATGGCTTTAATTTGTGCACGTGTACAATGACAATAGTAACTGCGTTGATTTGTCATCAAAGCGGCTAGTTGCTCTTCGTATAGATGGGTCTGCTGACTTTGGAACAACACCTCGCCATCCCACTCTAAACCAAAGGCCTCAAGTGTACTCAATATTATTTGGCTGGCGCCTTTTTGTTCTCTCGGTGGATCGATGTCTTCTATGCGAACTAACCAAGTGCCTCGGTTTTTTCGCGCATCTAGGAAACTAGCTAAAGCGGTGATCAGTGAACCAAAATGTAAATGACCAGAAGGGGAGGGGGCAAAGCGACCGCGATAAGGAACATCTTTATCTGTCGGTCGCACTATTTGCATTGCAGTTGGTGCCTCAATAATTAAAGGTCATTAACCGGCCATTTGCCGTTCTTTTATTTCGGCGAGAGTTTTGCATTCAATGCAAAGATCTGCGGTGGGTCTTGCTTCTAATCGACGAATACCAATTTCTATTCCACATGACTTACAGAAGCCAAAATCATCTTCTTCAATAAGCTGTAATGTCTTTTCAATTTTTTTAATGAGTTTTCGCTCACGATCTCGGGTGCGCAGCTCTAAACTAAACTCTTCTTCTTGTGCAGCGCGATCCACAGGATCTGGAAAATTTGCTGCCTCGTCTTGCATATGAGTAACCGTTCTATCAACCTCTTCGCGAAGTTGAATACGCCAAGCATCAAGTATTTTCTTGAAATGCTCTAATTGCGCTTTGTTCATGTACTCTTCGTCAGGCTTTTCTATATATGGCTCAACGCCCGCTAATGCTAAAATGCCTAATGCTTTTTTGTCTGGCATTCTCTATCTCCTAGTGCTACGAATAACAATTACGTCAAATATTATGAACGTTTAATGGCAACTGCCAATGATAAATATAAATTAAATATTTCCTTGATATTGTGCTGTCTAAGGAAAATTTCAAGGAAAACTTTGCAAAAATATAATATTAAATAAAATCAGCAGGTTAAATCAATCATTTAGTCACTCAAAATATATTATTTTCCTTTCAATTGGTTTTTATCAAGTTTTAGGACTGCTCGTCAATCATTATCTACATTTAATTTGTGTGTTTATTGTTCGAAAAAATAAACAGGGATCTGCTGCTGTAAATCTATATTGATATCTTGGTTAGTTAAGGTGTAAATCGCCTTATATGCAAGTATTTCAACGCCTTTATTATAGGCCAGTTGTAATAATTGTGCATATTTTGGATCTAAATGAGCGGCTGCTTGCACTGAGTTGATACCCGAATGCAACACCGCAAACAGCAGAACGGCACGATGTCCTTGCTCGACTTGCTCTATCAGTTCTCTTAAATGTTTTTGTCCGCGAGTCGTTACGGTGTCGGGAAAATAACCGAGGTCGTTTTCTAACAGTGTGACACTTTTGACTTCGATATAGGTATTTACGCCATGTTCATCAACCACTAAAAAATCAACTTTACTGTTTTCACTGCCGTATTTAACTTCTCTTTTCAGTGATTGGTATTGAGTTAACTGTTCAATTACATTGCTGACTAAGGCTTCTTCAACCAGTTGATTGGCGCGTTGTGTATTAACACAAATAAAATGATCATCGACAGTTTGTGTGACTTCCCAACTGCATGGGTACTTTCTTGTTAAATTTTCTGAAGTGCTATACCAAACCAGGTCATTGGGCTCGGCACATCCAGTCATAGCACCAGTATTGGCGCAATGAATAGTCATTTGTTGTTCAGAGTTTAACGCCACATCGGCTAAAAATCTTTTGTAGCGTTTGATCAGGGTGGCACTTTTGACGGATATTTTCACTATAAAACACAACAGCGATAACAAATATTAATTTCTCAGGTTAAGTTTTCTTTTAGCTGATGTAAACTAATAAACATAAAATCAAACAATTAAAAAGGCGAAGTCATGGATAAAATTGCAAATATCAGTCTCACTAAACAACCGAAAAGTGCAGGTTGGCAAGCCGATAATAGAGTGCAAGTGGTCAACGACACCATTTATATTTATTTACCGCAAATTGCGGCAAACCAGTTGCGTGATATTCAGCAAGCAGGGCGCACTATTGAAAAACTCGGGGTCAGTCGCGCTGTGTTACAAGGCGATTTATGGGACGAAAAAACACAATGGAGTTTTGCCTTAGGGTTTACTTGTGTTGGCAAATTAACCGCGGTTGAATTCACTGGCGAGCCGCAAACTGTTGCGTGTTTAACTGAGAAGTTAGCCGTTTACGCTTGGAGTCGACAACTCACTAATCAAACACCGGATCAGCTTTATCCGGCAATGCTGGCGCAACTGACTACCGATTATTTAACTGCACTTGCTCCCGATAGTATTACTACGCGCTTGATCAGCGGTGAGCAATTACAAGAAAATGGTTGGGTTGGTATTTATCAGGTTGGCAAAGGCAGTTGCCATGCTCCTTGTTTACTTGAACTTGATTACAATCCAAGTGGTGATGACAATGCTCCCGTGCTCGCCTGTTTGGTTGGTAAAGGCATTACCTTTGACAGTGGCGGCTACAGTATCAAGTCTAATGTGGGTATGTTCGATATGAAAGCTGATATGGGTGGAGCTGCCGTTGTTGCCGGGGCGCTGGCTTTAGCTATTCAACAAGGCCTAACTCAGCGCATAAAGTTAATTCTGTGTTGTGCTGAGAACATGATTGACAATCGCGCTTATAAGTTGGGAGACATTTTAACCTATAAAAATGGCGTGACTTGCGAGATAGCAAATACCGATGCCGAAGGTCGCATTGTTCTCGCTGATGGCTTGTTACTGGCACAAACCTATCAGCCAAAACTCACCATAGATGCGGCGACTTTAACAGGTGCGTCGGTGATGGCTACTGGCGGCGAATATTCAGCTTTATTTTCATTAGACAACTCGTTGGTTAAACAAACACTCAATGTCGCGGATAAAGTTAACGAGCCACTATGGCCATTGCCCCTAGCGCCATGGCACCAAGGCAAATGTCCGTCTGTATTTGCTGATACGGCTAATAGTAGAACACAAAAAGGCGGAGGTGCTGGCGGAGCCAGTAATGCTGCTGGTTTCTTATCTCGTTTTGTTGAACAGCAAGGCCGTGGTTGGTTACATTTTGATTTGTCTGCCGCTTATAACGGCAGTTCGACTGATATGTGGGCTGCAGGTGCGACAGGGCTTGGTATCGCTACTATCGCTCAGTTACTCCTAGATCAGTAAGAATTTTTACATCTGATCAGCATATATACGATTTACACACCGATCAGCCTGTACTGATAATGATTAATAGCCAAAGCGATCTGTCTAGATTGCTTTGGCTTGTGCTTCGACAAACTCACTAAGCCAGCTTCTGGCAGAATCAACATCACAAAATACGTTAAACGTACAATTACATACCTGGTAAATATGTTGCAATTGTACTTGCTGTAAATCTGCGGTTTCACTTTGTAAAATAATACAGGCGTTGGCTATCATGCCATGTTTCATCCTATATTTTGTTACTTCAATTAATGACTGAACTGACTCAGGACTAAATATACTATTGCCATAAAAAGTCACCAGTAATCCCCATGGTTGACCTGAAAATTGCTTACAAGCGGCATACATGTCTTTGACATACTGTTGAGACAGTTGATCAGTAAAAGGGCCATGCGCATCAACCACTAAAATGTTGTTGTCAGCCTCAATGTTATACTCTCCATGTTTTGATAATTTCATAATATTTCCAATATTATTGTTTGGGGGAAAACATTCTTATCAGTATTTAACCCCGTTGCCAAGTAAGCATATTTTAAAAAAATTTCCACTATTTATTGCAATATATATCAGTGAGTTATTTTATTTTAAAAATGGGGGTAACCAATGTACTGCTAATTTACCAATGACAATTGCTTGACCGTATCTACTTTTGTTGTTTGTATAGTCAGCAATTAATAGAAGGAGTAGATAATTAACTTTCCCATTTATCAGGTTTTATCGAGTTTACTCGGGCAATTAAAAAACCGTCAAAATACAGTGTTACAGGCCGCCCCTGGTGCAGGTAAATCTACTGTCGTGCCGTTAGAAATATTAAAAGCAGATCTGCTGACTGGGAAAAAAATCATTATGCTCGAACCGCGCAGGGTGGCAGTAAAATCAATAGCAACATATTTGGCAAGGTCACTAGGCGAGCCCGTTGGCCAACGCGTTGGTTATCAAATAAGAAATGAGCGCAAAATATCAGCAGAGACTTTGTTGGAGATAGTCACTGAAGGTGTTCTTACCCGCAAATTACAAAATGATCCAGAGCTGACTGACGTTGGCTTGATCATATTTGATGAATTTCACGAGCGTTCTATTCACGCTGATCTGGCTTTAATGTTATCTGTTGAAGTGCAGGAAGCACTCAGACCAGACCTAACATTATTGGTGATGTCAGCAACAATTGACAGTCAACAAATAGCAAGTTATTTGAATAATGCGGCTATCATTTCTTGTCCAGGCAAAGCGTTTCCGGTGCGTATTGAATATTTTGGCAAGGCAAAAACACAGCTGTCAACCCATGTTAACAGAGCACTTGAGCAGGTATTAAATAATAGTTCGCGAGGCGATATTCTGATTTTTTTACCGGGTCAAGCAGAGATCAAGCGTTGCCTAAAGGTTGCAATCGAGCAGCATGATACCCTTCTAGATTGTTTGCCATTACACGGCAGCCTGCCCATAGCAGAGCAAGAAATAGTACTAAATAAAAACAACAGCCGTAGGCGCAGAGTGATATTTGCCACCAATATCGCTGAAACCAGTTTAACTATTGCAGGCATCACTCACGTGATAGATTCAGGTCTGGAAAAAGTACAAGTATTTGACATTAAAAGTGGTTTATCGAGATTAGAAACAGTTTATATATCTAAGGCCTCGGCAACGCAACGAGCTGGTCGCGCCGGTCGATTAGAGGATGGCCAATGTATTCGTTTGTGGGCAAAAACCGAGCATGACAATCTTAACGATTTTCAACAAGAGGAAATTGTTTCAGCAAATTTAGCCAGTTTAACCTTGGAGTTGTGCGCATGGGGAACACACGCATTTGAAGACGTTAATTGGTTAACCCCTCCGCCTAAACAGCATTTTCAAGTGGCATGTCAGCTCAACCGTGCTTTGAGGCTGATCGATAACAATAACAAGATACTCGACACCGGCCAGCAGGCATTAAAATTGGGGGTTGAGCCCAGAACAGCGAGTATGCTGCAACGTTGTAAAACCGCTGACGAAAAGAAATTAGCCTGTGCAGTCGCGGCATTATTGTCTGAACGCGACATTATCATTAATGCCGATAACTCAGATCTCAGTGCAAGAGTTGTGTTGTTTTACGAGTACTTACAAAACCGACAAGCCGTTAAAGCACATTATAAGGTCCGTGTTGTCGCTTTGGAGCAGGCGATTAAATTAGCGAAATCCTTAGCAAGAACCCTTGGCTTAAACTCAATTAATTGCCGTTCCACTAGCCTTGCTGATATTCAACAGTCAATTGGTGTACTGTTATTAAAAGCTTATCCCGATCGTCTAGCGCAATTGCGTGGTAAAGGTGACAATAACTATTTATTAGCAAATGGTCGAGGTGTGGTGTTAAGGCCATTAGATCCCTTGTATGGTGAGCCTTGGTTGGTGGTTTGCGATTGTGATGGCAAAAATAAAGACGGCTTGATCGCCATCAGTGCCGCCATTTCAGTTGCGCAAATTAAGCTGGCCTTAGGATCGCAATTTTCTGAAGTCAATCACTACGCACTCGATCAGAAAAAAGAAAAAGTCATCGGCAGAAAAAAGTTGTTATACCAAGCCTTGGTTATCGAAGAAACGCAACTTAGTTGCATTCCCCAACAAGCATTTCTGCTTTGTATTAACGACGTTGTTAAGCAACAAGGTTTAACCTTTCTCAATTGGTCAACAAAGTGCGACGCTTGGCTCGCCCGAGTCAACTGGTTGGCATCTGTGGTCGATGACTTTGCTGAACTGTCCGAGACAGTGTTGATCAATACCTTGCAACAATGGCTGTTGCCGTATTTATCGTCGATAACATCAATAAAACAACTCAAACAAATGAATATTTATGATTTACTCATCGCTAACTTAACATGGCAGCAACAGCAGTTTCTCGATGCGCAGGCACCGGTATATTATACAACGCCAAGTCAGAAGAAAGTGCCAATCAAATACGATAAACATCAAGGGCCAATGGTATCTGTGATCTTACAAGAGATGTTTGGTCAGCTCGACTCACCATTACTGGCACAGGGACAAATACCACTGCGCTTTGAATTACTGTCACCAGCGCAGAGGCCGATCCAAACCACCAGTGATTTAGCTAATTTTTGGCGTGGTTCTTACGGCGAAGTAGCCAAAGAAATGCGTGCTAAATACCCGCGCCACAGATGGCCTGTCGATGCTTTATCAGCAAAGCCCGGACGTTCAATTAAACGTTAATAGAAACTATTTACGCGGTTAAAAACATCCTTTACTGGCAGGTTATTTGGTAGCTAAATGTTGTATAATGCTGCTGGTTAATGTGCAAATGATTTAGGTATATGGTTAAGACGAGTCAGAAAAAAACCGCAACGACAGTGAGTAAATCATCAAAACCACAGTCAATAAAAAATCCAGTCAATGGGCAATTACCATCCAGAGCTAAGCGCATTCTGTTGTTTTTGCTGAAAATAATGCTGGTGCTGCTGAGCATTTTACTATTTTATGTGATTTATTTAGATGCAAAAGTCCGCGATAAATTTGAGGGGCAGCGCTGGCAGGTACCAATTCAGGTCTACGGAAAAGTAAACCATTTGCAAATAGGTGGCGGTTTCGACATTGATGAACTTACACATTTATTAACAGTAACTGAGTACAGTAAAGTTGTAAAAGTTAAGCAGCCCGGGCAGTTCTCACTATCTGATCGTAAACTGATCATTTATCGTCGTGCTTTTGCTTTTGCAGACGGACTTGCTAAAGCCAGTAAACTGACTATCGTTTTTGCTCAGGGCAAAGTGAACCAAGTATTTCAGGATGATGAGCCTGTCAACACCATCAAATTAGAACCCTTGCTGATCGACCGTATTGTGCCTAAAAATAATCAAGATCGAGTATTAGTGCCATTGCAGTCGGTTCCAGAACGATTTTTAGATGCCCTGTTACTCGTTGAAGACCGCAACTTTTACTACCATTTGGGTATATCTCCACTGGGTATTATTCGGGCTTTATATCAGAATGTACGCGCTGGTCGCACTGTGCAAGGAGGTAGTACGTTAACTCAGCAGTTGGTTAAAAACATGTACCTGAGTCGAGCCAAGACATTTTCGCGAAAAATTAACGAAGCGATTATGTCACTGCTAGTTGAGTATCACTACAGTAAAGATCAAATACTTGAAGCATACATCAATGAAGTATATCTGGGCCAAAATTATGCCAATGGTATTTATGGTTTTGGTCTAGCTGCGCAGTTTTATTTTGCTAAAGGGATTGAACAACTCAATGTTGCGGAAATGGCCACCCTCATTGCCGTGATCAAGGGGCCGAGTTATTATGATCCGCGACGCTCCCCTGAACGCACTAAAACTCGACGAGATCTGGTGTTGCGTTTAATGTTCAAGGATGACCAACTCAGTAAATCAGCATTTATCAGTGCGCTGCAAAGTCCTTTACAGGTTGTTAAAAAACGCCAATTAACGATTAACAACAAAAAGTTCCCCGCGTACTTACAATTAGTAAAGCAAGAGTTAGCAGCCAATTTAGCGACGGGTAGTCATCCTCAAGGGCTACGTGTTTTTACTCACTTTTCGATATATAGCCAACAATTAGCTGAGCAGACGGTTGCGGAAAAATTATCCACTTTAAGTAAAAATAAACAAAATTCACTGCAAGCGGCGATGGTTGTTGCTGATATTCGCAGTGGCGCAATTAAAGCTGTCGTTGGCGGTAAAAAAAGTGGCTACGCCGGCTTTAACAGAGCATTAGATGCGCAACGTCCAATTGGTTCACTGATCAAGCCTGCCATATACCTAGCGGCATTAGAGCGCTATGAACAATTTCACTTAGCCAGCATACTCACTGATCAGCCGTTGGAGATTGTCGAAGATAACGGCAAGGTATGGCAACCGAAAAACTACGATGGTAAATATCGCGATCAGGTGACCTTAATCGATGCGTTAGTGAAGTCGTTAAATATTCCCACGGTTAATTTAGGCATGGCCATTGGTCTAGATAATGTTGCCGAGGTAATGCATTTATTAGGTTATCCTGAGGACATAGTACTCAGGCCCTCAATGCTACTTGGCGCCGTTAACATGTCACCCTTGCAAGTCAATCAATTCTATTTACCTATTGCTAATCGCGGCCATTATGTTGAGGCCCATGCCATAGATAAGGTGGTTTCAGCACGTGGCGAAACCCTATGGCAATTCACTGCCAATAACAGCGCTTATTTTTCTGAGCAGGCCACTTACCTTGTTGATTATGCGTTATCGCGGGTGACTCAACAGGGCACCGCAAGCTCATTAACTTGGCGTTTAAATAATAAGGTAATAGCAGGAAAAACAGGTACTACTAATCAACAACGCGATAGCTGGTTTGTTGGTTATGATGATCAGCACCTAGTAACCACTTGGCTTGGCAGGGACGATAATAAGCCCACAGAATTTACTGGTAGCAGCGGTGCACTGGTGTTATTTGCTGATTTTATGAAAAAACAACAAGTGGTTGATAGACAGATGCCTATACCAGTAGGCGTGGCCATGACTTACTTTGAAAAATCAACGGGGTTGGCCAATAATATTGAGTGCCCTACCGACCAACAATACCCTGCCATTATATCGGGACTTGCATATCAAGATGATTGTCAGCAGATAGAAACCATCAAAAAGCGTCGTTGGTGGCAAAAATTGTTTAGCGAGTAACAGCGCTGTTGTACTTTGAGTGGCGAGTGTTAACTGTCAAACCGGTTTTGTATCGCCATCAGTGCAATCCAATTAACTCGTGCAACACCTATATGAGTAAACTACTATCAACCCGATAAAATAAATTAATTTGATTTTTTTCAATGGGTTAATAATAATCATTTACTCATGTTAGCTCATTGATGAGTGAAAATATTGCTATTTGCTGTTGCAGCGACTAGATTAACTACGTTTAACATTAAAAATTATTCGCTTGCCAAAAAGCGTGCACATAGCCGTTTTAACAAACGGATATTTGCTTATATTTACTTATATTTGTTTACTGGGCAAAGATATGTTTTACCAAGGTGGTGTATACCTATTTTATATTGCCTGAATTGCCAATGCATCAAATCAATTGGCATCAGATGACAACGAGGAGACTGGATGAAACACAGGTTGAGTTTTGCATATTTCAATAAGCTTGCAGGTAATATATTGGAGATAGTGGTTGATGATAAAATAGAAATTAGTTTAGAAATGATTGAAGAATGTCATCAATTTATCGCTGATCATTTTCCGCATGAGTTTGGTTTATTGATTAATCGGGTTAATAATTATACTTACAGTTATGAAGCAAAGCTCAGTATCGCCTCCCATGACAAGTTAAAAGCCATGGCATTTGTTTATTATTCTCAGCAAGGAAAATTACTCACTGAAAAATTAACCGAAGTTCGCGCTAATGACGCTTGGAATTGGCGAATTTTTTCAGGAGTAGAATTAGGCTGGCAGCAAGCTTATTCGTGGCTTCAGCAAGAGATGATGCCGGTAAGGATAGGTTAGTCACTTCAGTCCGTTAAGGTATCTATTCGTTGAACTTAAGAGGTGTATCTCTACACCTCATAACCCCTTGAGTATTTTATAATTGTGCAAAACACCTGTCGGCAGCAGCCAAGGTTAGCTCAATCTCTTTATCGGTATGGGCGGTTGATACAAAACCCGCTTCGAATGCTGAAGGCGCTAAATAAATGCCCTCGGCAAGCATCAAGTGAAAGAAGCGTTTAAACTTACCTGCATCGCATGCCGTTGCTTGATCAAATGTGCTAACGTTTTCTTCTTCACTAAAAAAGAAACCAAACATGCCACCAACATAATTTATCGCTAAAGACACGCCATTGCGCTCTGCGGCGGCTTTTAACCCCATGGCAAGTTTTTCAGTGGTAGTGGATAATTGTTGATGTTTATCAACGCCTTGATCGGGTGTACAAAGTTCAGTTAATGACGCCAAGCCAGCGGCCATAGCGATGGGATTACCCGACAGTGTACCCGCTTGATATACCGGACCAACCGGAGCAATAAAGTCCATTATTTTAGCCGAACCACCAAATGCACCCACTGGCATACCACCGCCAATAACTTTACCTAAGGTGGTCAAATCTGGAGTGACCTTATAGTGCGCTTGGGCACCGCCAAGTGCAATGCGAAAACCAGTCATCACCTCATCAAAAATCAGTACGCTTTGATATTGATCACATACTTCTCGCAGACCTTGTAAAAATCCCGCTACCGGAGGAATGCAATTCATATTACCCGCCACTGGTTCAACGATAATACAGGCTATTTGATCCCCCAGTTGGGCAAATATTTCTTTAACTTCAGCCAAGTCATTAAAGGTGACGGTCAAGGTGTGTTTGGCAAAATCTTCTGGTATACCCGGTGAGTTGGGGACACCAAGGGTTAGCGCACCTGAACCGGCTTTAACCAGCAGAGAATCGGCATGGCCATGGTAACAGCCCTCAAATTTTAGAATTTTATCACGACCGGTATAGCCTCTGGCCAGCCTTATGGCACTCATAGTGGCTTCTGTACCCGAACTGACCATGCGCAGTTTTTCCATCGAAGGTACAATATCTCTGACTTTTCTTGCCATAGTAATTTCAAGTTCAGTAGGCGCACCGAAGCTTAAGCCATTTTGTGCGGTATCGATAACGGCTTGCAGTATTTTGGGGTGATTATGGCCCAAAATCATCGGTCCCCACGATCCGACATAATCTATGTAAGCATTGTCGTCAGCATCATAAATATAGGCACCTTCTGCGCGTTTTATAAAGCAAGGTGTTCCGCCAACACTGTTAAAAGCTCGAACAGGAGAGTTTACACCACCGGGAATGATGTCTTGTGCATTGTCGAATAATTGTTGTGATTGATTCATTCTATTGTACCTATGTTAACTGTTACTGCGGAACCAAGTGATCGGCTTTTCATAATGGGTTAGGGTGTTTTCCACGCCCAGAGTCAATGCAAAGAGCGCCATACGCACTAGTACGCCATTTTGTGCTTGTCTGAATATTGCTAAATTGTTGAGATCATTAAGGTCGACATCAAGTTCATTGGCTTCAGGGCGAGAATCTCGAGGCAAGGGATGCATGATCACTGTGTGAGCTTTGCAATATTCGCGATAGAGCTCTTTGTTTAAACTAAAATGGCCGCGGTATAAGTCAGCTTCGCCTTTGCTGGCGAAACGCTCTTGTTGAATTCTGGTTTGATAAATAACATCACAGGCTAAATGCCCTGCAAGCTTATCGGTGATCACCACTTGGTGGCCGGCATTGGTTAACTGGCTGATCACTTCATCGGGCATGGCTAAAGCTTTAGGAGAGATCATGGTGATTTTAATGTCGCGGTAATGACAGAGTAATTTGGACAGTGAATGCACAGTTCGACCGTGCTTTAAGTCACCCATCAGCACAATATTTATCCCATCTAGGGTTTTGCCATAAGGTTGCATTTCTGATTGAATGGTAAACAAGTCCAATAGCGCCTGCGTGGGGTGTTCATTGGCGCCATCGCCTCCATTGATCACCGGCACGCTACTGCCCTTAGCAAATTCATCAACTGCATGCATTTTAGGGTGACGCATGGCAATAATGTCTGAGTATCCACTGATCACTCTGGCCGTATCAAACAAAGACTCGCCTTTGCTCAACGATGAATTTTCCTCGCCAACGGTTTCCCTTACATGCCCGCCCAATAAATTAAACGCTGCGCCGAAACTAACTCTAGTGCGGGTGCTAGGTTCAAAAAATAAGTTGTTTAGGATCGCACCATTTAATACATCACAGCGTTTTTTGCGCATCGCATAGGGAGCCATTTGCGCTGATACTTGAAGAATTCTGGAAATAGCGTCTCGATCAAATTGTGCTACCGATAGGATATGGCTGCCTGCAAAGTTCATCATCAGATTTACCTAGTAATATCAATCAAAGTGATATGTTGAACATGCCATACCGCACTGATTTATCGCTGTTGTAGAGTATTGTCAGAACAGCTTGTCGAGGACAATATTGTATGTGACAACAATTTTGCGCTGCAATATAGCATAAATCTCTAGTTTAGAGAATGGCTTCTCTGCTTGCGTAACTATTTAAAGCACTATTTGTAGCACTATTTCGAGACCATTTTATTGATCAGCGCTTAGCTGGGCTTGAGATAAGCTAAAATCACCACAGCAAATAAAATAATTACCGGCACTTCATTGAAAAATCGATAAAATTTACCTGAGCGTTGGTTGTTGTCATTGGCAAAATCTTTTACTAACACAAAACAATAGCCGTGGTAAGCCACCAATAGTAGCACTAAAACAATCTTGATATGTAACCATTTGGCACTGGCAAACCAAGCATAACCATACTGATAAATGAGGGCAATACCAAATACAATAGTAAAAACAGCGAAAGGGGTGACAAACCTTATTAACCTGTGTTCCATGCCCTTTAATTGTTCACTAACCGCTTGGTTATTTGTTTCGGCATGGTTAACAAAAAGTCTAGGTAGATAGAAAATACCGGCAAACCAAGCCACCATAAAACTGATGTGCAAGGCTTTGAGCCATAAAATGATCATAATCAGGTTTTTCCTTCGAGTAAGTAACACCTAATTTGCTCAAATGAAATGATGCCAATTAGGTTGTCTTGATGTTGTTGATAGACGTAAACAGCGCCACAGCGTTGCTCTGCCAATAGAGAATATGCTTCAGCTAAAGTGGATTGGTATGATACAGGAATTAAGCGATGAGTAACTATTTGACCTGCCAAATGGTGATCTACAGAGCATTGTTCATGCCATACAAACTCTGCAGTTGCCAATCTTTCAATGGCGATAGGAGACTGCTCAAGTGCATCGATATTTTGCTCACTAGGTGCGGTGATAGTTACCGCTGAGTTATCCTTGATTGCAGATGGCACTAACGTGAATTTATCTTGCATTACCCCCATCACTCCAATGCCTTGCAAGGAGCGTTCGATAGGGGTATGGCGATAAGCCAATTGTTGCAGTTCAAGTTGCATAATAAAGATAGAGCGGTTTTTAAAAAATTGACCCGATGAAATACAAGCACTGGCAATAGCTATCATTGCTGGAACGATAATTTCTATTTGATTTGACATTTCTACTATTGCCAATAGAGCCGCTAAAGGTGCATTAAGGGTTGCTGCCATGAAACCAGCCATGCCCATTAAGGCGAGATCAGCGGTAATAAAATCACCGTGGAAAAAATGATTGGCCACCGCCGCTGCACAGGTTCCCGCTATTGCACCTATGCCCAAAATAGGACCAACGATTCCCCCAGGTATACCCAAACCAAGAGCAGAGATAGTCATGATCACTTTGGCGACTAAAAGCCCAGCTAAGATCATGAAAGCAACATTTTCAGAGGTGGCAAAACTGATGGCGTTGGCTTCTGTTCCCATGCTGTATGGTAGAAAGTATGAGAATATACCGGTTATAAAAGCTGCGAGCAGTAATCGAGGAATAATATGGATATGCGCCGAATACTGTATAGTCAGCAATAAAAAACGATTAAAAATAAAAGCTAATACGCCCAAGACAATACCTAAAATAACAATGGCAGGATAATGTAAGGTAGTTAATTGCACTTTAGCAAAATATTCAAATTCGTGCACTGGCCCAAAAAAGCCTTGGGTGATCACCGAGCCAACAATAGAAGCCAACATCACCGGAATAAAAATATGCACCTTGTATTCCCTTAAGATCACCTCCATGACAAAAATTACCGCGGCGATCGGGGTGTTAAAACTGGCTGATATACCGGCGGCAATACCACAGGCACACAAGGTTCTAATGCTGTTATAGGGTAAATTTAATACACTGCCAATATAGCTGCTAACCGCTGCGCCTAAATGAACCGCAGGCCCCTCTCTACCCACTGAAAAACCAGAGGAAAGCGCTAAGGCACTACCAATAAATTGATGAAAAGTATTTTTCAATGGCAATACACCATTGGATTTTTTTAAGTGGTACAAAACAAAAGGAATGCCGGTTCTTATGTATTGATAACCAGTAAACCAAGCCAAGGCTAAAATAATCAATGTAGTAAAAATAGGTAAATCAAAACGACTTAATGATGTTAAACTGATATAGTCATCGGTGTGATTTAGATAGAGTTGCTGTAGGGCCTCAATACTGAGCATAAATGCAATGATAAAAAAAGCCGATGCTGCCCCGCCAACAACGGCAAGCAAGCACAATTGCCATGATGTTTTTGGCAGCGATAAATGCTTTCTTAGTACATAAAATGACATCATATTATTTGCTGGCTTACTCTTTCTTAAAATATTGGAACAACCTTTAGCTGGATATCATAATACTTTTCAAATGAGTTGGTTAGCAAAAATACATCTGAAAACAGTAATTAAGCGTTTAGGACCTTTTCGTTCAGCGCTATTATTGTTGTTTATTATCGCCATTTGTTTATTTTGTGGTTACCGTTTGGGTAACTTTTTTCATCAATATCAGCAACAGACTTTACAACAACAACAAATCAGACTTGACCAACTTTATCAAAAACAGTCAAGGCAAGTGCAAGAAATTAATCAGTTAACGGTTGAATTAGAAGTTGAACGTCTAGCCAATATGGAATTGCAAAACCTGCTCAAAAAGGTTGAACAACAGCATTATCAAGTAAAAACACAATTGGCTTTTTATGAGAAAGTCATGGCTCCGGAAAAACAAGCCAATGGGCTTGTGATTGAAGACTTCAGTGTGCAGGCGACGCAGAGTGATGACCACTTTCGTTTTCAAGTGGTGTTGATGCAACAACAAACCAACAAAAGTTTTGTCAAAGGTAATATAGTGCTTAATTTGGTTGGCAGTTTAGCGGAGCAGCCGAGTCGTTTTGCCTTAACGGAAATCTCAGCCATGACTGAGCAACAATTGTCGTTTAGTTTTAAATATTTTCAGATCATTGACGGTGAATTTACTTTACCAAAAGGTTTTATAGCTGAAAAAATAGAATTAGTGACGGTATTACCCAAAAGTAAATGGCAAAAACAGGGACGTATTGCGCAGAGCTATTTATGGCAACAAGTTATCGATAGTGCTGATAAAACCGCCTTAGGTAAACTTGACTAACGCCGTCAAGGATACGATAATCTACTTTTATTTGGTTATATAAATACCAAGCCGTATTTTTAATACCGCAAACCGTCGAGAACAGCAGAGCCTTATGTCAAACCTTGAACTACCTATTAAATTTTCTGATGCAGCCGCCACTAAAGTATTAGCTTTAGTTTCTGAAGAAGAAAACCCAGAACTAAAATTGCGTGTATATGTTACAGGCGGTGGTTGCTCAGGCTTTCAATACGGCTTCACTTTTGATGAAAAAGTCAATGAAGGTGATATGACCATAGAAAAAAAAGGCGTTGTTATGGTCATCGACCCTATGAGTCTGCAATATTTAGTTGATGGTGAAGTAGATTATGTAGAAGGACTCGAAGGCAGCCGCTTTTTGGTAAACAACCCAAATGCGACTACAACCTGTGGTTGTGGTTCGTCTTTCGCCATATAAATTGGCAATTCATTTGTCTGTTTCAGCTTCGCTTATTTCACTTCTTCAACAGCGGGCATTCTATGGGCGTGTTTGCATAACTAATTGCTTACTTAACTGATTGACAATTATCCTTCATTAACAATAAATTCGATGATTTTTTCCATATCTAAATCAAAATCATCGGCTCTAACCCCTTTGACAATTGAGTCTTGGTCTAACGATAAGTCGATATCTTCGGTGTGTTCATAACGATTGTCTTTTCGACTATAAAAAGATCTGACCTTAGGTTTGGTTGGATTTTGCTCATTAACTGCTTCAACAATGGCTAATTTATTTGAACTTAATTCCACCAATGAGCCGATAGGGTAAACGCCCATACATTTGATAAATGAATCCACCAAGTGGCTATCTAAGTGATTTTTTAATGCTAGATTTCTCAAAATACCAAAGGCTTTAGGATGACTAAAGCCTTGTTTGTAACTGCGGTTAGCGATTAAAGCATCAAAAATATCACAAATCGCGATCATTCGGCCATATTGCGAAATATTGTCACCTTTAACCTGATGAGGATAACCATTACCATCAAGCTTTTCATGGTGAAGGGCGGCAATCTCTAAGCTTATTGCCGAAATATTTGGGGTTTTTTCAATGATGTTGATGGAGTGATTGACGTGGGTTTTCACGAGCGTGAACTCATCGTCAGTCAACTTACTTGGTTTATTGAGTATCGCCTCTGGGATCATTATTTTGCCAACATCGTGTAAAAATGCGCCAACAGCAAGTTGTTCAACAATGTCACGTGAAATAGCTAAAAAGCGAGCAAATATGGTGATCAATACAGAAACCGAAACCGAGTGTTCAAGTAAATACTCATCTTTTTTTCTAATATTAATCACACAAGCTAGAGCACTGGCATTGTCGAATATTGCATCAATGGTTTTGTTGGTGACTTCCACCACTGGATCAAGTGATAGCGCTTTGCCTTGCTGAGCATCGGCAAACATTTTTTTTTGTAGTGCTTTAGATTCATTAAACAGTGCTTTAGCTTTGCCAATTTCAACAATCATTGTCGGCTTTTGGGCTTTAGTGGCAGAGGATTTTTTGTCGCAGGTGATAGTTTTCGTTAAGCTATTGTCTATGTTGACTGAAATAACCCCTTTTTGTGAAAGGTTTTTAATGTTGTCGGTATGTTTAATGTAGCCGGCGCTATTGAGGTTATACTTACCTTGTTGTTGGACAATTTCAACCACAAAGTGACCCACACGCAATGTTTCAATTTTGATCTCTTCAATCATTTAGCTCGACAACCTTTTTATTAAAGCAATTGGATAATGGTACTAATTCCTTTTATATGATTGTTTGTAATATAAAACTGTACAGCTTAACTCTATGTGGCTAAACCACCCTAACAGTTAATGTTCTCAAGGTAAAATATTTGCGCAATTTTAGCACAGTGTTTCTTTTTGGCGATAAAGTTGCTGATCAGCGTGTTTTAATAGCTCTTGCATGGTTCTTGTGCCATCACTAGCGGCAACGCCGCAGCTTATCGTGACTTCTAATAACTGGTTTTCATAAGGCATTGGATTGTCGACAAAATAATTACAAATGCGTTTTGCCGCTAAGGTCGCTTCTCTGGCACTCTGGTTGGCTAGCACGACAATAAATTCATCACCGGCATATCGAAAGCATCCATCATTTTCTCTGATTAATTGCTTTAGTTGACTTGCCACATAAGCCAGTACTTGGTCGCCACATTCGTGACCATAGGTATCGTTAATGGCTTTGAATTTATTACAGTCAATGAACAATACTGAAAATGGCACTTGGTAGCGCTTTTGTCTAATTAACTCTTCATTGATAAAAAGCTCCATGAGCCTTCTGTTGGCAACGCCAGTCAAGCGATCATAATTAGCTAAATATTCTAATTGTTCGCGCACCAAGACATTGGATAAACACAAGCTAACTCGCACCGCTAGTTGCTCTAGATGAAAAGTACCGTGGCTTGGGGTAAAACGATTTGGGTCATTATCGGTAAACAATAAACTGGCAAACAGTTTATTTTCTAGTGATAAAGGCAATAAAGCCAAGGATTTGACATTGTTCAGTAATGCTTGACTTAGACTGTGTTTAAGGCTGTCAACATCATTAGTTAGCAGGGGTTTATTGTCTTGATGTAAATGATCTAGGCGCATTTGCGAGATGGTTTGCGCGTTAGTTTTATGCCATTTTGATTGCATACTTGAACTAAGCATATAACTAATAGGGGTTGGCTCAGCCATGATCAAGGTGATGCCATTAATGTTAAATTTACACTTGATCGCATTAAAAAGCCGAGTTAATAATTCCTCACTGGTTTGGCAAGCAAGGACCTCGGTTTCAATTTCAAATAGCTTGCGAGCAATTGCTTCGTTAGCTTTTGAGTGGGCAATTAATTCTTCTAGTTCAGACATTGTGTTAGCATGTGGGTCACATACTTTTTTGACTAACCAAATGACGATTGTCGACGTTTACGTAGTTTAGTGCAAGAGGTAAACATAAAAAATAATGGTATTAAATTTGCTTATGAAAACAGCGTAACAGTAATGATGGCTATGTCGTTGGTCAACGAACAATGCTAAATTTGCAATGTTCAATGTTCAGTGAGCACAGGATCGTTACTTTATTGGCACTATTAGGTTTATACGGAAGGTTTTATGCGTTTTATTTTGGTTATATTTTTTCTGGTATTTAGTGGTTTTGTATCTGCAAAAGAAATGCAAGCAGTACAAATCTATACAGATAATGAACTACTTGAATTGATCAAAGAAAATAAACACTTAAGTAGGGTTGTTTTAGATAAATGCCAATTAGTGCAAGATATCGAAGCGCGCGCAAGCAAAGCTGAACTTCCCGCTTATCAGTTTTTGTGGGGCGACATGCTGGCTTTTGGGGTCTGTGTTAAAAAAGACATTGAACAGGGATTGTATTACATGAGGCAGGCGGCAAAGCAAGGTTTACCTGAATCTCTAGAGCAGCTGGGTCGTTATTATCACCAAGGCAAGTTTATGCAAGTTGATACTAGGCAGGCAATTATTTACCTTAAGCAGGCGGCAACCTTAAACAACTTAAAGGCACAAATTCGTTTAGCCGAAATTTACAATGCTGGCCAAGGCAGTCCACTCGATTTTCCTGAATTGTATGCGCAACTCTATCAGTCAGTCACTGATGATAAAAAAACTCATCAAAAAATCACCAACTTATTAGCTAACTTGGCCGAAAAAATGCCTGAACGAGTGGTAGCTTCAGCAAAAAAAGGCCAATATTGAGTGTATTGAGCACACCTGTGTTGTAAATGTGTTAGTTAATTAAGGCAGTAAGGGTTGATCTCATATATAATTAACAAAAAATTTAATGTTAAAGAATGTGACCATCAACGATCCCCACCACCAACGTGAAGCAAAAAAATATGATCAGCCCGTGGCAAGTCGCGAGCTGCTATTGTCAATTATTAGCCAAGCTCACTCACCACTGACTTTTAAGGCAATATGCCAAGTACTGAATTATCGTGACGAGAGTCGCTGTATCGGGGTAAAACGCCGATTAAGGGCTATGGAAAACGCCGGACAATTAACCTTTAATAAATTTAAACAATATGTCATTGCTAGCAAAGAACAACGATTAACCGGCAAAGTCATAGGTCATAAAGACGGTTATGGTTTCTTTAGCGCAGATGCTCAGTCACAAACTCTACCGGGAGTCAAACCGGGCAAAGATTACTTTATTTCTTCTTATGAAATGCAGCGAGTTTTTCATGGTGATATTGTTGAGGCCATATTAGTTGATCGCGCCGATAGAAAAGGCCGTAAAGAAGTAAAAATAATCGATGTTATTGTGCCAAGAACAACCGGCATTGTGGGTCGATTTTTCATTGAAAGCAACATTGCTTTTGTGGTACCAGATGATCAACGGATCAAACAAGATATTTTGATCAGTCCAGATGATATATTAACCGCGAAGCACGGCCAGGTTGTCGTAGTTGCCATTAGTCAGCGACCGTCTAAACGCAACAATGCCAGAGGTAAAGTGGTAGAGGTGTTAGGCGAGCCTATGGCTCCGGGTATGGAAATAGAAATAGCACTGCGCGAGCATGACTTACCCCACCAATGGCCACCTGAAGTTACCGAAGAAACCAATAGTATTGCTGAGCATGTTAGCGAGCAAGCTAAATTATCACGTGTAGATTGTCGACATTTACCTTTAGTGACTATTGATGGCGAAGATGCCCGTGATTTTGATGATGCAGTATATTGTCAACCTAAAAAATCTGGTGGTTGGCGACTCTGGGTTGCTATTGCTGATGTCAGTCATTATGTACAGCCGGGCTCCGCTTTAGATGATGAAGCCATTGCCCGTGGCAATTCAGTGTATTTTCCAAGCCAAGTGATCCCCATGCTACCAGAGAAGTTATCCAATGGTTTGTGTTCGTTAAACCCTGATGTTGATAGACTTTGTATGGTTTGTGAAATGACCATTAGCGCCAAAGGAAAATTGTCCGGCAGCAAATTTTATCCGGCGTTAATGCGTTC
This sequence comes from Thalassotalea sp., assembly GCA_042091375.1. Lineage (GTDB taxonomy): Bacteria > Pseudomonadota > Gammaproteobacteria > Enterobacterales > Alteromonadaceae > JBELHO01. The sequence goes on along the minus strand of JBELHO010000007.1, from coordinate 15,392 downwards.
ACATGCGCGATTTACCTATACCAAAGTGGCGGCTATTTTCGCTGGCGATCAACAATTGCGCAACCAATACCAAGCGCTTGTCCCTGACTTAGAAAACTTACTACAACTTTACCAAGCGCTGACTAAAGCGCGTGATCAGCGCGGCGCTATTGCCTTTGAATCACAAGAGTCGCAATTTATTTTTAACAGTCAACGCAAAATTGAATCTATTACGGCAGTTGTGCGCAACGATGCCCATAAACTCATTGAAGAATGTATGATTTTAGCCAATGTTGCAACGGCTAAATTTATTGAAAAACACAAAATGCCGGGGCTTTTCCGCGTCCACGATAAACCAAGTGATGACAAATATAACCATTTTGTCAGTTACCTCGCTGAGCTTGGTTTGCAACTACCTACCAGTTCACAACCAGAGCCAGCCGATTATCGCGACATTTTGCGCCGTATTAAAGGTCGTGCTGATCAAGAACTTATTCAAACCATGTTGTTGCGCTCAATGCGACAAGCGGTATATCAAAGCGATAACCTTGGCCATTTTGGTTTGGCGCTGGCATCGTATAGTCATTTTACTTCACCCATTCGGCGCTATCCTGATCTGGTCATTCATCGCGTTATAAAAGCTATTTTACAGCAGGGTGAAAATACTGCAGCTAATTCGGGCTACTACACATACTCTCCGGAAGCTGTCATTGAACTTGGAGAACATTGTTCAATGACCGAGCGTCGCGCAGACGATGCCACCAGAGATGTAGCGGATTGGCTTAAATGTGAATATATGCAAGACCATGTGGGTGATGTTTTTACCGGGGTTATTTCTACAGTAACAAATTTTGGCCTGTTTGTTCGTCTAGCCGATTTACATATTGAAGGCTTGATCCACATCACTTCTTTAGGTCGAGATTACTACCATTTTGACGATGTTCGAATGTGTTTAAGTGGTGAAAAATCAGGGAAAAAATTTCACGTTGGCGACGTCTTAGAAGTCTGTGTAGCAGCAGTCAATTTAGATGAAAGGAAAATCGATCTGATTTTATCCGAGGGCAATAACTTAACTAAGCGGGCCAATTCACTGCGCGCTTCAGTTAAACAAAAGCGAGGCGGTAAATTAACCGCGAAAAAAAATACTGATAATACCGCCAATAAAAAGCCAGTAGATAAATCAAAATCGAAGAAAAAAGCCAAGGCAAAGCCAATAAAGTCGAAAGCGGCTAAACGCAATGCAAGAAAACAACGTCCGGGCAAAAATGCACGAAAAAGCAAATAACGGCAACACTTATTACTTAGCCATCATTAACACATACGATTTACACAGCGTTGTGGTGATATTGAAAACTGAGTTAAACTCTGCGTAAACAAGATAATAAACAAGATAATAAACAAGAGCACAATATGGCAAAAAACCACCAAGTTGTATTTGGCATTCATGCAGTCAATGAACTAATAAAACGCACACCAGAACGATTTATAGAGCTTTTTTTACTCAAAGGCCGTGTCGACGAGCGTTTAATGCCGATCATACATTTAGCAAGAAAACACGGTATTGCCGGCCAACAAGTTTCCCGAAAAGTACTCGATGAGAAAACTAAGGGAGAGCAACATCAAGGTGTGGTGGCAAGGATCACCGCTGAACAGCATTATACCGAAGCTGATTTAAATGACATCGTCTTACAAGCAGAGCAAAGCGGCGTTGCGCCGTTTTTATTAATATTGGATGGCGTCACTGATCCTCACAATTTAGGGGCTTGTTTACGCAACGCCGATGCGGCAGGTGTACAGGCGATTATAGTCCCCAAAGACAATGCCGCACGGCTAACCGGAACCGTGCGCAAAGTAGCGGTTGGCGCTGCAGAAACTGTGCCTTTAGTGCAAGTGACTAATTTGTCGCGGGCGATGAAAAGTCTACAACAAATGGGGGTGTGGATCATAGGCACGGCAGGTGAAACAACAACTTGCTTATACGATGTACAAATTAGCGGAGCAACAGCACTGGTCATGGGCGCAGAGGGAAAGGGCATGCGTCGATTAACCCGTGAGCATTGCGATCAGTTAGTTAAAATACCGATGGCGGGAAGTATTTCCAGTCTTAATGTTTCTGTGGCAACAGGTATATGTTTATTTGAAATTGTCAGACAACGCTTAGCTTAAACTCAGTTGTTGTCTCGGCTATTTTGTATAATTGACATAAAATTTCGGATTGTTACCCTCTGTGACTTGCCTTTATTGCATACATTCCCTACAATACGCCTCCTTAATTCAGCCTGAACTTTTTGTTCCTTGCCTCAAAACTGGTGTTGGCTGAGCCAGATAAGAGGCTACAACCGTAAGGAGCTCGTAATGCGTCATTACGAAATCGTATTTATGGTTCACCCTGATCAGAGTGAACAAGTACCTGGCATGATCCAGCGTTATACTGACTTGATCAATGCTGCTGAAGGCAAAATCCACCGTCTTGAAGACTGGGGACGTCGTCAATTAGCATACCCGATCAATAAACTGCACAAAGCCCACTATGTTTTATTAAATATTGAAGCGCCGCAAGCTGTTGTTGATGAATTAGAAACTTCTTTCCGTTACAACGATGTTGTTATTCGCAACATGATCATGCGTACTAAAGGCGCAGTAACTGAAGCCTCTGCTATGGCAGTTGCTAAAGAAGAACGTCGTGAAGATCGTCGCGAAGTTAAGAAAGATGTTGCTGCTGAAGCGCCTGTAACTACTGAAGAAAGCTCTGAACAAGAGAGTTCAGCAGAAGCTGCAAGCGAATAATAGCTGATTTTAGGTTTATTTATTGAACATAAATATACCGACAAAATTAACTCGTGATTTAACATCTAACAAACATAAATGTTTTGCTACATTATTATATGATTGTTTTGATCTTAAAATGATTTATTACGGTGTTAAGTTAAGCCACAGTGCTAACAAAAACACCCTATTAGGAGAAATCCATGTCTCGTTTTTTTAGACGTCGTAAGTTCTGCCGCTTTACTGCGGAAGGTGCTAGCTCTATCGATTACAAAGATATTGCAACACTGAAAAATTACATCACTGAAAGTGGTAAAATCGTTCCTAGCCGTATTACTGGTACTGCTGCTAAATATCAACGTCAACTTGGTCGTGCGATCAAGCGTGCTCGTTATTTAGCATTACTACCTTATACTGATTTACATAAGTAACCTAAAAAGGGGTTTTGAAAATGGAAGTAATTCTTCTTGATAAAATCGCCAAATTAGGCGGCCTTGGTGACAAGGTAACAGTTAAGTCTGGCTATGCACGTAACTTCTTATTACCGCAAGGTAAAGCTGTGTTTGCTTCATCGGCTAACGTTGAGCTTTTTGAAGCTCGTCGCGCTGAAATTGAAGCTAAGTTAGCTGAAACATTAAAAGCTGCTGAAGCTAAAGCCGCTAAAATCACTGAACTTGCCGAAGTCACTATTGCTTCATCAGCAGGTGATGAAGGTAAATTATTTGGTTCAATTGGTACTCGTGATATTGCCGATGCCATCAGTGAAGCTGGCGTAGAAGTGACAAAAGCACAAGTGCGTATGCCACTTGGCACTATACGTGAAACGGGTGAATTCGATATCGCTATTCACTTGCACAATGATGTTGATACTAGCATCAAAATCATTGTTATCGCCGAAGCATAATTTATCGCTCGATATGTGCGATAAAAAAGTTTAAGCAAAATCCTGTATGCCTTTCGGCATGCAGGATTTTTTTATGCTATCAGCGCTAGACTTCGTTGAACTATTGTTGGCGCTAGGTTGGCTATCACTCACTTAAATTCAGTTAGATCAAGCGTATCAATTGCAGTATTGCATAAATCTAATGACTCACTTAACCAGATCAACTCACAGCAGTCGGTATTGGCCAATCAGCGGCATTAATTTTATTTTGCTCAGCCAAGCCTGCTAGGCTTTGCAAGCCTCCGGTATGCAGTAACATTATCGTATGCTTGCTTGGAAAGTAGTTACTTTCTATTAAATCCATCAGGGCTAGTACCATTTTACCCGAATATATGGGTTCAAAGGTAACGCCTACTTGGCGATTAAAGGCAAGTAACTTAGTACTGTCATCAGCTGAAAATTTGCCGTAGCCGCCGCGGTGAAACTCAGTAAGAATTCGCCAGTTTTGCTGAATAGGCTTGTGCTCAGCGAGTAACTCATTGACCTGCCCAGTCAAGAAGTCACCTTGTTTGAGTACAGCGATACCCAACAGTTGATGTTGCCTATCTGCCCCAATAATTCCGGCCAAAGTGCCACCACTGCCTACCGGTAACATTAAGGTATCATATTGACTTTGTTGTTTAAGTTCACCCACCAATTCGGCTACACCAGTCAATGCTAATGAGTTACTACCGCCTTCTGGGACAATAAAATAATTAGGGTATTGATGTTGTAAGTTGCTTAAAAATGTTTCTTCACGGCGTTGCCGGTAGGTTTTTCGGTCAACAAAATTAAGCTGCATGCCCCAATGACTCGCCCATGAGAGGGTATAATTGTTTTGGTGGTGAGATTCTCCGCGTATTATTCCTATAGATTGCAGTTGATGTTGTTGACAGGCATATGCAAGGGCGTGAATGTGATTAGAATAGCTGCCGCCGAAAGAGACAATACCACGGTAGTTATGTTGTTTAGCAAAGTGAATGTTGTTAACTAGCTTTCGCCATTTATTGCCTGAAATAATTGGGTGGATTAAATCATCGCGCTTTATTTTCACTGTTAAACCATGCTTAACAAAGAGCGGGTGTTCAAGAGTGTGGACAATAGAGCGGCTGAGCATATGAAATAGTAACCTTTAATTAGACCCGGTAAATTCGACACTACTCATTATCTCATGCAAAGTGACAGTCAAGGTATACTTTTGCAAGGTGACAGCCAAGGTATACTTTCTTGTGAAAAAATTGTGAAAAAACTTGCACCTGATCATTAATAGAGGATAATAAAGAAATGACCTATATTAACATTGAGATAATAATTTAAATAAATGTCAATCATATCATGGTTTAGTCAATTATTTTCTACCGCGAATGCCGACAAGTCAATCGGTATCAGTTTGCGTCAACAATCCCTTAACTTCTGCACCATTAATGAAGATGACACTAGTGGTTGTCACAATATTACCGTCATCGGTGATAACTATGCTGCGGCATTAGAAACTTTGCACAGCGATTACGGTGTTCAAGGTCGCTGTAACCTTATTCTCAATGCCAAACACAGCCAAATTGTACAAGTCGATAAACCCAATGTGGCTGCTGAGGAAATCGCTGATGCGGTTAAATGGCAAATAAAAGATTTAGTGACTATTTCACCTGACGACATGATCCTTGATTATTTTGATGGTCCGCAATTGTCAGCTGGGGCAGAAAAAATTAATGTGGTTTGTGCCAGTAAAAGCGAATTGCAAAGTTATGTCGAACCATTGAGTAAAAACAATATTTCACTAACCACCATCACCACTGAAGAATTTGCCTTTACTGCCTTGTTACCGGTTAAAGACGATGCTTGTATTATGATTTGTCAACAACCTGGGGAAGAGCTTAATTTGCTGATCGTCAAGCAAGGACGTCTTCACTTTCAACGTCGGCTGCGCAGTATGGCAAAATTGGCGGAAAAATCTGAAGAGCAACTGATGATGGGGGTGATTGATTCGTTAAGCCTAGAGATACAACGTTCAATCGATTATTTTGAACGACAATTAAAACAATCACCGATCCAATCCATTGAAATATTATTGCCAATGACCACCGAGTCATTTGTGGCGCAGAAATTGCGTGAAAATGTCAATATCCCAGTTCAGTTATTCGATCTACCTGAACAATATACAGAGCAACGCGATTACGCTGCCTGTATTGGCGCAACTTTGCTTAATTTGCCTGAGGTTTCACCTTAATGGAAAAGTTATCAATTAATTTATTGCAGGCTGAGTTGATAGTAAAGCAACCTTTGTGGAACTTACAACGGGTGCTTTTGTTGTGGTTGTTTTGTCTTATTCTGACCTTGTCGGGTTGGTGGTGGGCGGATCATCAATACCAACTAAACACTTCGCAATACAATGCAGTGAGCGAACAAAATACAATACTGAAAGCGAAAGAAGAGGCGTTAAAAAATAAAATTAACAACAATAAAGTCAATCCTGAATTACAGGAACAATTGAATTCATTGACCCTTTTATTAGAGAATAAAAAGGATCTGCTGAGACAATTGACGGATAGTTCTAGTACTCAATCAGTTGGCTTCTCTATGGCAATGACCGAACTGGCCAAGTTTCACAATCAAAATATAAGTTTGCAAAGTATTACCATTAACGGCGGTGATCTGGCTTTTGTAGGGCTTGCCCGATATCCTGATGCTGTTCCCACTTGGTTAGCTGCATTTGAACAATCGGTGTTTTTATCGGGTAAATCATTTTCGCATCTAAATTTAGGGCAGAGTGAGCAAAACTTAACGACCTTCACGGTGAGTTCGAATGAAGCCATTATCCCCAAAGAACCCAGCCAAGGAGAGGACTAATGAAAGCGTTATGGCAAAAATATTCTAACGGCTTCCTCAATAGCACTCCCAGAGAGCAATATTTAATTATATTTGCCGGTATCAGTGCCATTGTCCTAATTATCTATAGTAATTTCATTGATCCAAATTTAATTAAATCGGCCAGTTTAGAGCAAAAGACCAGTAAATTGCGCAGTGACAATAACACAGCGATCAGCACCATAGAAATTTTAGAACAAAGCTTAGCCAATGATGTCAATGTCGCTGTTGGCAACAAAGTGGAACGTGTTGATAAAGTGTTATTGGCCCTTGACGATGATTTATTAGCTCTTACTTCTGGACTTATTAACCCGCTACAAATGCGTTACGCATTGGTTGATTTATTGCAGTTACAGCAAAATTTAACCCTAAATACGTTTGAAGTGCTTTCGCCGGAGGCATTAACGGTTAAAAATGCCAATAAAACCGACAGCGATCAAATCGCGGCGAAAACTTTAACGCTATATAAGCATCCTATTAAGCTAGTGATCAGCGGTAGTTATTTTCAGTTGCGTGATTATCTAGTTGCTTTAGAGGAGCTTGAGTGGCGTTTTTTTTGGCGTACTTTCGATTATCGCATGAACGAATATCCAATGGCTGAATTGCATATTGAGCTCTACAGTTTGAGTACTAAACGGGAGTTTTTAGGTGTCTAAATATACCGACTTAAAAAACTTAGGGGCCTTGCTCTGCACAGTGCTATTTGCTTGCAGTAGCACAGCTCAACAACTGGATCCGACCAAGCCGTTGATCCCGCCTGTTATGGATGCAGCCAGTGCGGTTAAGGGAGCAAATACCACGCAACAATTAACCCTTGAATCAATATTAGTGCAAAATCGTAAAAAAAATGCCATTATTAATGGTAAGTTACTAAAAGTTGGCGATAAACTTGGTGAGTATACACTGAATAAAATTGATCTTAATTCTGTTAGTCTTAAGTCGGCTAGCAATAGCATCACCCTTTCACTTTTTACTGGCGTGTTGAAAACAACACAATGAGAAACTATCGATAATGAAACAAAAGACAACACTCATTTACCCCCTTAATTTTTTCGGACTTTGTTTGGTCTTACTCGGTTGTCAGTCGGTTCCCCCTTCGCCTACCCATATCACAGACATGTTAGATCAAGAGATACAAGCAGCTGAGCAGAAAGCACCGCCAAAGCCTTTGACCTCGTTGCCCAGTGCTGTTCAGCAAGAGTTAATGCAAAACGACATGTTGCAAGCAAAAACTGGTTTATTGGCGGAAAAGCGTTTGTCTATCGCAGCCAGTCAAATTGACGCGCAAGCATTTTTTGGCGCCTTAATAGAAGATTCACCTTACAGCATTGCTATTCATCCACAGGTGACGGGTAAAATTACCTTGAATCTTAAAAACGTCACTTTATTTGAGACTCTTGATGTCATTGAAGATCTATATGGCTTCGATATTCGCGTTACAGATAAAGTCATCCAAGTGTATCCGACCGGAATTCGCACTGAAACCATTTCATTGGATTATTTATTTGTCAAACGCTTTGGCAGCTCAAGTACTACTATTAACTCAGGTGGAGTTACCGATCAAGAATCTAACAGTGGTGGCGGTTCGGGCGGTGGTAGTAGCGGATCAAACAACAGCCGCAGTTCAAACAGTAATAGCGGTTCAAGTAATCAAGGTGGGCAAGGTGGTCAGGGTAATCAAAACTCTTCAGGTGGTATCAATATATATACTGAGCACGAATCTGATTTTTGGACTGGGTTAAAAGAATCGTTAGTTTCTCTTGTCGGTAACTCTGATGGCCGCTCGGTGATCGTATCTCCACAAGCAGGTTTAGTCACCGTTAGAGCATTGCCTAATGAAATCTATGCGGTCAAACAATTTATAGAACAGACTCAACAACACCTGCGTCGTCAAGTCATTATCGAAGCTAAAATTATGGAAGTTACCTTAAACGACGAATATCAACAAGGTGTCGAGTGGAGTAATGTATTGGGACATCTCGAGAGTACAGATATTAACTTTTCAACTTCGGGAAATATTGTCGGTAACGCTATATCTGGCAGCATAGGCGGTGTCACCAATATTACTTTTCAAAATGCCGACTTTAGCAGTGTCATTAAATTATTATCAACACAAGGTAATATTCAAATTCTGTCCAGTCCTAGGATAACAGCCACAAATAATCAAAAAGCGGTAATTAAAGTAGGCGGTGACGAGTATTTTGTCACGGATATATCCAATACCACCACTACAGGTACTGCGACAACTTCAACTCCAGATGTTGAATTAACACCGTTTTTCTCTGGTATTGCACTGGATGTTACGCCACAAATAAATGCCGGTGGCGAAGTTATTTTACACGTTCATCCCTCAGTGACCATTACCGATGAACAAACTAAAGTGATCCGCATTGGTGATGATGACTACACCTTGCCTTTAGCACAAAGTACAGTTCGCGAATCCGATACAATCATAAAAGCAAAATCCGGTGAAATCGTTATTATTGGCGGCTTAATTGAAGATAGGCAAGTTGAGAACGAATCAAAGACCCCTTTACTAGGCGATATTCCATTGTTGGGTGGCTTATTTAAAAGCACCAGTAAAGTTAGTCAGAAAAAAGAATTGATCATCATGTTAAAGCCAATTGTTATTGGCCACGATACATGGCAAGACCAGCTGCAAAATGCACGGGCGTTGTTAAAGAAGTGGTTTCCTGAACAAGAGGAATAACTGATATTTAGGCTTATTTGCTTGGTTTAATCAACAGAAGTCATATTGTTATGTATTTATATCATTTTGGTTTAAGGGAATTACCTTTTACCTTGACACCAAATACACATTTTTACCTAGGGCTTGCTCCGCATAATGAGGCGCTTGAGGTATTAATGACAGCATTGAAAACTGGAGAGGGCTTTATCAAGGTTATTGGTGAAGTCGGTACAGGTAAAACCTTACTTTGTCGCAAGCTATTGAATGACATACCCAGGCATTTTGTTACTGCATATATCCCTAACCCCTACCTCAAACCCGACGAACTAAGACGTGCTGTTGCTGTTGAATTAGGTATAAAGCAAGCGCAGCGCATGTCAGTTCAATTGTTGACCGAGCGCATTCAAAACCGACTCGTTGAGTTGCACAGTGCTGGCCGATCTGTGGTATTGATCCTTGATGAGGCACAAGCATTACCGGCAGAAAGTTTAGAAGCATTGCGCTTATTCACTAATTTAGAAACCGAGACACGTAAATTATTACAAGTGGTGTTATTCGCTCAACCTGAGTTAGATCAACGCCTTGCGGAAAAATCGTTTCGACAGCTCAAACAGCGTATTACATTTTCTTATGCCTTGCGGCCGATGACGCAACGTGAAGTTGTTGATTACATCCGACATCGAATGCAAGTCGCTGGTTATAAAGGCGCGACCTTATTTGATAAAAAATTGTCTAACAAAATTGCCAAAATCAGTCGTGGTATTCCTCGTATAGTCAATATACTATGCCATAAGATGTTGATATTGTGTTATGGACAAGGGCATTATCAGATGTCTTCTCAGCTACTAAATGCAGCTATTATTGATACTGAATCAATAGCTAATCCAAAAAGTTTTGCCAATTTAGCAGTTGGCCTATGTGTTATTTTAGTGCTGCTCATTGGCTGTTATTACGGCTTGATATTGTTAAATAATGGTAATTTGTTATGAGTGTGATCAATCAAATGCTCAAAGATCTCGATCAACGTCAGGCCAAGCAAGCGGTGCAGCAAGAGCACAGTAATGCCTTGCAAGCCCAACCATCAGCAAGATATCGCTTGATATTTACTGCTGTTGCTCTGGTCGCCATTAGCATTGTTGGCTGGTTTTCGTGGCAGCTTTATCAAGAAAATCAGCAGCTAAAAGCGCAAGGTGGTTTGCCTCAGCAAGCCCAGTTAGCCGAGACAAGTGTGATCAGTAAACTACCCACACAGGCAGAGGCAGTGAGCGTTAGTCAAGTAAAAGTGGCAGCCAAACTATCAACCCGTGCAACACAACCATCAACCCGTGCAACACAAGCATCAACCTCAGATACCATAAATACTAAAGCTGAAGGACAAACAACTACAGAACAAACAACTAAAGCCCAAATAGCTAGAACAGCTAAAAATGACAAAGTTACCAATGTGCCAACTGAGCCAACTGAGACAACTGAGCCAACTGAGCCAAATAAGCCAACTGAGTCAACTGAGCCAAATAAGCCAACTGAGTCAACTGAGCCATTGCAAGCCAATGAACAAAGCCACACCTCAGATAGTATTGCAGAGCAAGCCGTTGCTATGCAATCATCTGTAAAACCTATTGTTAATCAATTAACTAGCCAGCCAGAGCAAATAGAACAATCTGAGCAACCAGAACAACTAAAACAAGCCCAACCCAGTTTAACTATTTCCCGAGTGCAATTATCTCCACAAGCCTTGGCACAACAAAAATTTACCAAAGCTGAGCAGGCAATAGCCTCTAATGACATTAGCGCTGGTGAGCAATTACTTGAAGAAATCTTACTTATTTTACCTGAGCATCAAAGTGCGAGAAAACAATTAGCGGCACTTTGGTATGGCCGACAGCTCTATCAACCAGCACTGAACTTGTTATCACAGGGCATTGCCATTACCCCCACAAATAGTGAATATCGTTTAATGAAGGCGCGTATTTATATCGCCTTAAATCAACAGCAAAGGGCCCTTGATACACTACTGGAGTTAGCCAACACTAATGAAGTTGAATATCAAGGTTTGCTGGCTACGACCGCCCAACAATTAAAGCACTATCAGCACACTATTAATGCTTATAACCAACTCACCCAATTACAACCCAGTGTTGGCCGTTGGTGGTTGGGGTTGGCAGTGGCCTACGACAGTGATGGTCAATTTATCGAAGCTGCTGGTACTTATCGCCGTGCCATAGCATTAGCAAATTTATCTGAAAGTGCCAGACAATTTTCACGTCAGCGCCTAGAACAACTGGGAGGTTAACCATGGCAGCACCTAAATTAAAAATGCGTCTGGGTGATTTGTTAGTCCATGAACACGTCATTACTAATGAGCAACTACTAGAGGCATTAAAAACCCAAAAAACCTCGGGTCGAAAATTAGGAGATACCTTAATTGAATTAGGCGCATTAACTGAACAACAACTGTTACAGTTTTTAGCCCAACAATTAGACGTGCCCTTTTTAGATATCAGTCAACGCAGGATCCCAACGAAAGTAGCGGCTTTACTCCCCGAAGTTCATGCTCGACGCTTGCGCGCTTTGATCATTGAAGATCAGGGCGATGCAGTATTATTAGGGATGAGCGATCCTGCCGATCTCACCGGATTAGATCAATTAGAACAAATGTTGGCACCGAAGGCGGTTAAATTAGCTGTAGTAATGGAATCACAAATCTATCAGGCATTTGACACCCTTTATCGACGAACAGCAGACATAGAGTCCTTTGCTAGCCAACTTGGAGAAGAATATCAGCAAAATACTGATTTCGATATAAGTACCTCTTTTGTTGACGAAAGTGGCGATGCTACTGTGGGTAAACTGTTACAATCGGTTTTTGAAGATGCAGTGCAAATGCGGGCTTCTGATATTCACATTGAACCAGATCAAAATTTATTGCGGATTCGTCAGCGCATTGATGGTGTGTTACAAGAAAATGTTTTAAAAGAAAATAAGATCGCCTCAGCCATGGTATTGCGTTTAAAACTGATGGCAGGTTTAGATATTTCAGAAAAGCGTCTACCACAAGATGGTCGTTTTAATTTAGTGATCAACCGTCACAATATTGACGTGCGTATGTCGACTATGCCAGTGCAATACGGTGAATCAGTAGTTATGCGCTTACTAGATCAATCTGCGGGTATTTTATCACTTGATGAAACCGGTATGCCTGCTGACCTGATCAGTCGCTTTCGCCATCAAATTTCACGGCCACATGGGATGATTTTGGTTACCGGACCGACAGGTAGTGGTAAAACAACCACCCTTTACGGTGCGTTAAGCGAACTCAATCAATCGAGTAAGAAAATAATCACCGTAGAAGATCCGGTAGAATATCGGTTACCTAGAATTAATCAGGTGCAAGTAAACAGCAAAATAGATCTGACTTTTTCTGGTGTATTGCGAACCGCACTTCGACAAGATCCCGATATATTGATGGTGGGTGAAATGCGCGATAACGAAACTGTTGAAATTGGCTTAAGAGGTGCATTAACAGGTCACTTAGTGTTATCAACTTTGCATACCAACGACGCCATCACTAGTGTGTTGCGATTAATTGATATGGGAGCTGCAGGATTTTTGGTAGGTAGTTCGTTACGGGCTATTATCGCCCAGCGTTTAGTTCGTCGCGTATGTGATAATTGCGCACAAGACTTTTACCCATCAAGTCAAGAAAAAGTTTGGTTACAACATTTGTTTGGCGATAGAGCAGAGCAGGTTACCTTTAAGAAAGGCAAAGGCTGCCAAAGTTGTCAATACACTGGCTATAAAGGACGAGTTGGGGTGTTTGAGTTTCTTGAAATGAACGAAGGTATGATGGCAGCGCTTAAACGCGATGATGCCCAGACCTTTACTGAATTGGCGAAAGCGCACCCTAAATTTTCTCCCTTGTCAGTGTCTGCCTTTGATTACGCTTGCCAAGGTGTCACTACCGTAGAAGAAGTGTTGCGCTTAGTCGAAACGGTTGATGTCAACGAGGAAGTTTAATTATGGCTGCGTATAATTATGTTGGCCGCAACAGTCAAGGTGCACAGGTCAAAGGTCTACTGGAAGCCATTAATGCCGAAGGGGTCGCTGAGCAATTAACACGTCAACAGATTATTCCTATTTCTATCACCGAGGCCAATAACAACAAAGGAGCAAGCGGTGAATTAAGCCAACTTGACATGGCCAGTTTATTTGGTTTTGCGGCTATATCACTTGATGACTTGATTATTTTTTGTCGACAAATGTATGCTCTAGTCCGCGCCGGTGTGCCTATTTTACGAGCCATTAATGGCATGGCTGAAACCAGTAATTCAGAAAATTTAAAAGTGGCATTGCTCGATATTGCCAACCAATTAGAAGGCGGTTTTCAACTGTCATCGGCGCTTAATAAACACCCGAAATTGTTTTCCCCGTTGTTTATCTCCTTAGTCAATGTTGGCGAAAACACCGGTAAGCTCGACGATGCGTTCTTAAAATTGGCCAGTTATTTTGAACGCGAGCAAGACACTCGCAAGCGGATAAAATCAGCATTGCGCTACCCCTCGTTTGTATTGATTGCCATTGCTGCTGCTATCGTTATCCTCAATATTTTTGTGATCCCTACGTTTGCCAGCATGTTTAGTAAATTGGGCGCTGATTTACCTTGGGCAACGAGGGCCTTGATCACCAGCTCCAATTTTTTCCTGACCTATTGGCAACACTTACTGGTGGCCATGGTGGCTGGCTTTTTTGCCATTCGCTATTATATCAATACCACTGCGGGACGTTATTTTTGGGATAAACGCAAAATTAAATTGCCCGTAGTTGGTTCCATTATTGAGCGTTCAATTTTGTCGCGATTCTCTCACAGCTTTGCCATAGTATTGCGTGCGGGTGTACCAATGACCACTGGCTTAACTCTAGTTTCTGAAGCTGCAGACAATACCTTTATGCGCGATAAAATTCTCACTATGCGAAGCAATATTGAAAGCGGTGAGAGTTTATTGCGCTCAGCAGTAGCCAGTAAGCTGTTTACACCACTGGTATTGCAAATGATAGCTGTGGGTGAAGAAACCGGTCAAGTGGATACTCTATTACAAGAAGTGGGGGATTATTATGAACGTGAGGTTGATTACGACCTAACCACCTTAACTGCAAAAATTGAACCTATCTTAGTCACTGTTGTGGCTGTGATGGTATTGATTTTAGCCTTGGGTATCTTCACTCCTATGTGGGATATGATGTCAGCGTTTAAAGGGTAATTTAATCACTATGAGTCAAAAAAATGTCACCATTACCGAGTAAAGAAAAAATTACCTTAGCAGAGCTGATCATTATTGTCGTAGTCATTGCGGTGTTGATGACTAGTGTTGGTATCTACTTTTTTAAGCACCAAGGACAAGTAACCCAAGCTGGATTAAATAATATTAGCCATGTGTTTGCTGCTCGCATTAATGCAATGCGCGCGCAATGGATGATGGATGCGCAACCGCGGATGTTATTTATTGATGACCAATTATCAGATAACAAAATAACCGTGCATTTAAATGCTAAGGGCTGGGTAGATAACGGTCAGACTACTGACGCTTGCCAAGAAAACTGGCAGCAGGTTATGGGATCTTCTATTGAGCAGACAGATGCCAATATAGCTGCTATTTGGCTGACATTAAACACAGTCGCGGGCAACAAACACTCTCATTGCCGGTTTAGTTTATCCAGTGGTGAATATTTTACTTATACCCCTAGTAACGGCAAAATTACAGAAGTACAGTTAGTAAACAATTAGCTGAAATAATAATTGTTGTGGTCAAACAAATGGCTTGTTAAGTTGGCGTAATATATGCTTATCAGAGAGTGCAATTAAACAATGGTAGTGAATTTGTAGTGTACTTGAGGTCATTTTATCTGAACGTTATCAGTACTTGAGTTTACATCGACTGCACCAAATGGGCAGTTTCAATAAGGAGTTAGGATTGAATAACGACATTTTTCATCATTTGTTAAATGTATTGTTATTCAGATAAAAATAGCTTGTTTTTAATTTGTTAAAAAAATAAAATTAAGCAATTCAATAGTTTGTACTGTATCATGTTAACATAAATACGATGATGAGGTTTTGAAAATGAAAAAGCAAAGTGGTTTTACTTTAGTTGAATTAGTAATTGTGGTAGTTAT
>JBELHO010000006.1:3709-126437 GCA_042091375.1 Thalassotalea sp. | reverse complement strand
GGCCTGTCACGCCGGGGGTCGCGGGTTCGAGTCCCGTCCACTCCGCCACATTTGTTGCCTCTTTAAACATCCCCAGTTTTAGCCCTGTTTAAAAGTCATTAATCTTGAGTGTTTATTTGTATTGATAGTGTATTTTCATCGATAGTGTATTTTTATCGATAGTTTTCTCAGCTTTGTCGTTTATCAATTTCCGAGGTTGGTGATTTATTTACCTCAGTCAACTCTATCAATAGCCCTTGTAAAAAATAATGATAAATTTTCATAAATTCCCATTGTTAGCACATTTATTTTATGTCTCATTTTGTCTAGTGATGCCCAGATTTATCTTATAGAAAATAAAGCCTATCGGATCCTGATGCAGGGTACACCTACAGATATTTTTAAATGCAGGTATAGGCAAATTTGAAGACAAATACACAGAAAACAATGTTGATAAGCCATTGCCTGAAAAGTCAATGAATAAAGCCGCTATAGGCTCTTTGAAGCTGTTAAAATTGCTGTTGAGTATTTTGCTTGGGTGTTATTTGCGGTATAAAAAACGCCAAGGCAAAAGCGTTGGCGTTTTAACTGGCAAGTCACTGCTGAAAAGCTAAAATTCAGCGATAAGCCAAGTTTGATTTTCACTAAAATATAAAGTGCGCAATTGACCTGCGCCTTCAATGTTAACCATATTGATCTGGGTTGGCCAAAGTGAGCGCAATGAACCATTAAACAATTTCAAGCCCTTTAGCTCTGTCGGTAACGTGGTTTCTTGATAAACCCAAAAGAACTTACCCTCAATTTCTGAACCAACATTAGTTAAGGGTAACTTCTCATCGCTTAAAGTTCGCATCTTAAACTGTTCGCCAACATACTCAGCAAACTGATCATGAGTTTTTGCAGAGTTGAGAATATCGGCATTTTTATCAAATAATGATTGCACCGCATGCTCAGTGTCATGCAAATAAAAACGATGCATTACTTCCAGTTTATTGCTTTTGTTGTTAAATAGTACCGTTGTTTCTGCAGCTTTTTGTTGGTGGCCAACAGCGCTAGTTGCGACCACCAACAAAACCAGAGAAATAAATAAAGTTAGCCCTTTAGGCATTATTTATCCTTTTTCTCAGTTGCTTTTTCTTCTTTGTCATCAGTTTTAAGCTCAGTTTTAATGTCTTGCATAATATCACGACGCACTTTGTCTGAACTCTTCTTGGCTTTGTATGCTTCAACTCTAGATGGAATAATACGACGAGGATAGTAGTTGTTCTCTACATCGACATCAGCAGTTTCCCAGCCACCATCTACAGTTACTTGCACTAGTTCTTTGTCTTTATCGGTAACAATCAACTTACGAACTTTCTCTGGGGTGCGACGCCAAATCTCAGCAGGTACGTATTGATTTTCTTTACTGCCGTCAGCGAAGGTCAGCTCAAGTAAAATAGGCATAACCAAACCACCTATGTTGGAAAACTCCATTACATAGTAATTTTTATCTTCTTTAACTGCGCGTTCAAGGGTTTTGCGCTCCCAAGGTTTTAGGCCTTTAACAAACTTCTGATAGGCATTGCGCTCTTTGTTTGTGACGGTGAAGCGATCATTGTCATCATAAAAGTCGCGAATATCTGGGTTGCGATCAATCCATAACTCTGTGCCTGCGGCTTTATTGCGTTCAACAAATAATGACGATGGCTTGTCTTGTTCAATTTGACGTAAACGGCCATAATCAATATCAGGATCGCGAGTGTCTAAGCGCATTTGGTATACTTTGTCGATTGAAATATCAACGTGATCTGTTGAATAAAACCAACCGCGCCAGAACCAATCTAAATCAACTCCCGAAGCTTCTTCCATAGTGCGGAAAAAGTCAGAAGGCGTTGGGCGTTTAAATTTCCAGCGTTGTGAGTATTCTTTAAAAGCAAAGTCAAATAACTCACGTCCTAAAATAACTTCACGCAAGATATTTAGTGCTGCAGCAGGCTTGGTATAGGCATTAGGACCTAAGCGCCAAACACTATCTGATTGGGTCATGATCGGCACCTGATTTTCAGACTTCATATAGCCAACGATATCTCTAGGCTCTACTCCCCAAGGAATAGTTGGATCCCATTCGCGACCGGCAACACCATCTAAAAAGCTGTTTAAACCTTCGTCCATCCAAGTCCATTGACGTTCGTCAGAGTTGACTATCATCGGATAATAGATGTGGCCAATTTCATGGATAACAACACCGATCAAAAAGCGTTTTTCAGCTTGTGAGTAGGTGCGTGAACCGTCGTCTTGTAATTCCGTGCGCGGACCATTAAAGGTGATCATCGGATATTCCATGCCGCCAACAGGGCCATTGACCGATTGTGCCGTTGGGTAAGGGTAATCAAAGGAATAACGAGAATACACTTCCATTGTGTGGATCACAGACTCAGTTGAGTATTTTTTCCACAAGTCACCGCCTTCTTTAGGGTAGAAAGACATTGCCATTACTAGTGGCATATCGTCACCACCTTGTTGGTAGCCTTTGGCATCCCACATAAATTTACGCGATGAAGCCCAAGCAAAATCACGTACGTTATCGGCTTTAAACTTCCAAGTCTTGCGCTTGTTAGTGCCTTCTTTTTCGTTTTCTAATGCTTCTTCCTCGGTAATAACAAATACTGGACGCTTAGCTGTTTTCGACTGTTCTAATCGTTGGCGCTGCGTTTTTGTCAACACACTTTTAGGATTGGTTAATACCCCTGTGGCACTGACCACGTGATCGGCAGGTACATCAATTTCTACCTCATAATCACCAAATTCCAAGGTGAATTCGCCGCGGCCTAAGAACTCTTTGTTGGTCCATGCTTCGTAGTCCGTGTAGGAATGAAGGCGAGGAAACCATTGTGCCAGTAAGAAAATATCATTGCCGCCTGGACGCGCGTCATCTTCAAAATGTTCGTATCCTGAACGAGCTGATACTGCGTCTTCTTCAACAATGTTGAATGCAAAGTCAATAGAAAATTTAACCGTGCCACCTGATTTAAGTGCGCTCGGTAAATCAATGCGCATATGGGTACCCACTAAGGCAAAACTTAATGGTTTACCGCGGTTGTCTTTAACCGCACTGATCTCATAACCCAACTCATTGTCGGCCATAAAGTGTTGACGACGTAATTCACCTAAGCTTATTTTAGCTGGGGTGTGTTGATCGCCTGCTTTAGTGTATGGACCGCGGCGGCCTATACCACCAAAGTTGTTAGCGGTATTTGCGATTGAATCTTCTTTAAAAATATTTTGATCCAATTGCACCCATAAATATTTCAACTGGTACGGCGAATTATTTTTATAGGTAATTTGTTCACTGGCCGACAAACGACGTTTGTTTTCATCAAGTGAAACTTTAATATTGTAATCGACTTCCTGCTGCCAGTATTTTTCACCGGGCTCACCCGCTGCGTTGCGATATACATTGGGAGTGGGAAGTACTTCTTCGAGTTGGCGGAATTTGTCTTCAAAGTTGCCTTTAGTCTGCTTTATAGCTGAACTATATGCCATTGTTGACAATGAAAGTGGTATCATGAGTACCAATGCAATTGATTTTTTAAAAGTCATTTTTTTCTTATCGTTTGTTAAGTGTAAGAAACCACCAAGATTTTTGTTCGCATTGACCGCTATCAATAAATGAGTAAATAATTATTGAAATTACTTAAATCAATCATGATCAATCTATTTAAAACAAGCATGTTGATGAGATAATTTTATGTGTTTGCACATTGTATATTGCCAATACTCAAGCAAAATGCATCAAGTATTTAGCCTGTAATGTTATGTTATAACAAGCCCGATTAAAAGTGTTAACTGTATTATTGTGCAATAACTTATAAGTGTTGTGATATTCAGTGCCTCTAGGCACTAGGGGAAGTCTTGGTATTGGTCTTTCCATGAAAAATTGAGTGTTAATTCATCGTTGCTTAGGCAAGCACAAACTAACTAAGCACAAATTAGCTAAGCACAAATTAGCTAAGCACAAATTACTTGGGCTCGAACGTTTTTTTCGCTTGTTTGTAAACACATTTTAGAAATTAACGTAAATAATATTGATTCTCATTTGAATTATTATTTAAGTTTAGGTATGCTTTATCAAATTTTATTAGTACTCAATAAATCATTACATCATTACATCATTACATCATTACGCTAATAAACTAATAAATTTATACTTTGATATAACATAGGACAATCATGCAATTTAAAACTAAAGCATTGGCTATTGCCATTGCAATTGCCACTTCAACATTAACCGCTTGTGGCGGTTCAAGTAGTGATTCAACGCCTGAGCCAACACCAACGCCAACACCAATAAATTCGGCACCAACTGACATTAGCTTGTCAACCATTAGTGTTGATGAAAATAGCGCTGGTGCATCTATCGGTACCTTATCAGCTACAGATGCTGATGCGAGTGATACTTTCACCTTTACCACAGATAATAGCCAATTTGCTATTGACGGTACTGAGTTAATGTTAGCTAGCGATGTGATGATGAACTTCGAACAAGCAGCTTCAGTGACTGTAAGCGTGACTGTTACTGACAGTGGTGATGCGACTTTCAGCAAAGAATTAACCATAGATGTTAATGATCTACTAGATACTTATCACTTTGCGAGTAAAATAAATGACGGTGAGACAAGTGTTAACTTCACTGGTCAAACGGCACGTCACGCGCTAATCGCTGAGTTAAATCACTACATTGCCAATGGCTTACAAGCGGATATAGGTGCCAATGCTTTCGCTGATAAACAAGCCGTATTAGATAAACTGTACTCCTATTTTAATACCAATGATGATCAGTACAGCAATAACTTCGCATTAAATTTTTTAGCTTACGCTAAGCAAGGCTTTATTACTGATGTTTCATCAAGTCTTAAAAACTTAAAAGGTAAAATTGCCGGTAATGATGCGACTCGTATGCGCAAAGATTGGACAGATGGCACAAGTTTTGTTGGTGCTGGTGCTGGCATGACACCTGAAACATTGGTTGACCACTATTTTGACCAATTGGCTGATAATGCGATGAATGAAAACCTTCGTAAGGATCAAGCGACAGACACTGAAATTTCTAAAGTCTATATCAACACTGATGGCACTGATTTAAAGCAACTGATCCAAAAATTCTTGCTAATGAGTGTCGCTTATTCACAAGCAACAGATGACTACTTAGATGAAGGTTTATTGGCTAATAACACAGACCCTCGTGGTGATGGTAAGCCAGATACTGCACTTGAGCACGGTTACGACGAAGGCTTCGGATACTTTGGTGCGGCGCGTGATTATTTAGAATACAACGACAATGAAATTGCTGGCAAAGTTGCTTCTGATGAAGATGGTCGCAGTGAGTGGAACGGCAAATACGATACCGATGGTGATGGCGTATATGATTTACTTTCTGAAGTTAACTTAGGTAATTCAACCAATGCAGCTAAACGCGATCGCGGCTCTAAAAACAATGCCAATCCAACAGATTACACTAAAGATGTGATGGAAGCGTTCTTAGCTGGTCGTAAAATCATTCACGACAATGTTGGCTCTGAGTTAAGCGCCGATCAACTTGACGATCTAAAAGCACAAGTTAAGATTGTTGTTGATACTTGGGAAAAAGCTGTTGCTGCCACTGTTATTCACTACATCAACGATGTACGTGCTGATTTAGATAAATCGTTAACGGATGAATACAACTACGAAGATTTAGCCAAGCATTGGTCAGAAATGAAAGGTTTTGCTCTAGGGTTACAATTTAACCCTTATTCACCTATTACAGATGAACAATTTGCTGAAATTCAAAGCTTATTTGGAGATAAGCCAGTTATTGTTAGCTTTGGCTCAGAGGACAGAACTGCTGTAGATGCCTACCGAGCAGACTTATTAGCTGCCCGTGATATTATGCAAGCAGCATTAAGTCTTGATGCAGACAATGTTGCCAACTGGTAAACAGTAAGCCAACTAATGTCAAAGCCTTGGGTTGTTTGCAACCCAAGGCTTGTTTAGTTTTTATTAGCCAATAATTTTAGGGTTAGATACAGAATATTGGCTAATAAATACTTATTTTAATCAATGCATTAAAAAGAACAGAAGGGTTAGTAATGTCAATCAAAACTCATTGTACTGTAGTTTCTTGGGCGATCAGTACCGCCATATTAGTCAGTGCCTGTGGAGAGAGCACTAGCAGTGAGGCTGGCGCTGGTTATGGAAATACACCAGCTCCTACACCGATTGTAGATAGCTTTAATCAACAAGCACTACTTGAAAATTTAGTTGATAATGTTATTTCACCAACGTTTGTTGAGTTTGCTGATCTGGCAACGAGTCAAATTCAACCAATAGAGGCCTATTGTCAGCTGGAGAGTGAATTTGCTTTAGGCAATGCCTCTATTGAGCAAGTCAATACTGCCCGTGAGCAAGCAAAACAAGCATGGCGCAGCACCATGAATGTTTGGCAGCAAGCTGAAGTGATGCGGGTTGGCCCGCTAGCAGAAAATGATGCTTTATTGCGCAATAAAATTTATTCATGGCCGGCAGTTAACACTTGTTCAGTTGACTTTGAGGTAGTTAATTATGAATTGGGTACAGTCAATGGTCAGCCCTACGATATTGCCAATCGCACCCCTTCTAGACGAGGATTAGCGGCGTTAGAGTACCTATTATTTAATGAGCAATTAGATCACAGTTGTACTTCAACTACCCAACCAGAAAACTGGAATAGTCAAAGCGATGATTACAGAAAGATCGCCCGTTGTGATTTTGCCGGAGAAGTCGCCAGAGATATTAATAACAATGCACAACAGTTATTAACTGCTTGGCAAGGAGCCAATGGTTACGGTAATACCCTCAAGCAAGCGGGCACAAGTGATAGCGATTTCACTTCAGAGCTGCAAGCGATTAATGAGATCAGTGATGCCATGTTTTACGTAGACAAATTTACTAAGGACGGCAAACTTGCCGAGCCTCTTGGAATATTGTTTAACCCTTGTGGTGGCCAAGCTTGTCCAGAGACTGTTGAGTCGCTATTTAGTGGCAATTCAGTGAGCAACATTGAGCAGAATTTGTTGGCTTTTGCAAAGTTATTTTCTGGAGATAGCAGTGGTGTAGGTTTTGTTGATTTTTTAACTGACGTGGGTGATCAGCTAACCGCCGATGAAATGACCGCAGATATCACTTCAGCCATAAACAATACACAAAATTATGAACAAAGTTTAGCTGATGCGTTAACAACTGATCCCGATAAAGTGCAACAAACCCACACCGATGTTAAAAAAATAACCGATAAACTCAAGATAGATTTTATTCAAAGTCTAGCACTGGAGTTACCGCAAACTGCTGCCGGAGATAACGATTAATGACTACTCATTTCAAAACCCAAAAGTCGCTGTTAGCTATTGTTATTGCTGTTCATTGCACGTTCAGTAATGTGGCATCGGCAGAGCAATCAACAACGGATATGACTGATGCTGACCAAGAAAAATCAAGCTATGATGAGCGTATCCAAATTATTGGTCATCAAAATAAATTGCGCACCGAAGCTGGCTCCGCGACTTTGATCAGTGAAGTTGAATTAGAAAAATTTAACTTTGATGACATTAACCGCGTTTTGTATAACGTGCCGGGGATCAATATCCGCGAAGAAGACGGTTTTGGTTTGCGACCCAATATCGGTTTCAGAGGCGCGACGCCTGAGCGAAGTAAAAAAATTACCATTATGGAAGACGGAATTTTAATTGGTCCAGCACCTTATTCTGCTCCTTCTGCTTATTATTTTCCGATGATAGGTAAAATGACATCCGTTGAAGTATTTAAGGGCCCAGCGGCAATCAAATATGGACCAAATACTGTTGCCGGTGCATTAAACATGACTACTCGTGCTGTGCCAACTGCCAGTGAGGGAGCTTTCGACTTAGCTATTGGCAGTAATGGCTACCGAAAAACCAAAGGCTACTATGGCAATACCCAAGGAAATTTTGGCTTTTTAATTGAAGGTATCCACTTAGAGTCAGACGGTTTTAAAGAACTCGATGGCGGTGGCGATACCGGTTTTGACAAAAGCGATATTATGGCTAAGTTTCGCTATAACTTGAGCAGTGATGGAGTAGAGCAAGTATTTGAATTAAAACTGGGGTATGCCGATGAAAATTCGAATGAAACCTACCTAGGTTTAACTGATGAAGACTTTGAGGCGTCTCCTTATCGACGTTATGTGGCTAGTGAACTAGACAATATGGATTGGCAGCACAATCAACTGCAATTCAGTCACTTTTTACAGACAGATGATTTTGATCTGACCACCCGTATTTATAACAACCAGTTTAAGCGCGATTGGTTTAAAATTAATGGTTTCAAAAGTGGGTTGATCACCCGTGATTTACAAGCGATTTTGGCCAATCCGCAAGATGAGACCAATGCCTTATTTTATCAAGTGTTGACTGGGCAACGAGATACCGAAAATGAGGGCGAAAAAATTATTGTCGGTAATAATGCGCGAGAATATTATTCTCGTGGTATTCAATCTGAGTTGCGTTTTGAGCAAAAGCTATTAGGTTTAGACCACCAGTTTAATCTCGGCTTTCGCTATCATCAGGATGAAATTGAACGAAATCATACTGAAGACGCGTTTTTAATGGTTTCAGCCAATTTAGAGTCGGACGGCAGTGCACAAGTGGCTGGTTTGACTAATGTTGAAAACACCGATGCTTTATCACTTTTTGTTCAAGACACCATTAGTTGGCAACAGCTAGATGTCACTCTTGGTTTGCGCGGCGAGTTTTTTGATTCCCAATATCAAAATAGGGCGCCAGGTAAAGATGATGACTTCTTAGAGAAAAGCTCACGTATTTGGTTGCCGAGTATGAGTGTGTTTTACAACTTGTCAGAAGAGGCTGGGTTATTATTTGGTATTCACGAAGGCTTTGTTCCTACCAGCCCGCAACAAAATCCAGATGTAAATATTGAGAACAGTATCAATTATGAATTGGGTGGCCGTTATAACGACGGAAATAGTAAGCTTGAGGCCATTGTATTTTACAATGACATCAGTAACTTAAAGGAAGGTTGTTCTTTTTCTTCATGCGGACAGGATTCAAATACTGAATTTAATGGCGGCGAAGTTGATATTTATGGTTTGGAATTTTCCGCTAGTCGTACTTTTGAAATTAACAGTGACTTTGAGATCCCAATTTCACTTGTTTATACTTATAGTGCTTCAGAATTTAAAACTAGCTTTGAATCAGAGTTCCCTATGTGGGGTGATATAACTGCAGGCGATGAAGTGCCCTATTTAGCTGAAAATCAAGCAACCTTTAATATTGGCCTCGTGGCTAATCATTGGGATATTAACCTGATTGCTCGATACATTGGTGAAATGCTTGAAGCATCAGAGCAGTTTGATCCTTTAAAAGAAGGGCAACCAACATTAGCTGGAGTAGTCACTAAAGCCCATACTGTAGTTGATTTTTCAGCACATTATGACTTAGACTCATTAGGACGTTTATATCTGAAGATAGACAATTTATTTGATGTAAAAGAAATTGTTAGTCGCCGTCCTTATGGAGCAAGGCCGAGTAAACCACAGCAGTTATTTTTGGGGTACCAATATAGCTTTTAGCCCATGAGTCTTTAGCAATGCCGATACTTGATTTTTTATCATTAAACGTAAATGAACTTGGTCAATATTTATTTGATGCCAACAAGCGCATTTATCTTATTTACTTAGTATCGGCAGCGCTACTGGCCATACCCGTTTATTTGCGGTTAAATTCCACTTATTCCCTCACTGGTTTTTTTAAATTTCTGTTACCTTGGCGTATTTATAGCGCCTTGTCAGCAAGGCATGATTATGCGCTATTGATAGTTAATAAACTGATCAAATCGGCAATTTTTCCTTTTATAGTGATCACTATGGTGCCTGTGGCTATTAGTACCTCGTCCTTTTTAGAATGGACTTTTGGTTATATTACTCCGATCGAATTTGCTGCAACCACTATTGTTTTTTTGTTTACTTTGTTTTTATTTGTCGCTGATGATTTTACCCGCTTTATTTTGCATTATGTGTTACACAACAATCGCGTTTTGTGGGAATTTCACAAGGTACATCACTCGGCGCAAGTGCTAACGCCTTTTACTATTTACCGCAGTCACCCCGTTGAAAGTTTACTCTATGCATTGCGCATGGCACTCACTCAAGGCTTTGTTGTCGGGTGTTGTTATTATTTGTTTGGCGCTACGCTGCAAATGGTTGATATTTTAGGCGCAAATCTGTTTGTATTTTTATTTAACTTTTGTGGCTCTAATTTGCGGCACAGTCATATCTGGTTAGGTTGGGGAGATAAGTTGGAAGGAATTTTTATCAGTCCAGCCCAACATCAAATCCACCACAGTGCTGATCCGCAACATTTTAATAGTAATTACGGCTCAGCACTCGCTTGCTGGGATAAGATGTTTAACAGCTTAATTAAATCTTCAACAGTTAATGAAAAAAACTTCACCATAGGTGGCAATGAGCTGAGTCAAACTAACTTATGGCAAATTTATTGCTCCCCCTTCGCTAAGGCTGTTCAGCAGTTTGGCCGCTCACTTAAAAGACACCTGCCTCATTAGCGTTTTTAGCTTGATTTGCTAGTCAATGTGATAAAAGGCCGCTCACTTTAGCTGTATTTGTCAAACCTAAATGTATTTCATCTACCGCTTACCACCCTAGCAGTTTGTATATTGATCAGTGCTTTAATGTTTATTTGTATTGTTGTTTAAATATTAAACAATAAAATTGTTAAAATAAAGAGGTACGACCAGTTGACTTGTCTACGATTGTCGTGTTTACTATAGGCAATTATGTTCCACCAACTCATTTGGAGTATCGCTATGTTAAGTTATAAAGCGCCAATTTCTGACATTAAGTTTCTATTTGAAGACGTATTTGATTACTACCCACATTACGCTAAATACCCAGAGTTTGAAGAAGCCAGCCAAGATTTAGTGGATGCCATTTTTCAAGAATGTGCTAAATTTTGTGAAAATGAATTACTACCCATCAACCAAAGTGGTGACAAAGAAGGCTGTACTTTTGATGCTGGTAAGGTCACCACTCCTAAGGGCTTTAAAGAAGCTTATCAACAATATGTAGAGGGGGGCTGGCAGAGTTTGTCGCATCCACTCGAGTACGGTGGTCAAGGGCTTCCTCCCTCATTGGGCATGGTTAAATCTGAAATGATGGGCACGGCTAACTGGTCGTGGGCTATGTATCCAGGCCTGAGTCATGGCGCTATGGACACCATTGCCATGCACGGTACTAAACAACAAAAAGAAGTGTACTTAACCAAATTAACTGAAGGCACATGGACAGGTACCATGTGTTTGACTGAACCACAGTGTGGTACGGATCTAGGTCAAGTAAAAACCAAAGCAGAGCCAAATGACGATGGCAGTTATGCGATCAGCGGTACTAAAATTTTCATCTCTGCTGGCGAGCACGATTTGACTGACAATATTGTACATATTGTCTTGGCCCGTCTGCCAAATGCGCCTAAAGGTACCAAAGGGATCTCTTTGTTTATTGTCCCTAAAATGCAAGTTGATGACGCCGGCAACATCGGTGAATTTAATCAGGTAAACTGTGGCTCTATCGAAGATAAAATGGGCATTAAAGGCTCGGCTACCGCGGTATTGAATTTTGACAATGCCAAAGGTTTCTTGATCGGGCCAGAGCACAAAGGTTTAGAATGTATGTTTACCTTTATGAACACTGCTCGGGTAGGTACTGCTCTGCAAGGTGTATGTGCTTCTGAGCTGTCTTATCAAAACTCATTGGTATATGCAAAAGAGCGTTTATCGATGCGCTCTTTATCTGGTACTAAACAGCCTGAAAAAGTAGCTGATGCGATTATTGTTCACCCAGATGTACGTCGTATGTTAATGACCCAAAAGGCGTTCAGCGAAGGCGGTAGAGCAATGATATACTACACCGCTAAGTTAGTTGATCAAATTGAAATGGCAAAAACTGACAAAGAGCGCAAAGCAGCTGATTATCGCCTTGGTTTTATTACACCTATTTTAAAGGCCTTTTTAACTGAAGTTGGCTGTGAAAGTGCTAGCCATGGTTTGCAAATATACGGCGGACATGGCTATATCAAAGAGTGGGGTATGGAGCAAATAGTTCGTGATGCTCGTATCGCTACTTTATATGAGGGCACTACAGGTATTCAGGCATTGGATTTGTTGGGTCGTAAAATCTTGTTAAACCGAGGTAAGTCGCTGAAACAATTTACCCTTGAAATACTCGGATATTGTAAAGAAAAAAGTATGATTTCGAGTAATCCCCATAAACGGCAAATGAATAAATTTATTTGGCCACTGAGTAAATCTGTAGCTAATTGGCAGCAATATTCACTTAGGTTAGCATTAAAAGCGAAAAAGCAACGAGACCTTGTTGGTGCGGCATCAGTTGATTACTTAATGTATTCTGGCTACATCATTATGGGCTACTTTTGGGCGCAAATGGCACAAACCGCCTATGAAAAATTAGCCGGGGATGTCGAAGATAGAGATTTTTATCGCGCTAAAATTAAAACTGCTGAGTTTTATTTTGAAAGAATTTTACCGCGGACTAAATCGCTAGCTAAAACTATGATGGCTGATCCGAAAAGTTTAATGCAACTCGATGAAGCGCTTCTGTAATAGTGAGTTGATCGCGGTTAAAGTTGTTTGTTATTGAAAGCCAGTTATTATTTAACTGGCTTTTTGTTTACTTACAAATGCCTGATCCAGCGCAATAATTTAAATTTAAATGCGGTGTAGGGGGCAAAACGCACCGGCAAGTCTTTGACAAAAGGCCTAGCTAACACCGCTTTTAAATGACTAAAGTTATCAAAACCTGATTTACCACTGTACTGCCCCATACCACTCGGTCCTGTGCCGCCAAAAGGTAAGTCGGCCACTGCATTAAACATCATGACATCATTAATACACTGATTTCCTGCGCTAAGGTGATTGATCCATTGTGTTATTTGCGCTTTATTTTTACTAAATAAGTAAGCAGCAAGGGGCCTATCACGCTGTTTAATAAAACTTTGTGCTGCTTCGAAAGAATCAATCACAACTATGGGTAAAATAGCGCCAAATATTTCTTCGGTCATCAGTGGACTGTCTAACTCTGGATTAACTATCACTGTCGGCGCGACATATTTGTCGCTAATGTCAAACTCTCCGCCTAAAACGATATCCCCTGTATTAAGATAACCCGCTATTCTTTCAGTATGGCGGGTATTTATGATTCGACCATAACTGGCACTGTCTTGTATGCGGTCACCAAACATCTGTTTGACCTGAGCCTTTAGACTTGCCACCAGTTGTGGCATCAATTCTTTAGTGGTTAATACATAATCAGGTGCTATACAGGTTTGACCGGCATTCATCCATTTTCCCCATGCCAATCGTTGTGCAGTAATCTCGAGATCGGCACTTTTGTCAACAAATACTGGACTTTTACCACCTAGTTCTAAAGTTACTGGCGTTAGGTTTTTGGCTGCGGCAGCCATTATAATTCTGGCTACTTGGCCATTGCCTGTATACATGATGTGATCAAAACTGATGTTAAGTAGTGCTGTAGTTTCTGTGACACCTCCTTCTACCACTGAAATCGCTTGGCTATCTAGATACTTGGGGATCAATTCTGCTAGTAATGATGATGTGGCTGGGGCTAGCTCTGAAGGTTTTACAACCACACAATTTCCCGCTGCTATTGCGGCAACCAAAGGGGCAAGTATTAACTGCAGTGGATAATTCCAGGCGCCTATGATCAGAATTGTACCTTGCGGCTCAGGTTGAATATAAGAGCGACCGGGCTGTGCAATTATCGGCGTACTTACACGGCGCTTTTTACTCCACTTATTAAGGTGTTTTAGGGTGTGGTCAACATCTCCTGCCACATAAGATACTTCGGTGATCCATGCTTCTAAGCTAGGCTTAGCTAAGTCCTTTTCCAAGGCTGATAAGCAAGCTTGCTCATTTTCGATGACTAATTTTTTTATTTGCTTTAACTGCTGCTTTCGCCAAGATAAGCTCAGCGTTGCACGGTTATCAAAATAACGTTTATGTTGGTTGATTTGTTGCTCAAAGTCCACAGGCTTGCCAACTCTTGGTAAATTGTAATTTGTTGTCTCAATTTACCTTGAATTGCGCTTATTTTCAAAAATAAAAAGCGAGCTTTCTCAGAAAGATATAACCATGTTGTTAGTGAAAACAGAAATTGACAAAATTTGCGGGTAAATATCAGCGAACAAGTTATTTGAATGCAAAGGCATCAGCAAGACTAATGCGCCTGAGTTAATCTCATGAGAATAGGAGAGACACCTCTGCAATAGCAAAATCTACTGCTTTACAAAAATCATTAGTACTTTGTTTTTAAGTACAACGATTATCAGTTTGTTATTAGTCATCTAATATCTATTATCCAACTAATTGCGTGATTAACCACTTTCTTTATATGACTTATATTTAGTTTTGCAGGAGAAGTCATTAGGTTATTGTATTTCAGTTGAGTAAAAGTTGTTAATAGAATACTGCCGTTTAAATCATTTTTATCTTGATTAAAGTAACTGGCCATTTTTATAAATGGCAGTAATAGTGCTAACCTGTGCTTTCTTGCTAGATCTCTTAATTGTGGCGTTACGCGTATTTCGGTAAATAATAACTGTTCCAATGCTAGCTCTGTGCGTTGGTGAGTTATTTTTTCCACCAAATATTCGGTGATTTGATCGGTGAGTTCTTTCCTTAATTTTCTTCGTACTACAATTTGTTTAAATTGCTCCTTGTCAAAGTTATCAAGGTACTCAAACAAATTTAGCCAAGCAATATTCGAGCTTGCTACAGCTGTATTAGAACTCAAAGTAAAAGCTTGCAGGATTAATTCTTTGATGTCCTTAAAGTAATATGTGGTTAGTGACAGTTGAAGATCTGCATGACTTGCAATAGCCCTGTGAGTCGTTCCTTTAATCCCCTGTGACGCCAAAACTTCAATTGCTGATTTTAAAATTTTATTTTTAGTTTTTGCACCTTTAGTTCGCCGTTTAATCGAAGTGTTTCCCTTTACTATTGGCATGATAATAATTACCTGATTAGATTGTTAATGCGCTGTTAACAGTAAAGTAACTCTTTTTTGCTTTTATTTCAACATATTTGCTAAGTAAAAGTACTTTTTGATAAAATAAATTACTAATGTCTGTTGAAAACAACAGCAAAAAGATCCTAAGAAAAAAGCTCAGATAAGGTGCAAAGTAGTGATTTATATACTAGATCTCACTAAAAAAAGAGCTTATAACTGCTCTTTTTTTTAGTGAGTGGATAGTGAAATGTTGTCTATTGCTGTCGTTAATTAGGGCTGAACATTAGAAAAATGCGCTGCGCAAAGTTCACTGCTGTCAAAATCGTCGACGTTGATCGCGGCTAATCTTCCTAGTTCAGTAGTTTTAAGAAGCTCAGCTTCATCCTTGCTGATAACGTTTAGTTGCAAACCTTTATCAGCGATGACATCTAATTGTATAAAAGGTAATTTTTTACCTAAAGCTTGGCATACTTTGTTAAAAATAGGCTCAGAGGCTAACACGTTAGCTAAGGTCACTTCCAGCTGACCCAAGGGGTTATTTGCATTGGCAGTGATATACTGCCCTTGGCCCAGTCGGGTCCTAACATCACTAGGAGTTTGCAATATTTTAGCGACTTGATGGTCAATATTATCTGATGGTTTACAGAGCCATTTACCGAAAGGAAATATGGTTGCACGTAAAAACAATGCCACGAATCGATTGGGAAAATTTGCAATTAATTCATCTATTGCCACTTGCGTTTTGTACAATGAGTCTTGAGCTGCCCAATGAACTAAAGGGAGATCTTCATTAGGTCTGCCTTCATCATTAAAACGCTTCAAGGTTGCGCTAGTGAGATATAAATAACTTAGGATATCACCCAATCGAGCTGAAATTCTCTCTTTGCGCTTTAAATCTCCACCTAAGGTGAGCATGGCAATATCAGATAACATGGCTAGATTTGAGCTAAAACGGGTCATGAGTTGATAGTAGCGGTTGGTTTTATCTTTAAAAGGCGATGGTAAGATCCGAGCACCGGTAAAAGAAAACCAAACACTGCGGCAGATATTACTAATAGCAAAACCTATGTGACCAAACAAAGCGCGATCAAATTCGACAATAGCTTGGCTGTCGTCTGGATTATTGGCCGCTTCAAGCTCAGCTAATACATATGGATGGCATCGAATAGCACCTTGTCCATAAATAATCATACTGCGAGTAAGAATGTTAGCACCTTCGACAGTGATCGCCACAGGTGCGCCTTGATAGCCTCTCGCCAGGTAATTACTTTTACCCATACAAATGCCTTTACCACCGTGAATATCCATGGCATCAGTAATACAAGTTCGCATTTTTTCGGTAAGGTGATATTTACATATAGCTGATACAACAGAAGGTTTTTCACCTAAATCAATTGCTCCTGTGGAGAACGAGGTAACAGCATCCATTAAATAAGCATTACCCCCTAGGCGGGCTAAAGGCTCTTCAATGCCTTCCATTTTGCCAATGGGAAGCTTAAATTGTTGGCGAATACGGCTGTAGGCACCTGTTGCTAGGGCAAGGGCTTTCACTCCACCGGCGCTATTTGAAGGCAGTGTAATTGCACGGCCAACTGATAAACACTCGACAAGCATTCGCCAGCCTTGTCCTGCCATTTCAGCACCACCGATAATATAATCAAGAGGCACGAAAATATCATTGCCTTGAGTGGGACCATTTTGAAAGGGAACATTCATGGGAAAATGTCGACGGCCAGTGATCACTCCGTCTATATCGGTTGGGATCAATGCACAAGTAATACCTAGTTCTTCAGTATCGCCTAATAAGTGGTCTGGATCTTTCAGCTTAAATGCAAGCCCCAACACCGTTGCTATTGGTGCTAAGGTAATATAACGCTTGTCCCAAGTAAGTTTCATGCCTAGTACTTGTTTGCCTGCAAATTCACCGTGACAGACAATGCCAAAGTCGGGGATAGCACCAGCGTCAGATCCTGCTTCTGGACTTGTTAAAGCAAAACAGGGGATTTCTTGTCCTGTAACTAAACGCGGTAGATAGTAATCTTTTTGCTCTTCTGTACCATAGTGTTGTAATAACTCTCCTGGTCCCAGTGAATTAGGTACACCAACTGTACTTGCTAAGACAGTGCTTACACCTGACAATTTTTGTAACACTCGAGATTGGGCATAGGCACTAAACTCTAGACCGCCGTATTGCTTTTTGATGATCATGGCAAAAAATTTATGATCTTTTAAATATTGCCACACTTCAGGTGATAAATCGGCTCGTTCATGGGTGATGTGCCAGTCATCAATCATTGCACAAATGGTTTCTACAGGACCATCCAAAAAGGCTTGCTCTGCTGAATTAAGAGACGGTTGAGTGTAATCGTGTAATTTTTTCCAGTCAGGCGTACCGCGGAATAATTCAGCTTCAAACCAAGTTGTGCCGGCATCTATGGCTTCTTTTTCGGTCACCGACATTTCTGGCATAATCGATTTAAACAAGTTCAATAATGGCTGACTGATATATTGTCTGCGTAATTCAGAAAAGTTAAATGGCGCGGCAATGATTATAAACACTAACCAAGCGAGAAATGATACATTGCTAAAGATGCTGCCTAAGGCGAGTAGTATTGTTAGTGAGAGTGTATACGTTGATAGCGAAGCTCGGTGATAAGCCATAAATGCTGATAACGCAATGACGATGAGTAACCAAGTGTGTAATTCCAAAACATATCCTTAATAATTAACAGGTCTGACCACCATTTAAGCTTAATAATTAAGCCCCGAAATATCAATAAAAACTTAGGGTTTTTAACAATTGTGTATATTATAGTTTATTGATTTTACAATACCTTAGAAATTTATGTGTGAAATGTTAGCAATGAGTGCCAATGTCCCTACCGATATTTGCTTTAGCTTTAGCGGTTTAATGCAACGCGGGGGAAATACTGGACCGCATAGGGATGGTTGGGGGGTTACTTTTTATGAGGGTAAAGGTTGCCGAAGTTTTAAAGATCCTCTGCCTAGTGCGGAGTCGCCTATTGCTCGCTTAGTCACTGAATACCCTATTAAAAGCGAATCTGTTATCTGTCATATTCGGCAGGCAAATTCAGGCGAGGTCTGTTTAGAAAACACCCACCCTTTCACTCGGCAGATGTGGCGTAAAAATTGGAGTTATGCCCACAATGGACAGTTGCAAGGCTTTGCCACTTCACTACCCATCAAGCTGCATTTACCTATAGGTACAACCGACAGTGAGCATGCCTTTTGTTGGATATTAGATCAAGTACATGGCAAATT
Organism: Thalassotalea sp.; assembly: GCA_042091375.1. Lineage (GTDB taxonomy): Bacteria > Pseudomonadota > Gammaproteobacteria > Enterobacterales > Alteromonadaceae > JBELHO01. The sequence goes on along the minus strand of JBELHO010000006.1, from coordinate 108,064 downwards.
TGGGGAAAATGAGCCTGATCCGATTGATTTGTTTCAATACATTGCGAAATTATGCCAACGTATAAACAAATTAGGGGTATTCAATTTATTGATTTCCAATGGTCAGCAGTTATTTGCATTTTGCGCCAACAACCTGCATTGGTTAACCAGACGTTCACCTTTTGGTGAAGCAAGTCTGATTGATGCTGAAATGGTGGTTGATTTTAAAAAAGAAACCACGGCCAATGATATTGTTACGGTAATAGCCACACAACCTTTAACTGACGACGAAGAGTGGCATAAAATGCAACCGGGACAGTGGCAATTGTTTTGCTTAGGGCAGGCCATTGACTCAGGTCAGTTTTGATTGCTTACTGATGCCACTGAGTTGATGGTAAGTTTATTCAAGTGTGCTTGAAATTGTTCTACGCCTTTTTTACTTTGAAATAACTTGACCATTAAGTAATCGAGTTCTGGCGCGAACCAAGCATATGTAATTCTATTTTTTTCAACCACTTCACGCTTTAAACGTATGGTTTTTAAGGTGCCGTAGGGCAGCATTAATTCTTCTTCCCCATCGTATTGGTAAACATAATTTTTGATTGTTCCTGAAGTACTTAATACGGGATAGACAAAATGCTTTTGTGTGGGATTATTTTTTATATTGAGTCGGTGTTGGAAGTGATAACTGAGTTTATCTTGAACGTTGTTGGGAAAATCGACAGTTATTGTGCGCTTATTTTTAATATCATCTGCTTTGCCTTTTTCAATATCATACTGCCACTCATAGCGTTTATCGGGTCCTGTACCTTTTCTTTTGTAGTGATAATGCCTAGGAACCACCTTGTTATCAGTCAGTGAGACAATAGATTTTTCTGTTCGATTATCAGAAAATATTAGCCATTTAATATTTGTTTTGTAACTGTATTCTGCTTGATTATCATCGAGATATACAAGTTTCCTAACCGCACTACCAACCACATCACCTTGGCGAATAATACTGTATTCAGCGGTAAAAGGTTGGATCATTGCACTCGAATTGTCAGGTTTATCGATACGTTCTGCAAAAGTAGCAGTGGATAGACATACTGCCAACAATGGTATAAAAGATAATAATTTTAACATAGCACTTTCTCTTTTCTATTTTTTGCTCAACAGTAATGCTGCTCATTAATCATTATCACTAGCATAGCCTGATACCGGCAGGTATTGACCATCCATGATTGCTTTTTCATCTTGCATTACGACTCGTTGACTGCAAAACCATTTGATCACTAAAGGATATATTCGATGTTCTTGCTGGTGAATTCTCGCGGCTAAATGAGCTACCGTATCACCTTCAAACACTGGTACTTTGGCTTGCAGAATAACCGGACCACCATCAAGCTCTTCAGTAACAAAGTGAACGCTGACACCGTGCACCTTATCGCCAGCGTCAATTGCTCGTTGGTGAGTATTTAATCCTTGGTACTTAGGCAACAAGGATGGGTGAATGTTCAATAATTTTCCTCGATAGTGTTGAACAAAGCTAGGCGTTAAAATACGCATAAAGCCGGCAAGCACAATGAGGTCGGCATCGTAAAGGTCTATTTTGCTAATCAAGGCTTGATCATACTGTTGCCGATCTGAGAAATCACAGTGCGACAATATATGTGAAGGGATATCTGCATTTTGAGCGCGAACTAAACCGTATGCATCGGCTTTGTTAGATATCACACTGACGATTTGCGCTGGGTAATCAGTAGTTGAGCAGGCGTCGATTATCGCCTGCAAATTACTGCCACTGCCCGATATTAAAACAACAATTTTTTTGGTCATTATTTGTTAACCTTGATTAATAATGACTTGTTCTGCGCCTGAAGGTAAGGTATCTATTGCTCCAATGTGCCAAGCAGTTTCGCCTTGGCTGTTGAGTATGGAAAGGCTCTGTTCGACTTTATTTGCTGGTACGACAATGATCATACCGACACCACAGTTGAAGGTTCTATACATTTCGTGTTCGGTAATATTGCCGTTTTGTTGTAACCAATGAAATATATCTGGCCATTGCCAGCTACTCCCATCAATAACCGCTTGGGCATTTTCTGGTAACACTCTGGGGATGTTTTCCCAAAACCCGCCACCAGTGATATGTGAAAGTGCATGCACATCGACTTCTTTTAATAAATTTAAAATGGATTTAACATAAATTTTGGTGGGTTCAATCAAGTGATCGGCAATAGATTTGCCTTTGTAAATTTCATTGGTATCGGTTTGGTTAACTTCTAATACTTTGCGAATTAATGAATAACCATTTGAGTGAGGGCCAGAAGAGGCAAGAGCGATAAGTTGATCGCCACTAGTCACTTGGCTACCGTCTAATAAACGCGACTTTTCTGCAACGCCAACACAAAAACCAGCAATGTCGTAATCACCTGGGTGATACATCCCCGGCATTTCAGCTGTTTCTCCGCCGACTAATGCACAGCCCGACATAACACATCCATCAGCGATGCCAGACACCACTGCAGAGGCTACGTCTACATCTAATTTGTCTGTTGCATAATAGTCTAAGAAAAATAGTGGTTCGGCGCCTTGAACGATTAAATCGTTAACACACATAGCGACTAAATCAACGCCAACTGTGTCGTGTTTGTTTAAATCAATCGCCAGCCTTAGTTTGGTGCCTACACCGTCAGTTCCAGCAACTAATACAGGCTCTTTGTAACCGGTAGGAAGTTGACAAACAGAACCAAAGCCACCTAAACCTCCCATAACTTCTGGACGTGTTGTTCTTTTAACCGCCCCTTTTATGTTTTCTACTAGGGCGTTACCTGCATCAATATCAACACCTGCGTCTTTATAGCTTAGAGACTGTTTTTCTTCACTCACGGGGAAACCTCTATTCAATACTGTTTAAAGTAATATTCTGTGCAGATAACCATGTGGTTTATAGCCAAGCACAAGGTTTTCTGAGATATAAAAGCGCATATTCTATCAGCGCAACCGCCTGCTGAAAATCTTTATGACAAATTATTTTTGAAAAGTGATAAAAATCAGCAGGCTTATGCTAATGTTTTGAGTTATGATAATTGTTATTTGCTGGCTTTGTTAATTTTTATTACAGGCTGTAATGTTGACTTAATTTATAGCTAACAAGGCAAAGCCTGTTGTGTAAACACAGATATTTACACAGTTAGGTTTTAAATTAGCCAAAGCCCTTGGGAGTGATTGGGGGGCTTGGGCTTGCTTTGAAAAAGCATCGCTGTTTGTATGGCAACGAATAAGAAACAAACATTTTTTCGCATGTCTCAATTGCCATGTTTTTTAAATTGCAACAGCGCTATAAACTGAAACACAAACACAAACACAAACACAAACAGATGCTAATGTAATGCTTAGATACTTGTTAAAATATTTTGTTGTTATACCTTTTTTGTTCCATTGCATTTCCCTTTCAGCTGGGGAAGTTAAAGATTTGTATAGTGCAAAAGTACTGGTTGCCTCTCAGGGTAAAACCCATCGAACCCAGGCTTTGCGTTCGGCGATGCAAGCGGTATTGCTCAAGGTAGGTGGTCACAACAGCGTGCTGTCTAATGCCAAAATAAAATCTCAATTGCGAAGGGTAAATTCTTTTGTGAGTCTTTACAGCTACGAAACCATTGGCGATAAAACCTACTTACAAGTTAGTTTTCAAGCAACTAAGATCAATGATTTATTTGTTGCTGCTAACTTGCCTATTTGGGGTAGTTTAAGGCCGCAAGTGATTGTTTGGTTTGTCAATGAACAGGGCTTATCAAGGCAGATTATCGCTGAATCTTCCCTCACAGAGTTTCCTCAGATCATCGAAAACTTTGCCAGTCAACGAGGGTTGCCCGTGGTATTACCGCTAGTTGATTTAGATGATCTAAATCAAATTTCTGCAGCAGATATATGGGGACGTTTTCTCGAACCTATTGATAGCGCATCTCAACGGTATTTAGCTGACGTAATAATCACGGTTAGGTTGTCTAATAGCAGCTTGTTACCGACAGAATTAGTGGATAACAATTGCCAATTATTATGTCAGCAAGTTTATCTTTTGGATTGGAGTATCATTACACCAGTAAATGATGATTTACAGCAACAGTTTAGTCGACAATATCAAGGTGGGGAGCCAAAAGAGTTACTGGTGTCAGCACTTAGCGATATCACTAAGCAATTGTATGACACTTATGCCTTAGCAACCGACAGTACCAAACAATATCTCATTGATGTCACCAATATTGATTCTTTGCGCACTTATGTCGAAGTAAATCAATTTTTACAGTCATTAACTTCAGTGCGTTCGGTGACTTTGGTTAGTGCCAATGCCAGTCAACGTCGTTTCAGTTTGTCTTTGTTAGGTAGCGAACAAGCACTGTTAGCTTCGTTGAAATTAAATGATAAATTGAATCAGTATAAAGACCCATTAAGTGAGGTTAACCCTGAAGACATTCCAACTTTTTCTTGGCGCAACTAATGGAAATCACCTCACAATTAGCCTTATCAGTGCAGCTACCTGACGATGAGACATTCGCCAGTTATCAGTCTGATATAAATCAGTCCTCGGTTGCGCAAATAGAAATGTTTGTGAAGCAAAATGACATGAACATGGCCAATAAAGAGCGCTTAACCTGCTGCTATATTTTTGGTTTGACTGGAGTAGGTAAGTCGCATTTATTGCATGCTAGCTGTGCTTTGGCTCATGATTTAGGCATGTCGTCTGTATGTCTTTCATTTTCAGAGATACAACACCTCAGCATTGAGGTGTTTGATGGATTAGAGCACATAGATCTGGTTTGTTTAGATGATGTTCAACTGATTAAACAGCAACCGCTGTGGCAACAAGCGGTATTTGATCTCTATAACCGCCTCGCCGAGCAAGATCATTGCTTATTGGTTTCTGGCGATAAAACCGTTAATGATCTCGAGTTTGCATTAGCTGATCTGACCTCGCGTTTGTCGTGGGGACTTGTCCAACAAATAAAGCCTCTATCCGATGTTGAAAAACGTCAAGCCATTATTTTTCGCGCTCAACAGAGAGGATTAATGGTAAGTGATGATGCTGCCAGTTTTCTGATGAGCCGTTGTTCCAGAGATATAAAGTATTTATTGGAGGCATTAGATAAATTAGATAAAGCTTCTATTAGGGAACAGCGAAGAATAACCATTCCCTTTATAAAGAAAGTGTTGTTTTAGCAAATTTAACCTTGTTGCAAAGCTATCAATACAGCTCGATTATTTAATGTTGCTCAGGCAGTTTTTTTTCTAAATAACGTAAATCATTAATTTTTCTGTGTTGGGCTTGCTGCCTTTTAGTTTGCATCAGCATGTGCTGTGCAAGATTAAATTGATTTGCTGTTGGACTAATGGTTAAGTTTTCAATCCAATTATCGCCTTTAATCATGGGAATAGGTGCCGGTAAATTATCAATTAGTACCGAGGAATCAACAAAATCAGGTAATACTCTGTTAGTGACAAATTTTACGCGCGGTTTTATCGATTGCTCACCGATGCGGCCTCGCTGTCCCCAATCGACTATATAATCAGATGCGAACACTTGATCGCCTTGCGGTTTATTGGTAACCGCTACATCGCGATAAATACCATAACGGGCGTACATCATAAAGCCATCAAATAACATGGCATAGTCTTCACGAATACTGGAATAATTATAAAAGTCTGGTGCATCTTCAACTGAAAAGAAATTACTAACGTCAGCAGGCAAGTAGGATTTTTGTTGTGAACTGGCATTATCTCCCTGAAATCTTACTTGCGCTAAGGACAACATTTCATTGCCATTAAGAGGCAGTGTGCGCGATAAAATATTTGATTGAAAGCCAGTTGAATTGCCAATGTCGTTGACGATTTCTAAAATTCTATCGGTTTTACTGATACTGCTCCAAATCGAACTTGGAAAAAAATCATTGGCATGAGCTAATTCGTGATACATAAGCGCTGCCAGCGGATATAAAGCCTCTTCTGCGGTTCTTGATTGACGCAGAGCAATAGGCAATGAGCGAGTCACGTAATCATTATTTTTAACATAGCGCCACGGCATCACGAATTGTAAATCATTACCAAAGGCAGCGCGGTAATCTGGTGCTTGATTGATGGTATCGCGCTCTTCCGGTGTCAACCAAAAATTGGCGGGATCTAAGTATATTGCACCAGTAAGAGCCCAATAGAAAGAAGGGCGAACATCGTAAGATATTACTACTGCAGTGGTTGCTCTGAGTAAATTCTTAAAATCATTATGTACATCATAATTCACTAAAAAATCTTCAAAGCGCTTGCCCATCCAGTCGTGAGACACCACAACACGGTCCATTATATCATTAACACTCGGCGTCGTTGTGTCTTGCGCGATCAGCGGCAAGGTTGACATACGACAAGTACTATTAGTGGTGATGGTATTGGCGTAGACACAATTGACAATGTCGTCGGCATATGCGGAGTCCGTCCGATATGCGTATACTCTAGCTAGCCTATCAGTAAAAGAAGCGTCGGCACTGATATCGGCAGTATTTTCTACAAGAACAATCACCTTGTCAGAAACATTTTCGCCATTGACTTCGGCACTCAGTTCAAACTCAACCACGTTATCAAAATCGACTGCCGGTGCGTCAAAATATATGGCCATATCACCTGAGGGATCAGTCTCAGTTAACTGCACAGTAGGCCCCGCGGTTTGAGTCCACCTCAGTGAACTTTGCTCCACATTTTCAGTTATTTGCGCCATCAAAGAAACCTTATTTCCCTCTAATACGGCATGGCCAAGACGAGCAGTTACAAGATATTCCTGTTGATTGACAGTAAAATCATAACTCAGCGATTGTTGTTGGTTATCATTGCCTAAATAACTGACAGAAAAACTGTAATCACCGGCAGCTATTGGCGTAAAGCCAATCACTTTACTGTTGGCAGCATAAAATGTGACGGCCTCGCCAGCGGTTTGTTGCCACTGAATATTAGTGATGTTTTCCGCAGGTGAGACGAGCGCTAAGTCAACTGATTGACCAATACTTAGGTTGCTATCTACCTGAATAATTTGCGCAGGTGTAGAGGGGATGATTGGTTCGGGTTGGTTGGTGTTTTCATCGCTTCCGCCACCACAGGCTGATATAAAAAGGCTTAATGCGACAGCTTTAATCATCGTTTTCATGACAATATCCAAAATGCATAAGTGAATTTATTTATAAAAATTAATCTGCAGATAAAAGCAGTGGTTTATCTACCATAATCAAAATTTGTTACAGGCAATTTTACCCTATCATTTTTTTTCTTTTCGAATACTTAAGCCGAGCTCTTGACCACGATATTTAGCGTAATAGGTGCCTGCTAGGAACATAATTGAAGCAAAAATTAATTCGATTGAAGCCCAAAGCAAGTCTTCTGGTGAAACCCATAGTGTGGTTAAGCCATGTAAAAAATACCACATCACCACAAAGTTAGCCCAAGCATAAGTAAAAGGATCACCCTTAATCAAACCTCTTAACGGAAAAAGTAATGGGGCTGTAAACATAGCCAAAGATAGCCAAGGCGATAACCCTTGGGAGGGATTCAACCACAATAACCAAGTGGGCATATAAATCAATAATGAAAAATAGCCAAACAGGGTTATCAATTTGAGACGTCTAGTTTTTTTTGAGTAATCCATTTGAATCGCTTAATGTTTTAAAATTTGCTCGTTGCAATGATAGATATCACCACAATGAAGAAACTTTAACAATGAAGAAACTGTATTTAAACAGAAGTAAGTCATCTTAAATAGTTAGAATAAGTTTAATACATTTTCAGGGGGACGACCAATTATCGCTGTATCGCCTTTGACAACAATAGGGCGCTCTATTAACTTTGGGGTAGTGACCATGGCTTGAATTAAACTGGCATCATCTTGATCTTGTAACTGTTGCTGTTTGAACTCTTTCTCTTTTACTCTCATCATGGCTAAGGGAGTACAATCGAGTTGCGCTAATAGTGTCTCAATTTGTTGCTGATTAAACGGTGTTTTTAAGTATTCTATTACGGTAACTGCTTGATCATGATCTTTAATAAGCTGTAAGGTTTGTCGGCTTTTTGAGCATCTAGGGTTGTGATATATGGTTAGCATAATGTTCTCTTCATTGACTATTGGCGTTAGTCTGATTTTAATTGAGTCGCTGTAGTTTATCTTTTTGTGAGCGAAATTGCAGTATTCTCGCCCTGATCCGTTTTTTGTCTATAGGACTGTCTTCGACAAAATTATAACCGGTTTGCAATTCGTCAATCGCCTTTGAATAAGCACCTAGCAATGCATAGACCTCAGCTTTAGTGGCGTGCATTAGGGCTAATTTATCTTGTTTTTGATAGATGGTAGTCAGTAAATCGTTAGCGATAAAGTTATCTTGGTTGAGAATAATAAAGTCTTGTAAGATTAATTCAGCTTCTTGGTATTTTTTTGCTTGGCTTAGCACATTGGCATAATTTAATGCCACCACTTGATTGTTGGGCATCAATAAGTCGAGTTCAGCCATCATTGTAATGGCTTGCTCAAATTTTTCTAAGCCAATATAGGTGTCGGCTAATACGTCAACATAAAATAAATTATTTCTATCTGTTTTGCGCAATGCTAGCAGGATTTTTTCAGCTTGTTGATAGTCTTTGTTTTCATAATGCGAGATGGCCAGTCCATATAGTGCCGCTGGTTTCAATACGTATTGATTTTTGTCAATTATGCGCTTAAATTTTTTGATATTGTCGCGCGGGTTACCCTCATAGCGGGCAATTAATCTGGCTTTGGTTAATTCAAATGCCAAACTTGGGATATCTGCTCGAGGGGGTAAATTTTGTGCCCTAATGCGCGCGTCTGTAATACGAGACTCTGGTAAGGGGTGAGTAAGTAACATAGCTGGGGGTTTACTTTGATAGCGATACTTTTCGGCCATTTTTACAAAAAAGTTAGGTGCGCCCATCGGGTTAAAACCACTATTTGCTAACAGGGCAATACCGACGCGATCGGCTTCTTTTTCATTACCTCGGGTATAATTTATCCCTAATTGCGTCGAAGCTGCGACGCTGGTAGTGAGGGCTGCCATACCTACAGAAGGGTTGACTAAGGTCAATAACACTCCGGTTAATAAACCAGCCATGGTGAGGGGTTGAGTGCGTTCTTGTGCCGCCATACGTCGCGCTAAGTGGCGTTGCGTTACATGAGAAATTTCATGAGCAATAACCGAAGCCAGTTCACTTTCGGTATCGGCTGCAGTGACTAAACCGCCATGTATACCAACATGGCCACCAAAAAAGGCAAATGCGTTTAATTCTTTGTTATTAATAAGAAAAAATTCAAAGCTATAGTTGACATCCTCAGCATTTCTTACCAAACGATTACCTAAGTCATTAATGTATTCTATTAAGATAGGATCATTAATTAACGGCTGCGAGGCGCGTAATTGCCTCATCATGATATCACCAATTTGTCGTTCTTTTTCTATCGATAAAGCGCTAAAACCTGAAGCGCCAATTTCAGGTAGTTTATTTTTGTTGTTGCCGCTTTGTGCTTTTGCATATGGCAGAGCAATTAAAATAGTCAATATGAGTGCAAGATAAAAAAATTTGTTAATTAGCAATCTGGTTAATCCAATCAGTTAATTGTGTTAATTACGGCTGTGTGCAATGAGTAGTAAGTGTTTATTTTTAAACATTTGTACAAAAAAATACTAAAGCGTATTAGCAATACTCAGTTGAGTTATAACTTTTGATGGTCATTAATTCAAATGATTCATTTAAATAGCTAATTAATTTTATTGCGGCAATTTAATATAGTGTTGTAGCTACAATAATGGTGATTTTTTTCTCAACTGTATTGAAATCGATTGTCGCAAAATAGATAATCAAACTCAAATTTGTTAAATACATTAGATTTATACAACTTTAGCTTTAATACTAGCGCAATAACCCCATATATTCTTTTAACACGAGCTTAATTTATGTTTTATCAGTATGATGCGAGACAAGAGAAATGTCCTTTGCCTCTGGTTAAAACCCGATTATTGTTAAAGAAAATGCAATGTCGCGATAGCTGTAAAGTGATCATTGCAGATAAAGGCTCAAAAATAGATATCCCCAAATATTTAGTTAAGCAGGGCTATCAATTTACCCAACAGCAACTCTCTGATGTGCTGATTGAATTACACATAACCAAATAGGCAAGATTAACTCATGGTGACATTTTTTTCACAATGGTATAAAGAACGCTTTTCTGACCCTCACGCTATTACTTTGCTAGTGATGTTAGTGTGCTCTTTTATTGGCTTGTATTTTTTTAGTGGCATATTGATGCCTGTTTTTGTTGCCATTGCCATTGCATTTCTGCTTGACTTACCCGTTAATCACTTAAAGCAATTTGGCTGCTCTAGAACCCTTGCTACTATGGTTGTTGTCGCTATATTTGTCGGTGTTGCTCTATTGGCTGTGTTAGGTTTATTTCCGGTCATATGGCAACAAAGTACTAATTTAGTGCAAGAAATACCGCAGATGATTTCTGAGGGAAAAGTCTATTTACTTACTTTGCCAGAAAAATATCCCGAGGTCATTAAAGCCGAGCAAATTGAAGCCGTGTTTATTTTAGTCAATGAAAAAGTCCTTGAGTTAGGGCAGGTTGCTCTGAAAGCTTCATTGAGTTCAATTTCAGATTTAGTCGCCTTGTTAATATATCTTATTTTAGTACCGCTAATGGTGTTTTTCTTTTTGAAAGATAGAACCAGCTTGATCAAAAGCTTGAGTCGATTCGTGCCTAAAGATAGGAAAATGGTGCGACAAGTAGGTCATGAAATGAACCAACAAATTATGAATTATATTCGCGGCAAGGTCATTGAAATATTAATTATTGGCGGAACCTCTACCATTGTATTTATATTTTTAGGACTTAATTATGCGGTGTTACTTGGTGTGTTGGTAGGATTGTCGGTGTTAGTGCCTTTTGTTGGTGCAACCATAGTGACTATCCCAGTTATGCTGGTAGCCTTGTTTCAGTGGGGGATGGGTGCTGAGTTCGGTTATGTGATGATAGCCTATGCCATTATTCAAATACTAGATGGTAATTTATTAGTGCCTTTGTTGTTTTCTGAGGCGGTTAATTTACACCCAGTCACTATTATTATCTCAGTTATTTTCTTTGGTGGCATGTGGGGATTATGGGGGGTGTTTTTTGCCATACCACTAGCGACACTGGTCAAAGCAGTATTGAACGCTTGGCCATCGTCATTGATAGAGGCTAAAGTGGGTGAATAATACATTACAGCTAGTAATAACCACCTTAATGGTGGTTATTACTTGATAAAGCTAAAATATATGGATGTTTTTGCCACATTATTGAGCTAAATAATCAAGTACCACTTGGTGGTGATCTTTAGTTTTAAATTTATTAAACACCTGACTTATTTTACCGTCCAGACCTATTAAAAAGCTGATGCGATGAATGCCGTCATATTCCTTACCCATAAACTTCTTCAAGCCCCAAACGCCAAAGGCATCAGCTACTTTGTGATCAACATCTGACAAAAGGGTAAAGTTTAATTGATCCCGTTGACAAAATTTAGCCAAGCGTTTCGGCTCGTCTGGGCTAATACCAAATACCTTAGTGTTGTGATCCAGTAATGCCTGTTGGTTATCGCGTAAGTTTTGCGCTTGCACTGTACAGCCAGGGGTCATAGCCTTGGGGTAAAAATAGACTAAAACTTGTTGTACACCAATGTAATCAGCCAGGCTTACGGTAACATTGTTTTCATCGCTGAGCTCAAAAAGTGGCGCATCGTCACCTGTGTTAAGAGTATTCATAGTTATCCTTTTAAATTTGATTAGAGTCAACTTCTTTGATTGTACCTTGCACATCTATTTGTTCGCACAAGCCAAAGTAGTCTTTTTCCAATTGTTCAATACTGGTATCTGCGGTTAAAGCGATCAGTATTGTCGCATTCATGTGATTGGTTTGTGGATTTATTTCTGACTTCAATGACGAAATATCAATGCTGCGCGTGGCAAAAAACGCCGTCATTGCTTTTAGTACACCGGGCTGGTCAATACCGGCATATTCGGCTTTAAAATGACGGGTAAATTCAGGGACTTTATAGTCTGATGTGCGTTTCATCATGGTAATGAGTTCAAGCTTTAAGGCCAAAGCAGGTAATCGACTCTCTATTTGATTAATCGCTTTGGCGCTGCCGTCAACGAGCATGATCATGGTAAACTCAAGGCCAAAAATAGCCATTCGACTGTCGACAATATTACAGCCACATGCACTGGCTAGTTTAGTCAAGCTACTAACGCTACCAGTGCGATCAGCCCCCATGGCTGTGATGACGAGATATTGAGACATTTTATAAAACCGTATTTGTTTAAAGCTATTATTGTATCGCAAATAAAACTGTTTAGCAGAACATTTTAATGAGATACCTTTAGATGCTAATAACAGATAAATCAACAATAAATTAAGGCTACTTCTTGTGTTTGAATTTTTAGACAAGTACCATGTAGCGCTATAACAACCACGGCTAGTGCTTTTAGCCTTATTTATATTGATTTTAAGTCAAAATTTGCTGCGTTTTTAATACAGACAAAATGAACTATTTTCATTTTAAAACGTCTTATTTCTGGTTATTTTGTAGATTAATTATATAGATAAATTAAATATTTGATCAGTAAAGCACAGTTATGTGATTCAGATTGTATTCTCAGGAGATTTAATGAATCGTAGAGTCTTTTATTTTTCGTTACTCAGTCTTACCATTGCTGGCTGTTCTACAGTCAGTAATAAGCAGGCAAGCGGAGATTTTGATTACGCTAATAAGCGTGAAACTTCAGATATTATTACCCCCGAGGGGCTAGACGCACCAAAAAGAAGTAATGAATTTTATATTGAAGATAAAATTAACGATAAGGGACCTGTTGGTCAAAATGTCGATGTAAGAGCACCTTCGTTAGTTCTGCCTATTGCCACTTCTTCCCGTGTTGATAACAACAACAAAGAAGCAAAGATATGGTTTGATCAAGTATTAGATGATAAAGATATTGAGCTATTTGTTTATCAAGCATTAACAGAGCAGCTCAAATCTGACGGCGTTGAACTTAACACCATAGATGCTGAAGATAAAATATTTGAATCACTTTGGTACAAAAACACTACTGAATCAGGTTTTTGGTTATTTGAAGAAGTCGATAGTACTGAAAGTATGCGATTTCGTTTTCTATTTGAGAAAAAGCCTCATGGGAGAAGCGTTGCACTAACTGTGACCTTGGCAGACTACATGAAAACTGACAATGGTGCTGATTCTAAAGAGATAAACCTTATTGATAAAACCCGATTTGAAATGGCCATGTTAAATAAAGTAATAGCTCAAGTGGATTATCAATACCGTTTATTGCAGCAAGAAAACAGGTTGCTGCGAGCTAACCAGAAACTCGTTACACTGGGTGTGAATGAAAACAATGAAGCGGCTTATATTGTAGAGATGGAGTCGGATTTACTGTGGTCAAATATGCCGATATTTTTTGAAAGGCACGGTTTTACTGTCTCAGATCTCAATGAAACAAAAAAAATATACTACGTTGATTTTCTCAAACCAGAAAATAGTTTTTGGGACAGCTTATGGGGTGATAGTCTACCTGAGTTAGAATTAAACAAGGGTAAATATCAATTTATTTTGACTCCTAATACTGATGATAGTCAACAAACTCTGGTTACCATTGCCGATGACAACGGTGATTTGTTATCAGCGCAGGCGTTGCAACAACTGTTTCCTTCTATTGAGCCAGGATTGTCATTTCGAACCGCAAACTAGTCTTACAACGGCTGTAAAATTGATTAAAACCTAGATTTTTTCTAGGTTTTTTTATGTCTAAACAAAGCTTAACGCCTAGTTATGCGCCAAAAGGCAATGCTAGCAACAATTGACAATATCATTGGATAATAAGCCGATATGACCACCTCAATAGGTGAAATATTTAACGTTGCGCCAAGTAAAAGCGCTTGCGCACCATAGGGAATTAAGCCTTGATTAATACAGGCATAAATATCCAATAGACTAGCCGATTGTGCGGGACTTATTTTACCGTCCTGAGCTAAATTTTTTGCCGTCTCTCCGGTAATGATAATTGAGACGGTATTGTTGGCAGTAAAAAAATTACAAGTAAACGCCAAACTGGCAATACCAAAGCCCGCAGCCCTTTTTTCATTGTTTGGAAAAAGTTTGTTAGCGAATTTTTTAACCGCAAAATTGAGGGCTGATAACCCGCCTTGGCGCTTTATTAACTCACTTAAACCACCAATTAACATGGCTAAAATAAAAATATCTTGGACTTTAGTAAAGCCTTTGTTGATATCAGTAACCCAAGTACTCAACTGATAATCTTGACTAATGAAACCAAATAAAGCCGCCGAAATTATCCCGACAATTAACACCACAAAAACATTTACTCCAGAAAGGGCTAAAAACAGAATGATCATATAAGGCATTAATCCCCATATATTCACGGTATCAGTGGTTATTGCGTCAATCGCTAGATCACGCTGAGCAAAAATCAATAAGCAGATGAGTGCCGCAGGTATGGCAAACTTGAAATTTGTTTTGAATTTATCTCTCATCTGCGCTCCTTGACTTCGTGTCGAAGCAATGGTGGTATCCGATATAATTGACAAGTTGTCGCCGAAAATCGCGCCTGAAATGAGACAACCAGCGATGATACTGGCATCGATGTTGGCATTTTCTACAAAGCCGAGTGCAATAGGTGCTATGGCGGCAATAGTGCCCATTGATGTGCCCATGGCTGTAGAGATAAAAGCAGCAACCAAAAATAATCCGGGTAAAAGCAAGTAGTCGGGAAATAAAGAAAGGCCAAGTTGTACACTTGCCTCTACACTGCCTGTTGAGTCAGCAACCACACCAAAGGCACCGGCTAATAAATAAATCATGCACATGGTTATTATGTTTGGATGGCCAACGCCTTCAATAAACTGAGCTACTTGCTGATTAATTTTATCTTTACCTATCACGATTGACAGCAAAATAGCCGGAATAATAGCAACACTGGCGGGTAATTGGTAAAAGGCAAAATCAACACCTTCTATGGTTAAATATATACCTGAGCCTAAAAATAAACCTAAAAATAAAATGAAGGGTAATAAACTAATATAGCGTGTAGTTGCGTTGTTTTTATTGGCAAGAGAAGAGGTCATTTAGCAAGCTTCAATATGGTTATGTCGGTTCTGTGTGGTTGGCTATTATATGGACTTATCTGCAAAAATTCATAAAAAGTTTTTGTTTAACAGTGTTTAATATTGCTTTAGACAGATACATATTAAATTGAAATTGACAATCTCAGCAGTAATATCAGGGGATTGCTGGAGTGATAAGCAACCCAGCGGTGCGGTGTTTTTTGAGCTGAAATTTCGATTTTTGATAATTTGTGTTCATTGAGACTACAGCCAGAGCTTTGTTTGTGTTATTCTTGCGCGCAATTTTTTAGCTCTTAATTTCGTAGCGGTTTTACGGATAACATCATAAGTGAATATTATGTCTGAAAATACATTTGAAACAATTGAACAACGAGTAAGTTACGGTGTAGGTCGTCAATTAGGTGACCAATTGCGCAATAACCCATTTAAAGACTTTGACGTATCTGCTGTACAAGCAGGTCTTGCTGACGCCATTGCTAACGCCGCCAGTCAAGTTGCAGACGAAGATTTAAACGAAGCTTTTTCTGTTATATCAAAAAAACTACAAGAGCAAGAGCAAGCACAAGCCAAAGAGCAGTCTGCCGACGGTGAAGCGTATTTAGCTGAAAATGCCAAACGCGATGAAGTGACTGTAACCGATTCCGGTTTACAGTATGAGGTATTGGCCACTGGCGATGGCGAAAAGCCAACGGCGCAAAGTACGGTTCGCACCCATTATCACGGTACATTTATAAACGGTGATGTATTCGACAGTTCAGTTGACCGCGGTCAGCCTGCAGAATTCCCTGTCAGTGGTGTTATTGCTGGTTGGACAGAAGCACTACAAATGATGACTGAAGGTTCAAAGTGGCGACTATACGTTCCTTATAATTTAGCTTACGGTGAACGCGGTTCACAAGGTGCAATTCCTCCCTACGCTACCTTAGTTTTCGAAGTTGAATTATTGGCGATTGTCAGCTAAAAATAATTATCAAGCCCTCTATTGAGGGCTTTTTTATGGTCAGGACGACCGGTATGTTGTGATCACATGGAAGTGAAAGAACAACTATGGTCAGGACGACCGGTATGTTGTGATCACATGGAAGTGAAAGAAAAAAGTGATGAATTTTATGCGCATCAGTTTAATGCTGAGTGATCACATAGACATGGATCACAGGCTGATCATTAAAATCACTAATCATAACATGAGCTGTTAAACCCTATACAAGATGAGACATACTTTGCTTTCACAACGTTTAGAAAATTTATTTGTCGCTTACCAACAAGCCTTTGCTGGTTTCAACGCCAAACAGGTAAGAGCCTGTTATCAGCTTCCCTGCAGTTTAACCATGCCTGATGAGTTTATTGTTGTTAATGATGAAGCTCAATTTAAGCAAGAATTCGAAAAGATTTTTCAACAATTACAGCAAGCTAACACCAAGTCATTTAGCATATCAAATGCCAGTTACCAAACACTTAACAAACAGCTTATATTAGTTTGTATTAATTGGTCGTTTATAGACGACAATGATCTGGCTTTTGCTGAATTTTCGGCTTTTTATCACGTCACCGATATCAATAACACACTGCAAATTGTTCATGTTACATCGCAACCCAGCGAACAATCTGTGACATTAGACAAGCCAATGAACTTTGCTCATTTACAACAACTAAAGGTCATCACATGAAAGTTAAAGTAGCTATTTTAGGCTGTAGTGGTCGAATGGGGCGACAGCTTATTGAGGCAGCAGTTGAACATCAGTCAATAGAGTTGGTGGGCGGTACTGTTCGCGCCTCATCTGCATTTAGCCAGTTTGATTTAGGTGAGCTCTGCGGTATCGGTGCAATAGGCATCAATACTACAAGTGATCTCAATGATCTACTTGAAGCCGATGTTTTTATTGATTTTACTGCTGTTGAAACTAGCCTAAAACACCTTGCTTGGTGTCAACAACACAATAAAGCAATCGTTGTTGGTACAACTGGCTTCAATGCACAGCAAATCACAACAATCCAACAAGCAGCAGAAAAGATTGCCATAGTGTTAGCACCCAATACCAGTGTAGGGGTTAATTTGATGTTTAAACTTCTGGAGATCACTGCACAAGCCATTGGCGCTGAAACAGACATAGAAATTTTTGAGGCACACCACAGATTTAAAAAAGATGCTCCTTCTGGAACCGCGATGAAAATGGGGCAAGTGATCGCCGATACTTTATCAAGAGATTTAAATAAAGTCGCTGTTTATGGCCGTGAAGGTTTTAGCGAAGAGCGGCAAAATGACACTATTGGTTTTGCCACGATCAGAGCTGGCGATATAGTTGGTGAGCACACCGCCTATTTTGCTGATTTGGGAGAACGGTTAGAAATTACCCACAAGGCCAGTTCGAGAATGACTTTTGCTTTAGGGGCTATGCGAGCCGCATTTTGGCTGAGTGAAGCAGAGCATGGCTTTTATGATATGCAAGATGTTTTAGGATTAAAATAGTCATTTTTACAGGGATAAGTTCTGGTTTTAATGCTTTTGTATAAAAAAGCAATTAAACCCTGAGTTTTTACGTTTTTAACTAGACGAATATGCGCGACAAGCGTAAAATAAGTAGATTTTGTCAAAAATTACATCTGCTAAGCTATTTACACAATAAACTGGTTTGCTGGTATGTGTTTTTGATGATTTTATGTTTATTGCTTTAAACTAATCATATATGAAATTAGTTAGTTACATATATTATTGACACTTCTTATGGGGGTTAAATTGACTAAATCTGCAATTTTAGTGCTTGAAGATGGCACGGTATTTAATGGCACTGCAATTGGTGCAGACGGGGTATCTGTTGGTGAAGTAGTATTTAATACATCAATGACTGGTTACCAAGAAATCCTTACAGATCCCTCCTACGCAGAGCAAATTGTTACCTTAACCTATCCTCATATAGGTAACACAGGAACCAACAGTGAAGACGAAGAATCTTCATCCATTTGGGCAAAAGGTCTAGTTATAAGAGATTTGCCATTATTGGCGAGTAACTTCAGAAATCAACAAAGTTTAAGTGATTACTTAAAAGCGCGTAATATTTTAGGTATCGCCGACATAGATACTCGCAAATTAACGCGTATTCTACGTGAAAAAGGCGCACAAAATGGTTGTATATTAGCTGGCGATGTCGCCATGACTGATGATGCTCAGGCCAATGCACAGGATCAGGCTAAGGCATTTCCCGGCTTAAAGGGCATGGACTTAGCTAAAGTGGTTTCTACTAAACACTCTTTGCAATGGACCGAAGGAAGCTGGAATTTAGGTGAAGGTTATCGCGCATTAGACAATAATCAATTTCATGTGGTTGCCTATGATTTTGGTGCTAAACGCAACATATTGCGGATGCTAGCCGACCGCGGTTGTAAATTAACCCTAGTGCCAGCCGAAACAACTGCTGCAGAGGTTTTAGCATTAAAACCCGACGGTATTTTTCTATCTAACGGCCCTGGTGATCCAGAGCCTTGTGATTATGCCATTACAGCGATACAAACATTTTTACAAACCAATATTCCGATCTTTGGCATTTGTCTGGGGCATCAATTACTCGGTTTAGCCAGTGGCGCAAAAACCATCAAGATGAAGTTTGGTCACCATGGCGGTAATCATCCCGTTAAAGATATTGATCGCAACCTAGTGATGATCACTGCCCAAAATCACGGTTTTGCTATTGACGATAACCACATTCCTGACAATATCAAGGTCACTCATCGATCATTATTTGACAACACTATACAAGGCATACATCTCACCGATAAACCTGCCTTTAGCTTCCAAGGTCACCCTGAAGCGAGTCCAGGACCAGCTGATGCAGCGCCTTTGTTTGATCACTTTATCGACCTAATGAAGTCAGCTAAATAATTCACCTAGAGTAGAGAGAAGTATAAAATGGCTAAACGCAACGATTTAAAAAGTATCTTGATTTTAGGTGCAGGTCCCATAGTAATTGGTCAGGCCTGCGAATTTGATTATTCCGGAGCACAGGCTTGTAAAGCCCTGCGTGAGGAAGGTTACCGGGTTATTTTGGTGAACTCTAACCCCGCGACCATTATGACTGATCCCGATATGGCTGACGCTACCTATATTGAGCCTATTCATTGGGAAGTAGTGCGCAAAATTATTGAAAAAGAACGCCCTTGTGCGGTCCTGCCAACAATGGGTGGACAAACCGCATTGAATTGTGCGTTAGAACTTGAAGCCAAAGGGGTATTGGCAGAATTTAATGTAGAAATGATTGGTGCAACTGCAGATGCCATCGACAAGGCGGAAGATCGTTCGCGTTTTGATAAAGCCATGAAGGCTATTGGTTTAGAAACACCGCGAGCGGAAATTGTGCACAGCCTTGAGGAAGCAAATGATACCTCAACCCGCATCGGCTTTCCTTGTATCATTCGCCCTTCATTTACCATGGGCGGAACAGGTGGTGGTATAGCCTATAACCGTGAAGAGTTTACTGAAATTTGTACGCGTGGCTTAGATCTATCACCTACCTCAGAACTACTGATTGACGAATCACTCATTGGTTGGAAAGAATATGAGATGGAAGTGGTTCGCGATAAAAATGACAACTGTATCATTATTTGCTCGATTGAAAACTTTGATCCTATGGGGATCCACACGGGTGACTCGATAACCGTTGCGCCAGCACAAACTCTAACGGACAAAGAATACCAAATCATGCGCAATGCTTCGATTGCGGTACTGCGTGAAATTGGCGTTGAAACCGGTGGTTCAAATGTACAATTTGGAATTTGCCCTGACACTGGACGCATGGTGATCATTGAGATGAACCCCCGAGTGTCGCGCTCATCTGCGCTTGCCTCGAAAGCAACTGGCTTCCCAATTGCCAAAATTGCCGCTAAATTAGCAGTTGGTTACACCTTAGATGAGTTGAGTAACGATATTACTGGTGGAGCTACTCCCGCTTCATTTGAACCAACTATTGACTACGTTGTAACTAAAATTCCTCGCTTTAATTTTGAAAAGTTTTCAGGATCTGAAGATCGGTTGACCACGCAAATGAAGTCAGTTGGCGAAGTGATGTCAATCGGACGAAATCAACAAGAATCACTGCAAAAAGCCTTGCGCGGTTTGGAAGTGGGGGTTGATGGTTTCGAACCTATGGTTGACGTTAGCAAACCCGGTGCGAAAACTAAAATCATGCACGAGTTACAAGAAGCTGGCGCCGACCGAATTTGGTATGTTGCCGACGGTTTTCGTTTGGGCTTAACGGTAGCCGATATTTTTCGTTTGACTAAAATCGATCCTTGGTTTTTGGTACAAATTGAAGATATTATTTTCGAAGAAGCCAACGTCACTGAATTGGGAATGGCTGGATTAACCCCAGAATACCTGCGTCGTTTAAAACGCAAGGGCTTTGCTGACTCTCGCTTGGCAAGCTTGATCGGTGTCGCTGAAGCCGAGATCCGCAAGAAACGCCAATTGGCAGGTATTTATCCAGTATACAAGCGCGTCGATACCTGCGCTGCAGAATTTAGCTCTGATACCGCTTATATGTATTCTACTTATGATGAAGAATGTGAAGCCAATCCCAGTAATAAAGATAAAATCATGATTTTAGGTGGTGGCCCCAATCGCATAGGTCAAGGTATTGAATTCGATTACTGCTGTGTCCACGCCGCGTTAGCATTGCGTGAAGACGGTTATGAAACCATCATGGTTAATTGTAACCCTGAAACGGTGTCTACTGATTACGATACCTCAGACAGGTTATATTTTGAGTCGATCACGTTTGAAGATGTTTTAGAAATTGTCCGCATTGAAAAGCCCAAAGGGGTTATCGTTCAGTATGGTGGTCAAACACCGCTGAAATTGGCTCGTGCTTTAGAAGCAGCTGGAGTGCCTATTATTGGCACCTCACCTGATGCCATCGATAGAGCTGAAGATCGCGAACGCTTTCAACAAGCGGTTGAACGTTTGGGATTATTACAGCCTGAAAATGCCACGGTTACCTCATTAGACGAAGCCATGGCCAAAGCTGAAACCATAGGTTTTCCATTAGTGGTGCGTCCATCGTATGTTTTAGGTGGTAGAGCAATGGAAATTGTCTATGACTTAAATGACCTACGTCGTTATATGACAGACGCTGTGAGTGTATCTAACGATTCACCTGTGCTCTTAGATCACTTTCTCGATGATGCGATAGAAGTGGATATCGACGTGGTATGTGACGGCACAGATGTTGTCGTTGGTGGTATCATGCAACACATAGAGCAAGCCGGTGTTCACTCAGGCGATTCGGCATGCTCTTTACCAGCCTATAGCCTCAGCGAAGAAGTGCAAAACCTGATGCGCAAGCAAGTCACCGCTCTAGCGTTTGAGCTCGGTGTAAATGGCTTAATGAATACCCAAATGGCGGTAAAAGACGGCAAAGTTTACCTTATTGAAGTCAATCCCAGAGCGGCGAGAACTATACCATTTGTCTCAAAAGCCACGTCTATTCCGCTGGCCAAGGTTGGCGCTAGAGTGATGGCAGGCAAATCCCTCAAAGAGCAGGGGGTTGTGAAAGAAGTGATCCCACCATATTTCTCAGTAAAAGAAGTGGTTATTCCGTTCAATAAATTCCACGGTAGCGATCCACTTGTAGGACCAGAAATGCGCTCTACCGGAGAAGTGATGGGGGTAGGGGAAACCTTTGAAGAAGCTTATGCTAAAGCTAATTTAGGGGCTGGTGTGTCTGTACCTAAATCTGGTCGTGCCCTTATCTCGGTAAGAAATAGTGACAAAGCTCGAGTGGTAGAACTTGCGAAACAACTGGTTGATTTAGGCTATCAGGTTGATGCTACTCATGGCACCGCAATTGTATTAGGTGAAGCCGACGTGCCTTGCCGTCTGGTTAATAAGGTGCATGAAGGACGCCCGCATATTTTAGATAGAATAAAAAATGGTGAATACAGTTATATCATCAATACCACAGAAGGACGCAAAGCCATTGAGGATTCAAAAGTGCTTCGCGGTGGTGCATTGCGTTACAAAGTCGCCTATACTACAACGTTGAATGCCGCATTTGCTTCTTGTCAGTCCCATGCTGCAGACGATAGAAACACGGTAACTTCTATTCAACAATTACACGAAAAATGCTAGTAGTCGCAGACATGGTTTAGCCTTACTGGCTATCGGCTATTAACGGAAAGACAATAACAGGCGGCGGTGAGTAACACACTGACGCCTTTGTGAGAAAGTACTAAGGAATACAATGAATCAATACCCAATGACTGTGCAAGGTGCAGACGCGCTGCGTGAAGAACTCAATCACCTCAAAACAGTTAAACGTCCACGCATTGTTAATGACATTGCTGAAGCCAGAGAGCACGGTGATTTAAAAGAAAATGCTGAATATCATGCGGCTCGAGAAGAACAAGGTTTTTGCGAAGGTCGCATTCAAGATATTGAAGGCAAGTTGGGCAACGCGCAAATTATTGACGTGGCAAAGATACCTAATACTGGTAAAGTAATTTTTGGCGTCACCGTTACCTTATTAAATGTTGATACAGATGAACAAGTCACTTATCAAATTGTTGGCGATGATGAAGCTGATATTAAAAACAACCGGATTTCAGTTAGCTCTCCTATTGCTAGGGGATTAATTGGTAAAGTGGTCGACTCTGATATTGAAATAACCACACCGGGCGGTGTAGTTGAATATGAAATTATTGCCGTTGAGCACAAGTAACAAAAGCTACTCCACTCAAGTTATGGCGGTATTTATCTGATACCGCCATTGCTTAATAAAGTTTAGTTTTCCCTTACAACTTAGGTATGTGAATTTTCTTTTCTGCTGATTGACGATACAGCACCAATGTCTTTCCTATCACTTGCACTTTTGTTGCTGAGGTCTCTCGGCAAATAGCTTCAACAATAAGGGTTTTTGTGTCTCTATCCTCAGTCGGAATTTTTACTTTTATCAATTCGTGATGATTTAGAGCAAAGTCGACTTCAGCAACAACCGCTTCAGTTAGGCCATTATTACCAAGTAAAACCACTGGTTTCAATGTGTGGGCTAACCCTTTTAAGTGCTGGATTTGTTTTTTATTTAGGTTCATTAAGAATTTTCGTTACAAGTGAGCTTGAATTATCGATATTTTACCCTTATCTACTCTGTAATACTAATAATGTTTACAGATAAAAAAATGGCACAATACAAATTCGCTTAGTTAGTTGCCTGTATTTGTCTATACAATAGTGAGCACATGAGTAAAAAAAAATTAACTCATAGCAGTACCCGCTGGATGCAAGAACACTTTGACGATGAATATGTCAAAAAAGCACAAAAATTAGGTTTGCGTTCTCGAGCGGTATTTAAAATAGAAGAAATTAATCAAAAAGATAAATTGATAACTCCTGGGATGAGTGTCGTCGATTTAGGTGCTGCACCTGGCGGTTGGTCTGAATACGCTGCAAAAGTAGTAGGTGGATCTGGGCTAGTAGTTGCATGTGATATTTTGCCGATGGATCCTATTGTTGGTGTTGATTTTTTACAAGGTGACTTTCGAGAAGATGCGGTATTAGAAGCGCTACTTACCCGAATAAACGGCAAGAACATTGATGTTGTGATGTCTGATATGGCGGCCAATTTTACAGGTAATGACAGTGCCGACTCAGCGCGAAGCATGTATTTAGTAGAATTGGCATTAGAAATGTGTCATTTGGTGTTAAAGAAAAATGGTGCTTTTGTGGTTAAAGTATTTCAAGGTCAAGGCTTTGATCAATTCATGAAAGCGCTTAAACAAAGTTTTAGTTCGGTAAAAACTCGAAAGCCAAAATCGTCTCGTGCTCGCTCTCGAGAAGTTTATCTAGTGGCAACAGGGTTTAAATTGTAGTAAATTAGCTGTGTTAATTTATCATTGTTTAATACGCTACTAACAGTATTAAGCTAAAATGAATATTAGGATATAATGTGAAAATTACCAAGAGGTCATCAAGTTGAACGATATGGCGAAAAATCTTATTTTGTGGTTAGTGATAGCCGTGGTTCTGATGTCAGTATTTCAGAGCTTTGCTCCAAGCGATAGCAATGAACAACAAATTGACTATACTCGATTTGTGCAAGACGTTCGACAGGGACAAATCCGTGACGCAATTGTCGGTCGTGATGGGGTCATCGAAGGCACCAAACGCAGTGGTGAAAGTTTTGTTACTGTCATTCCAGGGGTGCACGACAAAGATTTGATCAATGACCTAGTCAAACAAGGTATTCGCGCCTCTGGTGAGATGCCAGAAGAAACCAGTTTCCTGACCAATATATTTATCAGCTGGTTCCCAATGATCTTGTTGATTGGCGTATGGATTTTCTTTATGCGCCAGATGCAAGGTGGTGGCGGTAAGGGGGCCATGTCTTTTGGTAAATCCAAAGCTCGCTTGCTCAGTGAAGATCAAATCAAAACCACTTTTGCCGATGTCGCCGGTTGTGACGAAGCTAAAGAAGAAGTGTCTGAATTGGTAGATTATTTAAAAGATCCGGGCAAATTCCAAAAACTCGGTGGACGTATTCCCTCTGGTGTTCTCATGGTAGGCCAGCCAGGTACAGGTAAAACACTACTTGCCAAAGCTATCGCTGGTGAAGCAAAAGTGCCATTTTTTACTATTTCAGGCTCAGATTTTGTTGAAATGTTTGTCGGTGTAGGTGCATCTCGTGTGCGCGACATGTTTGAACAAGCCAAAAAATCAGCGCCTTGTATCATTTTTATCGATGAAATTGATGCTGTTGGTCGCCAGCGTGGCGCTGGTATGGGCGGTGGTCACGATGAACGCGAACAAACCCTTAACCAAATGCTAGTTGAAATGGATGGTTTTGAAGGCAATGAAGGCGTTATTGTTATTGCTGCAACTAACCGTCCTGACGTATTAGATCCGGCTTTACTGCGTCCTGGCCGTTTCGATCGTCAAGTTACCGTTGGTTTGCCAGATATTCGCGGTAGAGAACAAATTTTAAAAGTACACATGCGCAAAGTACCACTAGGCGAAGATGTTAAAGCTTCAGTTATCGCTAGAGGTACTCCAGGTTTTTCAGGTGCTGATCTAGCTAACCTAGTTAATGAAGCGGCTCTATTCGCTGCGCGAGGAACGCGTCGTGTAGTGTCAATGGATGAATTTGAAAAAGCAAAAGACAAAATTCTCATGGGTGCTGAGCGACGCTCTATGGTAATGACTGAAGATGAGAAAGAAATGACCGCATACCACGAAGCTGGTCATGCCATTGTCGGTCGGTTAGTGCCAGATCACGACCCAGTCTACAAAGTCAGTATTATTCCTCGTGGCCGTGCTCTTGGGGTAACCATGTACTTACCTGAGCAAGACCGCTTTAGTCACAGTAAACAACATTTAGAAAGTAATATTTCATCACTTTACGGTGGTCGTATTGCCGAAGAAATGATTTACGGCTTTGAAAAAGTTTCTACTGGTGCATCAAATGACATAGAACGCGCTACACAGTTAGCTCGTAAGATGGTAACCCAATGGGGTTTTTCAGAGAAAATGGGTCCGATGTTATTTGCTGAAGAAGAGGGAGAAGTATTTCTTGGTCGCAGTTCTGCGAAATCTTTAAATATGTCTGATGAAACAGCACAAAATATCGATGCAGAAATAAAGGCATTTGTGAATCGCAACTATCAACGTGCTGAGCAAATACTCAAAGACAATGAAGACATTTTACATGCCATGAAAGACGCCTTAATGCATTATGAAACTATTGATGCTGGACAAATTGACGACTTAATGGCGCGTACTGAAGTAAGACCACCAGCGGCTGAGTGGGATGACCACTCCAATAGTGATCAACCACCTAAGTCGGGTAAAACCGCAGATAAAAAAATAAAACCAGATTTATCTAAACCTTCGGATGCTTCAGCAGAATAAAGTTGACAACGCATTACCAAGTAAGCCTCGATTTTCGAGGCTTACTTTTAATAACCATTAAAAGATATATACTATTGGTAACCGATACGATTTTTTAATATCAGTTTTGTCTATATCAATATAGCTATAATTAAAATAATATCAGCAGAGTCATATAGTGTTAGAAAACTCCTCGTTAAAGTTACAAATAAACAAGCAAACCAGCCCTTGTGTTATGGGCATTTTAAACGTTACTCCAGATTCCTTTTCCGATGGCGGCAAATACAATCAACTCGATCATGCCCTCAAACAAGTCGAATTGATGATCAATGATGGCGCGACTATTATTGACATTGGCGGTGAATCAACTCGTCCTGGTGCCAAAGCGGTAAACGTCGTCGATGAAATCGCCAGAGTGATCCCGGTGTTAAAGGCAATTAAGCAAAGATTTAAGGTGTTTGTGTCGGTTGATACCAGCAAAGCCGAAGTGATGTCCGAAGCTATTACCTATGGTGCGGATATGATCAACGACGTGCGCGCTTTGCAAAACCTTAACTGTGTCTCAGTGGTTGCGCAAAGTGATGTGGCTGTATGTTTAATGCATATGCAAGGTCAACCGCGCACTATGCAATCAGATCCACACTACAACGAGATCATTACTGACATAAAGGCATTCTTTACTGAGCGTGTACAAGCATGTCAGGCAGCCGGTATAGCTAGCGAACGGTTAGTATTAGATCCCGGTTTTGGTTTTGGAAAGACAGTTGCACACAATTATCAGCTATTGGCACAATTGCGTAAATTTACTGATTTGGGCTTGCCGTTATTATCGGGTACCTCACGGAAATCGATGCTAGGTGCGATCCTCAATCGCGAGGTTGAACAACGTTTAGCTGGTAGTTTAACCACAGCGATAATAGCCGCTCAACAAGGTGCGTCAATCATTCGTGTCCACGATGTACAACAAACAGTTGATGCGCTAAGAATTTTGCAAGCAACGGCACAGTATGGTTGCGTTGAATAAAGGAAAATGTATGTCAGAAAGAAAATATTTTGGAACAGATGGTGTTCGCGGTTTAGTTGGCCAGTATCCTATTACCCCTGAGTTTGTGATGAAACTCGGTTATGCTGCAGGTAAAGTACTTGCTGCACAAGGTACTAAAAAGGTGCTGATCGGCAAAGATACCCGTATATCTGGCTACATGCTGGAATCAGCGCTAGAAGCTGGTTTTTCTGCTGCTGGGGTAAATATTGGTTTGTTAGGTCCGATGCCGACCCCAGGTATTGCCTATTTAACCAAAACATTTCGCGCACAGGCGGGTATAGTGATCAGTGCTTCACATAACCCGTTCTTTGATAATGGCATTAAGTTTTTTTCACAGGATGGACAAAAGTTACCAGACGCGGTGGAATTGGCAATTGAGGCCGAGTTAGACCAAGACATGGGTTGCGTCGATTCTGCTGAATTAGGTAAAGCAAGTCGTATTGACGATGCCGCTGGCCGTTATATTGAATTCTGTAAAAGTAATTTTCCCAGTCAATATAGCTTATCCCATCTGACCATTGTGGTTGATTGTGCCCACGGTGCAACTTACCATATAGCCCCGAATGTATTTCGAGAGTTAGGTGCTAATGTCATTGAAATTGGCACAAAGCCCAATGGTACTAATATCAATGACCGTTGCGGTGCTACCTCAATGCAAGCCATCAGCGAAGCGGTTGTTGAGCACAATGCCGATCTGGGGATTGCGTTAGACGGTGATGGTGATCGGCTAATGATGGTAGATCATACCGGGTATGTTGTCGATGGTGATGAGTGTGTCTATATTATTGCTTGTAATGACATCAAATCTGGCACTTTAACCGGTGGAGTGGTTGGCACATTAATGAGTAATATGGGTTTGGAATTAGCCCTAGCTGAATTAAATGTGCCTTTTGTGCGCAGTAAAGTTGGCGATCGTTACGTAATGGAAATGCTTAAGCAACACGGTTGGCGACTGGGTGCGGAAAATTCAGGTCACGTCATCAATTTGAACCACACTTCCACTGGTGATGGTATCATCGCTGCACTCAATATTTTAACGGCAGTATGTCATTCGCAGCAAAGTTTGTATGAATTGCGGCAAGGGATGCAAAAGTTACCACAAGTACTGGTCAATGTGCGATTTTCTGGTGGTTCAGATCCGTTATCAGCAGAGTCGGTAGTTGCTAAGGTTGAACAAGTTAATCAAATTTTAACTGGTAGGGGCAGAGTGCTGTTAAGAA
This sequence comes from Thalassotalea sp., assembly GCA_042091375.1. Lineage (GTDB taxonomy): Bacteria > Pseudomonadota > Gammaproteobacteria > Enterobacterales > Alteromonadaceae > JBELHO01. The sequence goes on along the minus strand of JBELHO010000006.1, from coordinate 79,739 downwards.
AGTCGGGTACCGAGCCACTTATTCGGGTAATGGTTGAAGGGCCAGAACTCGATGAAGTTCAGCGTTTAGCTGACGACATTGCTGGATCGGTAAAAATGGTTAGCTAACAGATGGAATATTGAGCAAATAAACAAGATATTGCGCTAATTACTTGTATCTTGTTGCTAGGTTAGTTAATATCTCGCCGCTAAAATGTAGGAATGACAAATGAAAAGACCAACAATTGTTGCCGCTAATTGGAAAATGAATGGTAATGTTTCGTTAATCGACAGCATGCTACAAGGTTTATCCAATGTAAGCCTAGATGAAAATGTTGATGTTGTGATTTGTCCTAGTTTTCCATACTTAGCTGCATTCTCATTAACAGCACAAAATGTTGCTTTAAATAAAAGTATTCATTTAGGTGCGCAAAATGTGAATGAACAGTTGAATGGCGCCTTTACCGGTGAAGTTTCCATTGAAATGCTCAAAGAGTTATCAGTTGGTTATGTCATTGTTGGTCATTCTGAGCGAAGAAGCTTATACAAAGAAACCAGTTCTGTGGTTGCTGATAAAGTCGCGGCAGTGTTAGATGCTGGTTTAACACCTATCTTGTGTATTGGTGAAAGTGAAGCTGAGCGAGATTCTGAGCAAACAAATAAGGTATTATCATCGCAACTTCAACCAGTAGTTGATAGAATAGGCTTAGAAAAATTTGTAGATGTTGTTATTGCCTATGAGCCTGTTTGGGCCATCGGTACGGGTAAAACAGCATCGCCTGAAATGGCGCAAAATACCCATCAATTTATTCGTCAATTTTTAGTGAATGCGAGTAACAACGCATCTGAAGAGATAGCGAACAGGGTACCATTATTATACGGTGGCAGCGTTAATGCTGCTAATTGTGAAATTTTATTTGCACAAGCTGATATCGACGGTGGTTTGATAGGCGGTGCTAGTTTAAAGGTTGAGGAATTCAGCGTGATTTGCTCAACAGCTAAAGGATATTAAAAAACATGTTGTATCAAATTTTAATCGTAGTGTACTTAATTGTTGCTTGTTGTTTAATTGGCTTAGTGCTTATTCAACAAGGTAAAGGTGCCGATATGGGAGCTGCTTTTGGTGCAGGTTCATCTGCTACTATTTTCGGTTCAAGTGGTTCAGGTAATTTTTTAACAAAAATGACCACTTGGCTAGCGATTGCATTTTTTACCATTAGCTTGGTATTAGGTAACCTTACTGCAAACCGCGTTAAGTCAAATGATGAATTTGACGATTTGTCTATTCCAGTCGAACAAACTATTCCAGCGGATAGTGCCGAACCCGCTGATATAGATAATATCGACGTGCCTGCGGCAACAGAGACAAAAAGTAACAAAGTAGACGATAGCGATATTCCTGACTAGACAGAAAAACGTTTAATACATCAATTTATGTTGATTTCACCTGACAATACATTGAACCAATAGTATCGGTTGAATATAGTAAATAGAGTATAAACTTTTAACCTTATAATGCGGATGTGGCGGAATTGGTAGACGCGCCATCTTGAGGGGGTGGTGAGCTATGCTCGTGTGGGTTCAAGTCCCACCATCCGCACCACACATAAAAAACCTACAGCGTATTGCGTTGTAGGTTTTTTTGTTTAGGGTTAGGATTATCAGTGTTTAGTTGACAGGCGTGATATATAAAACTAGCTAAACATTTCACCTTTCACTATAGCTTCATTCTCTTTCACAATTGCAATAGCACTCTTATAACTTTGAGTACTGTATAGTATTCTAGTTAAAAACTTCCATGGCAGGTGAGTATTACAATGACGTATATTTTTTAAATAAAAATAAAAATAAAAAATTTTAAGAAATTCAGGGACTATGAGGTTCAATTCGACCCAAAAAGAAATATTCTGATTGGGGATAATGAAGCAGGAAAGAGCACTATATTGACCGCTATTGAACTTGTATTGAGTGTTAGTAGAAGCAAGGTAGAGAGCTTAGGTATCGAAGCTTTGCTTAATGTCAGTGTTGTTTCATAATTTCTGGCGGGTGAGAAAAATATAGACCGTCTTCCGAGTCTTCATATTGAATTATTTCTAAACGAAGCAGTTAACCCAGACTGTCTTTTCTAAGACTTCTGCTGACATACATATATTAGCTTAGCATCTTTGATTTTAGTTTTTCATAGGGTGTTTTTCCAGCATGGGCTGCATGAGGTCGAAGAAAATTATAATAGTCTTCCCATTGGGCTAATTTAAGCCTTAAATCAACATCATCTTTATAATCTAACAGTTGGAAGAATTCTCGTTTATCAGTTAGGCGCTACCGATATTAAGCATATGAAAGAAGATAAAAATGCAGCCATTTCTGCACTATCTGTTTTCAATGGCTGATGATTCGATGAAATTTGTATATTTAGTCTGATATGCACATACGCTAGATACTAAAAAACAGTCTCAAAGGACGGCTTAGTTCCACTAGCTGAAGTAATCAATAGCTATACAAACTTGCTCATTTCTTACGTAAAAACACCGTGTAATGGCCTAATGAATTCTAAGAAAATTTATTACATAGTTAATACACGAATGAGTATATGAATTCTATTTCTAAGATCAGATACTAACTTGCTATTCACACGAAGGATTCTTTTTGGTATCTTAATATACCCCATGTTCAAATTGGTTGATTAAGAATTGTGATGCTAAACCTTTCGCAGATAAAAACGAGTTCATACATTAATGGTGAATGGAAAAAAAGTAGCAAAACTTTCTCAGTTGTTAATCCTTTTAATGATGAAACTATTGCTTCTATTTCTGATGCAAACATAGCCGATGCAATTCAAGCTGTTGAAGGTGCTAAATCTGCTCTGAAAGGTTGGTCTAACTTTTCGGTTAATCAACGTGCACAGATACTAAAAAGGTGGTTTGAATTAATTTGCCAAAACAGTCAAAAACTCGCTCAAATATTAACATTAGAGCAGGGAAAACCAATACAAGAAGCGCGAGGAGAAATAAATTATGGCGCATCTTTTATTGAATGGTTCGCAGAAGAAGGTAAAAGAGTTTATGGCGATACTATTTCGTCTACAAGCACTGATAAAAGAATTGTTGTAATTAAACAGCCAATAGGTGTTGTAACAGCAATAACCCCTTGGAATTTTCCACATGCCATGATTGCACGCAAAGCGGCAGCAGCGTTAGCAGCTGGTTGCACTTTTGTTGTTCGCCCATCAATTTTTACGCCTTTATCAGCTTTAGTATTAGCCGAACTTTCAAAACAAGCAGGTATTCCACCGGGGGTTTTTAATGTGATAGTGAGCTCTGATTCTCGAGGTGTAGGAGAAGTATTAACAACACATGCGGATGTAGATAAGTTTACTTTTACGGGTTCAACACAGGTAGGAAAATCACTTATTAAGCAGTGTGCATCAAGTGTGAAGAAAGTTTCTATGGAGTTAGGTGGTAATGCACCATTTATTGTTTTCGACGATGCTGACATTGATAGTGCCGTTAAAGGAGCGATTGCCTCAAAATATAGAAATGCTGGCCAAACGTGTGTATGTACTAACCGCATATTAGTTCAAGAATCGATACTTGATGAGTTTACAGACAAGTTTGTAAAAGCAGTTGAATGTTTAATGCTTGGTGATGGCATGGATGACTCAACAGATATCGGCCCAATGATTTCAAAAAATGCTGTGGCTGATGTTATTAAGCTTATTGACGATTCGTTAGATTTAGGCGCTAAGCTTGTTACGGGTGGTGGGGCTGTCACTCATACTACGTTATACCCAGCAACTATATTAACGAATGTAACTAACGATATGCCGATAGCAGCCAATGAAATATTTGGCCCTGTTGCTCCAATTATCTCATTTAAAACCGAACAAGAAGCGCTAGATATTGCTAACGATACTGAATATGGCCTTGCGGCTTATTTTTATAGTCGAGATATCGGTAGAGTTTGGCGGGTATCTGAGGGGTTGAACTTTGGTATGGTGGGTATTAATGAGGGAATTATTTCTAATGCTGCAGCACCCTTTGGTGGGATGAAGCAATCTGGCAACGGCAGAGAAGGATCTAAGTATGGGTTGGATGACTATTTAGAAATTAAGTATTTATGTATGGGGGGGATTTAAAAATGCAGCGTTTTGAATTTAATACTACCAAATGCATAATCAGTGAAGCTGGCAGCTTAAAAAGAATAAATGATTTGTGCGCCTCTCTCAATGTAACCAAACCTATGATTATTACTGATCAAGGTATTGTAATGTGTGGTCTATTATCACAACTAACTCAATTGATGAGTAGTCAATATGAACTCATCATATACGATACGATAGAATCCGATCCGAAAGAGAAAATTATATTGGATGCACTAAAAATCGCTCAGCAAGACAATGTTGATGGCATTATCGGTTTTGGTGGTGGTAGTTCCATGGATGCAGCAAAGGTAGTAGCAGTATTAGCTAGCAGCAATCAATCGATTCAATCCATATATGGCACGGGGCAAATCACTGGTAATAGACTTCCTTTGATACTAATCCCTACGACGGCAGGAACGGGCTCGGAAGTTACACCTATTGCGATAGTGACCACAGGTGAAACAACCAAAGCAGGGATTGTTTCTCCTAAACTTCTTCCTGATATAGCGTTGTTGGATGCAGAGCTTACCATAGGGTTACCAGCACACATTACGGCAACAACCGGCATTGATGCTATGGTACATGCCATTGAAGCATACACTTCAAAGATAAAGAAAAACCCTTATTCAGATATGATTGCCAAAGAAGCATTAAGGTTACTATCTAATAATATTGAAATTGCTTGTGATGGTGGTAGTAACCTTGAGGCAAGACAAAATATGTTGCTAGGTGCTTGTTTAGCAGGGCAGGCTTTTGCTAATGCGCCTGTTGCTGCGGTACACGCTTTAGCTTATCCATTAGGTGGACATTTCCATATACCTCATGGTTTAAGTAACTCGCTAGTGCTCCCCCATGTGATGCGTTTTAATGCTCAAAGCTGCGCCTCACTTTATCGCGAATTAACACCTTATATTTGTCCCGATGTCGATACTAGTCAAACTGATGAAAGTGTAGCAAAAGCGTTAATTAACGCCATTGAACAATTGATTATGCGTTTATCTTTACCTGCAACGCTAAAGGATATGGATATAAAACTTGAGCAATTATCTATGCTGGCAAAAGATGCGATGTTGCAGCAAAGGCTATTGGTGAATAACCCGAGAGAACTTGATTATAAAGATGCCCTTAATATTTACCAATCAGCATTCGGAGAGATTTAATGACTAAACCAGTAATAACGAGGGATTGCTTCTATACACTAACGCCATTAGCTACTCGTTGGATGGATAACGATGTTTATGGTCACGTTAATAACGTTACTTACTATTCATATTTCGATACGATCGCTAATAGTTATTTAATAGAACACGCTGGATTTAACATACAAACAAGCTCGAAAATTGGCTATATCGTTAAATCAGGTTGTAGTTACTATTCGAGTATTGCCTTTCCTGAGTGCATAGAAGGGGCTTTTCGCGTTAATAGAATAGGCAACTCTTCTGTTGAATATGGTGTCGCTATTTTTAAAGAAGGTCAAGAAAGTGCTTGTGCTTATGGCACCATGACTCATGTCTTTGTTGATAGAGTGACAGAAAAGCCAGTTAAAATTTCGGGACAGTTGTTATCAGCGCTTCAACAAGCACTGATATCATAAATATTACGTGGCGATGCCATTAAAGAAAATTTCAAAGAATTCAATCGAAACACTAGGTATATCAGTTTCTTCAGTCGATATTGCCATATCTGGAATTGACTCAATGGCACCCGCAATAACGTTTTCTGCTACTAATAAATCGGTAGATCTAATACTACCGTCTTCAATGCCTGATTTTATTAGCTCACCAAATGAATCACGTAGTTTACTGGCGGTAACTTCCATTTCCTGACGCTTTTCTATTGGCAGTGACCAAATTGTTCCATAGCGAACCAATGGACCTTCATCGCCTAATTGAATGGCAAACATTTTCCTAGCGGAAAAAGCGAGCTTATCTATACCTGATACATCCAGTGATTTTGCTATAGCTAATGCTTCACCTTCAATAGTAAACGTTCTATTGAGGCACTTAATGAGCAAGTCTTCTTTATTTTTTATATGATAATAGAAAGCTCCTTTTGTAACACCAAGCGACTGGGCTAGTTCATCAAGTGATGTACCTTTAAAGCCTTTTTGATTGAAAAAACCAGAACCGACTTTTAAGAAGGCTTCCTGTTTTTTCTTGCGCTGTTCTCCACGATCAAAGCCATCTGGGGCAATACGATGCTCACTAAATGAAATGGGTTTAAAATCAAATGGCGTATCAGTTTTTTTTAATCCGTATTTAATAATGCTCAATAATTGCTGGTAAGACGCTTCTCTATTTTCTTCTTCAACAGCAAAAAGCCATATAGGTAGCCAAAAAATATTCCCCAAAATAGCATTTGCTGCTTTACCTGGAGAAATTACTTTCATGCTGCCATCTGCAACACCTTCTTTTATTAAGTCACGGACAGAGATAACAAAATTATGGTAATAGGCAGAAATGTCTTCTCTGTGTTTAACTGACAAAGAAGCAATTTCAGTTAAACCGGCCAAATGACCTCGCTCACCTTTAATTATGCCATTCCAACAGTCGAAATTTAGCCTAAATAAGGAAACTAATTTATCTAGTGATGAGCCTTCGAGAGATAACGCTTGGTCAACCATTCCTTGCATTTCAATGCAAGTGTTTAAATAACATTGGTAAGTGAGTTCTTCTTTGGTTTTAACGTAATAGTACAGACTAGTTTTTGTTAACTTTAATTTATCGGCAATTTGGGACAAGGTAGTGCCGCGCGTGCCGTGAATATTGAATAGTTCTGATGCAGCAGACAAAATTGTTTTGTATTTTTGGTCATGCTGGTGCGTTTTACTAAAAGGAGAGCTAATTTTATTTTTAACAAAAGTTTGAGTCATTTCTTTAGATGCTTATCACTTGATTGTTTTTAGCTAAATATAATTTTGTCATCAATGCGCAGTGCTATTTAATTGTTTTTGTATCTTAGACAGTAATTATACTCAAGGTTCAAAATCGATTGTAGAGCTTTATGGTTCAAACATCAATGAAACAACCCCTTGCCTTACAAATTATATAAAAGTTTCTATTAATTTTGTTTGTTAAATTATTTTATAAATCATTAAATACTTGAATGATTCGTAAACATACTGTAAGTTCAAATCATTCTGAATTCTGTTTAGCCAGTTATAAGGCTTGGCGGACAAACATAATAATGAGAATAAAAGATGCAGAAACAGGTATTACACAATCAAGATATAAAGATAAAACATGCATCGACTAAGCAGGTGTTGGATACCCTGTATTCATTAGTAAGTGAATCTCAACCGTTTGAAGTCATTGAAAAAGAGCGCGAAGGTGTGATTTATAAAGCGTTTGCTAAGTTACCGAAAAACTTGCATGAAATGTATCAAACAGCAGCAACAAGTTTTGGTGATGCAGACTTTATTATTTATAAAAACGAGCGCCATAGTTTTTTGTCTTTGTACCAAAATGCTGCTGAGTTTGCTTGTGCATTACAGGAGCAATATCAAGTATCAGCGGGGGATCGCATTACTATTTCGATGAGAAATTACCCAGAATGGATTATCGTATTTATAGCGATAACCAGTCTTGGAGCAATTGCCGTACCACTAAATGCTTGGTGGAAGGAAAAAGAATTTAAGCAAGTTATTGAAGACTGTGATGCAAAGTTAGCAATTGTCGACGACAAGCGTTTTAATTTACTTGACGAAAGTTTAAGAGATAACCAGTTGCCGGTAATTGTTGCTAGACCATCACCCTCCCAGAAATTGATTAGTGTTGACTCATTGTTAGAGCAATTTAAAGGCCAGCCTATGCCTACTATTGATTTAGCAGCCGATAGCATCGCAACAATATTTTATACCTCAGGCTCTACTGGCATGCCCAAAGGTGCGGTATCTAGTCACGAGAGTATCTTAACCGCTATTAATACATGGGCTATGTTAGGCGCGTCTGCAACGGCGGCTAATACAGCACTAGGTATTGATATACCGACAACAGCTCCTGCAGCGTTGATGACAGTACCGCTTTTCCATGTAACAGGTTGTCATACGTTATTTTTGCTGTCGATGGTGATTGGTCGTAAATCAGTCATGATGGAATATTGGGATGCAGAAACAGCGCTTAAACTTATCGAACAAGAAAAAATTACTTACTTCAATGGCGTCCCCACCATGTCGATGGAATTAATGAACCATCCAGACATAAATAATTATGACTTATCTTCATTGGCAGACGTTTGTGCTGGTGGTGCAGCTCGGCCACCATCACATGTCAGAAAGATCTATGATGCTTTTGAAACGGCTAATCCGAGTTGTGGATATGGGCTAACCGAAACTAACGCACTTGGTGCGGTTAACGGTGCGGTTGATTATGTTCAAAAACCGACTAGTGCAGGATTACCTACGCCACCAATTGTTGAAGTAAAAATTGTCGACGAATCAGGGAATAGCCTACCGATTGGTGAGTTAGGCGAAATTGCAATTAAAACCATCGCTAATATTTTAGGCTATTGGCGCAACCCTGAGGCGACAGAAGCAGCCTTTAGCGATGGCTATTTTAAAACGGGCGACTTGGGATTCTTAGATGAAGATGGCTTTATTTATATTGTTGACCGCGCAAAAGATATCATTATTCGTGGTGGTGAGAACATTTCTTGTATAGAGGTAGAATCAACACTTTACAAGCATGTTCAAGTAAATGAAGCATGTGTTTTTTCTTTACCCAATGAACGCTTAGGAGAGGTCGTTGGTGCTGTGGTTTATGTTGAAAACAATATCCCTGAAATTAATGAACAAGCATTGCAATCATTTGCTGCTGAACATTTAGCAAAATTCAAAATACCAAGCAAAGTTTGGATTATCGATTCGAGCTTGCCAAGACTAGGCTCTGGAAAAATCGATAAACGCTCAATTAAAGAGCAGTATCAAGCAGTCTGTCGCAAGTAACTGTTTTACATGTAGTTACTACCATCCAGACTATTTTTAAGAATACTGAGACAATTAAATGGCTATAACAATTAACGCTAAAAACATTGATGATTATGTCGGTAAAGAAGTCGGCGTATCTTCTTGGTTTAACATCACTCAAGAGCAAATAGATAAATTTGCCGATGCAACACATGACCAACAATTTATACATGTTGATCCTGTTAAAGCGGCCGAAACACCATTCGGTGGCACTATTGCACATGGATTTTTGTCGTTGTCTTTACTTTCGGCAATTTCATATGAGGCAGGCTTGCAGCTTGAAAATATGACCATGGGATTAAATTATGGCTTTGAAAAAATTCGTTTCTTGCAACCTGTAAAAGTAAATAGTAAAGCGAGAGGAAAAATGTCTTTGACAGAATTTACAGAAAAGAGACCTGGTCAATTCCTTTTTAATTGGCATGTTGAGGTGGAGATCGAAGGTGAAAGTAAACCCGCTTTAACTGCACAATGGCTCACGATGACGATCATCAGCCAGTCATAGTTTTTATCACGATTTCAATAAAAGAAAATTAACAAAAATAATAGGTGTCACCAAGGTGACTGTATAGCGTTGGGAATCATCGTAACGTTAGAGCTTAATATGCTCTCTAGCAAAGATTTAATAAAGAAAAGAGGTTTTTATGTCAGTAAATTATCAAGGCCAAGTGGCTATCGTTACAGGTGCCGGCGCAGGTTTAGGTCGTTCTCATGCACTTGCGTTAGCAGCAAGAGGCGCAAAAGTTGTCGTTAATGATTTAGGCGCTAAAGATGGTTCTTTATCTGCAGGCTCTCTTGCGGTTGTCGCTGAAATTGAAGCTGCTGGCGGTGAAGCGATCGCTAATGGTGCTAACGTTGCTGATATGGAACAAGTAAAAGCATTAGTAGAGCAAACCATGGAAAAGTGGGGCCGTGTTGATATTTTAGTGAATAACGCTGGCATTTTACGTGATAAGTCATTTGGTAATATGCCAATTGAAGACTTTAAACTAGTTGTTGATGTTCACCTAATAGGCTCGGCAAATTGTAGTAAAGCAGTCTGGGCAATTATGAAAGAACAAGGCTATGGTCGTATTGTAATGACAACATCGTCTTCAGGCTTGTATGGTAACTTTGGTCAAGCAAACTATGGTGCCGCTAAAATGGGCGTTGCAGGTTTAATGAATACCTTATGTATTGAAGGCGAAAAATACGGCATTAAAGTGAACTGTTTATCGCCAACCGCTAATACAGCGATGACAGAAGGTCTCATTGATGATCAACGCGTACTTGACATGATGACGGTAGGTTCAGTTACTGCTGGCTTATTGGCGTTAGTTGCAAAAGAGGCGCCGAATCGCGCTATTTTAGGTTGTGGTGCAGGTGTTTATGCTCGCGCTGTAATTAAAGAAACTGACGGTATTTATTTATCGCCAGAGCAACAGACACCAGAAAATATTTTAGCTAAATGGGAACAATTGGAAGATGAATCTAACAGCCAAGAGTTAAAAGCGGGTTGGATGCAAACTAATAAATACGTTGCTCAAGCGGCAGCATTCCTTGGTATTGATTTAGCAGCTAAATAGGAGTTTTTGAAATGAGAGACGCAGTCATAGTATCAACAGCAAGAACGCCAATTGGTAAAGCTTATCGCGGTGCTTTTAATATAACTAATGCACCTACTTTAGGTGGTCACGCTATTAAACATGCTTTAGAAAGAGCAGGTATAGAAGGCGCAGAAGTAGAAGATGTCATCATGGGTTGTGCAATGCAACAAGGCACAACGAGCATGAATATTGGTCGTCAAGCTGCTTTAGCGGGCGGTTTACCCGTTACTGTAAGCGGAATGACCTTAGACAGACAATGTTCTTCTGGTTTAATGGCGATTGCCACCGCAGCAAAACAGATTGTTCATGATGGTATGGATGTCGCTATAGGTGCAGGTATTGAATCAATTTCATTAGTTCAAAATGAACATATGAATACCCATTTAGCGGTTGATAAAAACTTAGTGGCTGTTCATAAAGATATTTATATGCCGATGTTACAAACGGCTGAGATTGTCGCACAGCGTTACAATGTTAGTCGCGAACGTCAAGACGAATATGGTTTATTAAGTCAGCAACGTACGGCAGCTGCAGCAGAAGCGGGTTATTACGATAAAGAAATTGTGCCAATGACCACAACAAAAGCTGTGATGGACAAAGAGACCAAAGAAGTTTCTTACCATGAAGTCACTTTATCGGGTGACGAAGGTATTCGTGCGACAACCATAGATAGCCTTACTAACTTAAGAACAGTAATTGAAGGTGGCTGTATTACCGCAGGCAATGCGAGTCAATTATCTGATGGCGCTTCAGCGTCGGTATTAATGGAAGCAAAGCTTGCTGAACAACGAGGCTTATCTCCATTAGGTCGTTATATGGGGATAGCTGTTGCAGGGTGTGAACCAGATGAAATGGGTATTGGTCCAATATACGCTGTACCTAAACTACTTAAACAACATGGCTTAACGGTTGATGATATTGGCTTATTTGAGCTTAATGAAGCGTTTGCAGTACAAGTGCTTTATTGTGCTGATACGTTAAAAATCCCAATGGAAAAGCTAAACGTTAGCGGTGGTGCTATTTCAATTGGTCATCCTTATGGTATGAGTGGTGCAAGAATGGTTGGGCATGCACTTATTGAAGGTAAGCGCCGTGGTGCTAAATATGCCGTCGTTACTATGTGTGTTGGTGGCGGTATGGGTGCTGCAGGTTTATTTGAAGTACTTTAGTCGGGTCGCACTTTAGAAAAAAGGTATAAACGGCTTAATTGCAGGTTTATACCTTTTTTTGTTTATACGGAAAAACATAAGAAATAAAAATAAAGCATAAAAGGATAGGCAATGAAAAATAAATTCAAGCGTGTACTAATCAATATAATGATCATTAGTGGAGCATTGTTGACGTTATCTATAAGCTCATTAAGTGTTGCTTCAACATCTGATACATCTATCTTATCTTCATGGCATGATCGCAGCAGTAAAAAAGTGATTGTTAATTTTGTTACTAAGGTTACCGATAAAAACGCAAGTAGTTTTGTAAAGGCTGAAGATCGTATTGCTGTTTTTGATAATGACGGTACATTGTGGGCAGAGCAGCCACTTTATACGCAACTAGTTTTTGCGATTGAACGTATCTTTGCACTCGCACCACAACACCCTGAATGGCAAACCCAACAACCATTTTCTAAGTTATTAAAAGGCGATATTAAAGGCGCTTTAAGTGGAGGAGAAAGTGCTATCACTGCCATAGTGATGGCAGCCAATGCCGGCATGACTAACGAAGAATATGCCAGTATTGTTCAGCAATGGTTAGCTCAGGCAAAACATTCAACTCATCAAAAGCATTATGCACAAATGGCATACCAACCTATGCTTGAATTGATAAACTACCTTCACGATAACGATTTTAAAGTGTTTATTGTTTCTGGCGGTGGCATTGAATTTATTCGCGCTTTTTCTCAAGACGTTTATGGTATTCCAAGTGAGCGCGTCATAGGCAGTACCATGAAAAGAAGTTTTGAAAACGTTGACGGTAAAAATGTTATTTTGAGACTAGCTGAAATGGACTTTTATAATAACAACGCCAATAAGGTGATTTCCATTAACAGCCATATCGGTAAACGACCTATTGCCGCATTTGGTAACTCTGATGGTGATTTACCTATGTTGCAATATACCAGTGACGGGAAAGGTGAAAGCCTAAGTATGATCATTCACCATACTGACGAAAAGCGTGAATGGGCATATGATAAAAAATCTCATATTGGCCATTTAAGCAAAGGTATAAAACAAGCAAAAACAAATGGCTGGCATTTAGTTGATATGAAAAACGAATGGAAAACTATTTTTAAGTAACACAACGCATGCTGTCTCGAGCATCTAGCAAGGAAGTGGAATTCCTTGCTATTGTGTTAATCTCGTTAAAGTTATAAATAAAGCATGTCTGTCAAACAAATGCTTTGTAATCACCATAACCACTACTAGCGATAACGCCACCATCAAGCACTAAGGTATGTCCTGTCATCCAAGCAGCGGCTTTAGAGCATAAATAAATCACGCTGCCTGCAATATCATCTTCATTGCCTAAACGTTCCATGGGCACCATTTGTTGAGCAAACGTCGTTTCGTCTTTATTTTCAACTGAGAACTTAGTCATTTTGCTTAAGAAAAAACCTGGCGCAATCGCATTAATATTAATGTGTTTTTTTACTAAATCACCCGCTAAATGACGGGTCATTTGCACGACTGCCGCTTTACTTGCTGCGTAAGAGTAATTGGTCATTCTAGGGTGACTCAAGGCATTAATAGAGGCAATATTTATCACCCGAGCTGGTGCGTTTTCTTTGCCGGCTTTGGTTAATAGCTCAAGCAATTGTTGGATCAGAAAAAACGGTGCTTTGGCATTCACGTCCATTACTTTATCCCAGGCTTGTTCAGGAAAGGAAGGAAATGCCTCTCCCCAAGCAACACCTGCATTATTCACTAAAATATCAATATGCGTTTCCTGCTTTTTAATATAATTTGCGAACTGGCAAACCCCTTCATAACTCGATAAGTCAGCAACCACATGAATACATTGTGCGGCATCAGGCAATGTTGACAGCTGCTTAGCAGTTTTTATTAGCTCTTCGCTGTTTCTGGCTGTGATATACGTTTTTACACCATTTTCGACTAAACCTTTAGTGATCATCTCGCCAATACCGCGAGAGCCTCCTGTTACTATGGCTATTTTGCCTTTAACAGAGAATAAGCTTTCTATTTTCATTGGTTTACCTCGTCGTGTTTACCCATTTGGAAAGTACGGGCGATAATTTTCTCGTTAACATTTGATACGCTTGCGCGGTTAAATGTAGGCCGTCATCGACAAACCATTTGGGATCATTTTCAATAAAATCATTAAAATTAAAAAAGTCGTATTGATGAGCGCAATAGGCATTGATTTCATTGTTGATTTGTTTAATGACGTCGAACTGCCTTGCTTCAGTTTTTTGCGGGCATTGCATAATGGAGAAATACCCTAAACGAGTATTCGGAAACTTAGCTGATAGCTTATCGAGTAGGGCACAAACGTTACGGGTTATTTGCTTTGGCGTATTGCCAAATATAAGGTCGTTACTACCGCAATAAATTAGCATATGGCTCGATGCCGGCCAATTATCATAGTTTTTATCTAACCAATCTTTGGTTTGTGTACTTCTTATTGCACAGTTTTTGGCGATGAGTTTGTCAAATTTTGGCTGCTGCCAAAACTCAAAAATACTACTGCCAATCATTACAATGTCATACATAGGAATAAACCTTTAACTTCGCTTTTTACTTGAAATACTAAATATCAGCAGCTAACCATGCCGCTTGATTAATGGCGCGCTTGGCATCAAGCTCTGCTGCAACATCGGCACCACCAATAGTATGAAGATTCGCTGTTAAGTTAGCTTGTTGTAGTTGATTAAATAAAGCTTTATTGGGTAATTGACCTGCGCACAATACGACATGGTCTACCGTTAAAACTTGCTTTTTTCCGTCGATAGCAATATGTAAACCTTGATCATCAATACGTTGATATTGCACATTCGCAAGCATTTTTACGTTTTTGTGCTTCAAGCTTGCACGATGTATCCAGCCAGTAGTTTTACCTAAATTTTCACCAACTTTTGACGCCTTTCTTTGTAATAAATAAATTTCTCTAGAACTTGGCACTATTTGTTTTTCTGTTAACCCGCCACGTTTATCATTCGCTAAATCTATGCCCCATTCTTTAGCGTATAAGGTTTTATTCAGGGTAAGCGATTCACCTTGGTGACTTAAATATTCAGCTACGTCAAAGCCAATACCTCCTGCACCAATGAGCGCAACTGATTTACCAACGGTGACCGACTTATTTAGCACATCAACATAACTGAGCACTTTAGGATGATTAATGCCTTCTATTTCGGGTGTACGAGGGATAATGCCAGTCGCCAAGATAACCTCCTCATATGACGCTAAATGATCAATTGTTGCTTCAACACCTAGCTGTAAATTTACGTTTAGGTGGCTTAGTTGCTTGGCAAAGTAGCGAAGTGTTTCATTAAACTCTTCTTTGCCTGGTATTTGTCTGGCTAAATTGAACTGACCACCAATCTTTGTTTGTTTATCAAATAACGTGACTTGGTGACCTTTTTCTGCAGCGTAAGTGGCAAATGCCATACCAGCTGGGCCCGCACCAACAACGGCTATTTTTTTAGGCGTTTTTACCGGTAAAAAATTTAGTAAGGTTTCATTGGCAGCTCTTGGGTTTACCAAACAAGAAGATATTTTTCCATCAAAGGTATGATCTAAACATGCTTGGTTACAGGCAATACAGGTATTAATTGCTTGACTGTTATTCGCTTGTGCTTTATTCACAAATTCAGAGTCGGCAAGAAAAGGGCGCGCCATTGACACCATATCGGCACATTCATCGGCTAGTAGTTGCTCGGCAACCTCAGGTGTATTAATACGATTGCTGGTGATCACAGGAATAGCTACCTGTTGTTTAATTTGCTTAGATAAATTTGAAAATAACGCTCTAGGGACTGACGTTGCTATGGTAGGAATTCTGGCTTCATGCCAGCCAATGCCGGTATTAATTATGGTGGCGCCAGCATCCTCAACAGCCTTAGCAAGTTGAATAACTTCGGATTGTGAGCTGCCATTTTCAACTAAATCTAACATCGACAAACGGTAAATAAGAATAAATGCTTGGCCAACAGCAGCTCTTATTTGTTTAATAATCTCCAGTGGAAAACGAATGCGGTTTTCGTAGCTGCCGCCCCACGCATCGGTTCTTTGATTGGTGTGTTTAACTATAAATTGATTCAGTAAGTAACCTTCAGAGCCCATGATCTCAACACCATCATAACCTGCTTGTTGAGCAAGCTTGGCACATTGAACAAAGTCTTGAATTTGTTGGTTAATTTCGTTTTCACTTAATTCGCGAGGAGGAAAAAGGTTGATTGGCGCTTTAATGGCACTTGGCGCGACTAAGTCAGGGTTATAAGCATAACGACCTGCATGTAATATCTGCATACAGATTTTGCCGCCTTTTTGATGTACGGCTTTGGTAATGACTTTATGATGGGCAACATCTTGCTCACTAACCATAAGGGCTGCGCCTTTAGCAACAGCGCCTTCAGGATTAGGGCCAATACCGCCAGTAACAATTAAACCAACACCGCCATCAACTCGCTCGCTATAAAAAGCAGCCAAACGTTCAAAACCTCCTGGTGTTTCTTCGAGGTTAGTGTGCATTGACCCCATTAATGTTCGATTCTTTAATGTAGTGAAACCTAGGTTTAATGGACTTAAAAGTTTAGGGTAGGTCATAGCGTGATTCTTTTTTATTTGTTATGGAATCACTATAAGATATTTTTTGGTAAATAAAAATACTTAAAGTTCAAATTTAAAGTTCGAACTTAAGATTTGACTTGATTTCTAACATTAACGTCTTAAAGAACCGCTCGTTAATACTCGCAATATATGGCTATGGTTCATAGTAGATAAAGGGCATTTATATTTTTGTATACATCCAACGTTTTGAACGAAAGTAATAGGTCATAAAAAACGCTTTAACTAAAAAGTCGCAGGCAGTTAATAAAAACAAGCTCAGGTATGAAAAATCTAGCGAGATAAACACGAAAGGTAAGATAATTCTAACCAGTACCATCGTCGCTAACGACACTTTAAGTGGATAGGTTGTATCGCCTGCGCCTCTGATAGCGCCGCCGATGGTAAAGTCAGTCGCAATTAGCGGCATCGAAAACGCCACAATAATTAAAAATTTAGCGGTGTATTGTTGTACAAGGATATCGTCAGTTAACCATGTGGCTATTTGATGGTTAAATAAGAAAAACAAAACCCCAAATACCGTCATAAAAATAACGCAAATACGCCATGCGGCCCAACCTTGTTGGTAGGCCTTTTCTGGCTCATTTCGCCCTAAATACTGACCAACAGCAACAGCACCTGACATTGAAAAAGCCAGCGATGTGATCAGTAATAAGGTTAAAACATTTAACCCTAGGCCATAGGCAGCTAATACATCTACGCCGTAACTTGCAACCGCAATAGTAAATATAAGAAAGCCAACTTGAATAAAGCTTTGCTCAATTGCACTTGGCATACCTATTCGTATCAACGTTAAGGTTTTTTTACGGTACTGAGTTTGTTTAGGAAATGGCAACAGGAGCCTATTTTTACGCCACATTAAGACATAAAAAAATAGTGATATTAGCGAACCAAAAACACCACCAATCACTAAGCCTTCAACACCCAAACTCGGCGCGCCAAAACTTCCAGTACTAAATGCATAACAGCCTAAACCGTTACCAACACTGCTTACCATTGCAAGTATTAAAGGATGAAGCGCATCGCCACCAGCTCTTAAAGAGCCGGCAATAATAATGTTAATTGAGTAAATAGGGCTAAAAACACAAATCCAGCGAATGAATGTTACAGCTAATGTTTGCGTTTCATTACTTAAGCCAAACCACTGTGTTAATGAATAGGCATAAATAAAACATAGGATGGCTAGTAATATTGATAAGGCGAAACTTAATAGCATAGCGCTTTGAAACGCTTGGCCTGCTTTATGTTTATCATTGGCGCCAATATGTCTGGCTATAATGGCAGAAACACCTGCAGACAGGCCAAACAGTGCCGATTGTAATAAGAAGAATATTCGCTGGCTGACAGTCATCGCAGCTGTTGCATCACTGCCATATTCACTCGACATGACAATTTGAATAAAACCAATAGAAGCTAATAACAGGTTAGCGATTATAGTTGGCCAAGCAAGTCGCCAAATACTTGGAGGGGTAGAGTTTATTGGTTTATTCATATTAGAACGCTGCTAGTTGCTGATCGCTTATTTGTGACCAAGCTTGATTATCGCTATTACCGCTTGGCTCATTTTGTTTGATGTACTCTTTCTCATGATCAAAAAAGATATAAGAAAAAGTTGCCAGAGCAGATGCTGTAATATTTGTTTGCGCTTGTGGTAGATATTCAGGCCACTCGAAATATTTGCTACTTGGTACGCCAGAGTATGCAAATGCAGCCCAGGCGGCCTGAATTTTTGTTGTTAATTCATCGACTCTATCATTTGAACCATGAAATGCTTTTACTGTTGTGCCAAAAACAAAACCGATATCTGCACCATGGGTGCAACCTAAACCATCAATTTCGGTTTTTCGGCCGAGTTTATAGCGATAACTTCTACCGCCAGCATGAGAATGATTAGCTAACAGGCGATGACAAGGTTCAGTAAACCAATAATTACCGAGTATTTCACTTAATATATTTTGATAACTAGTTGGTTTATTTCTAGTGGTTAACGCTTGCTCTGCCTGTTGTATCACTCGAGTTTTAATCGTTGGCGACATTAGTGGTGCTAGCGAATAATCTAGTGCTTGTAACGAATCTATATTTTGACTAATCATGGCAGCGAACAATGTCCATTCATCAGTATTTGACCCTGCCAGTATAGGGATATCTTTGGCAAAACCTTGTTTAATTGCCAAATGCGGAACTACAGGTAAAATCGTTTCTTCTATTACCGGTGAAAAAGGCAACATACCAAATTGTTGATAAATCTCAGGGCGTTTCAAAAAATGAGCTTGCACCGTCATTATTTGTTCTACAGTGATGCTTTTTAAGTCTTGAGTAGAGTAGCCAAGGAGTTCAGCACTTTTTATAAATTCTTTTGCAACCTTATTTGCTTTTTCTACCGATGAATACGTATGGCCTGCGCCACTTTGTAATATGGCTTTATGAAATAACCCTTTAGCCTGTGAAGATGCCAATAAACAAGCTATACTCATTGCGCCAGCTGATTCGCCAAACAAGGTAACATTAGTATTATCACCGCCAAAATTAGCAATATTATTTTTTACCCACTTTAATGCAGTGATTTGATCGCTTAGCCCTTCGTTACCTGTTGACGAAATTTCACCTTTAGTGACATCACATAAACGTAAAAAACCCAATGAACCTAAACGGTAATTTATTGTTACAATTACTAAGTTAGCATTGTTTGCTAGTTTCTTTCCGTTATAGGCTGTTAGTGCATTACTGCCTATTTGAAATCCGCCCCCATGAATCCAAACCATAACAGGAAGTTTATTTTTATTATTAGTATCAGTGTTATAAGCGGTAGGAGTGTAAATATTAAGGTTTAAACACTGCTCATTTTCAACTATCTCATAATCTTCTATAGCCGCTTCGTCTGCTAAAAAGTTACTTTGCTTTACCTGAGGCGAAATTAAACCGACTGATAAATCGGAGTTATCGTATTTGTTATTGAGTCTAGATAGATTCCAACGATGCTCGCCAGAAATTGGAAGTGCGTAATTGATTCCATAGTAGCAATTAATTTCTTTAGTTTCAGTCATTTTTCGTATTCTTTTAATTATCTGATATACACAGCGTTACTGGTGTTAAGGTAAAACTATTGAGAATAAAAAGATACTAAAGGTTCAAATTATTTTGGTTCAGAGTAAAATAATTCTTGCATGTATTTTTTTCATACTGTAAGTTCAAATTGTAAGTTTTGATATAGAACAACTAACATCGTCAAAATATTTGATGATTAAAGAGTGAGAATTAATGCTGAAATTAACGTTTTTGACGAAGATAGCTTATGGCACAGGCCAGATGTCTCAAGGTGTAAAGGATACAGCGTTTCAATCCTTTGTCGTGTTTTACTTTAGTCAGGTCTTAGGTATGCCAGCCATTATGGCTGGTGTTGCAGCTTTAATTGCTTTATTGGTTGATGCGATTACTGATCCGCTAATGGGAGATGTGTCTGATAACTGGCACTCTAAGCTAGGTCGTAGACACCCATTTATGATAGCTGCGGTTATTCCTTTCCCACTTTCTTTATATATGCTTTTTACTCCGCCAGCGGGACTTGATCAGCAAGGGTTATTTTTGTGGTTAGTTGGTTGGTCTGTAATTGTTCGGGTTATGCTTACGTTGTTTAATGTGCCGCATAATGCACTAGGGGCAGAGTTAAGCAAAGACTATCAAGAGCGTACAAAAATAGTGAGCTATCGCACATTCTTAGGTTATGTTGGCGGTATTGTACTTTCTGTAATCGCTTTAAACTCTTTCTTTAAAGCAACAGAAGAATACCCAAATGGTATGTTAAATGCCGCGGGATACGGCAATTTAGGTATCTTAGCAGCAGGTATTGCGTTTGTGGCGATGATCATTTGCATTCTTGGTACTTTGCATACAGTGCCATTTTTACCTAAAGCGAAAAAAGATCAGAAAAAAGTTGATCTAAAACGCAGCTTTAAAGCCTTTGGTAGTGCACTTAAACTTAAACCATTCCGCTTAATTTTTATTGTTCAAGTATTAACTATGGTTGCTGGTGGCGCAGGTGCTACGTTTATGCTTTATCTTGGTAGTTACTTCTTTGAATTATCTCCGGGTGAAATATCGTTATTAACTTTAACTATTGTTGTTGGCTTAATTCCAGCAACAATCATCGCGCCAGTATTATCCAAACGTATCGATAAAATGCCAAGTTTAGTGAGCTGTTTACTTATCGCTACATTCACTAGTTTTAGTCCCATTATCTTACGTTTAATCGATGTATTACCTGCAAACGGCTCTTCATCGATTATGCCTATTTTATTCGCCACTTATGTTGTTGGATATAGCTTCTTTATTGCTGCCGGTATCGTGATTGGCTCAATGTTAGCCGATATTGCGGATTTACACGCTACCAATACTAAAAAACGCCAAGAAGGCTTATTCTTTGCTGCTAATTCATTCGCACAAAAAGCAACATTTGGTATAGGTACTTTGCTAGCAGGTATCGGTTTAGATGTTATTGCATTCCCGAAACAGGTCGATGTTTCAATGGTGAGTTCAGAAACAATTTTTAACTTAGGCATGTTAGCCGGTCCAATGCCAATGGCTATTTACTTATTGGCAGCATTCCTAGCAAGCAAATATGACTTAAATAAAAAGAAACATGAAGAAATTAGTGCCCAGCTTTCAGCACAAGAAGGGACATAAAACTAAACAAACAATTAAGCACATGCTGAAAAAAAGTAGCTATAAAATAACTAATAAAAACTTAATTATAAAAATTACTAATATAAATTAACTTGTAAATAGATGTCTTAAGGCATTGGGGGAACGAAAATGAGTTTAACAAAGAAGGTTCATACTGGCTTTAAATTGTCGCCAGTCGCCACAGCGCTATTATTGATGAGTCAACCTGGAGTTTCGATGGCGCAAGAAGGCTCTATCGTCGATGCAAATACCACTGGTATTGAAGTTATCGAGGTTACATCAACTAAACGCTCAACGACACTGATGGAAACAGGGCAGGCGGTTAGTGCATTTAATGAAGGCACTATTGAAGAGTTAGCATTAAAGGGCTCACAAGATTTAGTTAAATACTCACCTTCACTAGTTATCTCAGAAAGTAAAGTATCGATTCGTGGTATCGGTCGCCCTAATAACGCATTGGGTTCAGATCCAGGCGTTGGTATTTATACTGATGGTGTTTATAACACTGAAAATGGTGTTTTTAGTTATTGTAATTTTTGTGACGTAGAGCGAATTGAGGTTCTGCGTGGTCCACAAGGCACACTTTATGGTCGTAACGCTGTTGGCGGTGCGATTAACTTTGTAAGTAAA
Source organism: Thalassotalea sp. (assembly GCA_042091375.1). Taxonomy (GTDB): domain Bacteria; phylum Pseudomonadota; class Gammaproteobacteria; order Enterobacterales; family Alteromonadaceae; genus JBELHO01. Next base: position 57,957 of record JBELHO010000006.1, on the reverse strand, counting down.
GAGCCGCAAAAAGATCTTGGTGGTTATATTAACCTTGAAGCTGGTAACGATGGTTTATTGGTTACTCAAGGTCAAATTACTGGCCCTTTAGGCGATACCTTCTCAGGTATTTTGACTGTTTCTAAAAAAGAGCGTGATGCACTGCAAGAAAACTTAGCAGAAGGTGTTGATGATTTAGATGATGAAGAACGTACTTACATTTCAGGTACACTAAAAGCTGAGTGGAGCGATACTTGGACAAGTTCTCTTCGTTATATCGACACAGATCGTGATGAAAATCCATCACCGGGTTATTTATTAGATCCTTATCCAACAGAATACATAGGTTTTGGTTTGGCAAACTACCCTGGGATGTACCCTGGGGCAGCGGCAGTAAATCATTTATCTGGTTACACATTAGAAAACCCAGCTGTAAATGATGTTAGCCAAACTAATATCGATACAGTAGGCCACTTAAGCTCAAAAACAGAACGTTTTATTTTCACTAACACCATGACCTTTGGTGATATTGATTTTAAATACACTTACGGTAGCTTTGATTTAGATTACGATAAATTGACTGATGGCGATGTAGCAAATAAAGCATATGGCGGCATGGACTTATCTATGATGTATGCAGAATTTACAGGCGTCTTTTTAGGAAGTCCACAATATTTCCCAAATCCTGCTACAGGTGCACCTATTACTTTAGCGTCAGATATGACAGCAAGCACCATTCAATCAGCTGAATCAACATCTCATGAACTTCAGTTTATCTCAAATTATGATGGCGATTTTAACTTTATTGCTGGTCTTTATTACTACAATAGTGAAGAAAGTCAATACACAGATTTTGTTGAACGTGGTTTTGGCTTAATGCAAGGGGATGCTATTTCTGCTAATTACGGTGGACAGCTGACCTCTGGTACTTACTTTGGTCAAGGACCTATGAGTTTGTATCAGTTATATGCACTTGGCTCTAGCTTCGCTGCGGGTATCCCTGTGGAATATATTCCCTATGAAACGACAGGTGATGACGGTGGTTACCTTTATTACGGTCAAAATGATTTAGAAACAACGGCTACAGCGGTATATGGTCAAGTTCAATACCAATACAACGACGAATTAAAATTAACCGCTGGTATACGTTATTCAGAAGATGAAAAGGAAGGTACAGACGACGTATTTGTATACTTAGCTTTACCTAAGACTGTGCATGAAGTCAAAGATGATTGGAGCAAGGTAACTTGGCGCTTACAAGCTGACTGGCAAATCGACAAAGATACATTACTTTACGGTTATGTTGCTACTGGTTACCGCTCAGGCGGCTTTAACTTAGGTGGTGCCACGGTTGAAAACCCAACTACGGTTAAACCAGAAGAGTTAACTGCGTTTGAAGTTGGTTATAAAAAGTCTATGTTTGATAGCCGCGCTAACTTATCTTTAGCAGCTTATTATTATGATTACCAAGACTTACAAGTACGCTCTGCTGAAATTGTAAACGGTATTACTACTTCTGTTTTAGGTAATGCGGCAGAAGCTACCGTTATGGGCTTAGAAGCTGAACTACAAGCGTTAATTACTGATGATTTAGTAATGACGGCAACTTATTCATACAACAACTCTGAATATGATGAATACATGGCAACAGACTCTATTGCTTGTACCATATTAGGTGAATGTGGTGTGCAAGACCTTTCTGGTAATCAGTTAAATATGGCGCCAGAAAATAAATTCAGTATTGCTGGTACTCAATATTTTGAGCTTGAAGATATGGGGATGATTGCTATTACTGCAAGCTATTCATATGTAGGTGAGCAATATTCGCGCGCATTTAATCGTGATGACTTTGATAAAGTGGATAGCTATGACAGCATAGATGGTCGTATTGCTTGGACATCTCCAGAAGAGAGTTTTGTTATTTCTGCCTTCGTTAAAAATGCAGGAGATGATAGAAACGTACTAAGATACAACACGCCATCACCTGAAACACGTATGCAAGCGGCTGAGCTTTCAGATCCTATTTCATACGGTTTTCAATTACGTTATAACTTTTTCTAAGTGATAAAAGAAAGAAGCCTTTAGATTCTTATCATAAGAAAAAACGAAGGCTTCTTTTTTTATTTTAATTGATGCAACACTTAAAACAAATCATTCAAACATGTCAGTGGTTTCAAGGCTTACCAGACGATGCATTAACTATTCTAGAAAAAGCTGCTCGCGTTAAGCATTTTGACAGGAGTAAATATTTATATCGTTTAGAAGAAAATACTGAATCTATTTATGCCGTTATATCAGGATTTGTGCGAATTAAGATTAGTAGCATTCAGGGGCAAGAATTTGCGATTACTGAGTTCTCAAGTAATGCCTGGTTTGGAGAATATTCGTTAACCGATAAGCCAGTAAAAATGTTTGAAGCGCAGGTTCTTGAAAACTCAAGCATATTAGAAATTCCCAAAGCTGTAGTTAAGTCAATTGCAGAGCAATATCCGGTTGTTTATAAAAATTTATTTAAAGATCAATTGGAGCGTACATTAAACATGTGTGAGTTGTTAAATGGCATGTTGTTTTACCCGCTAAGTGCAAGAGTAGCAGGGCGACTAGTTTGGTTTGCACAAAACTTTGGTAGTGAAGTTGATAGCGGTATTTCGATTAATAAGAAAATGAGTCAACAAGAGCTAGCCGACTTAACACTAGGTTCAAGGCAGCGTGTAAACAAAACGCTTAAAGAGTTTGAGCAACTTGGTATTTTGTCAATTACTAGTCAGAAATACCTAGTGAAAGATTTAAATCTATTGAAAGAGCAAACCAACTTAAAAGAAGCCGAATAAAATTTATTTGTTCATGTCACCTAGGTGACAGAGTGAAAGGCCGTTTGTCACTAAATTTTAGATAAATACATAACCACTGAGTGAATATTCACTTTTTGTAAAATAGAGTAGTAAATTATGAATACATCTAATGGAAACACCGAGCACTTTGACGTCTTAATAATTGGCGCGGGTATTTCTGGTATTGGCTCAGCGGTGCATTTAAAAGAACAACACCCTAATAAAAGTTTATGTATTTTAGATGGTATGGAAAGCTTTGGTGGTACTTGGTTAACGCATAAGTATCCTGGTATTCGTTCTGACAGTGATTTATTTACTTTTGGTTATCGTTTTAAGCCATGGACTGGTGCGCCAATCGCCAGTGGTGAAGAAATTCTTAATTACATGCATGAAGTCATCGATGAAAAAGACTTATCATCACATATTCGTTATAGCCATCATGTTAATCATGCTAATTGGTGTAATGAAACGCAGCTTTGGACGGTGAACGTTTTAAATAAGCTTACGCAAGAAATTAAAACGTTTACCGCTGAATTCTTATGGATGTGCCAAGGTTATTACGATCATAAACAAGGTTATATACCTAAATGGCAAGGAACAGAAAAGTACCAAGGTCAATTGGTTCACCCTCAAAACTGGCCAGAAGATTTAGATTATAAAGATAAGAAGGTAGTCATTATTGGCTCAGGAGCAACGGCAGCGACCTTAGCTCCTGTAATTGCTAGTGAAAGTGAACATGTCACGGTATTGCAGCGCTCACCAACTTACTTCTTTCCAAAAAAGAATGAGAATCCATTAACAGATCAGCTTCGCGCATTAAACATAGATGACGCATGGATTCATGAAATAACCCGCCAACAAATATTGCAGGAACAAGCAGGCTTTATTGAAATGGCGCAGAAATACCCTGCGGAAGTGAAAAAAGCATTAATCGATGGTGTTAAAGAACACCTTGATGATGACTTTGATGTTGATAAACACTTTACACCTAACTATAACCCTTGGCGCCAGCGCATTGCGGTAGTGCCAGATGGCGATATATTTGCCGGTATTCGCGCAGGAAAAGCCAGTATAGTGACAGACCAAATAGAGTGCTTTAACGAAACAGGCATTCGCTTAAAGTCAGGTGAACAGTTAGATGCTGATATTATTATTTCCGCAACAGGTTTTAATTTATCAGTCTTAGGTGGTATTGAATATTCAGTAGATGACGAAGTTGTCGATTTTTCTCAAACGGTTGGCTATCGTGGTTTAATGTTCACCGGGGTGCCAAATATGGCGTGGGTTATGGGCTATTTCAGAGCAAGTTGGACATTACGTGTCGATTTAATTGGCGATTTCATTTGTCGTTTATTAAAGCATATGGATGACAAGCAAGTGAAACAAGTCACCATGACTTTACGTGACGAAGACAAAGATATGGAATTATTACCTTGGATAGATACTGATGAGTTTAATCCGGGCTATATGACGCGCTCTATGCATTTGTTACCCAAACGTGGTAATAAAGCAGAGTGGCAACATACGCAAGACTATTGGTCTGAAAAAGAATTACTGCCTAAGGTCAACTTAGACGACGACCTATTTATCTACAAGTAGACCATAAGGGAAGTTAATGAGTTTTATCGACACAAAAGCGCAAGTTAATGGTATTAAATTAGCTTATCAACTCCATGGTAATGAGCAAGATCCTGTGCTCTTGTTGATACATGGCTTAAGTACCCCTTTAACGGGTTGGCCAAGTAAAATGGTTAATAGCTTTGTAGCACAAGGCTTTAGAGTGCTGTTGGTTGATAATCGCGATATTGGACAGTCGCAACTACAAGAACATTTAAAAGTGCCTAATTTTGTCTGGTTTTTATTGAAGAAAAAACTAGGATTCTCGGTTAACCCGCCATATCACTTAGACGATATGAAAAATGATGTGGTGGCGTTATTAAAGCAATTAGCAATAGATAAAGTTCATGTGGTAGGTACGTCGATGGGGGGAATGATCGCGCAATTATTAGCGATACATCAACCTGAATTAGTTGTCACATTAACCTCTATCATGTCGACAACGGGTGATAAATCTTTACCTAAAATGGAAAAGTCGGTTGGTGAAGAACTTGCCAAAAAGCCTAAATCAAACGCCTATGAAGACAGACTGCAATATCACATTAATAAGTGGCAATTGCTAGGTGGAGAAACATACCAAGAAGACATGAATGATCTAAATGAATATGTTGAAAGCATGGTTAAAAGAGGTATTACCACAAAAGGCACTGCCCGACAAATATTAGCAATTCTTTGCGCTAAAAATAGAACATCACTATTAAATCAATTAACTATCCCAAGTTTAGTGTTGCATGGTGATGCTGATATGTTAGTTAAAGTTGAGTGCGGTAAAGCGACAGCAAAGGCAATCCCTAATAGCGAATTGAAAATCTATCCGAATATGGGACACAACTTTCCAAGCTCATTATTGCCAGAAATTGTGCAAGATATTGTTCAATTTATTCAACCTCATTTACCTAACCCTGCCAATTCGGCTAGTTCAAATAACACATAAGAGCCTACGTATGACTCAATATAAAAACAAAACAGCCGTAGTTAGCGGCGCTGCGTCAGGCATTGGTTACGAGTTGGCAATGCAGCTTGCACAAAAAGGCTGTAACTTGGCACTTATTGATAGAAATATAGACGGCTTAGAAAAAATAAAAGAACAAGTAGAATCGTTAGATGTGCAATGTTTTATAAAAGATGTCGATGTTGCTGACAACAATGCATTTATCGCCTTTGCAGATGAAGTTGTTGATAAATATGGGCAAGTTGATTTCTTATTTAATAACGCAGGCGTTAGTTTAATTGATTCTGTTGAAAATCAATCTTTAGAAGATTTTCATTGGCTAATGAACATTAATTTTTGGGGCACGGTACACGGCACAAATGCATTTTTATCTCACCTTAAAAAATCAAACGATGCCCATATTGTGAATGTTTCAAGCTTATTTGGTTTATTATCGTTGCCGTTACAAAGTGCTTATAACTCATCAAAATTTGCCGTACGTGGTTTTACCGAAGCCCTAAAAATGGAAATGGCAGGTACTAATGTTTCTGTATATTGTGTTCACCCTGGAGGCATTAAAACCAACATTACTAATAGCGCAAAAATATCATCACCACATGTAGAGCGTAGCAAAATACTAGATGACTTTAACAAGCAAGCTAAAACAACCGCAGAGCAAGCCGCTAGTATCATTTTACAAGGAATTGATAAGAAAAAGCGCCGTATTTTAGTCGGTGGTGACGCCAAATTGCTTGACCGAATTGTTCGATGGTTTCCGGAAATATATGAAAAAATATTAGGTTTTGAAAAAGGTGTTTTAGCCAAACGGAAAGCTGATTAATATTGAATAACGCCAACGTTACGGGGTAATTGTTAAGCTGTTTTTTCGTTAATCAAACATATTTTGTTGCTCCTTACTGATCATATCAAAAATTGAATAAAAGCTAAAAAACCCCGCAGTTTTAGAACCAGCCATTTGAAAAGCTGATTTTGCTGATTCATCACTGATTATTTATGGTTTTCCTGTAGCTTGTGCAAATAGCAGTACTTGGCAATTTTTTTCCATAGTGATACGCTACCACGCTATAAGCAAAGCTAAGCGGCATATCTTGTTCTTCACTTATCATCAGAGAGAGCTCATTTTGTTGTGATGATAGATTGTCCACAATCGCTTTTTGAATTTACATGGCTTAAATCTTCTTAGTCTTAAATCGACAAACTAAATTGCTCTTCTGACATCGTCATTAGGCTTTTAGCACCATTACGTAAACAGGCTAAGTGACCGTGTGCTTTCGGTAAAATACGATCAAAATAGAATTCTGCCGTATGTAGTTTCGCTTGATAAAAATCAGTTTCTGATGCTTGCTCATTTAATGCTTGTTGTGCTGTTTTTGCTGACTGGATCCACATGAATGCTAAGACGATATAGCCTGAAAGCATTAAGTAATCTACAGATGCAGCGCCTATTTCATCGGCATTTACCGCTGATTTCATGGCAATATCTTTAGTGACTTCTTGCCATAACTCGACATATTCATGCAATGTAGCGCAATATTCGCCAAGGTTGCCATGCTGATTTCTTTGACAGAAATCGATGATTTCAGCAGTAAAGTTGTTGAGTAGTTCGCCTTTATTGCCAAGTACTTTACGGCCGATTAAATCAAGTGCTTGAATACCTGTAGTACCTTCGTATAAACAGCAAATCTTAGTATCTCTAAGCAATTGCTCCATACCCCATTCTTTAATAAAACCATGGCCACCAAATACTTGAATACCGTAACTGGTATTATCGACAGCAGTTTCAGTTAAAAATGCTTTGGCAATAGGGGTAAGTAGCGCTAAACGATTATTGGCTTCAATAATGTCTTGCTGTGTTTTGCCCGCGTGAGTGGTATCGACTAATTGACCTAAATAAGCAACCAACGCTCTACCTCCTTCGGCGATAGATTTTTGTGTTAATAACATGCGCCTAACATCGGGGTGAACAATGATAGGGTCAGCAGGGCCGCTAGGATTTTTAACCCCAGACATAGATCGCATTTGTAGTCGATCTTTAGCATAAGCCAGAGAGCCTTGGAAAGCTGCTTCAGATGCTGCAACACCTTCATTTGCAACTCCTAACCGAGCGCCATTCATAAAGGTAAACATGCAGTTTAATCCGCGATTCTTTTCACCAATTAAATAGCCCTTGGCATTGTCAAAATTAATCACACAAGTAGCATTACCGTTAATGCCCATTTTATGTTCAATAGAACCACAGCTTACGCCATTTTCATCGCTAACTGTGCCATCGTCATTAACATTAAATTTAGGTACGATAAATAACGATATGCCTTTAGTACCTTTGGGTGAATCTATCGCTCTTGCGATCACTAAATGCACAATATTCTCTGATAGATCATGTTCGCCGGCAGAGATAAAAATCTTACTGCCATTAAGCGAGTAGGTGCCATCGTCGTTTAACTCGGCCTTGGTACTGAGTAACCCTAGGTCCGTACCGCAATGAGATTCGGTTAAGCACATCGTGCCTGTCCATGTGCCATCGACAAGGTGTGGCATAAACATGTTTTTTTGTTGTTCAGTTCCGTGATACTCTAATGTTGACATACAGCCGTGGCTCAGGCCAGGATACATGGCAAAGCTATGATTAGCAGAAGAAAGCATTTCACTGACCATAGTATTTAATGAATGCGGCAGCCCTTGACCACCAAACTCTACCGATTGTGAAAGTGTTGGCCAGCCACCTTCAATATATTGTCGGTAAGCATCTTTAAAACCGTCTGGTGTTGTTACCTTACCATTTTCCCAGTGACAACCTTGTTGATCGCCAATTTGATTGATGGGGGCGATAACTTGCTCAGTAAATTTAGCTGCTTCCGATAAAACCGCGTCAATTATCTCAGATGAAGCATCTTTATAGTTAAGCTTCTGGTAATGCTCCTCGCTGTTAAATAGCTCTTGAGTGGCAAATTTAAAATCACGCAAAGGCGCTCTATATTCAAACATATTATTCTCTTTTAACGTTGTAATTTAAGTTGTTAGAACCAATCAGCTTGTGTATCAAATGAAGTGCTGTCGATAGTCTTAACTAGGTCACCCCAGTGATAAGTCAAAGGTAACTCGCTATTGAAAAAATACTTCATTGCTTGAATTTTACCTTTGTAGAACTTTTGCTCATCATTGTGAGGTTCAAGCGCTAAAGCCTTTGAAGCAATTACACCTTGTCTTAACCATAACCACGCGATGGTTATGTGACCAAACATGTTCAAGTAACTTACAGAGTTAGAGAATACTAAGTCAGGGTTTTTTGATTGGGCTGCAGTTAATACTGCAGTGGTTACTTCCCTTAAATTGCTAACCGCTTTTTCCAATGAATGAGCAAAAGGAGATAAGTTCTCATTGTCTTTACATTCAGCTGCGGTTTCCCCAATAACAGATAAAAAAGCTTCATAGCCTTTAAACTTATTCATTGGCACTTTACGGCATAATAAATCAAGCGATTGAATGCCAGTTGTACCTTCATGAATTGGGTTTAAACGGTTATCGCGATAAAACATTTCAACAGGGTGCTCGTCAACGTAACCGTGGCCTCCTAGTATTTGAATGGCAAGATCATTGGACTTTGGACCGAACTCCGACGGCCAGCTTTTTATAATGGGGGTTAAGAAATCAAGTACTAGCGTGGCATGTTTTCTTTCTTCTTCAGTTAATGCCGTCTTCGAGTCATCTGCCAATTGATGACCGTATAGACATAATGCATATGCGCCTTCAGCATAAGCCTTTTGTGTCAATAGCATTCTTTTAACATCAGGGTGCTCAATAATGTTTACTGGCGGAGATTCAGGATCTTTACATGAGAGTAAACGCCCTTGAGGGCGTTCTTTAGCATAATATAATGAGTATTGAAAACCAGTAAGCGCAGTTAATGCAGCACCTGTCCCAACTAAAATACGAGCTTCATTCATCATATGAAACATGTACATGAGACCTTTATTTTCTTCTCCTACTAGGTAACCTACTGCACCATCACCTTCACCAAAGCTAAGTGCTGTAGAGGTGTGGCCTCTGCCGCCCATTTTATGGAAAAGACCAGCTAATGCGACTTCATTCCGTTCACCAATGCTTCCATCATCATTCACTAAAAATTTAGGCACGATGAATAATGAAATTCCCTTTACGCCTTTTGGGGCTCCTTTAACTCTGGCTAATACCAAATGAACTATGTTTTCAGATAAGTTATGATCGCCGCCAGATATCCATATTTTATTACCCGTTATTCTGTAACTTCCGTCTTCTTGTTTAATTGCACTTGTGATTAAATCAGCTAAGCCTGAACCTGCACTAGGCTCTGTCATCGCCATAGTTCCATAGAATCGACCTTCACGTTGAGGTATTACCCATTTCTCTCTTTGTTTTTTGGTGCCATATGTCTCAATTAAATTACAATTTGCGTGAGTGAGTGAAATGTAGCCTAAACTCGTACTAGCTGCTGCGGAAAGGTAAGCAAAAGCTCCACTGGCAGCTACCATCGGCAATTGCATACCACCCATTTCATAATCAGAGGTTGGAGAGCTTAAGCCGGCCTCTAATACTGCATCTAAGCCTTCTTTTATTTCGGGTAAAATATGTATTTTTTCACCATCAAAAGTTGGCTGATTAGCATCGACTTTTTGACGAATAGGTACATAGTATTTTTCTGAGATTGCTTGTGCGGTGTCAATTGCCCCATTGAATGTTGTGCGATCATGATCTTGATACTTTTCACGTTCGGTTAATTTTTCTATTTCGAACATTTCATATAGAAAGAATTCAATATCTCTGCGGTTAAGAATAGGTGCACTCATAATTTAGTTCCAAAAAATCTAGCAATAATGAAACTTTACAATATTGATGATAATTTTTTGTCACATAGGTGACATCTTGCATTTTGATTGAGCTTTATTTTCATGGATAGACCGTTACTTGGTTGCTAACTTTATGGCGAACCACTGACTGGCATTGACCGGTGCTGTGGCCAGTTTTGTTGTATGAATAGTCAGTTTTTATATTTAACCAACTGTTATTTAGTGAATAAGTTGTTTGACGAGTACCTTTCTTGAGGGGGTGGTGAGCTATGCTCGTGTGGGTTCAAGTCCCACCATCCGCACCACACATAAAAAACCTACAGCGTATTGCGTTGTAGGTTTTTTTGTTTAGGGTTAGGATTATCAGTGTTTAGTTGACAGGCGTGATATATAAAACTAGCTAAACATTTCACCTCTCACTACTAGATTTGATTTGCATCATGATCTTGATCAATAGGCGAAGGTTATTATTGATTTTTGGGCAATAGCAAGATCACTTAATCGATTTAACATTCGCCGAATTCTTAACACAATACTATTGCTAAATGTCGATTTTCATTTCATTATTAGCCTCCTTATAAACACAGATTTTCACAAGGTATGCAATGCAATACGTTAAGTTAGGTTGTTCGGGTCTCAATGTTTCTAAGGTGTGTTTAGGCACCATGACTTGGGGGCTACAAAATAACTTTGAACAAGCAACTGAGCAAATTAATATCGCTTTTGAGCAGGGTATCAATTTTATGGATACCGCTGAGATGTATGCCGTGCCTCCTACGCCACAAACCTATGGCAAAACAGAGCAGATCATTGGTGATTATTTTGCCAAATATCCTGACAAGCGCGACAATTGGGTGATCGCCACAAAAATTGCCGGTAACGGTTTACCGTGGATCAGAAATGCAAGTGATATTAGCGGAAATACCGTTATACAAGCGGTTGATGCCTCGTTAAAACGACTACAAATCGACACTATCGATTTATATCAATTGCATTGGCCAAATCGTACTTCACCGCATTTTGGCAAACAACGCCCCAATCACTATTTATTTAGCGATGTCGATAGCGCAGCACACAAAGCCCAAATGCTCGACATATTGCAGGGGTTAGATCTATGTATTAAAGCCGGTAAAATAAAACATTACGGTTTATCTGACGATACCACCTGGGGAATTCACACCTTTATTGCGCTGGCAGAAGCGCATAATTTACCAAGACCTGTTTCCATTCAAAACGAGTTTAATTTGCTGCACAGCAAAGACTGGCCTTATTTAATTGAGCATTGCGTGCATGAAAACGTTGCCTATTTACCTTGGTCACCATTAGCTACGGGTATGTTAAGTGGTAAATACTTGGGCAATGCTCGGCCGGAGGGTAGTCGTTGGACTTATATGCAACGCAATGGCTTGTTTAGAGATACAGAACAAGCCCAGCAAGCTGTAGCTCATTATTGCAAATTAGCTGCCGACTTAAACATTACCCCAAGCCAGCTTGCTCTGGCATGGTGTGATCAAATTGATGGTGTGTCTTCAACCATTATAGGTGCCACTACTGTGCCACAATTACAAGAGAATATTGCGGCATTTGATTTAAGTCTGCCAGACGATTTTATCCAACGAGTTGACGACATTTGGCGACAATTTCCAATGCCGTATTAAGCCTGCACACTAGTTAATTATCTTGTGCTGAAAATATTTTTTATTACGGTTTTAACCAGTTGTGATAAGTTGATAGGCATGATCACAAAGAGGGCTTTGCCCTCAGTAAATTGTGGATTCACTTTACAATAAAAGGCGATTTCAGCTTTATCACTGGTTTTAAGTGCAATGATGTCTTTGTCACTGTATTGAGTTTTTCGCCCGGTAGACACTAAACATTGGGTTTTGGTCAAAGGACTGATTTCACCCTCTCGATTGAATTGACTAAACAAGGCGCTGCCCTGATCGGGGTAGGCAAGACTTGGATAGGTAATGCCAGCCCGTTTAGCAATAGCTCTATACATGGCTGGACTTAGCATAGTGTCGGCAAAATAAATGCGTTGCCAAGGGTGGGTTAACCAATATTTTAACGATTGCTGTACTGTGAATGCTAGGGTCTGACTGCCGTGCCTATACTCGGGGTAAAACCCCGCTGAGGCTCTGGCCAAGACGTTATTAGCCAATTTTTCATAGGCGAATAAGCAATAGCCAACAATCTTATCATTGGCATAAAATAATCGCAGTTCGCGTTTAAACATATCCGCATTGGCAAAATACTTTTGATAGTAATCGTCACTGGATATACCGGCAAAACACGCGGCAATAACGGCTTTTAATTGGCTGATCTGCGCTGGTTCAAGCCAGTTGTTTGGCCAAGATGCATCTTCTGTATGTGTGATCAACAGCTACCCATTTGTTTGTTTTTATTTGATAACGTGTAATTTTCTGGCAAATAGTATCAAAATCATCCTAGCTTAGCGATAAATAACCAGTGACCGCCATGCAAAGCAGTAAATATTGCAGTAAACACTTAGTAGCACTAGCGATAAATCGATAAACTTGCTTATTGATTTATTAACTTATTAGTTTTATTAGACAATATTCTAATAACTAGTGTATTTTAGTAGACCATATTGGGTTTTCGCGATAATTACTGGGCACTGTTGTATGACTTTGGTTTTATTTAATATGCATGATGTGATGCTGTTGATCACCATGTATTTATGTGTGCTGTTTGCTATTTTTCTTATTACTTTCCAAAAGGGCAATAGGAAAAGTAATTTTTTATTAGCTGGTTTTCTCTTAACTCATGCGGCGATCCCCTTTGATAATTTAATTATGTTTGGCGAAGTATTCCGCGCCAAAGCGATTGAATACTCTCCTGATATTTTCTACGTGTTTGGCACAGCATATTGGTTAGAATCGGTTTTTTTACTGTTTTACGTCAAATCACTGATTTACAAAAACTACGCTTTGAGTAAGTTAGATTATTTATATTTTTTACCTTTTATTGGTTATCTAATCTTTCAATATATCATGTGGTTTAGTTTACCTACCGATGTCAAATTTGACATATTAAACGGCTATCATTTAGAAGAGCAGCCCAGCTATATTTTTATGGTGCATTTATTTAGGGAGAGTTTCCGAGTATTTTGTACCGTGCTTTGTCTTATTGGGCTATTGCAATATCAAAAACAAATTAAGAATGAATTTGCTGATATTGAAAAGCTTGATTTAACTTGGTTAAAGATCTTAGTGATTGGCTTTTTGGTGATCAATCTGCAGTCGGTTATCGTGCCTATCAGTGTGATTATTTTTGTAGAGTTTCAAACTTTTATTGATTACAGCTTTTTAGGTTTAGTTGCCAACTACACTGTACTTATATTGATCAGTGTATTGATATTCTTTAGTTTGTCAGGCTCTTCGGTGTTTAAGGGGATCGATAAGCAGAAATTAATGCTAGACGATAACAAAAACCCCATTTCTCCTGAATTAGTCGACACTATTGTTGAGTACATGAAAGAGCACAAGCCTTATTTAAATCACTTACTCACATTGGATAACTTGAGTAATCAGCTGTTGTTACAGCCCAGGTTGCTATCGCAAATTATCAATCGTCATTTTCAGCAAAACTTCTTTGAGTTTATTAATAGTTATCGGGTGCAAGAGTGTAAATTGCTGATCGAGCAGGCCGGTAATGACAAAATTACTATGTTACAAGTAATGGAAAAATCTGGATTTAATTCCAAAGCAACGTTTAATACTTTCTTCAAGAAGCTGGTGGGTATGACACCAACCCAGTATAGAAAAAAGCAATTAAACAGCTAGCCAGTTGATCTGTTTTACTTGAGCTGATCAGCGATAACGTAAAAGCTTACCCCTACAGGCCAGCTCGTAAGTCAAACGTTTAAGTAAAATTATACGGTTTAATACACTCGCTAATGCAAATGATACTTTTAAATAAAAACATTATTTAACAATAACTTAATTGGTTCGACTTTCTTTATACCGATAGTTGAACGTTCAAACATTCGCCTTTGCTGTATTTGAACTGTTTTAATGTTGACCTTGTATATTTGTACAATATTATGTAAGCGGTTACATAGTTTGTACAGACCAATGATATTTGCTTTAAAACCACGACAATAAATAATAAAGCAAACGCCATAGATACTCTGTTGGTGCATTGGATAAAGTTAAAAATAATATTCATTCCTTATAACAATAAAATTAAGGTGAAATATAACAGGGGAGATAATGATGATTAACAAAGACATTGCTCAACAACGTACATTTAAATACTCATTAATTGCATCAGCTATAGCTGTATCTGGCCTTAGTTCGTTTTCAGCATACGCGGAAGAAGAAACAGATAAAAAAAACAGTAAAGAAGACAACCTTATCGAGGTGATTGAAGTCAAAGGTCAGCGCGGCAATCTAATGTCTGCGCAAAATATGAAGATGAATGCTGATACTGTGCTTGATGCCATTTCATCGGAAGATATGGGCTCACTGCCTGATCGCAGTGTGCTTGAAGCTATATCTCGCTTGCCAGGGGTGGCTATCGAGCGTTTTGCTGCCGCAAATGATCCCGATCACTTTGGCGTTGAAGGTGGTGGCGTTGTGGTTCGTGGTTTGACTCACGTGCGCAGTGAATTTAATAATCGCGATACATTTTCTGCCGACTCAGGTCGCGGCTTGAGTTTTGAAGATGTGTCACCCGAGCTAATGGGCTCAGTAGAAGTTTATAAAAACCAAACTGCTGACATGATCGAGGGCGGTATCGCTGGTAAAGTGAACCTAAATACCCGCAAAGCTTTTGATGCTGATGGCAGTGTGTTTGCCTTTTCTGTTGATACCACCTATACCGATATGCGCGAAGAAGCCAAACCGACTTTTTCTGCGTTATACAGTGATATTTGGCAAACTGAACTAGGCCGATTTGGCTTTTTAGCTAATTACTCAAATTCTGAATTACAGGTGCGCTCTGACGGGGTGCAAGCTGGCTTGTATACCCCGCAAAGTCGCGATGAAAGTATTTCTATTCCGCGTTCAACCCGTTTATCGCGCAAACAAGACGACAGAACTCGGCAGGGCATGGCGCTGTCTTTGCAGTGGGAAAACCCTGATAAAACCATGCTAGTCACTGGTGAATTTATTCGCTCTGATGCCGAATTGTCATGGGGTGAAAACGTCATTGAAATGGACGATGGCGATTCAAATGCTTCGATGCTTCCGGTGCAAGGAACCGAATTTGAGTTTGACAATAATGGATTTTTTGAAAAGGGAATTATCACCTCAGAGGCTGGATGGCGAGGAGATGGCTCCGATCCGCGCACCGGCATGCAGCACACCATGCAAACCCGTATTCGCGACGAACAATCGATTGTTAATGATTACAGTATAAACGTTAAATATACACCTAACGACTCATTGTCTTTTCAATTTGATATGCAATATGTCGATGCAACCATGGAGATTTTGGATGTCTCAGTGATGGGCGCTCAGCGCATGGTGGTTGGTATGGATTTAACCGGTGATGATGTCCCTCTTATTGATATCTATGGCAAAACATTTGATAACCAAGCCGATTATGTGCCTGGCAATATGGCCGATCCCAGTTTAAATTTCTTCCGCTCAGCTATGGATCATGTTTCTGACAATGAAGGTGAAGAATTCGCTACTCGATTTGATGTGGAATACACTTTTGATAGCGGCATAGTCAAATCAATGGAAGTGGGGGTGCGTTATGCTGATCGCGAACAAACCACCCGGCAATCGACTTATAATTGGGGATTGTTATCAGAAGCTTGGTCGGGGAACGGCAATGCTTGGTATGCAGATAACCCAGAAATACCCGTTGAAAATGTCAGCTTTGATAATTTTGCCCGCGGTGGTGTGCTCAATGTCGAAGGGGGTAATGCTTTCCTATTTCCCGATATGGCCATGGTGCGCGATTATCGCAACTTAGAAGGAGCTCTTTCATCATTAGCCAATATAGAGTGGTCATCATTAGCCTCTCGCGGTGCAGCCACAGGGGATTTTATCGGCAACGAAATTAACCAAACCGATGAAACCAGTACTGCACTTTACTTTAAACTCAATTTTGAGGGTGATATTGGCGACATGGATTACAGTGCCAATGTCGGTTTGCGTTACGTTAAACTTGAAAATGATACTGTCGGTTTCTTAACTTTCCCCGATAACGTTGCCGATCCATCCAACCCCAACGATACCAACAATTATTTACCGGCGGCACAACAAGCCTTTGGTAATGCTGCGGCATTTGATGAAACCGCTTCTAGTGAATACTCTAACGTTCTTCCCAGTGTAAACTTTAAGTTAAACTTAACCGATGAATTGCTATTTCGTTTTGGTTTTTCTGAGGCCATAGCTAAACCTTCGCTGGGCTATCTGAGAAATTACGTGACTATTGGCGGACAAGACATCAATATTACTTATCCACCGGGCACTGATCCATCGGATCCCGATGCCATCCCAGAGTCTGCAGCCTATGACAGGTACACAGGTTCATCAGGTAACCCATATTTACAACCTATGGAATCATACAACTATGATTTGTCACTTGAATATTATTTTGCTGATGCTGGCTCGTTAACCTTTTCATATTTCTACAAGGATCTCAGTAACTACTTTATTAACGGTACAGTAGATCGCGATTATACTAACAACGGCTCTACTCAATCGGTGGCGGTTGCTGGGCCTACTAATGGTGAGGAAGGCAGCATAAAGGGCTACGAAGTCGCTTATCAGCAATTCTTCGACCAATTACCAGGGGTATTTTCTGGTCTAGGTATTCAAGCTAACTATACCTACATTAACGAAGATGGCTCGCCTAATGCTAACTTGGAAGACGATAAACCGGACTCCTCAGCTGGTGAGCAAGACATTGATAATGTTCCTTTAGAAGGCTTGTCAGAAAACAATTACAACTTTGCTTTACTCTATGAAAAACATGATATTTCAGCACGTATTGCGTACAACTGGCGCTCTGAGTATTTGCTGACTACGCGTGACGTTATTACCACCTTACCCATTTGGAATGAAGCGGGCGGTCAATTAGACGCCTCTATTTTCTACACCATTAACGACAATTGGCAAATGGGTTTGCAAGGGACTAACTTAAATGACAATGTCACCGAAACGAGTATGCAAATCAACAACGACGGCGATAGGATCGGCCGCTCATGGTTCACTAGTGATCGGAGATACAGCTTTATCGTTAAAGGCACTTTTTAGACTTGGGTAGTATGGTCGTTATAATATCCCTGTAACTGACCATTTTATGCAACAGTCGATGGATTTTTGCTATCGACTGTTGCTTTTTTACACACTTGAGGTCTGCTGACCATGTCAAAACTAGATTTAAAAATGACTGATCACCAACAACAGATTGTAATATTGGGCGGTGGAACGGCTGGTTGGATGTCAGCGGCAGCTTTGGCTAAGCTGTTGCCTAACAGTCGTTTTGCAGTCACCCTAGTTGAATCTGATCAGATCAGCACTGTTGGTGTGGGTGAAGCAACCTTGCCGCATTTGCGATTTTTTAATCAACGCTTAGGTATAGATGAGCGCGAATTTATGCGCGAGACGCAAGCAACTTTTAAAGTCGGCATTGAATTTTCCAATTGGGGCAAGCAAGGGGATGCTTATATTCACCCTTTTGGTGATTATGGAAACAAAATCAATGATATTGGTTTTCATCATTTTTGGTTAAAGGCAAAACAGAACGGCGATTGTCAGCCTATAGATGTATATTCTCTGCCGGTAATGTCATGCTTAAATGATAAATTTGATTTTCCCACTGCTGATCATCGCGATATTGGTTCAACATTTTCATATGCATATCACATCAATGCCACTCGCTATGCAAAATATCTGCGCAGTTTTGCTGAAAAGCTAGGTGTTGTCCGGCAAGAAGGCAAAGTGATCGATGTCATCAAAAGAGCCAGAGATAACCATATTGAAATGCTAGTGCTTGAAAATGGACAGCGAATAGCTGGTGACTTTTTCGTTGATTGCTCTGGCTTCAGAGGGCAATTAATCGATAAAACACTTGGCAGTGAATTTGAAGATTGGTCTCACTGGTTGCCTTGCAACAGCGGTATTGCTATCGCTAGCGAAGGCAATCAAGCACCTTTAACCTACACTAAAGCCATTGCCAGAGAAGCCGGTTGGCAATGGCAAATTCCATTGCAAACGCGTATGGGTAATGGTTACGTATTTAGCGATCAATTCATTGATAAACAACAAGCCCTAGATACTCTTATTGATAATTTACCCGGTAAAGCCTTAACTGAGCCAAATTACTTATCGTTTAAAGCCGGTAAACGCAAACAAGCTTGGCGCAATAACTGTTTAGCCGTTGGTTTATCTAGTGGCTTTTTAGAGCCACTGGAATCGACTAGCATTTATTTAATTCAACGAGCCATCATGAAGCTGGTAGAAGTGCTTCCGCAACCGGCCAATTTGGACATCAAAGCCAAAGAATACAATCGCTCTTTAGATATGGAAATGGAGCGGATCAGAGATTTTTTGATATTGCATTACCACGCCACTGAGCGCACAGATACCGACTTTTGGCAGTATTGTCGGACTATGGATATTCCTGATTCACTGCGACAAAAAATGCTGATGTTCAAGCAAACTGGGCACATTCAACATTATAAATATGGGTTGTTTTTAGAACCCAGTTGGCTAGCTGTTTACATAGGTCAGGGCATTATTCCAACCGCCTATGACAGTCGTGTCGATCTGCTCAATGGCGAACAGTACCGCCAAACCATGGAGAAAATAAAGACCGAAGTGCACAGCAGATGTCAACAGATGCCAGCTCACAGTGAGGTGATCAAACAATTTTGCCAACGTGCAAATTTACATCATCACGGCACAGCAACATCTAGTCTATACGGAAATTTTCACGGATATCACCAGACATGAATGAAAAACCTAGCGCAACACAGCCGATAAAGCAGATTGTCATTCACAGTGGTGATTCAAGTGTCAAGGATACCTTAGCGGGGTGGCAGACTGCGCTAATTTTGGCCGATAAGTTAGCTGCTACTTCGATTAATATAGTCCATATTTGTCAAGCTGATGGTGATTTCAGGCAATTAGCCCAACACCATGATCAACAAGGCGACAGTATAATTCGACTGCCCAGTGATATCATCGCTTTGTTACAGCGCCATGGTATTGCCAAGCAACAATTGTTAGCTGACTGTCAAGCACAGCCTAATTTAGGCAATATTTATCAGTGTTGGAGTTCGCCACAGCAAGACTTTGCTCTGGTTGATGGCGACTACGGCGTCGATTTTCAGCATATTGAATTTCAACACTACATATCTCGTTTACAGGGCACAGAATATCAATATGCCATTGACCAATTTTCATTAGCGGCGCTAATGGCCAAAGGCCATTGCTTTGTTGAACCTAGCCCAGATAAAAGCTCAATTTTATCGACATTTGATTTTAGTTTAAACGTCGAAATAAACAGTTACTGTCAACTGATTGCCAACCTAGCTAAACGACTAGGTGTACAAGCTTTGCATGGCAAAATCGTCGAGGTGGAAAGCACAGAGAAACAGTATATCAATGGCTTATACTGTCAACAAGCAGAGCTAAAATCAGCGCAGAAATCGGATGATTTAAGCAAAATTAGCTGTGACTTCTTTATTGAGTGCGCCACATTACCCACTGTGCTCGACAACGCGAGTAGAACAGGTTCGACTGAGCCAATAACTGATCACCAGCTATCAATAGCTTCGCCTATTCAACACACTTTTGTGGTGCCATTAGCTAACCGCCAAGACAGCAACACAGCTGATATACTCAAACGTTATCCGTTTGGTTTTAGCAAGCAAAGTACCTTGCAAAACAGTTCAGTATTACAGTGTTACTTCGATAAAAACACTAGCTTAGCATCAGTATTACAGGCCCTAAGTGAAGCGCAGGTTGTGTTGCATCCTGAGTTCGATGCTTCACTGATTAATGTCCAAGACTTTAGGCCATACCTAAAGCAGCAAGGCTGGCGTGCAAATCGTTTATTACTGGGTAATGCGTATGCGGTAATGGATGCCATTAACGACGATTTTATTGCTTTATTACATCGCGATATTGTCGCTTGGTTGACGGTTTTTCCTGCAAAAGTGGCACCAGTGTCATTGCTCAATTATTACAATTCACAACGTCATCAACTGTATTTAAGCGCAGTGGATTTCGCTCAGGCTCATTACTGGTTAAGTGCTACAACAGATGCAAACGCTTGGCAGTTCGCAGAGGAGCTTTTATCAGAGCAGCTGCAGCACCTACTCGAGCTATTTAGTCAAACTGGGGTGATGGTTGAGTACGAGCAACAATATGTCAATGAAAAGAAATGGATCGCCTTTTTGATCGGGTTTAACTGTGTGCCAAGCCATAGTGATCCATTGATTGAACAATACAGTCAGCAACAAATAGCGCAAAAATTAACGGCCTTACAGCAACGCATCAAGCAATTTGCTCAACAGCTACCTAAATATAAAACAACAATAAAAATGCCCAGCGTCACTGAACATTGTCAAATCAGTGATCCTGCAATAAGCATTGGAGTCACTGATGAACCCATCTCAAGCAAATAATAATGCTATTCAAAACATAGTAATAGTCGGCGGCGGAAGTGCCGGTTGGATGACTGCAGCGGCTTTTGCCAAAGTACTGAAAAATCAATATTGTCATATTCGCTTAATTGAATCTGATGTGATCAGTACGGTATCTGTTGGCGAAGCCACTATTCCGCAAATCTCATTGTTTAATAAACTGTTAGGTATTGATGAAAATGACTTCATTCGAAAAACTCAAAGTACGTTTAAACTGGGTATCGAGTTTATTGATTGGAAAGCCAAAGGACAAAGTTATATGCATCCATTTGGTTCGTTTGGTACAGATATGGACGCTATCCAATTTCATCACTACTGGTTAAAAATGTATCAGCAAGGTAAAGCACCTGATATTGAACAATATTCACTTGCGGCGATTGCCGCTAAACAGGGTCGATTTATCAGACCACAAAAGGCAGGTAATTCTCCTCTGTCGTCAATTTCCTATGCGTTTCACTTTGATGCCACCTTATATGCTAAATATTTGCGCGACTTTGCGACTAATTTAGGGGTAGAGCGCACTGAAGGTAAAGTTGTCGATGTGTCGCTGCGCAACAGTGATGGCTTTATTGATTCCGTAGTTTTAGCAAGTGGTGAGCGAATTTCAGGTGATTTATTTATAGATTGCTCAGGCTTTCGCGGGCTGTTGATCGAAGGTGCGTTGCAAACCGGTTTCGACGACTGGAGTCAATGGTTGCCATGTGATCGCGCCGTTGCTATGCCTTGCATGGCCAGTAAATCAGTTGATCCATACACCAAATCTAAGGCTCAGCAAGCGGGGTGGACTTGGCGCATTCCATTGCAACATCGCATTGGCAATGGTTATGTTTATCCCAGTAAGTACGTCAGTGATGAACAAGCGGTAGATATTTTACGATCTCAAATGGAAAGTGAACCATTAGCTGAACCCAACTTTTTACGTTGGACAACTGGGGTGCGCAAAAAAGGCTGGAATAAAAACTGTGTTGCTATTGGTTTATCTGCTGGCTTTATCGAGCCACTAGAGTCCACAGGCTTGCACTTAATTCAATCGGCCATTGCTAAGTTGCTCGGTATGTTTCCAAATAAAGGCTTTGCACAAGCCGATATAGACACTTACAACGCACAATTATCGGTTGAAATGGAACGGATCAGAGACTTTATTATTTTGCATTACAAAGCCACTGAACGCGAAGATAGTGAGTTTTGGCGGTTTTGTAAAAATATGGAGATACCAGCCAACCTTCAACAAAAAATCGAATTATATCAAGCCAATGGCCGTATTTATCGACAAGACACAGAACTCTTTAATGAAACCTCATGGCTGGCGGTGATGCACGGTCAAGGACTGCAACCGCAAGGTTATCACCCTTTAGTCGATACCTTACAAGCCAGTGAATTAGAACGTCGGCTTGATCACATCAAAGCAGTTATTGATAAATCGGTGTCGGTAATGCCGATGCAGCAAGATTTTATTGCTCAGCATTGTCGGGCTCAATACTGAGCAAATAATCATCACTATTTAGCAACACAGTTACCCAAAAATACAGCCAATAAATAACTATTGGCAAGCAGATAAAAAGGATCACAGGTTAGGTTATGAAAATAAAGTTAAATTCTCTTTCGCCGATACTCACCACACTGAGTTTGTCTCTGTTAGTGAGTAGCTGTAAAGTTCAGTTAGACAATGAACATCAATCAGCAGAAGTTACGGCTGCGCCAAGCCGTTTACAAAATGTTGAACAAGATGTAGAGAATTTACTCGCCAAGATGACCTTGCCAGAAAAAGTCTCCCTTGCACATGCCAGTGGTAAATTTCACGTCAACGCCATAGAGCGCTTAGGGATCCCAGAAATGTGGTTGTCTGATGGCCCACATGGCGTGCGTCATCAAATTCAGCGACACAGTTGGGACTCGGCGGGGTGGACTGATGATCATGCCACTTATTTACCGCATCTCACCTCAGTTGCCGCCAGTTGGGATCCTGAAATCGCCTATTTACACGGTCAAGTGTTAGGAGCTGAAGCTCGCGACCGAAAAAAAGACTTTATTTTAGGGCCAGGGGTGAATCTTGCTCGTTTGCCTTTGTACGGTCGAAATTTTGAGTACATGGGTGAAGATCCTATTTTAGCCGCCACTCTAGTGGTGCCGCAGATCAAAGCAATCCAAGCCAATGATGTCGCGGCAACAGTAAAGCACTACGCCCTTAATACCCAAGAGCTAAATCGCACTGGCGTCAATGCTAAACCCGACGAGCGCACCTTGCGAGAAGTGTATTTGCCCGCCTTTGAAGCGGCAGTGAAAGAAGCTGGGGTGCTCGGGGTGATGGGCGCTTACAATGAATATTACGGCACCAACGCCAATCAAAGTAAATATTTAGTCAAAGATATTTTAAAAGGCGAATGGGGTTTTAACGGCGTGTTACTTACCGATTGGCATGTCGACATCAATACCTATGATGCAGCGGTAAATGGTTTAGATCTGGAAATGGGTACCAAAGTTGATGACTATCAAGACTACTTTTTGGCTAAACCATTTTTACAAATGATCGAGTCTGGCAAAATAGCCGAGTCAGTAGCTGATGAAAAGGCGCGACGAGTATTAAGAGTGCAACACGCCATAGGCATGTACGATGACAAGCGCTTACCTGGGACAAGAAATACCAAAGCCCATCAAGCAGCGGCGCGAAAAATTGCCAGTGAGGGCGTGGTCTTATTAAAAAATGAGGTGGTTGGAACAAAACCAGTGTTGCCTTTAGATAAAGCACAAATAAAAAATATATTAGTTATTGGTCCCAATGCCGATAAAAAACACGGTTCGGGAGGGGGCTCTTCAGAGGTCAAGTCTTTGTATGAAGTGACGCCTTTGCAAGGTATAAAAGCCAAATTTGCGGCAGATGCTAACATCACTGTGATGAGGGCGCGCAGCAGCCAATTAACCGCCATTGCCAGCGATTATGTTATTAGCCGTCATTGGACTGGCACACCAGCCTGGAATATTTCATATTACACTGATCAGGCGAGGCAAAATTTACGCGAAGAGTCTTGGATCGTTGATTCTGAATTTACCACCACTGAGCCAGAGGTGATGCAACACATTACCATGAAAGCCCAAATCAAGCCCCTCACTTCTGGACAGCATCAATTAAAGGTAGAAACCCTTGGCGATTTTAAATTAACCATCAATGACAAAGTCGTCATTGATCATCAAATAACCAGTGCAAATAACGCCGATATCACCAGTGATCCTAATGCACTGGTTAGCTTAATGCACAACATTGAGTTAACTGCACAACAAACCTATCAGTTTGCCATTGAATACGATGGCAAGGCTAATTTTACACTGGGGTGGAACGCACCGGGTGAACTGTTTAGCCCTGAAGCTGAATACATTGCCGCTGCCAAAGCCGCAGACGCTGTGATCTACTTTGGTGGCTTAAGTCACGGCGATGATCGCGAGTCAATCGATAGGCGCAATATGAAGCTACCTAATTCACAGGACGAAATTATCAGTAAATTACTCGCTGCTAATGAAAAGACCATCGTTTTTCTAGTCGCGGGATCGGCAGTTGAAATGCCTTGGCTGGCGCAAGCTAACACTGTGGTTTGGGGGTGGTATGGTGGCATGGAAGCAGGACATGCTTTTGCTGATATTTTAACTGGTGATGTCAATCCCAGTGGTAAAATGCCCATCACTTTGCCTGCTGTGCTCGAAGATACCGCACCAATTGCCCTTAATGACTATAACGCCATAGAGAGTCTGTACAGCGAAGGGGTGTTTATTGGCTATCGCTGGTTTGAGCAACAAAAAATAGCACCACTGTTTCCATTTGGGCACGGATTATCGTACAGCCAGTTCAGTTTTTCTGATCTGTCCCTGTCTACCGAGCAGCTGACTGAACAGCAACTCGATGATGATCAGCCCTTAACGGTTTCAGTGACTGTCACTAATACTAGCCAAGTAGATGGTGCTGAAGTAGTTCAACTTTATATACACGACAAAAAAGCCAGTGTTGACCGCCCGATCAAAGAGTTAAAAGCCTTTAACAAAGTATTTTTGCAAGCCGGACAGAGTAAAACCGTCAACATGACTATTGATAAACGCGATCTGTCTTTTTGGGATACCACTAGTCAAAACTGGCTAGCAGAAAGTGGTGATTTTGAGATATTACTAGGGGCGTCTTTAACCGATATTCGGTTAACAAAAACATTCACCTATGAGCAAAGGCAAGCCAATGTTGAGCAGTAAAACCATAATGAGTAAAGCGATAACGAGTAAAGCAATACTCATCACTGCTGTGCTCAGCCTATTGGTCAATTGTGGTGGTGGTGGCACTAATACCACTCCTTTGCCGCCAATGGAGCAGCAACTTGATGCAGATGTGCAGCAACTGCCTTTACCTGTTACCACTCCACATCTGTTAACCGATGAAATTGAGCCGCAGCAAGCAATCGCCGATATGGCCATAGGTATTAATTTAGGTAACACATTTGATGCACCTCATGAAGGTGATTGGGCTTTACCGGCACAACAATCATTTATCCTTGCCTTTAAAGAGGCCGGCTTCAAACACATTCGCATCCCAGTGACATGGGATCTGCACACACAGTCAGCATATCCCTATGAAATAGAGATGAGCTTTTTAAATAGGGTTGAACAAGTTATTGATTGGGCGTTAGCGGAGGATCTCTATGTGATCGTCAATGCCCACCATGAATCTTGGTTAAAAGAAGATTTTCAAAATCAACAAACCAGAAATCGTTTTGACAAGATCTGGATGCAAATTGCGGCACATTTTAAAACTAAGCCAGCTAAATTGATGTTTGAGTTTCTCAATGAACCAAATGGCATGACGATAGCCGGAGTAAATCAATTAAATAAACGGGTACTGGCAATTATTCGCAATGAGAACCCAAATCGACTTGCGATTTTTTCAGGCCATGGTTTTACCCCAATTGACTCACTACTCGCGACTGAGATCCCCGATGTGCAAGATACATTTCTGATAGGTAACTTTCACAGTTATGATCCTTGGCAGTTTGCTGGTCAATGCCAGCAGAGCTGGGGTACAGAGCAAGATAAATCGGATCTTCGGCAAATATACAAACGCGCCAGTGATTGGGCTGTGGTGCATCAAACGCCGGTGATGGTCAATGAATTTGGTTCGGCAAAGTTTGATTTTACCCAACCTGCAAATGTTTGTGATCTAAGCCAGCGTTTAAGTTATTTAGCAGAGCATGTCAGTTTAGCCAATGAGTTTGGCATTGCCGCCAGCTTTTGGGACGACGGTGGCTCTTTTAGCAGTTACGATCGCACTAATAACAGCTGGGGACCAGAAAAAGATGTGTTAGTTGCTACTCCTGAGTAATGCTTGTATTGATCAGATGTATTTTTTAACCGCGGCTAAAAAATCGCGGTTGAGTTTGTCATCGCCTTGTTAGCTACTGCCAAATTTTAATAGCTAGTTGCCAATAATGCCTTATAAGTTAATTGCTGATAAATTAATACGCGCAGCTAAAGTTAACCCTCTTTGCCTGCGCAAAAGGCACAGGCTATTGCCAAGCGGTGGCGAGTTAAAACCATTCAGCTTGAGTGTCGTAACTGGTGCTATCAATTTTTGCAACTAATGCTCCCCAATGATAGGTCAGGGGAAGTTCACTGTTGAAAAAATACTTCATGGCTTGTATTTTTCCTTGATAAAAATGTTGTTCATCCCGGTGCGGTTCTGTTGATAACGCCGCAGTGGCAATTAAACCTTGCTTAAGCCACAACCAAGCAATGGTAATGTGGCCAACCATATTTAAATAACTGACTGAATTAGCGAACACTAGATCGGGATTTTTAGTCCTAGCAGCGGCAAACACTTGCTCAGTTGTTGAACGCAAATTATTCACTGCTTGATCAAGTTGTTGTGAGTAAGTCTTTAAGCTGGTCGAGGTTGCGCTGGCTTGAATGGTTTTTTCAATTTCAGCAAGAAAAGCACGGAAGCCACTAAAGTGATTCATCGGCACCTTGCGACACAATAAATCAAGTGATTGAATACCGGTAGTCCCTTCGTGAATAGGGTTTAAGCGATTGTCGCGATAAAACATTTCAACTGGGTGCTCATCAACATAGCCATGACCGCCTAACACTTGTATTGCTAAGTCATTGGCTTTTGGCCCCCATTCCGAAGGCCAGCTTTTAATAACAGGTGTTAGGAAGTCCAAAATGGTGGCGGCTTGCTCACGGGCTGCTTGGCTTAAGCCGGTGAGTTGATCATCAGCTAATTGACTGCCATACAAACACAACGCATACGCGCCCTCAGCATAGGCTTTTTGGGTAAGCAACATTCTTTTCACATCTGAGTGTTCGATAATATTCACTGGCGGTGATAAGGGATCTTTACACGACAGTAAACGACCTTGCGGACGTTCTTTTGCATAATACAAGGAATATTGAAAGCCGGTTAGGGCGGTAACAGCAGCGCCGGTACCGACTAATATACGCGCTTCATTCATCATGTGAAACATATACATTAAGCCTTTGTTTTCTTCGCCTACTAAGTAGGCAACGGCACCGTGTTTTTCACCAAAGCTCAGGGCGGTGGACGTGTGGCCACGTCCACCCATTTTGTGAAATAATCCGGCCAGCGCCACTTCATTTCGCTCGCCTATACTGCCATCGTCATTGACCAAAAACTTAGGTACGATAAACAAAGATATGCCTTTGACGCCTTTTGGGGCGCCTTTAACACGAGCCAGTACAAGGTGGACAATATTTTCTGATAAATGGTGATCACCACCTGAGATCCAAATCTTATTACCCGTTACTCGGTAGCTGCCATCTGGTTGTTTAACCGCGCTGGTGATCAGATCACCTAAGCCTGAACCGGCACTTGGCTCCGTCATTGCCATAGTACCGAAAAAGCGTCCTTGGCGTTGTGGTAACACCCATTTGTCAATTTGTTCTTTACTGCCGTAAGCTTCGATTAAATTACAATTGGCATGGGTCAAAGAAATGTAGCCCAAGCTGGTACTTGCCGCGGCTGAGAGATAGGCAAGGGCAGCATTGGCGGCAACCATAGGTAATTGCATGCCGCCCATTGCATAATCAGATGTCGGTGAGCTTAATCCCGCTTGTAATACCGCATCTAACCCTTGTTTAATTTCTGGGAGCATATCAATATGCTCACCATCAAAAGTGGGTTGGTTGGCGTCGACCTTTTGTCGAATAGGCACATAGTATTTTTCAGCGATTGATTGCGCGGTATCCATCGCGCCATTTATGGTATTGCGGTCGTGATCAGCATACTTTGGGCGATTGGTTAAAGATCCAACCTCAAACATTTCGTATAAAAAGAATTCAAGATCGCGACGATTTAAAATGGGTGCAGACATAATTTAAAATAATCCTGATAATAAAGAATAACTTAATCGCTAACCACAACGACTATAACTAAGGTCTATAACTAGCGACTGTGACTAGCGAATGTAACGTCGACTATAACCAACTACTGTGATTATAAAGTGCCAGTTTGTTGCCATCTAAAGTCATTAAATTGCAGTTGAGGCTGCAAATTTTATCGATTAAATGGCTGGTGTTTTTCATTTCACAATACATTGTGTTGTTTAGCACAATCTCGTTACTTACTCATTTTGATTTTTAATGCTTGCATTGTCGATTGAGCCGCATTTGATTGCAACAACAGTGAATTTACCTCGGCTATCGCGTTTAAGCCGTGATTAACTGTAGTCTCAGTATTGAGGTTCAAACTGATTTTACTGGCTTTAACAGCGTAATTAGGCATTGCCGCGATGTTATTAGCCAGTTTAAAAGCCGCTTTCATCAATCGACCACGAGTGAAATAGGTCTCATTGACTATGCCCCATTGCTTGGCTTTGCGAGCAGAAAAAATAGCTGAGGTGAAGGCTAATTGACGAAGCCTACCTTCTGGTATTTGCGCATGTAAGCGCTGTAATGTGCCCATATCAGCAGGGATCCCTAGTTTTGTTTCCATGATACTGAAATGCGCACGCTGTGTTGCTAAACGAATGTCACAGGCAGAGATCAAATCTATCCCGCCGCCAATACAGAGTCCGTGAATAGCGGCTATAGTAGGCACTGCACAATTAACGATAGCTGAAAAAGCATTTTGCATTTGTACTATTTCGGTTTTCAGATATTCGGTTTTATTGCGTTCACAATGAGCTGTTGCATCCATAATCTCTAGGAGAAAATTGATGTCAGCTCCGGAAGTAAACTGCTTTCCACGGCCACTTAACACCACGACATGAATATTGTCTTGCTCATGGATCCAATTAAAAGCTTGACCTAATTCAAACCACATTTTGCGATTCATTGCATTGGCTTTGTGCGGTCGTGCCAATTGCAAGTGCATAATATGATTGTTGAGTTGTAGTGATAAAAATTCAAATTCTGGCATGTTACCTCTTTGTCATTGCCCTAGTCGTATTGCCCTAGTAGCATTGTTCAGGCAGCGATAACTGCTCTGAGCATGCGATTGATAGACAATACCTTAAACTTATTTATTTTCTAATAATTTGCGTTTTTGTACGGCTAACTCTGTGGTATCCGAGTTGAGTTTTGGCTCAAAACCCAAGGCAAAATACACTTCAGCGACTAGAAAAAATGGACCGATGATCAGGCCGATGAGATCGTCAAAAAATGCCGGTTTGGCTTTTTCGTAATAATGACCGATAAACTGTAAAATCCAACCAACAACAAAGATGGCAATAGCCAACCAAAATAATTGGTCAATGCTAGACATTAGTTCGGCAATGTACAAATTAATAGTGAAATACAGCAACATAGCTAAAGCCAGCTTAAAGTGCAGCTTGAGGTAATAAATCAGGGTTAAGGCAAAGACCACCATGGCTGGGGTATAGCTTAGACTTAGATCCGCACTAATAGTCAGTTGCATTCGATGCAAACTCAGTAACAAAGTGATGGCTAAAATAATCAGAGGAATACCTATGAAGTGAGTTTGCATATTTTTTTTATTTAAATGTACAGATTTATATTGTGCGAGTTGTTCTAAAACCGTTTTCATCTCTACTTCCACCACTGTGCATAACATTAACATCCACTGATAATGGCAATTTCTTTAACTGATGTAAAGTGCTCTGACCAGCTAGCTGAAAGTTTCACTTATAACTTCATATCAATCGCAAACACAATAAAACAGCATAAAATAAGTCAAAAACAACACAAAACAAGACAAGACAAGATCAAACAAACTAAATTACAACTACAGAATAAAATAACCCCAACACCTACTGCAGCTTATACATCTATCTTGAAATGCTATTGATTATTGATTAATCATTGGTTAGCGGTTTTGCTCAATCGATATGCTCGGCTAAATAATCTACTAGCTGCCTAATTTTAGGTGATAAATGCCGGTTATGAGGATACAAAGCCCAAATACCATCATCGCTTTCTCGAAAGTTATCGAGTAGGGTAATTAGCTCCTGCCTTTGAATATGTTGTTCAACGTAATAGTCAGGTAATTGCACTATCCCCATACCATGCAGCGCTGCATCAACCAAGCTAAAGCCACTGTTGTAACGCACCCTACCACTAACTTTGACCTGTTTTTCAACGCCTTGCTCAACAAAGCGCCAGTGCTCTCGGGTCCCCAATAAACATTGATGGTTTTTTAATTCTGACAAGCTGTATGGCTGACCAAATTGTTTAATATAGGCTGGCGACGCACAAACATAGTTAGTTCTACTGCCTAGTTTTTTGGCCATCATCGATGAATCGTGCAATTTGCCCAAACGAATAGCTAAATCATAGCCTTGATCAATTAAATCGACTCGCTGATTACTCAAATACGCTTCGACCTGAATGTTGGGATAGGTTAATAAAAATTTATTGATCAACGGCAAAACAGTTAATTCACCAAAAGTGACCGGTGCCGTTAATTTGATTTTACCTTGCGGTATACTTTGCAAATTAGCCACCGCGCGCTCTGCCGCATGCAAGCCATCAAGTATACTTCGACAATGCTGATAAAATAACCCGCCTTCCTCAGTCACTGATACTTTGCGCGTGGTTCGATACAGTAACTTTACGTTAAGCCTTTGCTCAAGAGCCGAAATTTGCCTACTGACTTGCGCTGTAGATATCTGTAGTTTTTTACTGGCTTGGGTAAAACTTTCCCGTTCAACCACCTCAACAAATTCATTTATGCCATGCCATTGCATCGTATTATTACCTATATGTAAAAGTTATTTGTATTATTGCGGGATTGTTAATTTTTTAGCAAGTAATAGAATTAGGTGAGTGAAATAGTGACTGCAAAATACCTATTTATATTTACTTACATATAATTAACAAATAAAGCTAAAAGAGTCGGTTATTAACTTTCTAATTGATGTCTTTTACGCTAAACCTATAAAGAGTTGTTGAACAACAGCAAAATAACGAGAGATTGTGTGATGTCTGATAAATTTATAAAATCTAAAGCGGCTATTGCTTGGGGACCTAAGCAAGCATTATCGATTGAAGAAGTCGATGTTATGTTGCCTAAAAAGGGTGAAGTATTGATCAAAATTTTAGCCTCTGGGGTATGCCATACTGATGCTTTTACTTTGTCAGGAGAAGATCCCGAAGGAATATTTCCCTGTATATTGGGGCACGAAGGCGGTGGCATTGTCGAACAAGTAGGGGAAGGTGTGACCAGTGTCGCTGTTGGTGATCACGTGATCCCCTTATACACGCCAGAATGCGGTGAATGTAAATTTTGTTTATCGGGTAAAACCAATTTATGCCAAAAAATTCGCGAAACTCAAGGCAAGGGTTTAATGCCAGACGGGACTACGCGTTTTTATAAAGATGGTCAGCCAATATACCACTACATGGGTTGTTCAACATTTTCTGAATACACAGTTTTACCAGAGATATCGCTGGCAAAAGTCAATCCTAAAGCACCATTAGAAGAAGTATGCTTACTTGGCTGCGGTGTTACCACTGGCATTGGTGCGGTAATGAATACCGCTAAGGTAGAAGCCGGTGCTACCGTCGCTATTTTTGGTCTAGGCGGCATTGGTTTATCAGCTATTATTGGCGCCACCATGGCCAAAGCCAGTCGGATCATCGCCATTGATATTAACCAATCAAAATTTGATTTGGCCAAAAAATTAGGTGCAACAGACTGTATTAATCCCAAAGAACACGATAAACCGATTCAAGAATTGATTGTGGAATTAACCGATGGCGGAGTCGATTATTCGTTTGAATGCATAGGTAATGTCGATGTAATGCGTTCTGCCTTAGAGTGCTGTCATAAAGGCTGGGGCGAATCTGTGGTGATCGGTGTAGCCGGTGCCGGTCAAGAAATTTCAACTCGTCCATTTCAATTAGTGACTGGTCGTGTATGGCGCGGTTCAGCATTTGGAGGCGTTAAAGGTCGCAGTGAGCTGCCCGAGTATGTTGAGCGCTACTTGCAGGGAGAGTTTAAGTTGCAGGACTTTATCACCCACACTATGGATTTACCTGAAATTAATCAGGCATTTGAATTGATGCACCAAGGTAAAAGTATTCGCTCTGTGATCCACTTTAATCAATAAATCCATTAACTAACAACTGTTAAACAGTCAATATTAAGAGGGTAACCATGGCATTACACAATGTGAGTAACAACAAAAGTTACGGTGGTTGGCATAAACAATACTATCATTATTCCCATGCGTTAAATTGCGATATGCGTTTTGCTATTTACTTGCCACCGCAAAGTGAACAGGGAGAAGAAGTGCCGGTCATGTATTGGTTGTCTGGCTTGACCTGCAATGATGAAAATTTTATGCAAAAAGCCGGTGCCATGCGCATCGCCAGTGAGTTGGGTATTGCTATCGTTGCAACAGATACCAGTCCTAGAGGTATAGGTATAGCTGATGATGACGCTAACGACTTAGGGATGGGTGCTAGTTTTTACATCAATGCTACCGAAGCACCTTGGCGAAAAAATTATCAAATGTACGATTATGTAGTGTATGAATTACCAGATCTCATAGAGTCTTTTTTTAATGTTTCAAAAAAACGTGCAATATCTGGACATTCGATGGGAGGGCATGGCGCGTTAATGATCGGTATTCGCAATGCTTCCCTGTATAGTTCAATATCAGCTTTTAGCCCGATCTGTAATCCAGTGAATTGCCCTTGGGGCATTAAAGCATTCACCGCTTATTTGGGGAAAAGTAGAAAGCACTGGAATGATTACGATGCCAGTTTGTTGATGCAACAGGCCTCAACTTTTATACCTACCTTAATTGATCAAGGAAAAGCTGATCCATTTTTAGAGGAGCAATTACTGACGGATTCTTTACTTGCCGAAAAAAATAATTTTTACCCCCTAAAAATACGGCAACACGAGGGCTACGATCATAGCTATTACTTTGTGGCTAGCTTTATTGAAGAGCATTTGCGCTTTCACCACAAACATTTTAACGAAAGCAATGGCCGTTAATAGCAGTTTAGTGAAATCACTTAATCACCTTAGGTGATTTCGATTTGCGATCAAATAAGTTAATATTACTAGTATCTTAATGATCAAATAGTAAGTCAGCCATGCACCATATCGTTGTTGAAAATAAAACAATAACCCCATCAAAAATTATTTGTATTGGCCGTAATTATGTTGAGCATATTGCTGAGCTAGGCAATGAAATTCCTCAACAAATAGTGGTATTTTTAAAGCCAAACTCGGCCATCAGCAATGAGTTACAATCATTCCATCAAGAACCACTGCATTATGAGGCTGAGTTGTGTTTTATGGTTGAACAAGGCCAGCTTAGTGCCGTAGGCTTGGGGTTAGATCTCACTAAACGCTCACTACAGAGTCAATTGAAAACTAAAGGGCTCCCTTGGGACCGCGCTAAAGCATTTGATGGCGCTGCAGTATTTAGTGATTTCGTTGCTTTAAATGGACTTGATCCTTTAACTAAATTAGGGAAAACATCGACTGAGCATACTATTGTTGATCAGTTATCATTAGAACTGAAGATTAATAATCAAGTGCGCCAATGGGGAGGCACAGAGTTAATGATCTATAAACCCCAGCAAATATTAACTGAGATCCAAGGTTTTATGCAGCTAGAAGACGGTGATATTATTATGACGGGCACACCCAAAGGGGTTGGTGTGATCAATCGAGGTGATGCCTTTGAAGGGCGAGTGCTCTTTCAAGGAGAAACACTGTTAACTCACCAGTGGTTGGCAAAATAATCACAAGGAGAATCAACCTATTATCAAGTCTAAGATCACAATCGGTATAATGGGGGGCTATTTACGTTAATCGTCTTTATGTCTGGCTTGTTTACCACCTTCTTTTAAGATTTTAACTCTTTATCAGCCTCTTATACTAAAGAGCTTATAGATGTTGGCCGTTTTATGCTTGACGCTTTAAAAAGTTTGCAACAGGCAGAAGTAGAACAAGCGAAACAACCCCTACCAGGTCATGTGTCCGCAAAAAAGTCATGTTATTTAATGCGGCAAATACACCAGCCACTAGTACTATGCAAACACAGTTAATCAATGATTTTTATAAAGAAGTTATTGACTATTACAATTTACAGGGGGAATTTAATGAAATGGTGTAAGTAAAGGAAAATGGCAAATGGGTATCTAAACCAAGCTACACAATGACAATTCTAGTGGAATTTTTAACTGAGTAAACGCCACCCTTGCTTTTGACCTAGGTAGTTTAAAACAAGATAAGTTGGTGAGTATCTTTCATAATGTAAGCTATGATAAATTCGTGATGACGTAGCTAGGTATAACACAAACTGCTGCGCAGCGTGTATTGCGATAATGTACAATGTGGTAAACATTTGGTTTTTTGGTCTCGTTGCAAATCAAACCTATAGTCATTGGTGATTTAGGCTAAGCATTGAGGCATTTATTTTAAGGTATAAACTAGTAAAGTTATGCGCAAATCCGATAAAAAAATCGACAAGCAACTATGTCAGCAGTTGACTGAGGTGTGTAGCAAAGCATTAGAGAATATCGAGGGGTTTCAATGGTTAACTCATGTCGTGAATTATTCAAATTTTCCTAAAAGCCTGAGAGTTATCTGTGTGTTTGATACCAACCAACACTTAGACAGTTATTTGCAATCGACTAATCCCGATTATTTACAATCATTAATTAACATTGCACTTGCTGAGCTAAACATTAAATTAAATAATATTGCCAATTGTGTTGTCTTGGATACAGAGCAAAATTGCCAGCAACAGCATAAAGGTAATTGGGCAATGAGACTCAGCTAGGCAAAGTTCTACAATATTTGTTTTTACGGGGTAATTCAAAATCGAGTGCTGCTTACTGAGGGAGTAAACTTTGTTAGTGCTCGTAAAGGAGTCAGTGTTCTGGGGCAAAAAGTATTGAATCAACTCAATTAATTAACTTTTAAAGATAATATCTATGATAAAAATACTACTGTTTATTTTATCCTTTACTGCTGTTTGTAAAACGAGTGCCAACCCCATTGCAACCAATGAGTTGGAGTCAACAACTGTTGAGCATACATCAATCGAGATAAATAAAATCATCGATAGCTATGTTGACAGCCACGCCTTAGGTGCAGGCGTTATCTTGGTTGCTAAGTATGGCACTATTGTCCATGAACAGGCATACGGGCTTGATGCGTACTCTATGGATCAGCGAATAAATCAGCCAATGCAACTTGATAATGCTTTTCAGCTTGCTTCCTTAACAAAACCGATAACAGCAACGTTAGTGTTAAAACTAGCCGATCAGGGAGTGCTTAACTTAGACTCTTCACTTTCAGAGTTCTTTACTGAATTTAACACTGATTTTGGTAAACAAACTCACTTACATCATTTACTCAGCCATACTTCGGGAATGCCAGATCACTTTTCAATAGATGGTTGGTTTGACCCAGCGTTTCATCGGCAAACTTCGGAGCAAGAATTTTTAAAGTTAATAGCTGAACAACCGGCTGCATTTGAGCCTGGAACAGACTATCTTTATTCTAATCTGGGATATTTTGTACTGGGAAAAATAATAGAAAAAGCCACTGGTGAATCTTTTTCTAGCAATATAAAAAAGCATATTTTTCAGCCTTTGAATATGACGCATTCAGGTGTAGCCACTGGTTTTCAATCTTACTCAAACAACGTCAAAGGTTATCAATGGAAAAAGGCAGGGGGGTATAAAGCGCAAGTTGCAAAAAATATGTCATTACTCGGTGCTGGTGCTGCAGCTTTCGCCAGTGCAAAAGATCTTTATCGATTCGATTTAGCCCTTTACGGTGAACAAATGCTCAGCAACACCAGTAAAAATCGCTTATTTGATCCTGAACAAGCCTACAGCTGGCGTATTGGTAAAATACCACTTACTCAAGACACAGAAGTAAATATACATACCTATGATGGCAAGTTTGATGGCTACAGCACTATGATGACTCGTTTTATTGATGATAAGCATAGTATTATTATTTTAAGTAATACTGGTATGAGCTATTACTTAAAACAACAACTCACCATTGATATCGCTGCCGCCTTGTATAACCAAGCGCCGCCAAACCGCAACAATGATGCTAGTCTTATGCTAATTAAAGGCATTGTCAATGGCACATTTAATCAAACATTCAATAACATAAAGCTGAAAAAAAATGTAGATTTTAATGAGCAGAGCTTATCTGCTTTGGCATTTGAGTTACTTTGGTCTAATATGCCGACTAACGCTTTGCAGTTATTTACTTTGATCAGCAATGAGTTTCCAAATTCATTGCAAGCTCGGCATAATTTACAGCAAGCTTGTAGTCACAGACTTGCCAGAAGTGTAGTAAACAAGTTGAGTTTCTGTAAATAATAACTACCGCAGGAGAGGGAGTTAATGACATTAATTAAAATCATTAAAGTTATTTTGTTGGTCACTTTAGTTATGATCATAAGCTCTGTTTGTCTTAGAGCTTATACTATTAACGGTCCCTCCATGGCTCCCACTTATTGGTACGGTGATCTGGTGGTAGCTAACCAATTGGCCTATGACTTAAGATTGCCATGGAGTGACAGGGTCTTAACTGCCACAGGTGAGCCAGAAAGAGGCGATCTGATCATTTACTTTGATATTGCAAAAAATAGCATCGCAGCGAAACGGATTGTTGGTGTTCCTGGCGATGTTATCAGCATGACCAATAATATACTGCAGATAAACGGTGTTGAAATTAGCCAAAGTATTATCGACAAAGAGGCCTTTATGCATCTACCTAGCGACAATAAATTGGGTCAATTGGTGCTAACCGAACAGATTGATGCTGTTAACTATTTGCTAACCTATAGCGAAAAAATAGGTCAAGTAGTCGATTTTGCACCAGTGAAAATTGCTGAGGGCAATTTTTTTATCTTGGGAGACAATAGAGATCACAGCGCTGATTCAAGGTTTATTGGTACAATCTCGCGCAGCCAAATAAAGGCCAAGGTAATTTGGGGCAATCGCACCATTGGATCTTATGTCACTACTAGTCGGTAATAAAAACTTGTGCTCAGTGGTAAATAGCTACGCAACTCTAATTTTGTACTTGGTTTACCAGTTATTTACAAGTGTTGTGTGATTTAATCGCAACACAGTATTTTTGTATATATCAGTTGGTTTTTAGCGCTAAGTGGCTTATCCTAGCCGAAAAAATTAAGCTCATTAATTGCGCTGTATTTTTTCATCTATCTATTTATTCAACCATGTTAAGCTGATAATGGATTAACAGTAATAACATATTGTATTTATCCTATTAAAATAAGGAAAATTTATGTTTGGTTTTGGTACGCAACGAAAGGAGCTCGAAGCAAAATTAGCTCAACAACTACAAGACACTACTCGATTAAACGCAAAACTCAATGCGGTAAAACAATCGATGGCGGTGATTGAGTTTTATCCCGATGGCAAAGTTATCGACGCCAACGACAACTTTCTTTCAGCTATGGGCTACACACTTGCACAGGTGAAAGGTAAACACCACAGTATGTTTTGTTTAGCAGATTATGCGGCAAGTAGTGAATACAAACAACTTTGGCAAACATTAAACCAAGGCGAATTTGTCAGTGGTCAGTTTCAAAGAGTGACCAAATCAGGACAACAAATCTGGTTAGAAGCCAGCTATACCCCAGTGTTTGCAGACAATGGTCAATTGACCTCCATTATTAAGTTTGCCTCTGAAATTACCAATCGTATCTACGAAGCACAATTGCAAAAAAGTGTGTTAGATGCGGTAAGTCGTTCTATGGCTGTCATTGAGTTTGAACCCAGTGGTCACGTCATTACCGCCAACGATAATTTTACAGCCACCGTAGGTTATTCATTAAAGGAAATCATTGGCAAACACCACAGTATGTTTTGTGATGATAAATTGACGGCATCGCCAGAATACAATCAATTTTGGTCGGCACTTAACCGCGGTGAGTATTCAACGGGTCAATTTGAAAGACGCAACAAACAAGGGCAAGTGGTTTGGTTAGAAGCAAGCTATAATCCGGTATTTGACATGAGCGGCAAGCTGATAAAAATCGTTAAATTTGCCACCGATATTACGCAACAAATTGTTACCGCTGCTCAAACCAAAGAAATGGCCTACAGTTCTTCTCTGCAAGCAGATAACTCAGTGAAAGAAGGCGTTGGTGTGGTGGATAACACCATCGAGTTAATGAATGAATTATCGACAACTATTCGCGGTGCTGCTGACGACCTTCAAGCATTAAATAAACAATCTGATCAAATTAATAATATTGTTAATACCATCAGTGGTATTGCCGATCAAACTAATCTACTGGCATTGAATGCAGCTATTGAAGCGGCCAGAGCTGGCGAACAAGGGCGTGGTTTTGCTGTGGTTGCCGATGAAGTTAGACAGTTAGCGGCAAGAACCTCGGAATCAACCTCAGAAATTGCACAGGTAGTTCAACAAAATACTGAACTATCTACCCATGCGGTTCAAATAATGGGGGCCAGTTTAGAGCAAGTGGATGAAGGCGTTGATTTGGTTGATAACGTTAAAGTGGTTATTGAGCAAATTAATCAAACGGTCAATTCCATGGTAAAGGTTGTTGAGCAATTAAAGTAAATTAGCTTTAGTGCGATGCCTAAATTAACTAATTTAGGCATTAGCCTCTGGCCAACAGATTGTTTTATAACACTAAATATCAACTTTATTTTCTGTTAACGTCAACTTTTGCATATTAATTTTTAATTTTTTGCCGTTTGATATAACAAACCAGTAAACAATAACTAGTCGAACTGCCAAACTGATCAGGTCAGTGAGCAAAAACACAAAAATATCAGGTTCAGATACATTGGCGGATCTTCCCCAAAAAATTCCCTATTACCGCCCCTTAGGTGTTGGCAACGTTATCGCCATTATTGATGAGCACTCTTCAAACAAAAACATACTGTAAGCTATACATTTAGCCAAAATAGCAGGCCTTACTAACAATAAGGCTAACAATAAGGCTAACAGTAAGCCTGACAGTAAACCTAACGGTTCACAGAACAGCCAACCTTAAAACTAACCCATATTGATTCACCACCTTAATTTAAGGTGTGTGGATCAGTGCAATACAAGTTTTTCACGTTGTCGTCTAGACCGTCAGCAGAAATGAAAATTGATATGCTGTAGATAATTAACACTGATTTGCCTAATCATCAATTTTTAACAAGTTTTGCCAAAATTGTTGTAAACATCCTATAGTTTATTTGTGTTCAACATATTGTTGATTTAAAACCAAGCTTACTTTTTTAATATAGTTAACAGGTGGATTATGTGTAAATTATTCAATAGCCAATTTTTATGTGTTTTGCTTGTTGTACTTGCCAATTTACTCAATGTGGCGCATGCAAAATATGCGCAAATCAATGACAGTTTTCAGCTGTTTTATCAAGATTCAGGTAAGGGTGAACAGGTGGTGCTTTTTATTCCAGGCTGGACCATGTCTAGTCAGGTATTTGAGCATCAACTTGCGCACTTTCAATCCTCGAAAAAATATCGAGCAATTGCCATCGACCCAAGAGGACAGGGACTTTCGTCAAAAACCACCTCGGGATATAGCTATGAACAGCGCGGCAAAGATCTAGCCAATTTTATTCATAGGCTTAACCTTAAACAGGTCATTTTGGTAGGATGGTCTTTTGGCACTTTAGATATGCTCTCTTACATTTCTCAATACGGAGTCGCCAATGTCAAAGGAGTTATGGTGT
Organism: Thalassotalea sp.; assembly: GCA_042091375.1. Classification (GTDB taxonomy): domain Bacteria; phylum Pseudomonadota; class Gammaproteobacteria; order Enterobacterales; family Alteromonadaceae; genus JBELHO01. The sequence continues at coordinate 17,928 of JBELHO010000006.1, read as the reverse complement.
TGGACGGTAGTCCAAAAACTATGAGTGCAAACCTGCAGGGAGCTTGGGCATGGATAGATCAGCAAGACACTGGTAGGGTCCGACAATCTACCACACTCGCTGTGTTGGCAGATCAGCAGCAATTTTATCAACAATTTGCGCAATGGATGTTAGATCAACCGACGGCAGTTAAGGTAAAAAAAATTACTGAAATAGCTTATCAAACACCGCCATTTGTCGCAGCTCTGACTAACGAAACTGCTTCTTATGCCAATTATGAACAGACATTGATTGGCCTTGATAAAAAACTGCCGGTTTATGTTTTTGTTCGCGACGAATGGGCTGCGATTGTCGAGTCTTGGATAAAACAACACACGCCAGATGCAACTTTTTCGCACATGGGCAAACATTTGATGTTTTGGGAGCATCCCCAAAAGTTTAATCAACAATTAGATGCGTTTTTAAATACATTGTAGTGTCAATTAAGCAACTGATTGTTTAATAAGCTTCACTAACTGGCAAGCAGCAACTCCAAAAATGGATGACTGACACTAAAATTACTGGCGGCTTATTGTATTCAGTGCTTATCAAAAACTGGTCGATTGCCGACCGCTTAGCAGGTCCTTATGGCAATGATAATATCAGAGGTTGGCTAAATCAGGACAACAAATTTGATTAGAGACTTCTTTTGATCCTTTGTCTGACGATAGACACCAGTTAACTTCAATCATCAAGTTTGTTAAATTAGCAAACGATATCACTCAACAGTTTGTGTCCTCAACTCAAACTAACTGACAGGCATTGAATGCAGCGATTTCAGCCGCCAGAGCTGGTGAACAAGGGCGTGGCTTTACTGTTGTCGCTGATGAAGCGAGGCAGCTAGCGGCAAGAACGTCTGAATCGACTTCAGAAATTACACAGCTAGTATAACAAAACACCGATTTATCTACTCACCCGGTGCAAATGATGGGAGCAAGCCTAGAGCAAGTTGATGAAGGGGGTGACTTGGTTGACAGGGTTAAACTTATTATTGAACAAATCAATCAGACGATAAATTCTATGGAAAAGCTGTAGAGCAACTAAAATAACTCAATAGATAAATGATGCCTATTTCTTGGGCATCATTTATCCAAAATCAACGCATTATTATCAGCATTAGTTTTGTTATTGACTAAGTACTCGATTACTTTGAACTGTGTAAAATGATTGAGAATTAATTATTGATTTTTCTTCTGTATGTTAAGCCAAATAGAGTTAACGTCAGTAATAAAAGCATAGGGGGGGCAGTTACATTAACCGCTTGTCCTCCAAAAGCAATTTCGCCTATGACGGTACAGCAGGGATTGCCAAAATTACCATCAATATCCATGCGAATATATCTGGCAATAGAATCAGTCAAATCGTAAACTGAGGCTAAATAATTTGCTTCGCTGCCTGTAAATTCACCTGCAAATGAAGAGCTAATAAAGTCAGGGGTTGAAGACGTAGTCAAACTAAAGCTGGAAACACTGGCGTTTATTCCACCTGCTGCATTCCACATCACCATACTCTGTAATAGATATTCAGCCCCTAAATCAAAAATAAAAAATCCAGAGTAAACACGACTGTCACTATACCAAGCATCACCATGACCTTGAGTATGAACAACATCTGAGCTGGTGAAGCTTTCAAAATCGGTCAACCCACTAATATAATTACTACTTAGACCCTGCTGATTGATCATGTATTCGATATCATTTATGCTTGGATAGTCGCCCATAGTGTTTTCAACGACAGAGTCAACAGAAATAATCAAAGTTGCATTGGTTGAACTGCTCAAAGAAAGAGCAAGGCAAACCAAGATACCTTTTAATAGTTTACTGTTCATTTGCTGATCCTTATATATTTATGCTTAATAAAAACTGGGAAATGACCAACCCATATAATCTTAGTTTAACTAAATCAACGAATTCGGGCTGTTCATCTCAATGTGAAATATCAAAAATGATTTTCTAAATTCTTTTAATCAATATCTATACCAAAAATTAAATATTAATTATTTCAGTAAGATAGTTGGTTTTTTAGTATTCTTATTCAATGCGCATTAGAAAAATTGCAAAATGCAAAGTAAAAACTTTTTGCATTTTGCGGTTTATGAAGAATGAAATGGTTTTTAGCTGAGTAAAAGTGACTATTGGTCGATAGATATTGACGTATATGAAGATCAAAATTCACTTAATTCTATTGCGATGTTTGACGGATTATGTATGTTGCGACTATTCAGTTATTAGGCTTTAAAAAAAGTTTTAATGAACATTATTCTTTAATAAAGGATGCACTATAAATAATTGCACAATAAATGATTTATACATAAATATTAGCTAAATAAATATTTGTTCAATAAATTGTTTAGCGTGAGAGTGAGTCAATTATACTGTGGTAGTTTTACAGATAATGGTTAATTAAAGGTAAATTGCCGTAGGCTATTTTAAGGCAAATGACTAGTTGGTTTTTCAGTGAAGGACAAGTATTGGACTAATCGTATTTCACTGCATTTGTGTTTTTTTGTTGAATTCTATAGTCACCCCATTTTAAATGAGTCAATGCCTGAATTTGATGCCTTTAGCATAGCTAAAGAGATGATTTAAATGTTGAATATTGCCAGATATTAGGTCTGTGATGAAACCTCTGTTAAAAGGGCTAATAAAAAGACTCTTTCAGTAAACCAGTACAAAATGGTTTAAGAGTTAATGGTTAAAAAGGTTAAAGAGGTTAAAGAGGTTCAAAAGGTAATGGCTGTAGTTTGGTCTAATACCCGCTCACCGCTTACTATCAGTATTAATGTAACTCAAATGGATACAAGGCTTACTCAACGCAACTGTGCAATCGCCGAGATAGATTGACAAATATTCAACGCATACCGTGATCAACGCAAATCAAGATAAAGTAATGGTACACATAAAAATAGAAAGTTTAGGGCTAATACCTTTACTGTAAATTTTACCGAAATGACCAGCAGATATGGTAGCATATTGTCTAATATGACTAGGCAGAGTGGCAAACAATTGAGGGTTTAATCCGCCACTATTTAAACTAATTAAAGCTAATTTACACTAATTAAAGCTAGGCAAAACTGGGCTAATCAAACTAAAGGAAAGCAAAGTATGCAACATGAGCAACAGTCATTCATCAGCTCTTTTTTAAAACTGGAATCCGCGGGTGGTATTTTACTTTTTTTCACCGCGGTTTTGGCCATTGTTTTAGCTAATTCACCGCTTGAAAGTTATTACCAGTTATTGTTGGCTACACCTGTTGAAGTTCGCGTAGGCTCCCTTGAAATTGCCAAACCCTTATTACTCTGGGTTAACGATGGCTTAATGGCGGTTTTCTTTTTCTTGGTTGGCTTAGAATTAAAGCGCGAACTGATCGAGGGCGAACTAGCCGACAAAAAAAATATCGTATTACCGGGCATTGGTGCCATAGGAGGTATGGTGGTTCCAGCTTTGATTTACTTATACTTTAATAGCGATGATGCCATCGCAGCCAAAGGCTGGGCTATTCCAGCAGCTACTGATATAGCCTTCGCTCTGGCGGTCCTAGCCTTATTGGGATCACGAGTACCCACTAGCATTAAAATTTTTCTCACTTCACTGGCAATATTTGATGATATCGGCGCGATCATAATTATCGCCTTGTTCTATACATCTAAAATTTCTGTCACGGCGTTACTGATAGTTGCCTTTTGTATACCTATTCTTTGGCTGATGAATCACAAAAATGTGATCGCTAAAAGCCCGTATATTTTGATCGGTATTATCATGTGGATTGCTACCTTAAAATCTGGGGTTCATGCCACTTTAGCAGGGGTTCTGTTGGCAATGTTCATACCGATCAAGTCGCCTGATGATCCGAGCTACTCGCCACTTAAAAGCTTAGAGCATGATCTGCATTCGGTTGTTGCCTTTTTCATTTTACCTATTTTTGCCTTTGCCAATGCCGGGATCAACTTTAGTGGAGTGACAATAGATCAGTTAATGCACGGTGTACCTATCGGTATTGCCCTTGGCTTATTTGCTGGTAAGCAGATTGGTATATTTGGCTTTTGTTGGCTTTTTATCAAATTAAAACTTACTAAACTCCCTGCGGGTATGAACACAATGTCACTCTACGGCACTGCTGCGTTGTGTGGTATCGGCTTTACCATGAGTTTATTTATTGGTTCTCTTGCGTTTGAAGAAACTGGGGTGAACCTACTTTTTGACGAGAGACTTGGCATCATTATTGGTTCTTTGTTGTCGGGAATTATGGGTTTTATTGTGTTGTATTTGGGGTTACCTGCTAAGCAATGCGATCAGGTAAACAACCAGTAAGGTATTAAAAATACAGCCTTTGCAGTTCAGCAAAGGCTTTGTTTAATGATACAAAAATCTAGCTAGGATAAAACAATAGCTAAGATAAACACCAGCTATCGGTGTTCAACAGTGCTTACCAAAATACCCGCTCAATAAACCAGTATAAACCAACTAAGCCTATGGCAATTGATGCCGGTAATTGCACCCATGTGCGAAACCAAGATTGCTTGCGCATTAATATTGTTGCCGCAAAGGCTAAGATAATAATACTTATTTGTCCCAGCTCAACACCGACATTAAATGCCAATAATGAGGTGACAAGATCCGCCTTGGGTAAGCCAAATTCAGCGAGTACTGCGGCAAAACCTAAACCGTGCAGTAAACCAAAGCTAAATACTATCGCCGGTCGCCACTTAGTGGTTTGTTTAAACAGACAATTTTCAATGGCGATCCAAACAATAGAAAGGGCAATAAGTGGTTCAACAATACTACTGGGAATAGCAACCAGTCCCAGTGCTGCTGCTCCTAGGGTAATAGAGTGGGCTAGGGTAAAAGCAGTGACTTGCCACAATAATGAGGTCAATACTAGGCTAGAAAAAAATAGTCCTAAGACAAATAAAATATGATCTAAGCCTTTGGGAATAATGTGTTCAAACCCAGCAAATAGATAAAATTGCAATTTTTCTTGCCATTTCATCGCTGCCAGTTTGCGCAATCTCTTGCGTTTTAAAGCCGCTAAATACTCTTTATCTATGTTGCCAGCCTTGAGTTGCATTTCTCCTTGTTCGATATCCAAAATAATGAATTCGTCTTGTGGGTGTGCATTGACTTGAGGGGCAAACAGCGCCCCTGCAATAGATATACAACACAATATTATAACTGTTGTGAAATACTGAGTAGACAATGCCTTAGCATAGTTGACAAAAAAAAGAGGCCTGATCACAGGCCTCTGTATCGATGTGGATATCACTTTAGTCTTCGCTGCCGTCTAAACCACGCACTTTAAGTAAGGCTTCTATTTGCGGTTCTCGTCCACGGAACTTTTTGTAAAGTGTCATGGCATCTTCAGTTGAACCTTTTTCATAGATATGAGTACGAAGTTTTTGTGCTAAGTCTTGATTGAATACGTCACCAGACTCCTTAAAGGCGGCAAAACCGTCAGAATCTAATACCGCCGAATGCACATAACTGTAATAACCGGCAGCGTAACCACTGGCAAAGATATGCGAGAAATAAGTCGAGCGATAACGCGGGACGATTTCATCAATTAAGCCAACTTTCTCCATTGAAGTTTTTTCAAAAACAGCAGCGTCTTGTAAAGGTTGATCCGCCGTTAGTGTATGCCAGTCCATGTCCAGTAACGAGGCAGCTAAATATTCAGTATTGGCAAAACCTTGATTAAACTTAGCGGCTTTGAGTAATTTAGCAATTAACTGATCGGGAATCACTTCACCAGTTTGATAATGAGTGGCAAAGGTTTTCAAGATCGCTGGTTCTTTTGCCCAATGCTCAAGGATCTGCGCAGGAAATTCGGTAAAATCTCTCGGTCCAGAAGTACCTGACATACTCATATAGCGGGTATTGGTCAACAAGCCGTGCAATGCGTGACCAAACTCGTGGAATAAGGTGGTGACATTATCAAAGCTGAGTAACGCTGGTGCATCGCCGACAGGGCCGGGGAAGTTACAGACGTTAACGACTACTGGACGCTCAACTGAATCTAGGTTTGATTGGCCTTTAAAACTACTCATCCAAGCGCCACCGCGTTTGTTAGAGCGGGTGAAAAAATCACCAATAAAGATACCTAAATGACTGCCGTCTTTATCTTTAACTTCCCAAACACGCGCGTCAGGGTGATAGGTCTCTATGTCGTGTAACTCAGTAAAACTCAAACCCCAAAGTTTGTTTGAAGTATCAAATACGCCTTTGAGGACATTATCAATGGATAAGTAAGGCTTTAATGTGGCTTCGTCTAGATCGTATTTGGCTTTGCGTACTTTTTCTGAGTATTGCCACCAGTCCCAAGATGCTATTTTGAAATCATGTCCTTCGGCATCAACCACTGCTTGCATATCAACTACTTCGCGCTTTGCTCTGGCCAGTGAAGGTTGCCACAATTGCATTAATAACTCGTATACACCTTCTGGGGTGTTAACCATACGCTCTTCAAGTACAAAGTGAGCGTAAGTTTCATAACCCATCACTTTGGCTCGTTCAGCTCTGAGCTTGGCGATTTGTGCTGCAACTTTTTTGTTGTCGTTGGCATTGTTATTGTCACCGCGATTGGTATAGGCCATGTATAATTTTTCACGTAAATCACGACGCGTTGACTGCGTTAAAAATGGATACATACTTGAGCGGTGTGGCGTAAACACAAATTTGTCTTGGTATTTGGCTTTGTCTTGTTCAGTTTCTGCTGCATCCATTTTTTGTTGTGCAGTACTTGCCGCGGCCAGGACTATACCATCAGACAAACCGTCGAGATCGGCTTTATTGAGAATAAGTTCAAAGCCATTGGTTTCTGCTAATAAATTCTGACCGTAAGCAGTGGTTAGTTTTGATAGCTCAGCATTAATTTCAGTAATTTTAGATTTTTGCTCAGAAGTTAACAGAGCACCACTGCGAACAAATCCCTTCCTTGTGTCTTCGAGGAACTTCATTTTTTCAGCAGATAGGTTTAGCGTTTGACGCGCTTGATAAACAGCCTCTACACGCTTGAATAAGCCAGCATTTAAGCTGATTTTGTCGTAATGAGCTGATGTTAAAGGACTCAACTCGCGTTGCAATTTTTGCAATTCAGGGTTGGTGTTAGAGCCCGTTAAATTAAAAAACACTCGCTGTACTTTAGTCAGTAATTTGCCAGTGCGCTCTAACTGTTCGATAGTATTCTCAAAAGTAGGGGCTTCAGGATTGTTAACTATGGCGTCAATTTCTTTAAGGTGTTGCTGCATACCTTTTTCAAATGCCGGCATGTAGTGTTCATCTTTGATTTTACTAAAAGGAGGAATTTGAAAAGGGGTATCGTAATTTTCAAAGAATGGGTTATCGGCTTGTTTAGTAATTTCTTGCTTTACTTGTGCAGTTGCTACTTCGGGAGCAGGGGTTGCTGTGGTTTTTTCTTGTTCAGCTGGTTTTGAACATGCCCCCAGCGCCAAAGCGACAGATAAGGCAATAACTGACTTACCTAAATGCGAATAATGAAAATTCATTTCCTTCTTTCTCCTATAATTATTTATTTTTTATTTAATGCTTATCACATAAATATAAGGTTGTTCTGTTTTTATCTAATTTCACCCGTCATTTAAGCAAACTTAGCTGCAATTGACTACATATAAGCAAAGATAAAATTTTGATCAGTCATCAAGTCGTTTAACAAAAAATGTGATATTTTGACCAATACGAGCCAATAAACTTTTATTAATTTATCAGCTAAACACAACATTGCGCAAAATGTTATAACATAACCGTGCTACCAACAAGGCAAGAACTGAGCTAACCCGAACAATTTTTCGATTATAAGGTGGATCAGGCTATTTTCGCGATGAATGACCCCTAGATATTGGTTTCGCCATACTTTTGTGATTAAATTCCCATGGTTGTTCTGAGAATAAGGTAAAAAATACTTGTCTTGTCTTAGAGCAGAGCAAACTCTGGCAACAACCTCAAATGAGCATACTGTTTATAATAAACACAGCTTGATGTTAAAACAGTCTCCTGTGTTGATTATTGTTACTTAGTTGCTAGACAAACATACCTACTGACCCTCATTCTGAGCAATTGAGTACATGGTGCATGGGCAAAATGAAGTGATTTGGTTTTGCAATTTAATCACCTTTAGCTTCACATTTCTGAACTGAACCGAGCTCAACTGAACTGCAGCACTAGTAAATTGATAATTATTAACTCTTCATTATTAAGTGACCTAGCTATTTTGACTCAGGGACTACAAGGCGTCTTTAACTGATAGAATATCCGCTGAAATCTTTTTTGAATAATTAACTGTTTTTGCCGAACTCTCATCGACAATTTCTGCTTTTTTCTGGCGTACAGTTGTTAATTCTCTAATGTCATCAATGACATTCTTGAGGTTTTCAATCGAGCTACTCAATGAATTTGAAGTTGTACCAAGCTGATCTTCGTCTACCTTATTGTTATTTGATAGTTCAAAAGTTAGTTTTGCATCGGCATAGTTACTGACTTTTTGGTTTAAAGCATTCAGTTTCGACAACAATAAGCCTTTTAAAAACCAAACGATTATTGCTGAAAGGACAACAATAAAAATCACCACAACAAGTAAAATCAATGAAAAATTCTTACTATCGTTGATGTGATGAGATATATCACCTGGACGTTTTTCCGTTTCCAACTGTACAAGATCTTTGGCAAGAGCTTTAATAATGTTTTGCTCTTGCGCAATAGTACTAATCATTTGCATAGTGTTTATATGTTTACTTGATTTTCCTGCCTTGATAATTTCCGACATGGTGTTTTTTAAACTAGTGAGATGCGCTAATAACCTATCTATTTTCGCTTCATTGGGAAGATAATATTTTAATTTAGTTGTGGTCTTTACTAACTGATCAGAGGCCTGAATAGATGAAACAGCATATTGACGGATCTTTGAATTATCGCTATTTGCCACCAACGACAGACTATTAAAACGCATATTAGCGATTGCCTGTGCAAAATCATTGGCGAGCAATTGTCGACTGCTTATGATCTGTAAAGTATTGTTAATGGCATAACTTTGACTGAGTAAAGTGGTTATTACAGTGATAGCAATGAGTATGATAGCAATCATAGGTAGTAGGTATACAATAACTATCTTTTGTGACCATTTTGAGTGTTTTACCACATTAAATTCCTTTTACAGTTTCACTTTCCATGCTGATATTAGTTAACTCATTTAATATTTAATCTTTTAATATTTTTACAAAGTTTAATTTATCGTTTTTGTTAACTAAGTGACTTTATCTGGAAATTATTTTCATTAAATACAAGTTCTGTTAACTTTTTATTTATAAGTTGAAACATTATCATAATATTATCCTTATGTATAATTTTTATCTATGTCGATTATGTACTGTTGTGAATATCAATGTATTTTTAATGCAAAATTAAAGTCTATATTATTGATTTATATGATATTTTTTCACTTTAATTGATTGAAATAATTTTTGTTAAGATGCGTTAAAAGCTGGGGGAGTGTTTGGTTTTATGGTGCGGGACAGTATTTTGCTCCTAAGTTGTAAATATTAATAATTGCTTGAAAATGTTACCTGCTAGTTTACTCTGTGGCTTTTTTCTTCTGGTATTCAGTTTTCATACACTGCTAAATAATAGGTGAACATGGCAATTTTGCAGGGAATTATCGACCATTTGATCGAAGTTTTTGATAAGATAAATAAACAATCGGTTATGGGATATTTATTTTCACATTGCCGCAATCATCACCTTATCTACCTATAGAGAAAACTATGTCTACTTTACCCTTAGAACGCATTGTCATTGAACCAGAAAATTCAGCTAGCTCTGCGGTGATATGGTTACACGGCCTAGGAGATTCTGGCGCTGGTTTTGCACCAGTAGTACCGCAACTATCTCTGCCGAGTAACCACAGTATCCGTTTTATATTTCCGCACGCGCCTGAGCAGCCAGTCACCATTAACCAAGGCTATGTAATGCGTTCTTGGTATGATATTAAAAGTTTAGATTTACATAACAGGGCTGATATGGCTGGGGTATTAGACTCTGAAAAGTTAGTGACAGCTTTGATCCATGAGCAAATTCAACAGGGGATCCCAGCCAGTAATATTGTTTTGGCCGGTTTCAGTCAAGGCGGGGTAATGAGTTTATTTACTGGCTTGCGTTATCCGCAAAAGCTCGCTGGGATCATGGCGCTGTCATGTTATTTACCGACGGCAGATCAACTTCCCCAGCAATTATCAGCAGCTAATAAAACCACGCCTATTTTACAGCAACACGGTCAACAGGATGATGTAGTACCAATCGCCGCTGGAAAAATGGCTAATCAATTACTACTAGCCAATAACTATCAAGTTGAATGGCACACTTACCCAATGGCACACAATGTTATTGCTGAGCAGCTAGCCACCATAACTCAATGGTTATTAGCACGTGTTGGCTAGGGTGTTAATTGCCGAATTAAACGCCTATGTCACTGCAATGAGTGGCTTATATCAATTTGGCTATACATTGACTAAAACCCTCAATATTGGCAAATATTTTCGATATCTGTGGCCATCAACTAAAAAGCTAAATCTTTGTTTTAGCTTTTTAGTTATTGTCTAAGTGTCGGTGATTCAGTTTTGCCAAGTAAGGTAAATATTGTTTTAGCAATATCTGTATTGTCTATCCCTCCAGCAAATGCTTGCTTGTGAGCCCCAAAAGCAAAAACTGGCACGTCAACGGCTGTATGCGCTGCAGAGTTACTGGTTGTTCCCCAACCGGTGTTAGTTCGCTGGTCTATTATGTTTTTAAGGGTTTGTAGGAGAAGGGAATGCTTTTTTGGCGGCCAATTGCCTTTTCGTTGGCTTTTTGAAAAACGCATGTATTTGGCTAGTTGCTCAATGCCGCCTTCCTTAGCTAACTTGAGTGTCGATAATTCAGCTTCACTCAGGGTAAAATTTAATAACGCGTTGGCAAAGGATGCTGAAAATTCTGAGTTAGCCAGTTGTTTAGCAATGTATTCTGGTGAGTGTTTCATGCTCCGTAAAATATCTGGTTGCCATAAATAATTACTCTTGATGGCTTGAGCACTTGCTGCGGTTTTATTGCCTATACTTAAACCACCTGTACTGTGATCAGCTGTGATCACCACTAATGTATTTGGGTGCTTGGCAACATATGCTTCTAGGTATTGCAAAGTCTGTGCTAAGTCATCTACCTCAGCCATAGCCGAAGCAATGTCTCGTCCGTGACCTGCCCAGTCAATTTGACTGGCCTCAATTAACACAAAAAAACCTTGCTCATTTTCTAATTGTGGAAGTGCGGCCTGAGTCATTAATGATAATCTGTGTTTGCTGTCATCATCTAAAGCCCATGGTAGCCCTTTGTCGCCAAATAAACCAAGTACCGGCTTACCTGAGGGTAGAGAAGACAGTTGCTGATAGTCGTCTATGTAATGAAATGCCTTTTTTTTGAATTCGGCAACTAGATTTCTGTCTTCACGAATGAAATATTGCCAGCCTCCTCCAAAAAATAAATCGGCTTTTATAGTGCCGTCTATGTAGCTATCGGCGATATCATTATAATTTTTTCTTGATTCATTATGAGTCAAATACGCAGCGGGTGTCGCATGATTTATTTGTGAGGTAACAATCACACCGGTTTTTTTGCCCTGTGATCTTGCCCAGCTTAAAACACTTTGTACCGGTTGCTTATTGACATCTACTCCTATGGCACCATTGTAGGTTTTGATGCCACTAGCCAGTGAAGTGGCTGCGGCTGCTGAATCTGTAATATAACCAGAAATTGGCGCTGGGTAAGTACTCGCACTGCCGATCAGATGGCGATCAAAAACAGTTTTTTCTATTTTAGCAGTACTTGGATCGTCATTGTAGTATCTATATGCCGTGGTGTAGGCGGGGCCCATGCCATCGGCAACCACCATTATAATATTTTGTATAGGTGAAGGTGACGCGGTTGTAATTAAAGGCTGATCTGCTGATGCAGCAGGACTAATGGCCGTGAAAGCTGTAATTAATAACACCGCCACTGCAGGGATCAAATTTTTCATATACTTCCTAAAAGAGTCGAGATAATGCTTATCATCTAGTTATTTTTGATCGGTCAATTGTATGTCTAGCCAAACCAGACGATGATCTGATGAATCCTTTCTACTTTTAATTAAACGATACTCAGGTTGATTTTTACTCGGCCAAAATACACCAGAATCTTTAATTTTTAAACCGTTTTTTGACGGTATGACATAATCAGCGCGCATTCGCCAACTGGCGGTGTGATATTTAGCCATTTTATTGTCAGGTGTATGTTGCTGAGCGCCAAGACTTTGCGGCAATGGATCGGCAATATTGCGATGAGATAACAGCTGGCTAATGGCGGTGTTAATAGCATTACCCTCGGTTGCCGAAGCATTTTGATCGCCCATAATAACAAAAGCTGCATCATTGGCTAAACCGCCATATTGGTTATTGTCGTCGTATATATATTGGTTGTTTTCAGAAATGTAATCTAGCCAAAAACGAATTTCATCGTGATTGCGTTTGCCATTGCGATCTTCTGGTCCATCAAAAACAGGTGGAGTAGGGTGACTAGCCAAGACATGAACGATTTTATCCTTGATGATCAATGGAATATCCCAATGTGATTTAGAGGACAAACGAAAATCATCCCATGCTTGTTCGGAGTAATAATTAGTATTTGTCTCAGGCACTTTGGGTATTAACGCACCTGGCATGTTTTTCCATTTAAAATTTTGGAAAGTTCTGATCTGTTTATTGTCTATTGGAAATTTAGACAACAATGCCATGCCATAATGTCCTGGGTAATAACCGAAGCCATAGGTATCGTTGGGCAAGGTTATTTGACCATCGCCATTGAGATCGTTTTTCGCGATGACACCGGTATTAACCGGGGCTTGAAAATAATACTTATACTCAATAGGCGTTTGCCCACCTTGTGATACGGCAAGGTAATTGTTGACAAATAGCTGCAAGTTTTTACCTTGATCATCAGTGTAATCAAATTCATTAAGCAACAAGATATCTGGATCAATCCGTTGAATAATTTCAGCAATATTTTTAATTTGTTGGTGATCACTTTGCAACGCCTGATGTAATTCTTTACCGGTGACACTTGCCTGTTGATCGGTTTTATTCTCAGTATAATTGAGTGCTTCCATACTGACATTAAACGCGGCTATTCTGATGTTGCTATGCTTGTTTGTAACATTATGCATATTTTGCGCATGCACATTATTAATCTGTAATGACATGGTTAACCCCATCGTTAATCCCATCATTAATCGTATCATTACTCGCATCATTGTTCCTATTATTAAAGAGCCGTGGGTAACAAACGTGACATATTATTTAATCACGCCTATGCCTCGCAAGATAAAATCGGTTAAAAAATCTGTCACTTGTTCAGCATCTTCATCTTCATATTCAGCTCTATTATTTATGGTTAAGATTTGCGTCTCGAAATCGGCATAATGCTGTGTAGATGACCAGATCAGAAAAATTAAACTGACCGGATCAATGGCTAACATTTTACCTTCATCAGCCCAACGTTGAAAAATTTTAGCTTTTTCCCGTACCCATTTTCTTTGATATGTACGGGCAAACTCTTTTAGATGTTGTGCACCTTGAATGACTTCCATAGCATAAATTTTTGATGCTTTCGGATACAAAAAAGACATTTTAACTTTAACCGCGATAAATTTTTCTACGGCTGTTTTCGGACCATCTTCATAGCTGATATCACCAATGCCCTGATCCCACATATCAAGGGTTTGCTCGAGAACCGCGTGATAAATATTTTCTTTATTTTTAAAGTAATAAAGCACGTTAGCTTTGGGCAGGCCGGCCTTATCGGCAATGGATTGCACGGTCGCACCTTTATAGCCATTAAAGATAAATTCGTCTTGGGCAGCATGCAAAATCCTTTGTTGACTCTTTAATCTTATACTACCGCTTTTGGCTTGTACTTTTTTATCACTCATCTGATCTTTACTTTTCTCTAGTATTAAATTTTTTATCTTTGTAACAGCCTGAAACCAATAAGTCATTAATTAACAATGGAATTGGTAGTCTATTTGGTCAGGAAAGGCTATTAAATGTACAGTAAAATATATCTCTATGTACAGGTTAACGCGTTTAATAATTTCAATCTAGTGTTTATAAATAGTTTGTTTTTAAGTTTAAA
>JBELHO010000006.1:0-3609 GCA_042091375.1 Thalassotalea sp. | reverse complement strand
AGGGTTTTATGGTTAAGTGGTACGACTTGTTGAAAGTGTTTTTTTTATCGCTTATGATATCATGTCATTAAATTGTAAAAAAAGATTGCTTAAATATAGGCAACAAAAATTATCAGCAATAGATGTTAATTTTTAAACAAATTATTAATAAACAAATTATTTTAATACAAACACGAAATACATCGAGGAATCTCATAGATGAAAACCCAACGTCTCTCAATTATATCTAGTGCTGTTATTTTTGCACTTGGTCTTTCAACATCTGCGCTTGCCGCAGATACAGCGTCGAATATGCGTGGTACCATTGTTGGTCCAGAAGGCAATGCCGCTGCGAATACTAAAGTAACGATCATACACGAGCCGACAGGTACTCGCCGCACGGTAACAACCAATGACTTAGGTATATTCAATGCCAAAGGTTTGCGCGTTGGTGGGCCATACAAAGTAGAAATTGACTCAGAAAAATTTCAAGATGTTGATGTTGAAGGTGTTTATTTAGCACTTGGTGAAACTCTTCGAGTTGATCAACAGTTAAAAGCAGAAAATATTGAAACTATTTCTGTGACTGGCACACGCGTTTTTTATGATTCAGGTGCAAATGGCAGTTATTTTGGTGCAGAAGATATTACCAACAGCCCGAGTTTAAACCGCGATTTAAAAGATGTAGTGAGAAACAACCCTCTTGTAGTTATTCAACCGGGTGATGATAGCGCTTTAACCATTGCTGGTAGCAATCCTCGTTTTAATTCGATAAGCATTGACGGTATTCCTTTAAATGATGACTTTGGGTTAAATAACAACGGTTATCCAACGCAACGTAACCCATTCCCATTAGATGCATTAGATCAAGTGTCGGTTGAAATTGCACCGACCCATGCTAAATCTAGTGGCTTTACTGGTGGTGGTATTGATGCGGTATTTAAATCAGGCACTAATGAATTTCACGGTGATTTTTTCTATGAACAAAGAAATGATGGTTTAGCAGGAACTCCCGTTGATAAAAGAGCCATTGATGAAAATGATGATGGCAAACGCGAAATTGACTTTGAAGAGGAAAACTACGGCTTTACCGTTGGTGGTCCAATTCTTGAAGATAAATTGTTCTTTTTTGCCGCTTATGAAAAATTTGAATCACCGCAAATCATCGAATACGGTCCTCAGGGTTCTGGTATCGGTTCTAACAGTACTCGTGCTACTGTGGAAGAAGTTGCAGCTGTTAAAGAAATTGCCAATCGCGTATATGGCGTAGCCAATATTGGTGATTACAACACCCAACCTTTGCTTGATGATGAAAAATACATTGTTAAGTTAGACTGGAACATCAACGATGCCCATCGTGCCAACTTCGTTTACATGTTTAACGAAGGAAATAACACCCGCAATATGACATCGTTTGATGGCGAACTTCGTTTAGATACTCATTGGTACAACAAATTTGAAGAATTAAACAACTTCAGTACGAAATTATATTCTGACTGGAATGATGATTTTTCTACTGAAATCAGTGTGACGCAAAAGTCAGTTGAAACTGGTCAAGTATCTTTGAACAGCGACTTAGGTCTAGGCGACGTTACTGTTCGCAACATAGATCTTGATAACGATGGCGATCGTGCTTCAATCGCTTTTGGTTCAGATGCTTTTCGTCATTCAAACTCTTTGAGTAATGATTTAACTATTCTAAAAGTTGATGCGACTTACTTGCTTGATGAGCACGTAATTGATTTTGGCTTTGATTACAGAATTTTAGAGGTTGAAAATCAATTTTTACCTAACTCTAGAGGTTCTGTTCAGTTTAACAGTTTAGAAGATTTCGAAAATCGTGTTGTATCTCGTTACAATTACGAAAATGGTATCGGTAATGATCCCTTAGCGGTTGCTGCATCTTTTGAGCGCAATGATCTTGCTTTGTACATTAATGACACTTGGGAGTTCTCAGATGACCTAACTCTATCAATGGGTTTGCGTTATGAGCGATTAGCCTCTGATGATCGTCCAACATACAACGCAGATTTATTTGCCCGCACCGGTTATGATAATACTTTTAACTTGGATGGTGTTGACATTATTTTACCTCGTTTTGGTTTTACCTATAACTTAAACGAAGATGTTACCTTACGCGGTAGCATTGGCCGCTATGCCGGTGGTAACCCAAATGTTTGGATTTCTAACTCTTACTCAAATGATGGGGTAAGTAAGCAAGGTGTTTCATACAGAGACTTCACTGCTGAAGGTAACATTCTAACAACGCCACCACAGCAAGCGATAGATGCCATTAATAACGGTGATGGTTTTACCACCGCAAACTTAATCGATCCTAATTTTGACATCCCGTCGCAATGGACTTATATGCTAAACTCTGAGGTAACTCTAGATATTCCAAGTATCGGTGAAGATTTCTCATGGACAACAACGGCAATATACACAGATAAAGAAAATTCAGCAGAGTGGATAAATGCCGCGTTATTACAAAGTGGCGATGTTGTTGGTAGCACTTCAGACGGTGCATTGCCATTTTACGACACACGTGAACTTGATATCATGCTGACTAACGCTGAGCAGGATGGACGTTCAGTGATTTTAAGCACAGGTTTAGCTAAGTACTGGGACAACGGCTTTAAGTTTAATGCGTCATACACTTATCAAGATGTTACCGAAGGTAACCCAGGTGGTTCCTCTACAGCACGCAGTAACTATCGCTATGGTCACTTTGGCGATCATCAACAGACTCAAGTTGGTACCTCGGCTTATCAAACTGAGCATCGTCTAGTGCTAAACTTAGGGTACAAAACAGAAATATTTGAAGGTTATGAAACTAACTTCAATCTGTTTTTTGAACGCCACTCAGGTTCGCCATATAGCCACTTGTTAGAGTGGAATAATTTGCAAGGTGGACGCTTCTTCGACCAAGATCTGATCCAGCCTTCAGGCTTTGGCTCAACCTTTGGCGGAAATTACTTAGCTTACGTGCCTACAGCGAATGATCCAAATGTACGTTATGAAGGTATCACAGAAAGTGAAGCATTAGCTTACTTTGAAGAATTAGGTTTAAGTGGCTACGCTGGTGGATTTGTACCTAGAGGTGCAGCGTCTTCACCTTGGGTCACTAATTTAGATTTGTATGTATCACAAGAAATCCCTGGTTTTTCTGCTGATCATCGAGGCGAATTTTACTTTGTAGTAAGTAACTTACTAAATTTACTTGATTCATCTAAAGGTCAAGTATATCGCCAAAATTTCGGTACTAAAGAAATCATTGAAATGGATATTGACCCAATCACTGGTCAATACATCATGGGTGATATCGTTAATGATGATTTCACTTTTGAAGCTAAGCAGTCAACCTACCGCATTAAAGTAGGTGTTAAGTATTCTTTTTAATTGAATATTTAGCTCACGATTAATGTATAAAGCCGAGGTAACCCCTCGGCTTTTTATGTTCAGGACGAACGGTATGGCGCGGTGCCATGACCGCTCTCAGGCATCCTTGCCTTCGCGGCATTAGTGCGTCCTTGCACGTCGATGGCAAAGAGCGTCGAATGTTCAGGACGAACGGTCAGCTTCCGCGTCCTGCTCACGCTAAGTACCTACATCCCTGTAGGCACAGCTTCC
>JBELHO010000005.1:117288-127158 GCA_042091375.1 Thalassotalea sp. | reverse complement strand
GCTATTGGCTAACTGCTGTCATAAGGTTTGAAAAACACTTAATGACCGCTTTGTCGAAATAGCAGCCCTTTTCATAGCTTAAAAATTACCTGTAAATTGTCAGTTTATATAAAACGCTATTTTTGAATTGGTAAGATCGAATAATGATTAATCCAATTCATGTCCTACTGAATTTGTTTGTCAGCTGAAGCTCAAGCTAGTAGTAATATCTGCAGGATATTAACGTCAAATATGCATCTGTTACTGCATACACTAATCGATTTGTTTCATCTATTCGCCTCGACCAGAAACCAGATAAACTTTCTTTTAATGGATCTGGTTTACCAATACCCTCAAACGGAGAGCGTTTAACATCACTAATTAATGTGTTAATAGGTTTTAACGTCTTTTTATTTTGCCCTTGCCAATAAACATAATCCTGCCAAGCTTCATTTGTCCATGCAAGTTGCCTACTCATCAATGATCTCTCGATTTAGGACGTTACCTGAATTATATTGCTCTGTTGATTTGGATAAATGCGCTGCGTTAGCTGGTGACTTTAACAAATGAACAGTTTCCATTAGGCTATTATAATGTGCCAGTGAGATGACTACTGCATCTTCGACATCTCTTCGAGTGATTATTGTATGATCAACATCATTGACGACGTGATCCAAAACAGATTTAAGTCCATTATGAGCTTCAGTAAATGACACGATACGCATAAAACACCTCTTCAACTTGAAAGGCAGCTAACGTCCAGAATAACCTTCAGCGTTTATAAGCGGCATTATTGAGCGCAGCGAACAGAGTCAAATAGGTTATCCGTTTGTTAGCAATGTTTTTTAAAAGCGAGATGAGCCTATGTCTAAAATCTGTAGTTCCCAGTTAGTTACTGCTAAATTTTTATCCACTGTAATTGAAAGCATACTCGTTGAATTGGGCATAATGGCCCAAGAATAGGCTTTTTCTGATTCTACAACGATGACCTGACCGTCTTTGTCTTTGCCAATAAACTGATATGTCATATTGTCCCATTTATACTTTGTTTTATTGGTAATATTGTAGGTATGGATATTTTTTCGTTGAGTTGTCGATGAGCTGACTTTTTCAACAGAAAATGAATTTTTATAATCTATATAGGATCTTGGATTCCATATGCCTGTATAAAAATATATGTAAGATATAAATATCAGTGGAAAAATCATCCCTATATACTGAGGGTTTGTATACCACTTTTGATAGGCTTGGCAATAAGGACATTTTGTTGCTTTATCATCTATTTCTTTTTGACATGCTTTGCAGTTTTTCATTAATTTCCCTTTAATATGAGACTTGTTATTTTTGTTTGCGGCAGATTAGTGTGCATTTCAAAGTAAAATACTTTGCAAAACTTCTCATTGATTTGGGTAAAATGCAATTCTTTTATTGTTATTAGTACATTACCAGTCTTTTTAAGCTTGAACTAATAAACTTCAGATGGAGAAAATGAGCTATCTGATACCTGAACCAGTAGATGACTCTCGCTCATATAAGTACCTTTAACTGAGAAAATAAACAGTACTTTTGGAAGGATAATAGTCAGGAGTTGCTATCCTTTTTAATGTACAGCTCAATAAGTGAAAAGACATATTTTTTGTGCAAAAGGTTTTATTACTTATAGGGATAAGGATTAGTTAGTTGCCGCTATTTTATATGACTGTGGTCTCCATAAAATGAATAAAGTCACGCCTTAAACACCGCTAGTTCTGGGTGAAGCAACGGCTCTTTAAAAACTCATAAGTGGCGGCAATTAATTCACTGCGAGAATTGTTAAAGCTGTGATCATCCTTGATCAGCTGATATGAAACAGCGCTATTTTTAGTGCCTTTTAACGCGGCTAATAAAGGCAAAATATGTGACTTCATTGGAATAACCTCAGTATCTGCGGCAATAAGTAATACTGGACGGCCGTTCACTGTATTTACCCTGTTGACTAAGTTCAGTGCTTTAGCATGTTGCGTTAAGTGCTGCTGGAGTTTTTCACCTGACCAGCCGTTGAGCATAAATAATGAGTCGCTATACGCTTGCCATGGAATGGTTGTTTCAGGATCAGCCATAATGCCTACGTCATTGACCCCTAAGTTTGCGCCATCATAAGCAATAGCGCATTTTACTGATGGATTATCGAGTAATCCGGCAATGGCCATATGCCCGCCCATACTATGGCCAATAAGCGAAATAAATTGTCGGTTAATTCGCAACTTATCCGCATTTTTTGCATCGTTGAGATATGCCATTACCGCTTGCACGTCTTGCTCAGCATTGATAAAGGAAAACTCACCTTCACTGCCCCATGAACCGCGGTAGTGAAAAAACACCACATTCCAGCCTTTGCTGCGCAATGCTTGCGCGACATCGAGGTTTTTTTCATTACCGGGATAACCGTGTAATAGCACTGCGGTAGGGTGTTTCCCTTGACCTGCCGCCTGGTAAATGAGTCCCGACATGCGTTGGCCATTTGAGGTAAAGGTCAGCTCGGTAGAGCTGGCTGAAAATTGCGCTACCGACTTGGCAACTACACTCGCGACTAGCATCAAGTTCGCTAATGTGAACAGCAGTATTGCCGCAATGTGATTTGTCATTATCAGGCCTTGTTCCACTCGTTTAGTGAAACAATATAGCAAACTATTCAAATGAGAGAGTAAAAAAGTTAACAGCGGAAAAAGTTTAGGCTCTGGTTAGAGGAAGTTTCTCGATTAGCACAGTTTTTGCTATTATTCGTAGGTGAGGTATTAATTTGGGTGCGTAAAAATGTCGTTAGAGCAATTATCTCAGCATTTGCAACACAGTGCGACGAGCAAAGAAAAGCTCCCCCCTGTTGAATTATGGGATCCCCCCTATTGTGGTGAAATAGATATTAACATCACCGCAGATGGCCGTTGGTTATACCAAGGCTCTGAGTTTAAGCGTTTAAGTTTAGTTAAATTATTTGCGTCTGTATTAAAAAAAGAGGGCGATGATTACTTTTTAGTGACGCCAGTTGAAAAAGTAAAAATTGTGGTTGATGATGCGCCTTTGATTTTAACTCAATGGCAGTGGCAAGACCAAAACAAGCAAACAATGGTGGTGACCACTAATGTCGATGACGTGTTTACATTGAGTGAGCAACACCCGCTGATAATCAATGAGCAAGGTCAGTTATACGTTACTGTGCGCCGCAATTTAGTGGCTAAAGTCCATCGCAATGTGTATTACCAATGGATTGAACTTGCACAGGAGCGCACCTGCAAAAACCGCACAGAATTAATCTTTACCAGTCAAGGTCATCAATTTAGTTTAGGGTATATTGACTGACTTATGATTGCTAAGCACAGCTGTTAAGATTGCTTTTTATCGGCGCAGGCAATACATGTCAAGGCCGACGGTTGCACAGCTAAGCGCGCTTTGGCTATTGGCTCTTGGCAATGTTGGCAGATGCCGTATTGACCTGCTTGAATGCGAGTAATGGCATTTGATAATTGTTGAATTTCTATTTTTGCTTCCGACTCAAGGGCATTGAGTACTTCGTCGTTTTCTCTTTCTCGAGCTTGCTCAGCCCAATCGGCATGTCGGCCATTGGCAAAGTCTTGGTGAATCGAGTCAACCCTTTGTTGCAGAGTAATAATACGTTCGGTGAACTGCTCAGTTAATTGTTCAAACATAAGGTCATCCTTAGCTATTTACAACGAAAACCCAACAATTAAACGAACTTTGATTAAGCAATAGCCTTGGTTCGTTCGACTGCGTAGGTATGCAATAAATCAAGGTTGTCAAAAATAGCAGGTGATAAATTTGCTTCTAACTTCATTCGTTCAAAATCGAGTTTCATTCGTTGCTTTTTATCGAGTTTTTTGCGTTCAGCTAAAATGGGCATATGCTTTATTGCATGGTATAACTCAAATATAGCAGGAAATTGCAGATTTAGATCATTAGTGGTTTTCAATGAGTCAAGCAGTACCGATAAGCGCCAACAGCCCTCGGAGATGTCACATTGTTTTTCTTTCATTGCTCGAACAATAATAATAACACTGCTCAGCACTTTTTTATCGTGTGCGCGATGTGCTAGGCGCTGCTTCTGTTGAGCTAAATGTTGATCTTCTGTTTGTTGTTTAACACGCATTAGTAGCGTACCAGCATAAAAAGCCAGTCCACCGACAATCACAACACCGCCAATCATGAGATAAAACCACAGAGAAGTTAACACCTTAGCTCCCTATTCAAATGAAGACAAATGATTGTTGTCTAGCTTGTCCCACAAACTGTCATCATCAGCAGCAGCAGCATTTTTTGCCGATGGCTGTTCAACTGCAAAATCATCTTCATCGGATAAGCCAAGTGCAGTTTGTAACGCCTGATAACGACTCATTTTTTGATTGTAATAATCAATGTCATTTTCAGACAATTCAATATTATTCTCTTGTTTAGTTAAAATACTTTGTAACCTATTATCGTCTTCAATAGCCCTCAGTTCCTCCCTCAATGTAGCTTCACTGTCAACAGTTTGCTGGGGGGGATGCAATGCATCCATTGGCGATGGACTGGGTTTCTTGACTGGGCTATGTTGTTTGATGCTAGCCGTTGTTTTGGCTGGACTCGGCGATAGTGCAATGGGTTTTTTACTGCCTAAACGCGGATCAGCCTTTACTGATTTGGGATTACTCTTGTCTGTTGTTACACGCGCTTCTTGTTGGCGGTTACCGGGCTTTTTACCGGTTTGTTTTCTGGGCTTTTTATGGGTAATGATCGTCGATTGCTGTTTGTCAGTTTTGACAACACCACTTGAGCCTACACCGGGTTTTCTGCTTTTTTTATTACGAGACATAATATTGTACATTGATAAAACAAGAATATACTTATATTTTACGATAATTTCGGCCATAACTGTTAGCACAACTGCTCATTTTGTTAAAACTAGGCCCTTTTAATTTTGTCAGGGTCGCTTTTGACTAAAATAAGTCACTGTTGTGAGGCATTGCTGTGGCTGGATTTTTTTGCTAATTACGTTTCAATAATAGGTAAAAAACCTTTAGGCAGATTTTTCGCACAGGGGGGAGGTCAGTTTTTGGCTGATCTTTTTAGGTTATACCAACATTGCTTGCGCTAATTTTTGCCCTTACCGATATAACACAAGGTAAGGGCAAAAAGGGCAAAACAACAAGCAGAATTATTCGTGTAACCAAGCGGCGTGTTTTGGCGCTCGTTTGGTTTTCGACCACTCTTCTATCATGGCTGGGGCAACTTGGTTTAATTGCTTGAATTGTTCAGCGGTACCTGTATCCGCAGCTAGCTCTAAGCGATGGCCACTGGGATCGAAGAAATAAATCGACTTAAACACGCCGTGATTTACCGGTCCTAATACCTCAACGCCTTTGGCTACCAGTGAATCTTTAGCTGCAACTAAGGCATCGAAATTAGCTACTTTTAGGGCGAGGTGTTGCACCCAAGCAGGGGTATTTTCATCACGGCCAATTTCATCAGAATTAGGTAATTCAAAAAATGCGAGTACATTGCCCATACCCGCGTCTAAAAAGATGTGCATGTAAGGATCAGGGGCTTTGGTTGAGGGCACTTCATCTTCGGCGATGGCAAGGACCAAATCCATGTTAAGTTTGTCTTTATACCACTCTACTGTCTCTTTAGCATCGGTACATCGATAGGCAACGTGGTGAACCTTTTCAATTTTAATCATATCAGTCTTCTACTTTTTACCAGATTTACTAAGTTTTACACAAACCGTGCAAAGGCTCTAATTTTAACTAAAATTATTTTTGTGCAAAACGTCAGCAAATCACTACGGTTGATTTTACAGTGGGCTGTAGGCTTGCGTTGGTAAAGGGTGTTTTTGATCAAGCAAGGATCACAGTTTTATCACCATTTAAACAAATGCGTTGTTCGGCGTGCATTTTTACCGCGTGAGACAATGCCGTTGCTTCTAGATCGTGTCCTAGGTGCACCATTTGCTCAATGGTAAAAGTATGATTAATGGGTTTCACCTCTTGAATTATAATAGGACCTTCATCTAAATCACTGGTGACGTAATGGGCGGTTGCGCCAATAATTTTTACACCGCGTTTATGTGCTTGATGATATGGCCTCGCACCTTTAAAACTCGGTAAAAACGAATGGTGAATGTTAATGGCGCGCCCCGCAAGTTGCTGGCACAGAGGATCAGATAAAATTTGCATGTAGCGGGCTAACACCAATAAATCTGCTTGTGTCTGTGCCAGAATATTTAACATGTCTTGCTCTTGTTGAGCTTTGTTACTGCTATTTACCGGCAAATAATGGAAAGGGATGCCATGCCATTCACTCAAGGCTTGGCATGTTTGATGATTTGATACGACAGCAACAACATTCACTGGTAGCACGCCGGCTTTGTATTTGGTCAACAACGACACTAAACAATGATCATCTTTAGATACCGCGATAACAATGTTAGGCACTTGATCGCGATGGCGCAGCTTAAAACTCATCTGCAACGGTTGGGCTAATGTTTCAAGCGCAGCGGCAAACTCTTTTATGGGCACAGTGAGTGCCCTATCGTCAAAAGCGATGCGCGAAAAAAAACACTCGGAATAAGGATCACTGTATTGCGCTGTTTCGGTGATAAAAGCACCATGGGCAAACAAGGTTTGGGTGACTTTAGCGAGAACACCTGAAGAATCTGGACATTGCCAAGTTAAAATGTAGTGGTTGATTTTACTCATGAACTCACTCTTATAAAAATTATTAATGGCCACTAGTGTGCCACTGAACACAGCTTAAAAAAAAGCTTTTATGTCTATCAGTTATACAGCAAAGGCATAAGCATTAAGCCTGCTAATTGCCCGAAGATTTCTCTAATAGTGCTTTATTCTTGATATACAGCGCCTCAACCTTGGCTCTTGCCCATGGGGTTTTGCGTAAAAAAGTAAGACTTGATTTAATACTTGGGTCATTGGTAAAACATTTGATCTTAATGTGCTCACCCAAATACTCAAATCCAAAATGCTCAACTAACCCATTGACTATGGTTTTTAGAGTAATGCCGTGCAGGGGATTATATGGTTGATTGTCCACAATATACTTATCAGATTGATGTTACAAAGTGTAACAGTTTATCAGCAAGGCGTTAATATTACACGAAAACAAAGTGTTAACAAAATGTTTAATATGTGTTTGCTATTTGTGTGTGGTCAGTGATATGCTACGCGCCATGTAAATTTTTTGTAACTTTTTCTGAACCCTGACAATGATTCAATATGCTTAAACAATGTGTTGTTTATTTGCACAGCTAGGTTCGTTAAAGCCACCTTAATTTGCAAAGTTTAATGTTTAATGTTTCATGGTGAGTTTTTTGCTTTGTGCAAGAGATTGCTTTTAGTCAATAGCCATGGTTTGTTCATAATATAAGTAAGTGAATTAGTGGTTATGCAACTTAAATTTTCTCATAAAATCATCATAGTTAGTTTGTCTTTACTGATAATGGCATTAACTGTCTCAACGACAATTAATTACATTACATTAAAGAATGACACGCAAGATCACCTGAATCGGGCTATTGATGAAATTGTTCACTCGGTATCTAGAAATGTTGCCAATTGGCTGTCGGGACGATTGCAAATTATTGCTGCCATTGCTGAAAGTACCTCATTAGCCGGTACCGAGGAAAGTATATTAATTGCGGTTCGCCAGGCACTGAGAGCCGGAAATTTGAAAAATACCTACATTGGTGTCGAAGCTACCGGACAACTTTTAGACAATGAAAATACTCAATCACCTGCTGATTATGATGCGCGTAAACGCCCTTGGTATACATTGGCAAAAGGACAAAATAAGCCAGCATTTACCGAAACGTATCTCGACGTCTTTATAAACCAACAGGTGGTTACCGCTGTTGCACCCATTGAAGAAAATGGTCAATTTGTTGGTGTTGCAGCGGGGGATATTTTTTTAGATGAGATAGCCAGTATTCTCAATGCGGTAGACTTTTTAGACTTAGGCTACGCTTATTTAATGAGTGCAGAAGGAAAAATATTAAGCCATCCTGACAGTAATATGGTGAATAGAAATATTGCTGATATTTTAGGTGTAAAACCAGCGTTTACTACTAAACTGAATGAGGTTAACGAACAACATATTGTGTCGTTTATTCAAATAACAGGGGTTCCGTCTGTTGATTGGTATGTCGGCGTAATGCTAGATCGGGATAAAGCCTATCAGCGCCTTTCTACAGCAAGAAATACGGCGATTATTGTGGGTGTCATTAGTGTATTGATTTCCGCATTGTTGTTACAGTGGTTATTTAAGCAATTGATGAGTCCTATTCACCGTTTAAACCGGGCTATTATTGCTATTTCAGAAGGCGATGGTGATCTCACTCAACGTTTGTCGGTAGATAGTGAAGATGAAATAGGTCAGTTATCGGCAAACTTTAATGGTTTTATTGATACAGTGCATCATTCAATGAAACAGGTGCAAACTACCACCGCAGTTTTTAATGAGCGTATTCAGCAAGTAAGGCAAGGCGCTTTTTTAGGTATCGATATGGCTGAGCAGCAATTAGGCCGAGGTACTAATGTGTCAGCAGCGATCACTGAACTCAACAACTCATCACACGAAATTTCTAATAATGCGGTCACAGCCTCTCAGTTGACCTCTAAGATGAAAGAAAAATCTGAGCAAGGTATGACAGCCTTAAACGCCAATATTGAGTCTATCGAAAATTTGTCATCAACGATCAAAACCTCCAGTAATGATATTGAAAAACTCAGTGCAGATACCCAAAATATTGTCAGTATTTTAGATGTGATCAAAGGAGTCAGCTCGCAAACTAATTTGTTGGCATTAAATGCGGCAATAGAAGCAGCGCGGGCGGGTGAAGCTGGAAGAGGTTTTGCTGTCGTTGCTGACGAAGTGCGTCAACTTGCACAGCGCACTCAAGAGGCAGCAACCGAAATTGAGACGATGATTGATAATTTACAACAAGGTACCGTGTCTGTGGTAGGCTCCATGGAACAAAGTCAACGCAACACTACTAATAGTGTCGATAAAGCCAATATTGCTGATCAACAAATGAAGTTTATCATAGCGTCTTTGCACAAAGTGGATGATGAAAATCATGCGGTGGCTGATGCCACAAAGCAACAAAATGATGTGATCCAATCGATAGATGAAGATATCGTTGAGTTGATGGAATTAAACAAACAAGGGGTAAATCACTTACAGCAAACCCATCAAGCATGCGACAGCTTACAAGACGAGTTTAGTGATCTCAGTGGCTTAGTGAGTAAATTTAGAGTGTAGCGCTAAACGATGCATGGTTAAAAACCCTTTATTGTGTGTTAGACACAACTAAGACTGATCAGATGTTAACTAGTGACCGGTTTTTACAAGGACTTAGTGCCATTGCTGAAAAAAAAACTCAAACCCAAAGCCATTACCCGATAATGAGTAAGACAAAGGTAAGCACTGCGATTTTTCTGTTGAATAAGGCCGATATATTTACCTTTCCGGAATATTATTCATAGTTAGTAGTGAGTAGTGAGTAGTGAGTAGTTAGTAGTTAAGAGTTTATAGTTAGTAGCTAATAGTCAATAGCCGATTGGCACAAATCGCGATCCTCAAGGAGATAACTCATACCTTAAGTACAAATAGCTTGGCGCTAATATCTTAAGTGCAAATACCTTGGCGCAAATACCTTAAGCGCAAATCTCGTGGCGCAATTACCTTAAGCACAAATACCTTGGCGCTAATACCTTAAGCGCAAATACTTTAAGCACAAATCTCGTGGCGCAATTACCTTAAGCACAAATCTCGTGGCGCCAATACCTTGTCGCTAATACCTTAAGCGCAAATACTTTAAGCACAAATCTCGTGGCGCAATTACCT
>JBELHO010000005.1:58855-117188 GCA_042091375.1 Thalassotalea sp. | reverse complement strand
AATACCTTAAGCGCAAATACTTTAAGCACAAATCTCGTGGCGCAATTACCTTAAGTACAAATAGCTTGGCGCTAATATCTTAAGTGCAAATACCTTAAGCACAAATCTCATAGCGCGAATACCTTAAGCGCAAATACCTTATGCGCAAATTCAACTGTCGAACTCAGTACCGTATTAGTCAGCCTAGCATCAAGCGATCATCGAAACGTTAGCGGCATTTAAAAGCCATTGCATGGCTGGTTATTACGTGCAGTATTTTCTAACCTTGCTGCCGGTCAGGTCAGTGTGTGATCAGCTACAACGATAAGTAACAAAAAACAAACCCGAAGTAGATGTGCTTTGTTTTCCTATTTGGTCATAAAACCACTCTAAAATAACACTTTAATTGAATATTTGTACAATATTTGGCATCGAGCTATGTCAATGATATGGTATTGAGTATGCGAAATTATTTGCCACTTTTTTCGAGCTTTGGCAATGCCCTTAATGGATCTGGGCAAACTGTTTTTTGATCTACAACATTACTTTGCTAAAGCAGCGTAATTGCGCATATTTTAACGCTTGATGGTAAGTTTTTAACTTTGCTGCGAAGGATCGCGTTGCGTCAACACCCAATCTATTTTGAATAATAAAAATAAGTGAGTTAGTGGTTATGCAGCTTAAATTCTCTCATAAAATAATTCTGGTCAGTTTGTTGTTACTGGTAATGGCACTGACAGTATCTACGGCGATAAATTATATTTCATTGAAAAATGATACCCAAGCCAACCTAAATCGCGCCATAGATGAAATTGGTCAATCGGTATCGAGTAATATTGCCAATTGGTTGTCAGGGCGACTACAAATTATCAGTGCCATTGCTGACAACACCTCATCAGCAGATACTGAAAAAAGTATGTCAGTTGCGGTTCGTCAAGCGGTGAAAGCCGGACAGCTGAAAAATACTTATATAGGGGTTGAAGCCACTGGACAATTTATTTTAGATGATGAAACGATACAATTACCAGAGGGATTTGATGCTCGGCAACGGCCTTGGTATTTATTGGCAAAAGCACAGAACAAGCCATCGTTTACCGAAACGTATCTCGACGCCACTATAAATCAACAGGTTATTTCTGCCGTCGCGCCAATTATAGAAAATGGTCAATTTGTTGGTGCCGCAGGCGGTGATATCTTCTTAGATGAAATAGCTAATATCCTCAATGCGATAGATTTTTTAGATTTAGGTTATGCCTATCTAATGAGCTCGGAAGGAAAAATATTAAGCCACCCTAATGGCAAGATGGTCAATAAAAATATTGCTGATATTTTGGGCTATAAACCAGTGTTTAACACTGAGCTAAATGAAGTAAATGAGCAACACATAGTGTCGTTTATTCCAATAAAAGGCATCGCATCTGTTGATTGGTACGTTGGGGTAATGCTTGATCGCGACAAGGCCTATCAGCGACTATTTTCGGCAAGAAACACCGCCATTATTGTTGGTATTATCAGTTTATTGATATCTGCACTGTTATTACAGTGGGTTTTTTCACGGTTAATGAGTCCTATTTACCGCTTGAATAAAGCTATTATTGCTATTTCCGAGGGAGATGGTGATTTAACCCAACGTTTGTCGGTTGACAGTGATGATGAGATAGGTCAATTATCAGCAAACTTTAATGGCTTTATTGATACAGTGCACCATTCGATGAAACAGGTACAAAGTACCACCGCTATTTTTAATGAGCACATAGTGCAGGTAAGACAAGGCGCACATCTCGGTATTGATATGGCCGAAAAGCAATTAGGTAGAGGCACCAATGTGTCGGCTGCGATCACCGAGTTAAATAATTCATCACACGAAATTTCCAGCAATGCGGAAACTGCATCTGAACTGACCTCTACCATGAAAGCCCAGTCTGAGCAGGGCATGCTGGCCCTGAACGCCAATATTGAGTCAATCGAGAATTTGTCATCCACCATAAAAAATTCCAGTAGTGATATCGAAAAACTCAGCTCAGATACCCAAAATATTGTCAGCATTTTAGACGTGATCAAAGGGGTCAGTTCGCAAACGAATTTGTTGGCGTTAAATGCGGCAATAGAAGCGGCAAGAGCCGGTGAAGCGGGCAGAGGTTTTGCTGTGGTTGCCGACGAAGTGAGACAATTGGCACAGCGCACCCAAGAAGCGGCAACTGAAATTGAAACTATGATTGATAATTTGCAGCAAGGTACCGTTTCAGTTGTCGGATCAATGGAACAAAGTCAACGCAATACCTCAACGAGTGTAGACAAAGCCAATATTGCCGATCAACAAATGAAATCTATTATAGAGTCTCTGCATAAAGTCGATAATGAAAACCATGCAGTTGCCGATGCCACGAAACAACAAAGTGACGTGATTCAATCGATAGATGAAGATATTATTGAGTTGATGGAATTAAATAAACAAGGGGTCAGCAATTTACAACAAACCCATAAAGCATGTGACAGCTTGCAGGATGAGTTTAGTGATCTCACCACCCTAGTGAGTAAATTTAAAGTGTAGCTATGGGTGACAGCTATACTTTAATGACAGCTGTTTTTGTTTATCTAAACTCATTAGTCTAGTCGCTGAGGTTAAGTCGGCTAACAACAGTGGCTGATCGCTACTCGCTCTGGGCGCAAATATTATTGATGCTCCTAGCTAGGCATGGTAAATTACCAGTATAAAGTTGTATATACAATTAAGGTAAGTTATATGTCACCTAGTTTCACCTTGCTCAAGGGCTCAGTGCCATTGTTGATCAGCATGCCACATAACGGGCAAGCTATTCCCCCTGCCATTGCTGAAACAATGACCGCAAAGGCAAAACAAGTTCCAGATACTGACTGGTATAAAGATCAGCTATACGATTTCGCCAGTGAATTAGGTGCTTATCTATTAATTCCTAAATACAATCGTTATGTCATTGACCTAAATCGCGATCCCGGCGGTGTTAATTTATATCCAGGGGCTAATTCAACTGAATTATGTCCAACTACAGCTTTTGATCAAAGTGACCTATATTTGCCTGGTAAATTGCCCGATCAACAGCAAATTGAGTTAAGGATCAAACGGTACTGGCAACCCTATCATCAAGCGATCACCGATACCTTAGCTGAATTTAAAAACCAATTTAATGGCGGTGTTTTACTCGAAGCACACTCAATTTTATCTCGGGTACCACGTTTTTTTGACGGCCAACTGCCCGATTTTAATTTTGGTACGGCCGATGGCGCCAGTTGTGCAGAAACCTTATTAGCGGCAGTTAACACCATTGATTTCTCACCCTACAGCACCATCAGTAATGGGCGTTTCAAGGGCGGATTTATCACCCGAACTTACGGCCAACCAGCGCAAAATATACATGCGCTGCAGCTTGAATTATCACAACGCACATACATGAATGAGCCCAGTAATGAATATAATCAATTACTGGCAGGGCAAGTAAAAATAAAATTGCAGGCATTGGTCAAATGCTTGATAGCTTTTGCGCAACGCTAAGGGTTTACGACAATGAATTTGTATGCTGAACGAATATTATTGGCAAATGGCTGGGCTACAAATACCAGTTTAACCATAGAAAATGGTCTGATAACCGCCATAGTACCGGGGGTATTACCCAATGCAAAATGCTTAGGTACAGTTATTCCCGGTATGATTAATTGTCATTCTCATGCGTTTCAACGAGCATTTGCCGGTTTTAGTGAACAAGGCAGTGAGGGCAATGATAGTTTTTGGACATGGCGACAGGTAATGTACAAATTTCTCAAGCAATTAACCGTTGATAACGCGGAATTAATTGCTAGCCAATTATACATTGAAATGCTCAAAATGGGTTATACCCGCGTCGCTGAATTTCATTATTTACACCACGATATCGATGGCCAACAATACCCTGAGCTAGCGACAATGGCAGGCGCTATTTTCAAAGCGGCAAAAAATACTGGTATTGGCTTGACCTTGTTACCAGTGCTCTATCGTTATAGTGGCTTTGGCAGCAAACCGGCGGTGCAAGGACAACAGCGTTTTATTAATACAGTCGAGCAATTCAATCAATTAGTCAGTGATTGTTTTAGTATGGCGAAAACAGTAGAAAATACCAATGTAGGTATTGCCCCACACTCGTTAAGGGCAGTAGATAAAACCTCTTTACAGCAAGCGGTAGCGCATGTGCGTTCTCTAGATAGCCAAGCACCTATCCATATCCATATTGCCGAGCAACAAAAAGAAGTTGCTGACTGCTTAACACATTATGGGCAGCGGCCAGTTGCGTGGTTAGCAGAAAATATAGCGCTTGATCAACAGTGGTGTCTAATTCACGCGACGCATATTGATGCACAAGAACAATTAGCCATTATTGCCAAAGGCGCAGTTGCTGGCATTTGTCCTACCACCGAAGCTAACCTAGGAGATGGAATTTTTCCTACCACTGAGTTTTTAGCGCAGCAAGGTACTATTGCTATTGGCTCTGATAGTCATATATCAGTCAACCCGGTTGAAGAACTTCGTTGGTTGGAATACACCCAGCGTTTAATTAAACAACAGCGGGCTATTCTGGCAACAACCGAGCAGCCATCGGTGGGCGCAAACTTATGGCAAAAAGCAGCTATGGGTGGCGCACAAAGTACCAACAGTAATACCGGAGAGCTGGCGGTGGGTAAACAGGCTGATTTACTGGTACTTGATGCCGACAAAATAGCTTT
Organism: Thalassotalea sp.; assembly: GCA_042091375.1. Classification (GTDB taxonomy): domain Bacteria; phylum Pseudomonadota; class Gammaproteobacteria; order Enterobacterales; family Alteromonadaceae; genus JBELHO01. Next base: position 112,478 of record JBELHO010000005.1, on the reverse strand, counting down.
ATTTGCTGATGATCAACAATACCTCATGGACAGCTTGATGTTTGCTAGTCAAACCAATATGGTTCGCGACGTTATGGTCAATGGAAAATGGGTTATTGTCAACGGCCAACATCAACAACAAGATTTGATCGGCGCACAGTTTACTGAGATGTTAGCAACATTAGCGGGTTAGTCATATCCACCTAAAACAACGATTGATATTGGCCTATTTTATTGCAAACCAAGGTTTGATTTTTTTGATGTAACTTGGCTGTGCTGCGCTTTGTTTGACAAAACTGTTGATAAAATTCAATCACTGATCGGCGTGAACCGGTAATTTCTTTTAAAAACTTTTGTTCGCCATTATTGAATTGATTGAATTTCGGCTGCAATTCATTGTAAATAACCTCTGCTTTAAGTCGTACTTTGGTATCTGTTGCAGCAGAAAAACTGCTCATTACCTGGCTTTTTTGCGCATTAAACCAACGGTTTAATTCAGGCTGAGGATAAAAGTGCAAGAATGTGGCGATTGCGACAATTAATATTAATAATTTCTTCATAATGTGACGTATAATAAAGGGGTTTGTTCAGGTGATCAAATCATTGCTCATATTTCACTGGTCATTGGCGTTATTTGTCAATGATGATCTTGCTGTCAATAGTGATAAAATACTAAGTTCACATTGAATAAAACAACGACTAATGGTTAGCAGCTAGTGACCACTAGGCAGGCAATCACTGCAGTTACTCGACGTCCAGAGAGAGCTTTTTTAAAAAAACATTGTGAACAAGAGTACAGCTGTGAACGTAGTAAATAGACAAGTTGCATTTTTTAGCCTATTTTCCAAGGACTCGTTGTGACCCCCAAACAACCTGTATCAACAGCAAGCAATACCCGTTCTGCTAGTGGAAAAATTCCAATTCAGAATATTGCTATTCAACCAGCGAAAAATAGTGTTGAACACTACCAACCGCGCGATCAAATCTATGTCCGCAAAGTGTCTGGGGTTTTTCAACAATTACGCCGTAAAATGAATTTTTTCTTCTTAGCACTGTTTGCTGTATTGCCTTGGTTAACTTTTAATGGGCAGCAAGCCATTCTCTTTGATATTGCTGAACAGCGCTTCACTCTGTGGGGGATAACTTTGTGGCCGCAAGATCTGACCTTACTGGCATGGCTATTTATTCTCAGTGCTTTTTTATTATTTTTTGTGACGACCTTTTTAGGTAGGGTATGGTGTGGTTATTTGTGCCCTCAAACCGTGTGGACTTTTATTTTTATTTGGTTTGAAGAAAAAATTGAAGGCTCCGCAAATCAACGCAGAGCCCTCGACAGACAGCCGTTAAATTTCAACAAAGTATGGCGAAAAAGCCTAAAACACAGTTGTTGGTTGTTTTTCTCACTCTTAACTGCACTCACCTTTGTCGGTTATTTTGTGCCTGTGGCTTCGCTTTATCAACAATTTTTCAGCTTCGAAAGTTCGTTTACTATAGCTGCTACTGTGCTATTTTTCGCCTTTTGCACCTATGGCAATGCAGGCTGGATGCGAGAAATTATGTGTTTACACATGTGTCCTTATGCGCGGTTTCAATCGGCTATGTTCGACAAAGATACTTATACCGTGTCTTATGATCAACAACGCGGTGAAATGCGTGCCCCGCGCAGTAGAAGTAAAGATCATCGCGCTCTCGGACTGGGCGATTGCATCGATTGTCAGTTATGTGTGCAGGTGTGTCCTACCGGTATCGATATTCGCAATGGATTACAATACGAGTGCATAAATTGCGGTGCCTGCATTGATGCTTGTGATGGCGTTATGGCTAATATGAATTACCCAAAAGGCTTGATCCGCCACACCACCGAAAATGCCCTCAAGGGTAAAAAAGTGAACATTTTTCGAGGTAAACTGGTGGGCTATGCCGCAGTATTAGTTATCATGTGCAGTTTGTTGGTGTTAGAAATTGTCAATCGTGTCCCTTTGTCTTTAGACATATTTAGGGATCGAACTGAATTAGCCAAAGAAAAGCTTAATGGTGATATTGAAAATGTATATACCTTAAAAATACGCAACAAATCACAGTCAGATAATCGTTATCGCTTGTCTGTGAAAGGTATAGATAATGTGCAATGGATAGGTAAGCAACAGGTGTATGTTAAAGCCGGTAAAGTATTGACCTTGCCAATGAGTCTTAGTGTTGCACCACAAGAATTAACAGACTATATGACCGATATAAGTTTTGTTATTGAGTTGATATCAGATGAAAAATCGGTATCTTTAAGCCACGAAAGCCGCTTTTTTAATGTGAATAATTAATGTCTGTATTTGATTTTAGCTCGTTAACTCCCGATTTAATTCTGGACGGTATTGAACATACTGGTCTGCAAGTTGACAGTGGCTTACTCGCTCTAAACAGCTATGAAAATCGTGTTTATCAGTTTCACGATGTTAATTTAGTTAAGTACGTGACTAAATTTTATCGGCCACAGCGTTGGAGTGAAAAAGCGCTTGGCGAAGAGCACGCTTTCGCATTTGAATTAGCCGAGCATGAATTACCTATGGTTGCCCCTTTGACAATCAATGGTAGATCATTATTTTCTTATCAGGGTTATCAATTTGCTATTTACCCTTGTCGAGGAGGGCGGATTTTCGAAGTTGATAACTTAGATCAACTCGAGTGGATGGGACGATTTATTGGCCGTATTCACGCGGTGGCAGCTCAACAAGATTTTAAATATCGGCCAACATTTACTAGCCAAGAGATGTTAATTGAAGCCAGAGCTACCATCGTTGATTCGGGTTTTGTTCCGTCCTCTGTGGCATTGGCATTCACCACCATATTAGATCAAACCATTGAATTAGCTATGCAGCAGTATCACCCTGATCACTTAATACGCTTGCATGGTGATTGTCATGCAGGTAATATTTTATGGACTGATCAGGGGCCGCACTTTGTTGATTTAGATGACTGTCGCATGGGACCTGCAATCCAAGATTTGTGGATGATGCTATCTGGCAATAGACAACAGCAACTGCTACAACTTGATACCTTGTTGTCGGGATATGAGGAATTTTATGCTTTTGATACAAAGCAGCTTGCCTTGATTGAGCCATTGCGAACTATGCGGGTAGTGAATTATATGGCGTGGTTGTGTAAGCGATGGCAGGATCCAGCTTTTCCTCATAGCTTTCCTTGGTTTAATAGTCAGAGGTATTGGGAACAGCAAATTTTAATGTTAAAAGAACAGTTTGCTGCATTGCAACAAACTCCCTTGAGTACATTGCCCTAAACACAATGTTGATGAAGATATAAAAAGAGACATTCGATGAAAAAATTATTGATCCTAAGCATAATGTTGTTAACGACTTTTACCAGCCACGCAACTGCTTATAAAGAAAACAGCCATTACATCAAAGTCAATGGTTTAGCCGCTGAGCAAGCTGAAGTGCGAGAATACTTTTCATTTTATTGCCCTCATTGTTATCGTTATGAACCTCTGATGACTGCCGTAAAAAATAATTTACCTGAGGGCACTGCGTTTGTTAAAAATCACGTCGACTTTTTGCCTGGCACCTCCAACAAAATGCAAAAAATATTGACCAAAGCATTGATCACAGCACAACAACTCAATGTTGAAGAAAGCCAAATTGCCGCTATTTTTAAATATATTCACGTACATCGCGCTGTTTTTACTTCGTTGCGAGACGTAAGTAATGTGTTTGTGTTAAACGGTGTCGATGCTGAATTGTTTGCACAAACCATGGCCAGTGAAGCAGTTAACGATAAAGCCAATAGCATGTTTAACCATCAACAGGCACTGAGTAAAACTGGTGGTCTCAGAGCGGTGCCTGCTGTTGTGGTCAATGGCAAATATCTCATTATTGCCAAAGATCTCGATCAAAATAATTTTCAACAAGACTACACTAACTTGGTTAATTATTTACTGTCGCTTGACTAAACACAGATAATTCATTCTCGAAACTACTTTCGGGGGTGAATTAGATAAACTGTTACTTCTGATCCTAAGCGCTGACATCAGAGTATTAAAGTAGTGCTCCTTTATTTATATCACTGGCATTATCACACACCAGTCGATAAGGTCTTGCAGCACAAGTTCAAAAGGCTTGTCAGTATATCTGCGGTTGCCTTTTCGGTAATACAAGCAAATGCTATATTTCTTTTTGTCGTCGACAGTCACCACTAACTGTACTTTCCTGATTTTATTTTCAACCATTTTATGTTGATATTCATATTGAAATATTTGACTTAACTTTTCAATCTCATCTAGGCTCAACTCTTTTTTAAGCTTGTGATCAATCGATAGAATAATCGCATCATTGAGGACAATTTCACTGCGCGTGACGCGGTGCAAAGAAAGGGTTTTTCTGACTGAGGTAGGGTTTATATTTAACAACGATAATTCGTTGGTTTCAACATTGTGTTGGTAGCCAGAGTAATTGTAGCGAAGCACTTGGGTAAATTTTCGTCTTAGCATATGAAATATCATAAATAGTGAAAGTAATAATATTATGCTGCTAAATAATATGTGTAATGTCATATCTGTCATTTTTCTATATTGCTCCTATTTTGTTAAACCATTAAAATAAAGTTAACAAAATATTCACATAATGCAAATAATTTTTTAAAAAATTTGATTAAATGACAGTGTTTTTTTAATTCACCGATCACTTTTTCAATAATATTGCATGTTTAGCATCTAAAAATTGTGTTTTTCCTTCATTGCGGGAATAGTTTAATTTGCCCTCAATGATAAATTGATCCCCCAACTTAGCATGTTCAGCAATATACTGAGCTTGTTGGCCCCAAACATGCACATTACGGCAAATAGTATGGCGCTTTAATTCATGATGCAAAGGGGTAAAACAGTATGAGTCTATGGTCAAGGAAAACTCAGCTAAGGTTTTTTCTTGTTCAGTAGTAACCTGTTTGATATCACTAGCCAATTGACCAGTGCAATGTATTTGATTAATTGAGCGGGCATAACCCCTTTCATAGGGCTGTGCATAAGTGGCGTGTATAATCGCTCTGGCTGACTTTTTACTATCCACCAAATAGCCCTGAATTAAGGTAATATCACCTTTTTTAGCGTGCAATAGACTGCGCTCGACCACATCACCAATCATCTTAATGGTGTGATAGCTGGTCCATTCTTTGTTTTGTTTACTGGCTTTATCAAACCATTGACTGTGGGTGGCTAAGGTGAATTCAGCCACTGCAACGACTGGATTTGCCTGATAACGTATGGTCGGTGTATTGACTAAATTACCCAGTAAAGTAACACTGCATAAATGATTTTGGGGGCAAGATATACTCATGGCGACTCATCAATAAATAAAATAAAGGCTTACTAATAGCAAGTTCACAGTAATAACAATACATATAACATTAACATCAGTAATTATCGTATCGTCAATGACTGTAGATAGAAAGTCAATGACTACAGATCAGAGTGAAAAATTAGCAAAACTGGATAATTTATCAACAAATAAGTCCTTTACCTTGGCTTTAATGACAGTAAAGCTGGCAAATACCTGTGGATTTGACTAGAATCCTAGCCTGATAATGAAAGCTCCCGTGGTGAAGTGGATCTCACGTGGACCTCCGGAGTCTAAGTCGCAGGTTCGATTCCTGCCGGGAGCGCCATTATCTATTCTGAGTACTTATCTATTCTGAGCAATTATCTGTTCTTAGTTAGTACCTGTTATTTATTGTTTGTCACTAATGACCTACTGTGTATCAGCTATCACCTATCACTACAAGCCATGACCATAACCAATTACCACAAGCTATAAGCCATCACTGAACATCACAAGCCATATAATGGTTATTCAGTCATTTTTAGCTTTGCAAGTCAGCTTTTAAAACCCAGCCGTTAAAGTCTCGCAACATAGAATATCACCTGAGATAACTAAAAAATTAATCAACACCCTTCATTATAACTAAAGAAATGTCAGCATTTTTTACACTGTTTATTTTTTCTTTTTAAGAAAGCTTTTAACATATTGTTTTTAAATACTTATTTATTATGGCATTATTTTTGTGTAACACTGAGTGAATGTATAAATATAAAAGTAGATGACTTTCATTAACACCAAAAGGAATAGATAAAATGAAGTTTACATGTATAAAAACAGTGTTATTAACATTGATATTATCAAGCGGTTTGTTTGTTAATAATGCTAATGCAGGTATTATTGTTTCAGATAACACATCTGTAACTAGCACAGGTCAATCCTATACCAACACATTTGATGTGACTGGGTTTGAAGATTACATTAATTTAATTTTCACTGTAAGCACACGAGGTGATTATGGAGCTACACAAAATAGTGAATACATTGAATTCTCTATAGATGGTATTTCATTCGGACAATTTCGCTATGATACCCCTGATGTTACAAGTTCAGTCGGAGCAACGGGCGATGGTTCTATTGATTGGCAATTAGATTTTAGTTTTTCCATCACTGATACTGCTTGGAGCACTCTATATGCTGACGATTCGACAATCACAGTTAGCTGGTCAAACGCCTCCGGCGTAAATGCTTTTACTACACGCTACAGTCCTTTTGTTAATTTTAACTTGGCAGGTGATCCTAACCCTGTACCCGAACCCACAACCCTCGCTATTTTCGCATTAGGGATGATGGGATTGGCAGTTCGTCGATTAAAAAAAAGAGTTAGATCAGCTAGCTAGCAAAAGATAGTATCAGTACTATCGATAAGTTTGTCACTGACCATTTATTTGTGATGTTAGTCCATAGCGTTGAGTGAATGAGAAAGTTTAGTTGTGTTAAGCCAAAACTATTAATTGTCTCGTTGTTCTATAGCTGAGTTTTGACTTATCTTTGGCTAAAGTATTATAAGCATTTGTCAGTTGGGCAAGTGCTTTTTTTATAGTCGAATTTAGCTAACAGTTTCACTTCACCTGTGTTTGTTAAGTAGTCATATAGAATAGGTATTTATATTGGCATGTAATTTTGATGATGTATTGCATAAGCATGGTAAACATTTTATATTTGTGAGTGAATTCAGTGCCTATATAGGTTTAGGCTACTGTTTAATAAAATAAAAATTAAGGATGAAGATGAAAAAATTTAAAGCAGTGTTATGGCTTGTTGTTACAAGTTTTATCACACAAACAGCCCTTGCAGATTTTAATTTAAATAAACTTACTGCCGGTGATGGTCTACCCAAGTTAACGAGCTCTAAAAAAACAGGTTTTGGTTTTGCTTCTGTTCGTGCTCCTTATGTTGAAAGCAGCAACTATTTTGGATATATCGATAAAAATGCTAAAGCAGATGCGGTCATTAAAGGCAAGAATGCGTTTTTTCTGTATGTTTGGATCCCTGCAGCCGCAGATGAAATCGGGGTGCGAATGATCTCTCCGGTGGGCGACTTAGCATCACCTGAAAAAGGTGATTTTGTGCATCCTAATTATCAAAAGGCAAACCAAGCCGATCCCGAGCAATGGTTTGATACATGGCTTAGAGTCGAACGCATGGATATTGTTGATGCGGCGAATATTAAATCAGGTGGAAAACCGTTAAATGTATTAGATGAAGATGATGATGGTGATGATACATATGATGAAGAGCGGCATGCAAAGTACAATTCGTTGGTGAGAATTAAAACGCAATTGCGCAGTCCCAGCAAAGCACTTGTTCGCGGCCTATACCGAATTACCTTAACAACTTATAAAAAGGGCGATGTTGCAGGCTCCTTTGTAACAACCGTTGGCAGCAATATTCCAGGTATAAAAATCGCCGAATCACTAGAAAAATTGCATCAGTTAGTCAATAAGTAATGCATCGATAAAGTTTTCGGTATGTGTTCAGAGAGAGGGTTTGTATCCCTCTCGTTGAGGCGAGAAAACAGTGGAAATGTGTGTTCAATGTGATTGCAATCCCCCTCCAGTAGTTAAATTCCTGAATAATATTGAAAATGAAGAATTCGCAGTTGTTCGCCACACTACCGAGAAAAAATGATGTACATTTGTGGCTATCGCCATTAGAGTATTAACATTAGCATTAACTTTTTAGCAACAAGGAAGTTTCATTGTAACCTCATGAAATCAGATCTTTACGCTTTTTTGCTGTCTCTGCTCTTGCTGATTGATTTATTGGCAAGTCAAACTCTTGCCAATGCACAAAACTTTGCATCAGCGACAAACCTTGTGACCACTCAGATAGAGGTAACACCTTATCAGCAGCTTATTACCCGCGGAGGTAAAGTGGCCTTTGTGCGCACTTATGAGCTTGCTTTTACTCGCAGTGGTTATTTGGCTCAGTTGTCGGTTGATGAGGGCGATTTTTTTGCCAAGGATCAGTTGTTGGCCTCCCTCGATAGCTTTGAATTGCAAGCCAATAAAAGGTCGCGCTATGCCGAGTTAATGCAAGCCGAGCGCAATGTTGCCCGACAGGCTAACCTCGTTGAAAAAAACTTAACCTCCGATCTGGCTTTAGACAATGCGAATACCCAGTTAGCAACAGCACGTTCGGCCTATCAAGTGGCCAGCTACCACCTTGATAAGGCAGAGTTGAAATCGACTTTTGCTGGTGTGGTATTAGCGCGATACAGTGATCCGGGTGAGTTGCAAGTACCCAATCAAGTTGTGTTAAAAGTCGCGGATAGCCAGCAAAATGCCATTGTTAAGTTGGGTTTAACAGAAGATGAAATTGCCTTGGTCAGCACGGGGCAAATAGTTGATGTTGAATTATCCACCGCAGTAAAAAAAGTAGGTAAAATCAGTAAAATTGCGGTGAGTCCTGAAAGTCAGAATGGCCTCTATGTGATTGAGATCGAGTTATCTGATACGCGCATTGGGCAAGGCGTAGTGGTAGGGCAACTTGCCACAGTAACCCTGCGCTTAAATAGTGACGATCTGGTTTATCAAGTGCCCATCAATGCTTTAGTCAAAATGCTCGCCAATGGCCGTGCAGTGCTACTTACACGCCAAACTGAGCAGCAACAGCCTATTGAGACAGTATTTGATGTTAGGGCGGTTGATAGTCATTCACTTTATTTATTTGCTGGATCTTCGAGCCGTGCTGTGAAGTTTGTGCTCAGCGCAGGGCAAGGCAATGTTGTTAGCGAGTAATTATTGATGCAATTGCCTGGCATCGCCATAAAAAATGCCCAATTTACTTTCACTATGGTTTTGCTTTTAGTGTTAGTGGGTATGGTTTCTTATGTGCAGATGCCTCGCTCTGAAGACCCTCAATTTGATACTTCTATTGTCCTGATCGAAGTCATTTATCCCGGAGCCTCTCCCCGCGATGTTGAAACGTTAGTGGTCAATGCCTTGGAGCAAGAGTTCACTGAGATTGAGGGCATTAAAAAGATCGAAAGCCAAGTAAAAAACGACGGCGCCCGCATTCAAGTGTACTTTCATTACGGCAATGACCCCCATGACGCTTACAACGAAATTAAGCAAGCTGTTGCTGTCGTTAAACCGACTCTGCCCAGTGGTGTTGAAGAGATGGTGGTATTAAAAGCCACACCCACAAGTGTTGCTATTATACAAATGGCGTTGTGGACTGAGCCAACTAATTTTCATTTGATGGAGTTTTATGGCAAACAATTAGAAAAACGTTTGGAAGCCATAGACACTGTTAAGAAAGCTGATCTTTGGGGCGTACCCCAACAGATCGTTGCGGTCGATTTGAATTTACGCTTGTTACACCACTACGGTATTGATGTGAATAGGATTAGTCAGATCCTGCAAGGCCGAGCGCTGAATATTACTCCCGGGTATGTCGATGCCACTACGCGGCGATTTAATGTCAAAGCCAGTGGCAATTTTCAGCAGCTACAGCAGTTAAGAGAAACGGTGGTGTTTTCTAATCAACAAATGGTATTGCGCTTAAAAGATGTCGCTCAGGTGGCTTTTGCTAGTGGCAAATCCAGTTATTTGACCTATTTAAATGCCCAGGCTGTGGTTTTTATTACGGTAGAACAACGTGTTGGCAGTAATATTTTTACTCTCACTGAACAAATATCACAAGTCGTTAGTGGTTTTAAACAACAGCTACCCGCTGAGGTGAAAACCGAGGTGATTTTTAAGCAAGTCGATAGTGTTAATGATCGGGTCAATGGCTTCTTTGATAATTTGTGGCAAGGCTTGTTATTGGTTGGCTTAATGGCCATCGTTTTTCTGGGGATCAGGGGAGCTATGGTGGTGATTGTGGTGATCCCCTTGTCATTTTTAATTGCTATTGGTTGGTTAGATTTTACCGGTTTTGGTTTGCAACAAATGTCGATTGTTGGCTTGATCATAGCTTTGGGCCTACTGGTAGATAACGCTATTGTGGTCACTGAAAGTATTCATCGGCAAAAATCAACGGCGGCTAATTTAGCCGAGGCAGCGGCCTTAGGCACAAGTAAAGTGGGCTGGGCTATTACCAGTGGTACTATGACTACACTGTTTGCTTTTTTACCTATGTTGATGATCGCCAGTGATACCGGAGATTTTCTGCGTTCAATGCCGGTGACAGTTATTTTGGTTTTATTGGCGTCTCTGTTATTGGCATTAACGCTCACACCACTATTGGCAAGTAAGCTTTTTACTGACAAAGCAAGTAAAGTAAAAACCTTACAAACGGTGATCAATAAATTCGCAGCCAATAGTTATAGCAAGTTGTTAACTAAACTTTTTTCGATGCGCACACTAGTGATCACTTTGTCATTGGTAGCGCTTGTGGGCATGGGCTCTTTGTTTACTCAGGTGGGCTTAAGCTTATTTCCAAAAGCTGAGAAGTCGATGTTGTTAGTTAATGTAACAGCGCCTGCCAATGCCTCATTGAGTTATACCAAACAAGTGATGCAGCAGGTCAATCAGGTACTTCACCAATATCCACTTGTCAAACAAGTGGCCTTGAATATCGGCAACGCTAATCCGCGGATGTATTACAATGAAATTCCTAAACGCGGTGTCGCCAGTTATGGGCAAGCTTTAGTGATTTTAACGGAATTTAATGAAGCGAAAATGGCTGATTTAGTCAATGCCCTCAGAGCCGAGTTTTCGTCTTGGCAAAACGCTGAGATCACAGTAAAAGAATTTACCCAAGGTCCAGTTACCGACCAACCCATCACTATTAGGCTGATCAGTGGATCTCTTGATGATTTAGCAAAAGTCGCCGCAGACTTATCAACCAAATTAGCGGCTACTGAGGGTGTTATTAATATTGATAACCCTATTGGTCGCACCAATAATGAGTTGCGTTTGGTGATTGATTATGAAAAAGCAGGCTTGGCTAACATCGATATACAAGCGATTGAAAGCAGTGTGCAAACCATTATATCCGGTCAATTTGTGGGGCAATTTAGTGACCGAAATGGCGAAGATTATCCGATCCTAGTGCGCAGTAAGCAGCAAGATCTCGATGTGCTCAACACGGCTTATATCAGTACCAAGCAGGGTCAATTGGTGCCCCTCAAGCAAGTGGTGAAGTTTGAATTAGGCAAGGGGCACAGTGAATTTTTTCATTATAAAAAACAACGTATGGCAAAAGTATCGGCAGATGTGATTAAGGGCTATTCGGTTAATCAATTAACCCAGCAAGCCACAGATTATTTGCAAAATTATCAGCTTCCTCAGGGGATGTATTATATTTTGGGTGGTGAAGAGCAATCTCGACAGGAGTCCTTTGCCGGTTTATCGCAAGTGATGATCATTACTGCGGTGGGGATTTTTGCCATTTTAGTGTTGCAATTTCGTTCGTTTTTACAACCCTTAATTATTTTTACTACCATTCCATTTGCTATGGCTGGCTCGGTGATAGGCCTGTATTTATTGGATTTATCATTTTCTATGATGGCGTTTATTGGCTTAATTAGTCTGTTTGGTATTGTCGTTAACAATGCCATTATTTTGATTGATACCAGCAATAAAAGTATGGCGCAAGGCAATGATAAACGCCATGCTATTTTGCAAGCCAGTGCCACCCGATTTACCCCTATCTTACTGACCACCTTGACAACTATAGTGGGCTTACTGCCTTTAACGCTTTTTGGTGGTAGTATGTGGAAACCCATGGGGGTGGTTATTATTTCTGGTTTGTGCGTGTCGGCGCTCGCCAGTTTTATTTTAGTACCCGTGTTAACTGAGTTATTTACCCGACAAAACACGGCTGTGGAATGATGATTATATGGAGTTTATTGGTTTTATTGGTTTTACCTTAAGTGCCTTTGCCTATTTTATTTTTGCTTTATTGCTGGTTGCGGCAAAAAATACCAGTATTTTTGCTCGTTGGACGTTGGTGTCAGTAATGGTCACTGTGGCTGCCCATGTGATAGCTGCGCTGCAAATAAAACTGACTTTTAACTTACAATGGGCAATGCTTGCCGATGGTTTTAAAATAGCCAGTTGGGCGGTGTTAATACTGCTGTGTAATACTCAAAATAGCTCTCTGCGCCAGTTGTGGTTTACCCGCCATATTCGCCAATATTTGCTGGGTTGGGCTGCACTGATGATTGGCTTTTATAGTCTTGTTGAGTGGTTTAATTTCTCTGCAGGCTATTTATTTTACCTATTCCTGCTGTTAAACCTGTGGAGTTTAGTGTTGTTAGAGCAGCTGTATCGCAGTGCTGAACAGCATGTTCGTTGGGCTATATTACCTATGGTGATCGCCTTAGCAAGTATCGCGATCTTTGATTTTGTTTTGTATGCGCAAGCGACTTTGGTCAGTCGATTAAATTTTGACTTTTGGTTTAGTCGCGGCTTTATTGCCATTTTGGTTATGCCGTTGTTATTGATCAGCACACGGCGAATTAAAAATGGCTCGGTAAGAATTTTTGTCTCTAGGCATGTGGTTTTTTATAGTTCGATGTTGATGATTGCCGGTCTCTATTTATTGACTATGGCAGTGGCCGGTTATTTGATTAATTACCTTGGTGGTGAGTGGGGAACGGCGATTAGTATTGGCTTTTTGGCATTGAGTATTATGGTGTTAGTGGCCTTGCTGATCACCGATAATTTAAGGCGTCAAGTCAAGGTGTTCATCGCTAAGAACTTTTTTGCTAATCGTTATGAGTATCGCGATGAGTGGTTGGATCTTATTGAAAAAATTGAAACAACTAGCGCAGATAATTACTATCAAATGGCCACCCAGATCATGATGTCTAAACTCAATGCCTCTGCTGGTGCGGTAGTGCAAAGCACCTCAGCAAGTCAGTTTGCGGTGAAGTACAGCCAAGGTATGGCCATAGACGATAGCTTTGATCAACAATTTACCCAGTTGAGTCGGTTTTATCAACAAAAGCCGTGGATCATTGATCTGGATGAGTGTCAGCACAACCCACAATTGTATCCTGACTTAAGTTTGGATATGACCTTGTGGCAACAAAACCAGATCAGAATTTTACTGCCTTTGTTTATGGGTAACCGCTTTTATGGCTTTTTTATGTTAGCCAATATTGGCGATGTTAAACAACTTAATTGGGAAGACAGAGATTTATTGTTTGCGGTTTCTAAACAATTAAGTCATTTAATTTCTTTGCATGAAGCCAATGAGCAACTGGCTCAAGCCAAACAATTTGATACCTTTAACCGCATGTCAGCATTTTTAGTGCACGATCTTAAAAATGTTCAGGCACAATTGGCTATGGTTAACAGCAATGCCGAGAAGCACCGAGATAATCCTGATTTTATTGATGATGTGTTTGAAACAGTTGAATCGGCAACTAGCAGGCTTGAGCAAGTATTATCACAATTGCGAAATAAGCAAATGGTTCAGTCGGTGCAGCGCGATACCGATATAAACCAATTGATAATAGCAGTAGTGGCTCAGTGTAATAGCAGACAACCAAAGGTGAATTTCGAAGCGATTAGTGACTGTCGTATGTCAATTGACTATGATACCTTTAGTGCGGTGCTAAACCACTTACTGCAAAACGCCCAAGAAGCGACCGCGGTGACTGGTTGGGTTAACATTAGTGCCACAATACAAAACGGTTTGCTCCGTGTGCAAATAGCTGATAACGGCAGTGGTATGTCGGCGGATTTTATTGACAAAAGACTGTTTAAACCCTTCGATACCACCAAAGGTAATGCGGGGATGGGCATAGGGGTTTTTGAAGCCAAGCAATTTGTCGAGAGCATGGGCGGCAGTATTAAAGTTGACAGTGTTGCCAATACAGGCACTACATTTACCTTAACTTTGCCCATTGAGCAAAGCTAAATAGGTATCTGCCGCAACAGCAAAATTATTGAGGATAATATGGAAACTGTACTTATCATAGACGATGACAAAGGGATCAGAAAACAACTCAAATGGAGTCTTGCCGATTATCAAACTGTTTTTGCTGAAGACCGAGAGACTGCCCTTGCTGCCGTGCGTCGTCATGAGCCACAAGTGGTTACTCTCGATTTGGGATTGCCCCCCGATGCAGCTAATGCCTCAGAAGGCTTAGCTGCCTTAGAGGAAATACTAGCAATAGCGCCAAATACTAAAGTGATTGTTATTACCGGTAACGAAGATAAAAGCAATGCTTTAAAAGCGATTGCCAACGGTGCTTACGACTTTTATCAAAAGCCAATAGAGCCCGAGGTGATTAATGTCATGGTTGCTCGCGCTTTTAGCGTATATGCCCTTGAACAAGAAAATCGCCAGATGCGGGCTTTCGCCGGTGCAGATTTTGGCATTATTGGTAATAGTGATGCTATTGATCGCTTGCGCATGATGATTGAACGCATTGCACCTACACCTATTACTGCGTTATTACTCGGTGATAGTGGCACAGGTAAAGAGGTAGCTGCCAAAGCGATTCACTTGGCCAGTGAACGGCAAGACCAGCCTTTTATTGCAATCAATTGTGCTTCTATTCCAGAGAACCTTTTGGAAAGTGAATTATTTGGTTTTAATAAAGGAGCCTTTACTGGCGCTCATCGCAATACGCCAGGTAAAATTGAGTGTGCTCAGGGAGGCACCTTATTTTTGGATGAAATAGGTGATATGCCATTGAGTCTACAGGCTAAATTATTGCGATTTTTACAAGAAAAATGTATCGAGCGTTTGGGTAGTAGAAAAGAAATACCCCTTGATGTAAGAGTGATCTGTGCTACCAATCAAGATTTACAACAGATGGTGGCGACAAAAACCTTTCGCGAAGATTTGTTTTATCGGATCAACGAAATTTCATTGGTTATGCCACCATTAAAGGATCGCGAATACGATGTGGTGATCCTTGCTCAGTTTTTTTTACAGCGTTACGCGCTCGAGTATAAGCGTGTTGTCGATGGTTTTACTGATGATGCTGTGCGAGCTATGCAAGGTTATAACTGGCCTGGTAATATCAGAGAGCTACAAAACAAAGTGAAGAGCTCAGTTATTATGGCGACCGGCAAACAGATCAATGCCATGGATTTAGGCTTATGTGATGATGACAACCAGAATAATATTGAGCTATTGCTTAATTTAAAGCAGGCAAGAGAGCAGGCCGAGGTCAAAGCGATCAAACAGGCCTATGCGTTAAGTGCTGGAAAAATGTCTAAAACCGCGGAATTACTGGGCATTACTCGACCAACTTTATACAATTTAGTCGATAAGTATGGGGTGTCGTTAACGGGTGCTTCTCTAGAACAAGAGGTATAAGGCAATCTTACCAGACAGACAGTGACAAAGCTCGGGTGAATAGCTTGAGCTGACAACTTGTTCTCGATAGCCGTGCTATATTCGCCAGTAGCAAAGGGGGCTGTTTATTTTTTTCGAGTCATTTTTTTATGTAGATGATTTTGTTTTTTAATTGCTTGGTCGAGATGTCGCAATGTGTTTAATTTTCGACTGATTGTGATATCTAGGTATGCACTTAGGTCGGCAATTACAGAGTCAATTTTTTGCCTATGTGCGGCTGTATCATCAGGCTGTTGACTCAATTGTTGCTCCGCCATTGCCGGTTTATGTAACGAGCCGGTGAGTTCAATGGTCATTTCTTCGGCGACTTCGTTAATGGCATTGACATCAATGCTGTTCATTTCTTCTAAAAAGCCAAATAGCAATAATCGGTCAATAAAAATGTTGATTTTTCTTGGAACCCCTAAAGTTTTTTGGTGAATAAGATCAAAACCTTGATCGCAAAACAACTGAATATCTTTATCGCCGGCTTGATGCAGCCTGTGATTTATGTAGGCTTTAACTTCTTCTTTGGTCAATGCACTCAAATGGGCTGAGGCAATAATGCGCTGTCTAAATTGTTCCATATTGACAGCTTGAATGATCGGTTTAAGTTCTTCTTGGCCAAGTAAAAAACTTTGCATTAAAGGGCTGTTATCTCGCTGAAAATTGGATAACATGCGCAATTCTTCGAGGGTTTCCGATGGTAAATTCTGAGCTTCGTCAACAATCAGTAGGGCGCGTTTACCTTGGCTATTTAGGTGTATCAAAAACCCTTCAATGGCTTGTAGTAGATCGGCTTTACTGTTGCCTTTTACTGAAATTTTAAACTCAGCAACGACTAAAGCCAGCAGTTCTTCAGGGCTGAGTTTGGTGGTGACTAATTGTGCGGCAACGATGTCTTCATTGCCTAATTGCTCCAATAGATAACGAGCAATAGTGGTTTTGCCGGTGCCAATAGGTCCAGTGATGACAATAAAACCTTCACCTTGATCTAACCCGTATTGCAGGTATGCTAGGGCTCTTTTGTGGTGAGCTGAAGCAAAGAAAAATCGCGGATCAGGGCTTAACTTAAATGGTTTTTCTTTAAACCCATAATAGCTTTCATACATTTGACTAAAAATCCTTACTGAAGACGACATTAAAGCGGCCTTCTTTATAATTAAAAGCTTGTTCATTAGATGAGCGATTAATATAGGTTAAATGCACTTCGCTGGTAAGTGAATTATTTATATTGCGTTGGTAAGACAGTTGATACTGGCGGTATCTGTCTCTTCGCTGATCATCCGTGTTCTTATTAAGGTAGTTTTCAGTATAAGATAATGTGAGATCGAAACGGGATCTTTTACTCAGTTGTCGCAGCAGGTTAACATTTGCGTTTTTTACAGTATCGGTTTGCAGATCGGTTAGATTTTTGCGCTCATTGCCATCAAGTGACAATACCAGTTGGGTTTTGGCTAAGGCTAAGGTTGAAGTCCAATTGAGGGACTTATTTAAGGAAAATTGATTATCTTCAACCAATTCAAAGTCATTTAGTGCCACTAAGCTGTAGTCATCAAAATTAATAGTTTGATTGTCTTGCGCCAAACACTGGGTAATGTCAATTGTTTGCTCATTGCTATTCGGACACCAAAATAAGCCTTGAGGTATGGATTCGTAGCGATTGCGGGTAAAGGCCTGCACTGTTTCAGTATAGTTAATGCTGTTGGTTAAGCGTTTGTTCTTGTGGCTGATATTTAAACCATAACTGTCACCGTAAAATCGCTGGGAAAAGTTAGCCTCTAACTGGGTTCGCACACTGGGTTGCCAGCGCACTGAGGTGTCAATATAGTTTTGCTGCGGTTTGCCATCGAAATCTACGGCATCGTCGTTAGGCTTATTATAAGAAAGGTCAATATAGAACCGCTCAGTGAGTAACCAGCGTAAACCAACGCCATAAGAATTTGATTCAATTGATTGATTGGAGCGAATATTTCCAGTATTGCCTTCATTGTAATAACGAATAAAAGGGTTAAAGCGGTAAGGCGTTATCCAACCTATTTTGACTTGCCCTCTATGGATCCGACCACTGTCAGTGTCGTTTTCTAATTCTTGGTAGCTTGCTTCTACATCCCAGAATATAACCTTAGCGCTATTGCCATTATTACTATTTAACTGGGTTAGATAACCGTGTTTATTACCTATATTGTCTTTAGCATGAGTATCTTGATATCGCAGTGTTACATTTAACTCGAAATCACTATTGTTGACAAAATAACCTACTCCGGCACTGTAATTTTCTATCTGGGTGGTGTCAGCCGATACTATGTCGGCTAGAGCATTTCTGCTACCATTTTGAGCGCGATTTTCAATATTGGCACTGCCCAGTAAAGTGATGCCATTGGGCCAAAGTTGCACAGCAAAGTTACTTTGTAAATCGATATAGCCTTTATCAATATCATGATCATGACTGTAGAGCACATAAGTACTTTGGGACGACCAATTAAAACGGGCATATTGGGCGCGGTAGCTTGACTCGAGATTAACTGAGGTTTGACTGACTAAACTGTCGACTTGATTGGCACGGTTTAAATTAACGTTGTCTGAATAAGTGTGGTCGAGACTTATGCTAGGTGTAAATTGCCAATCTCCGGCAACACTTTGTTGGCAGAAGAGCAAACTGACATATAGCGCGCGGTGTTTTTTATTGTTCAGGGTGTCCATAGCCATAATAGCCATACATATCCTTGTGTGAACGAATTGCTTTATTTAACACTAATCCCAAAGCTATATCTTCGTGTAAATTTGCGGTGGCGGCTTGAATATCGGCGATGCGTGTTTTAGATTCTTCCACCACCAGTAACGCTTGCCCCATCAAATGAGCCAGTACCAGTGTCTCGGTAACCCCTACTAGCGGTGGAGAATCAAAAATAACAATGCGATCGGGATAACGATTAGCTAATTCACTGGCAAATGTTGCCATTTTTTCACTAGCGAGTAGTTCATTGGACAAATGGTGAGTTTTGCCAGAGGTAATAACCTTTAACTTGTCGATATTGGTATCGCGAATAATATCATTAACATTGAGTTTATCATCACTTAAGTAATCAATAAGACCAAGTGTATCACCTAAGCCTAATTCACGGTTCAAACTTGGACTTAGCACATCAGCATCAACCAATAACACAGTTTTATTTTGCTCGGCGGCAATACTTAAAGCCAAATTGATGGCAATAAAGGTTTTTCCTTCATTCGGTTTGGCGCTAGTTACCATGATTAAATTACCGTTTTTAAGAGTTTTAGCTCCTTGGCCAAAAGCATTGTGCAGTAATTTGTGTTTGATTTGGCGAAATTCGGCGATGATCCGCGAACGTTCGCCAGTATCGACTAAGAAACCTCGTTTAGCTAGACTAGTCATATCGATGTTAAGTGGTGCCGAGTTATTCTGATCACTAGTCAATACTGGTGCAGATAGCGCTTCACTAACCTTATTGATGTCTGTATCAGTGTTGTCCTTGGTACTATCAATATCGGCTTTAACTGCTGGCGACAAGGCTGATTTTTGTTTTAAAGCGTTTTTTCGAGCCAAAGCTTTTTCGATTAAGTTCATTATTTAAAATACCCCAATAAATGGCGCTGTTATCGCTTCAGGAAATAAAGCGTAAATAATAAAGCAACACAATAATACCATTAATATTGAATTAGAAAGAATGAATAGTAACCTTTTCTTTTTATTCCACTGTTGTAAACCCAAATTTTCAGCAGCGGAAATGGTGCCAAACACTGGAATGCCAGTTACTTTAGTAATTTGACTAGCGGAAGTGACTACAGGGATAATTTGACTTAATAAAAACGATAGGCCAATGCCTACACCTGCGCCAAAAATAGTGCTTGCTAGTAATAGCATGATGCGTTTGGGGCCGCTGGGTTTGGTGGGCGCTATCGGCGGATCTATAATTTTAAAATTGATTTTATTGCTACTTTCACTGGCCTGTTGAGCTAAGTCAGCGGTCTCTTTGCGAACCAGTAATTCTTCATATTTTTTCTTGGTAATACCATAACCGCGATTTAACGCCACCAATTGTGCTTCTATCTCGGGTAGCACATGAATTTTACTTTCTAAATCTTGCACTAAATCAATAAAATTATCACGGCGCACTGTTGTTGAGGCCATCGAATTTTCCAGTTGGTTAACTTGAATTTGCAAATTTTGGATCACTGGGTTATCGGACAAGGTGCCCATGGCATTTGAGGCATCGTCACCATTGGATAAGTATTCCTCAATTTCTTGTTTGCGCAATTTTTTTAGATAAGTTAATCGTTTAGTGGCTTCAACAACATCGGGGTATTTTTCAGTATAATTTAGCAACAGCGAGTCTCGCAACACTTCTAATTCGGCTATACGTTGATCGTAAGTTGTGGTAATTGAATGACTATCTTTGATTTGATTTTGCGGTATGCCCTTGTTTCTATTACTGTTATCAAGTTGGGCTTTGGCATTGTCTAATTGCGATTTAACTTCGGACAAGTTGAGTTCGGCAGTTTTCAATTGTTGTTTGGCATTGCTTAGTTTGTCGTAATAACCGCCTTGTTGATCTGGTAAAATACCGCTGTATTTTTGCTTAAACAAGGTTAATTTTTTTTCATCATTTAATAATCTTTGTTCGTATACCGCTATCTGATCATCGAGAAATGCTCTTGCTGAGTCACTGTCATTGCGATTTTCACCTATGGTATTGTCAATAAATACTTTTAAGGCTGACTGCACCACATTTTTTGCGGTATTGGCATTTTTGTGCTCATAGGTAATGGTAAAAATGTTTTCTCGACCGCGAGCTTTTTTCATCACAATATTTTCTTTAAGAGAGGTCAGTAACGTTTCGTATTCTTCAGGGGTTTCTGTTTGAATGTCTAGATCTGTCATGTGTGATATGCGCACAACATTGTCGCGACTGAGCAAAGTACGCACCATCAAGTTAATTTGTACATCAGGATTGGTTTGCACTACCATGCCGCGCAATAACGGCCCTAAAATAGACTGAGTATCAGCATAAACACGTGCTTCTGAGCGATATACATCATCCATCTGGGCAATATATAACCAAGCGGCTGGGCAAATTAGCCAAGTCGAAATCATAATAAAGCGGCGTTTGATCCATATGCCTTTGATATAATCTAAAATTTGTTCGACGCTTTCTTGCATGCTAAATCTCTAATAGGCTAACTGAATATAAACATGAAATGGGTTGTTAGAACCATGTTTCAGGAATAACGATGATATCGCCCGGAAGGACGTCGACATTGGCATCTATTTCACCGTTTTTGATTAAGTCCTCAATATATATATCGTATTGTATTTGTTTGCCATTTTCTATGCGCACTAAAACGGCATCATTGCCATCGGCAAACTCTGTTAGGCCACCAACTCTGATCATCACATCAAGTAGGGTCATGTGTTGCGTGTAGTTAATGGCTTGTGGACTTGTCGCTTCACCTATAATGCGTATTTGTTCACTAAAAGGCCCATTAAAATTATTGACCGTTACTGTGACTACTGGATCGCGTAAGTAAGTCGATAAAATTTCTTCAATAGCACGCGCTAACTGGGTGGGTGTTTTACCGGCGACGGCAATGTCTTCTACCAAAGAAGTGGTGATCATTCCATCGGGACGAACCACAAAAGTCCCTGATACTTCCGGATTTCGCCAAACAAAAATATTAACAACATCTCCGGCACCGACTAAATACTTGTATGAAGCAATATCTGTGGTATTTGATTGATGCAGGGTTGCTGGCGGCAGTGTTAACGAGCTGCAACTTATTAGTAAGGAGCAGGAACAAAACAAAATGATGACTTTAAATGTGTGATAAATTGGGTTATCCATGTCTTTACCCCGAACGATAGAAGCTATTCAATTTCAATGAAATACGTAGAATTCATTGTATTTGATTTTAACTTGCTATGCACATATTTTAATGACTGTAAATTAAAAATTAATTTTGCTAGTATGCAATAGTTTTGCGTTCATTAATACAAGCCTTATATCAGTTTATGGTAATTCAGTGCCGATGTGTTGTTCGCTTTTTTGTGTTGAGGAAGTTTGATCGACTATGTCCAGCTTTAGGTTTCGCAGCTTGTCTGCGGCGAGTAAATATATTGTTATTATTGAATTTGGGTTGTTTGCTGCGGCTTTTGTTTTTGCTTGTTATTTAAATCAGTACTTTTTGTTGTTTTCTAATGATTATATCAGCAGTCAATTATTAATTATTTATACTTTATTTCATGGTGTTATTATGCAATTGTCGGCCTTAGCGCTGGGTTTGTATAATTCATCAATTCGGATTAATTATCGCGGCATATTAAGGCGTTTGGTGCTTACTGTAGCCATTGGATTTTTTGTCGTCACTTCTGTGACTACGTTTTTAAATCACTCAGAAATAACTGTTGAGTTGTTGGTATTGTCGTCGATATTAACATTACTGATGACCAGTGTGTTTCGTGTAGTATCGATGCAAACTGAACTGTTTGGTTTAAATAAACGCAAAGTCTTAGTCTTAGGTGCGGGTGAGCGCGCTTCTATTATTGCCAAACGGATGAGGCGTGATGTAGATAGAAAAACCTTTGATTTACATGGGTTTGTAAAAATTACCGGTGATGCCGACGGCGCCATTGTTAACGAAAATATTGTTCAACTCAAAGATTCATTAGTCAGCTATGTTAAAACTCATCAAATTGATGAAATTGTCGTGGCTAGTGATGAACGGCGCAGTAACTTACCCGTTGATGAATTATTTGCTTGCAAGCTACGCGGTATAGAAATTACTGATATCCTTGATTTTATAGAGCGGGAAACAAGGCAAATAGCAGTGAATTTAATTTATCCAAGCTGGGTTATTTATTCCAATGGCTTTGTTTCTGCTAATTATTTGCGCAATGCCCTTGATTGGCTATTTAATGCCACTTTAGCACTTGTTTTGTTGTTATTGACCTGGCCAGTTATGCTTGTGGTGATGTTTTTTATAAAGCTTGATTGCGGTATAAAAGCCCCAGTTTTATATCGTCAAGAACGGGTTGGTATAGATGGCCAATCCTTTACTATGCTAAAATTTCGCAGTATGGGCGTCGACGCTGAAATACAAGGAGCGCAAATGTCAGTAGAAAATGATCAACGCGTTACTGCTGTTGGCCGCATATTGCGCAAGTATCGTTTAGATGAATTACCACAAATTTACAATATTATTCGGGGTGAAATGGGTTTTGTCGGCCCTAGACCAGAGCGTCCTGAGTTTGTTCAGCAGCTGATAAAACATTTGCCTTACTACAACGAAAGACACAATGTAAAACCTGGGCTTACTGGTTGGGCACAACTTAAATACCCCTATGGCTCAACTACAGATGATTCCTTAGAAAAACTTAAGTTTGATCTATACTATGTCAAGCATCGCAGTTTCTTATTAGATCTGTTAATTTTACTGAGAACCGTTGAAATAGTATTATTTGGCAAAGGACGTTAATGTATTCAATGAAATTTCAGCAAACATGTGCAATGACAGTAGATGTTGAAGATTATTTTCATGTTTCAGCGTTCGAAAAAGTTATTCAACCCAGTGATTGGCATAACTGCAAGCCTACAGTGGATTATAACACCCGACATTTACTCGACTTATTTGCGCAAAAAAAAATCAAAGCCACTTTTTTTATTCTTGGTTGGGTTGCTCAAGCATTTCCTCAGCTGATCAAAGATATTGCTGATCAAGGCCATGAAATTGCCAGTCATGGTATGAACCATCGCCGTGCTATGTTACAAACCAAAGCGCAATTGTCGGTTGATATAGAACAAAGTATCAATGTACTTCAACAACTTTCAGGTCAAAAAGTGTTAGGTTACCGAGCACCTAGTTTTTCTATAGGTAAAGACAATGAGTGGGCTTTTGAGTTATTGGTGGAGTTAGGGATCTTATACAGTTCCAGCACTTACCCAATTGTGCATGATTTATACGGTACGCCTGATTGGCCGCGTTTTATTCACACCCGTGCCGAAGGGATCATTGAGATACCGGTACCTACTTTGCGCTCAGGATCTACAAATACCGGTATTGGCGGCGGTGGCTATTTTCGTTTATACCCCTATTTTTTCTCAAAAAAGCGCATTGAAAAATACCTAAAAACAGAAGGCCAACCTTATAATTTTTATTTTCACCCTTGGGAGATTGATCCCAAGCAACCAAAGGTGAGTGGTTTATCTGTTAAATCGAGATTCAGGCACTACGCCAATTTATCTCGAATGGAAAGTAAAATTGATAAATTACTGACAGACTTTAACTGGTCTACTATGCAAGATGTGTATTTATCTAATGGCTGCATTAAGTCTACTTTAGTTAATAAGACTGAGGCACCATTGCGATGAAGCAAACAAGCAAGTTTATGCTACTCGGCTTATTTTCTATTTTAGTTTTGTGGGGCTTGGGTTTTTATCAGGGGATAACTACGGCGGTTAACGTATGGTATTCCTCTGAAATATACAATCATTGCTTTTTAGTCATACCTGTTGTTTGCTACTTGCTTTATCAGAACAAAGATCAACTGATTGAACAGCCTATACGGCCTAATTATTGGTTAATGATTCCCATTACAGGTTTGCTTGCTATTCAGTTATTTGCGCAAATAGGCGATATTAAACTGTTAATGCACATGGCTAGCTTCATCGCTTTACCGCTGATGATTTGGATCTTGCTCGGCAATAAGGCCACTAGGGTCATAGCTTTTCCATTGTTTTTTATGGTGTTTGCCATTCCCGTCGGCGATCAACTTATTCCTTACTTACAAGAGCTTACTACCGATTTAGCGGTGCCTTTGTTGGAGTTAACTCAGGTGCCTATTTATCGCAATGGACTTTACTTAGAGATACCTGAAGGACAATTTTTAGTGGCTGAAGCATGCTCAGGTGTCAGCTTTTTAATTACCTCTATCGCCTTTGGCTTTATTTATAGCTATGTTTCTTTTAGCTCCTTGAAAAAGCGGTGCTACTTTATATTGTTAGCTGTTATCGTGCCTATTATCGCTAATGCCTTGCGGGTTTACGGTATTATATTGACTGGCCATTTAACTGATATGCAACACGCTGTGGGTGCCGATCATCTAATTTATGGTGGTATTTTTTATTGTATTATTTTATTTATTTTGATTTTAATCGGTGAGCGCTACAGAGATACTGCTCTTACCACAACAAGCTCAAAAAAATCAGACTTACCTGCGAACAGCCATCATCAACAAAAGCAAATTGCCATAGTCTTTGTTGGGTTAATCACAGTGATCGGCCTTCAACAATTCTGGCTGTATTACATAGACACTTCACCAATTAAAAAGCAGTATTGGCCGGTTGATAAAATGTTAACTCGCTTGAACTTTGAAGCGCAAAATCGCCCACACTTGCTCCCCCAATTAAACAACAGCACTCAAGTGGTCACAGGACAGTTAAGCAGTAAACAACCAATAGGCAGTGATAATAAACCCAAATTAGTTGACTTTTATGGCGCCTATTTTGATGAAGTCTCAGGCGAACTGATTGCTTCAGAGCATCGTATGTACGATGATAAATATTGGACGCTGCTCAATAGCAACAAGGTACAAATAGCAGGCGAACATTATAATAAGTTAACGCTTACTACGCAGCAAGGTCAGCACAGAATAGTCTATTACTGGTATCTTATTAATGGTAAGGCATTTGTTAGCCAAACTAAGGCAAAGCTTTATCAGACTTATTTAAAAGTCAGCAATGAAAATGCGTCGGGACATTTGTTGATGCTATCGAGTAGCAGTATCGATAAAGTGGTACTGAACACTGAGATTGAGCTGATATTAAAACAGCCTCATAAACTAGTAAACAATTACTATCAACAACTCAACCAGTTACCCACAAAGAAATAACAACGCATGCATCTCGTATTACTGTAGAAAGTTATTTGCATATTATAATTATACTAGCTAGTTCAGACTGAAATTCAGCTAAGCAGCGACTTTAAAAATTATCGGTAAAGCTACTTGGTTATGATTAATTTTACATACAAAACAAGCGCCACTAATATAAATTTTCAATAATTGCTACTAATTGCGGTTTATGCTTTTATCATTTGCAAGAATAACTTAGTATTTAAACTACTTACTTTGCACATGGAAATGATCCCAGTGATTGACAATATTGTTCCTACCGTTATGTGTGATGGCAGTGGAACACGGATTTGGCCATTATCAAGAACTCACAAATATGGCCGTATTGGATCGTGATATGGCTATCTCGGATTAGTACTTAATGGAAAAAATTCCACTTTTTATTCATGGTTTACCTAAGTATCAGCAAGAAAAATACTTTGTTCGAGTGAGTGTGCCTTTTCAACAAAAAGCACTATTTAGCCTTGACTATCTCAGTATTGAAAACACTGCAGGTGAGCTGTTTGCTTGTCAATATAAGATCTTATCTTATTGGCATGACGATAGTATCAAATGGGTAGAAATTTATTGTGTTTTAATACACCAAGAATCACTGGGTGAGCTCTATTATTTAACTGATGTAGCAACCAGTAATTGCCGACCAGTAATGATAGAGGTTGAACAAGCTGCTCATACCATAAACACGCAAAGGGCCATTTTTTCTCTGACTTGTGATGAAAATGAGGGGTTAATATTGAAGAGTATGGCGACGTGTAATGAACTTGGCCAGCTCAGTAGTGGATGTTTAGGTAAACAGCAAGAAAAAGCAAAATGGTATCTCGATACTATTGAATATGCCAGTGATCAGCGTCAATTACTGGTGATGCAATCGCTTCTTGCCAAAGGTAGAATTGTATTAAAGGATTGTCAGTTAACTTATCAGTGTCGTTATACCTTTTATGTCGATAGTGCAATCGTCAAAATTGAATTTACTCTGATCAATACAAAAGGAGCTATTCATCCTAATGGTCTATGGGATCTTGGCGATGACAATAGCTGTTATTTTAGGTCATTGGGATTTGACTTTAGCGCTAAAAATAGTAAAAAAATTCAGATAAAAAATCATCATTCAGGGGTTATTTACGATGCACAAACAAAGATCACTCTCACACAATTCGCGAGTGGTGGAGAAAATTGGCAAAGTATTAACCACGTTAATGCACAAGGCGAGGTACCATTGTCAGAAAATGGTTTTAAGGTGGATACCAGTGAGAGTGAATACAGCGGCTTGCGCTGTGAACCAACGTTATTAGTAGCAAACAATGATAATTTTGTTGCTATGCATTTAAATCAGTTTTGGCAAAACTTCCCCAAACAAATCAAGCACTGCCAAAGCAAATGCCGTGTCAGTTTATTTCCCGATGGATATCATGAGTTGCAACCAGGTGAACAAAAATCTCATGTGTTATGGATGGATTTTGATGCGGATGCCAAGGCAATTGACTGGCAGGGTGAACAAGTCAGTTTTAAAATTTGTCAACACTATGTGGAAAAGACAAAAGTAGTGGCGTTTTATTTAGCCGATATTCCTCATTCTAGTATCACTGAGACTATTGCTTTGGGATTAACTGGTGATACTAATTTCTTTGACAAAAGAGAAATCATTGATGAATATGGTTGGCGTAATTTTGGTGAAATATATGCTGATCATGAAGCAGAACAAGATAGTGGCGAGGCTATTTTTGTCTCTCATTACAACAATCAATACGATCCGATTTTTGGTTTACTAAATCAATATATGATCAGTCAGAATGAGTTATGGCTGGAACTTGCCAATGACTTAGCCAGACATGTTATCGATATAGACATCTACCATACCAATGAAGATAAACCAGAATATAATCATGGCCTATTTTGGCATACAGATCATTATCTTCGAGCTGAAACCTGTTCACACCGAACCTTTTCCTCTCGCCATAAGCCAGTTTATCAAGGCTACACTTCAGGGGGAGGACCCGGCCCTCAACATTGCTACACCACAGGATTAACGCTTTATTATTTTTTATCTGGAGATGAGAGTGCTAAACAAGCTGTAGTCAATTTAGCTAAATGGATCAACAACAGCTTTGAGGGTTCGGCCGGTTTTTTGGCCAAGTTATTAGCCATAAAGAAAAGTGCTAGTTTAGGTGTTAAGAACCATATTACCGGTCTTTATCCTCTTGATAGGGGCACGGGGCATTTTATTACGGCTCAGTTAGACGCCTATGAATTAACCAACGATAATAACTATTTAACTTTGGCCAATACAATTATCCAGCACACTATTCATCCCTTAGACAATGTAGCTCAGCGTAACTTGGGCAATATTGAGCTGACTTGGTTTTACACTGTTTTATTACAGTCGGTTGGTCGATTCTTAATAATAAAAGAACAGTTAACCCAGTTTGATGATGATTTTTGCTACGCCAGAGATGCACTGTTACTTTATGCAACATGGATGTTAGCAAACGAAAAGCCTTATTTATCTCAAGCAGATAAATTAGAATTTCCAACCACAACTTGGGTAGCACAAGAATTAAGGAAGGTGAGTATTTTTAGATTAGCACAGTATTTTTCACTTTCTGATAATCAACTCTTTCAGAAAAAGGCAGAGTTTTTCTTAACTTATGTGCAAGATACTCTTCGTTGCGCAAAGCATAAAGGATCAACACGTGTTTTGGTTTTATTAATGCAAAATATCCATATGTGTTACTTTGGTATTGGTAAAAAATCCAGCTGTGACTGTTCCCTTGAAATCGAATACACAGCTAGGGAGTTACCTAACAAGTACGTGAAGATTATGAAGTTAATGTTAAAAGAATTAGTGCGTTTCTCTTTAAAAAGGGAAATAAAATGGCTCAGTTTTCGCTCGATTAAGTGTAAAAAAATATTTGGGAAATACATAGATGAAACAAATTAAGGTGTTACAGTTTATTTGTTCATCAGGATTCTACGGTGCAGAGCGTTGGGTACTTGCCCTATGTAAGCACTTAGATCCATTGACAATTCATTCTGATCTAGCTGTTACTATCGAAGGTGAACAACAAGCCCCTGAAATTGAAAATTATTTTCAACAAAATTGTGGTGCAACATTTCGTCTAGCAATGAAAAATAAGTTTGATTTATCTGTTGTAAACAAACTGGCTTCACTCATAAAAGAACGTGATATTGACATTATTCATACCCATGGCTACAAGTCAGATATTCTTGGTTTCTTAGCGGCTAAAAAAGCTGGGATAAAAATAGTCATGACTCCTCACGGCTTTTCGACGAATATTGACTTTAAGCTAAAAGTGTTTATTTGGCTTGGCTGTCAGGTTTTTCGTTTTGCTGATCGAGTGGTTCCTCTATCACCGCAAC
This sequence comes from Thalassotalea sp., assembly GCA_042091375.1. Classification (GTDB taxonomy): domain Bacteria; phylum Pseudomonadota; class Gammaproteobacteria; order Enterobacterales; family Alteromonadaceae; genus JBELHO01. Next base: position 83,564 of record JBELHO010000005.1, on the reverse strand, counting down.
TAATGATTGACGTCAGAAAGTACGGTGTACGCCAACAAAAATTAGTATATGTGCAAAATGGCGTAGACTTGTCAGAAGTCGAACAACAAAGGCTGAGTAAAGATAAATTGACTTGTACAAATGTTGAGGAGAAAAGGATCGGCTTTATTGGACAAATGATCGGAAGAAAAAATATTAAAGATATTTTAGACATATTTGATCAGCTGCAAACTAAACATGGCAATTTACGTTTATTCTTTTTAGGAGACGGAGACTCTAGGGCAGAATTAGAGTTGTATGCTAAAAGTCTTGACAGTGCTGATAACATTGAATTTTTAGGATTTAGAAGTGACCGCATGGCTTGGTTAGAAAGCTTTGATTTGTTTGTTATGACCTCTGTTTTAGAGGGTATCCCAAGGTGTTTGATGGAAACACTAGCGATGGGCGTGCCAGTTGCCGCCTACAATATTAGCGGCGTTGATCAACTCATTAAGCATCAACAAACTGGTTTACTGGCTCCGCTCAATGATAAGCTAACCTTAGCAAAATATTGGCAAAAAATTCTATTTGATAGCGATTTTTCGCATCAATTATCTATTAATGGTAGAGATTATGTTTACCAACATTATTCAGCTCAGCGTATGGCAAAAGAATACACTGAGGTTTTTACAAATTTGATTGAGAAATAAACTGGTATGCCTGCACCTAAGCCTGATATTATTTTTGTATTGTCTGTTGATACCGAGGAAGAATGGGATTGGAAGTCTTCTTTTCCACAGAATTCTCCCAAAGTTAGCAATGCAGACGTGTTGCCCAAATTTCAGGCTTTTTGTAATGAATTAGGTATAAAACCAACCTATTTTGTCGATTTTGCAATGGTTGACAATCAGGGTTCAGTCTGCAATTTACTGCAGTTAGTCAATAATGGTGACTGTGAAATTGGCGCCCATTTACACCCTTGGTGCAATCCACCATTAATAGGCAACAACACAGATTTTGAATCGCATGTGGTTAATTTGCCCATTGAATTAGTTGCGCAAAAGTTAACTGTGTTACTAGAAAAAATATCACAGTCTTTAGGTGTATCCGTTAATGCCTTTAGAACAGGCCGTTGGGGAATGAACTCAAAAGTAATCAATTTACTCATTGAAAAAGGCTTATCAGTTGATTCCAGTATGCTGCCTTATTACAAAAATGATTATTTTAGTTGTTTTGGTATAGAGGGGCTTCCATACTGGCCGTCATTGCAGGATCCTTTATTAGTAGGTGAACAAAGAAAAATTGCTGAAATACCTGTTTCAGCAGGCTTTAATAACCAATATTTTGAACTGAGTAATAAGTTATTTAACATCATAAATCACAATGCTTTGCAGTTTTTACGATTAACTGGCATCGCTTGGCAAACTCACCTACTGCGCAAAATTTATATGAGTCCAGAGTTATCATCCATTGATGAGCTCAATGCCTTAACCCTATCACTATTAAAGCGTAAGTCTCCGATTATTCATATGAATATGCACAGTTCTAGTTTAATTGATTTACCATATAAAAATAATCGATATTCAGGAGCTCAGCTGTACGAGCACATAGCAAAAAGTGTAAATTCATTGAAAAGGCAGGCGAATGTAACATTTTGTACTATCAGCCAAGCCAAGGAAAAATTATTGTAAGTATGTCTAGGCAATCGATACAAATTAACCAAGTTACATCGGATTTAAAGCATAAGTGGGATGCTTATGTCAATGCTCATAATGATCACTCTCCTTACCACTTATGGGGTTGGGGTCAAGCGGTTCAGCAAGCATATGGTTATCAAGCCTTAAATATTGCTGCTTTTATAGATGATAAGTTAGTGGGAATTTGCTCTGTTATTTTGATGTCTAAGTTTGGAGTGTGTAAGTCACTTTGCTCCTTACCCTACTGTGATCTCGGTGGTGTTTTGGCAGATTCAGAGACGATCAAAGAGCACCTTGCCAAATTCATCAATAATGTCGTTATTGCAAAAAAATGCCATAGTTTTGAACTGCGAGAAGTAGCAACGGAGTCGTTCGAATTGAGTCAACTTGATGGTAAAAAGGTGATCATGCAGTTACCTTTACCGAGTAGCTCGGACGAATTAATGAGTAGTTTTAAATCTAAATTACGGAGCCAAATTCGCAAGTCAGAAAAAAATGGCTTGGTATACGAGTTGGGTACTGGTAGCCAATTTGTGGAAAGTTTTTATGCTGTTTTGAGTGTTAACATGCACAGGTTAGGCTCACCAGTTCACAGCTTGCAGTGGTTTAAGTCTGTTGCTGAACACTATCGGGGTAAATATCAAATCGTTCTGGTGAAAAAACAGCATCAGGTGATTGCTGTCGGATTTATTTTGTATTCTGCTTCAAAGGTATCTATTCCATGGGCATCTACTTTAATTGAATTTAACAAACTTGCGCCGAATATGATGGTGTATTGGGCGTTACTCAAATTTAGCTGCGAATTAGGCTGTAAACAATTTGATTTTGGTCGATCGACATTTGGCGAAGGCACTTATAAATTCAAGCAACAATGGGGCGCTATACCTGTTGCTTTAAACTGGTCTAGTTTACCGAGAAAAGAAACCAACTCCAATGAATTATTGTTGCCTAATAACAGTTCGTTTCGGCCTTTATTTGAGAAGATGTGGCAAGCTTTACCTCTTGCTTTGGCAAATAAACTGGGGCCAGTACTGCGTAAACATATCAGTTTATAAATGAAATAAGGAATTTAATTAGCTATGTGCGGTATTGCTGGATTTACTCAATTTCATCAACATTTTGGTGATCGAACACAACTGCGACAAATGGCGCAAAAAATTGTCCATCGAGGTCCAGATGCCGGTGGTGAATTTGCCAACCAAGATGTCGGTTTAAGCCATCGGCGATTGAGTATTATTGATTTATCGGCTTCTGGCAATCAACCTTTATTTTATGATCATGGTGATTTAGCCATCGTTTTTAACGGCGAAATATATAATTATCTGCCATTAAAAACTGAGTTACAAGCCAAGGGCTATGAATTTAAAACAGCTACAGATACCGAAGTACTATTAGCTCTTTATCGCGATTGCCAAAAAGATATGCTAGGCAAAATTAATGGCATGTTTGCTTTTGCCATATGGGATAATAGACAAAAATCACTTTTTATTGCGCGCGATAGACTTGGCAAAAAACCGCTTTATTATACCATGGTAAATAACGATATTATTTTTGCTTCTGAGTTAAAATCGTTATTAGTTTTACCACAAATAAAGCGAGAAATTCGCTTAGACGCAGTTTTTGATTTTTTTGCTTATCAATACATTCCCGATCCGAAAACTATATTTAAAAATATTTATAAATTGGAGCCCGGACACTGCCTTACTATCAACAAAAATCAAAGCCATATTGAAAAATACTGGGATATCTCTTTCAAGCAAACAAGTAGTAAAGACGAATCTGTTTTAACTGAAGAGCTACAACAACACTTGTCAAATTGTACTGCTGATCGAATGATATCTGATGTATCTCTCGGTGCTTTTTTAAGTGGTGGCGTCGATTCCAGTGGTGTGGTAGCTATGATGGCAAAACATTCATCAGAGCCAATTACTACTTGCTCTATTGGCTTTGATGAAGAAAAATTTAATGAGACTGAGTTTGCCAACATAGTTGCAGAACAATATGATACCGACCATCATCAACTGTGTGTTCATGAAAATGTCGCTGATAACTTAAAACAAATTGTTTCCTATTTTGATGAACCTTTTGCCGATCCGTCATTAGTACCGACGTTTTTTGTAGCTAAGTTAGCCAAAGAAAAAGTCACCGTAGCCATTGCTGGAGACGGGGGCGATGAGGTTTTTGCTGGCTATTCTAAATATACAATTGATGATATTGAAAATAGGCTACGTCGCAAGTTTCCTGTTTGGGTAAGAAAAAATGTATTCCCCGGGTTAGCAACTGTAGCAGGTCTGATTAATGTTAACGCTTTTAAAAAGGCGCAATCTTTATTAACCAGCTTGAGTGTTGATCCAGCTCATGGTTTTTATATTACTAACGCGATGATCACTGATCAAGCTTGGCAATCTTTAGTCCGCGACGACGTTAACCAAGCTTTGGGAGATTATCATCCCTCAGAGAATACCATTGATAAGTATAACCAAGCTGACGGTGACGATCACCTTTCTAAAATTTTATACACAGATATAAAAACATTTTTACCTGGAGGGATTTTGGTCAAGGTGGATCGGATGACTATGGCCAATTCCTTGGAAGTAAGAGCGCCTATTTTGGATTACCAATTAGTCGAGTTTGCTGCTACTTTACCTTCAACATTAAAATTTAACTGCGGTGAAAAAAAGTACTTACTCAAACAAGCCTTCAAAGAACACTTGCCTGATGACATCTTGTATCGCAAGAAAATGGGCTTTTCAGTTCCTCTTGCCTCCTGGTTAAGAAATGAATTGCAGGGGTTAGTCGTGGAGCATTTACTTGAAAGAAAAAATGGCTTAAGGGACATTTTTAAAGACAGTCAAATTCAACGGTTTTGGCAAGAACATAACACCGGTAGAAAAGATCACTCAACCATTATTTGGAGTATGTTGATGTATCAGATGTGGTTTGATAACTATATGACACCAAGTCATTAGAGGCAAGCTGCACTATGTCAAAGTTTGTGTTGTTATTTTTTATGGTATTTTGCTATGGAATTTATGCCACAATTACCATGGGACCAGTGTATGGTTTTTATTTGTATGAATTGATTTATTTTCTCAACCCACAGGCACGTTGGTGGGGTAATAATATTCCCGGCATAAGTTACTCATTTATTGTGGTGTTGTTGACGCTTGCTATGTTTGTGTTTCAGTTAAAAAGCCATACCCAAAACACCTTAAAAAATACCCCAGAGACCAAATGGTTTATAGCTGTTTTTTTAAGCTTTTGTGTTGTTTCTTTTAATGCTGCCAACAGTTTTATCCACAACAAATTTTTATTTGACTTATTTAAACTCTACATCATTATCTTTGTCATGTACCGAATCATCGATAGCAAAGATAAACTGAAACTTGCCCTGTTAGTGTATATTATCGGTTGTGCTTATATTGGCTGGGAGGCATTTAATGTTGGCCGAAACGCTGATGGTAGGGTGGAGGGAATAGGTACAGTTGATGCACCCGATGCTAATGGTACTGCAGCCGCTATTGTTCCTTCAATCCCCCTGTTATTATATTTTGCTTGGCGATTGGAGTGGAAATGGAAGATTGCTATTGGTTTATTCGGGGCATTTATCGCCAATGGATTGGTGCTGATCAATAGTAGAGGGGCTTTCTTAGGTGCTATCACCGCAGGGGGGTTCTTATTACTTCATATGATGTTTTCTCGATATAAATTACCCAGACAACGCCTCATGGTTACTGTTATTCTGTTGCTTTCATTGATGGCCATGGTAAAAGTGACTGACAATTCTTTTTGGGAGCGAATGTCAACGATTCAAGAAAGTTCGAGTACAGAGAGTAAAGGCAGCGGTGGTCGGCGGATAAATTTTTGGCTAGCGACTTTTGATTTGCTCGAAGATCACCCTTTGGGTGTGGGTATTTTTGGTTATCAAACCCTAAGTCCAATTTATTTAACTGATGATTCGTATTTTACTAGCAAGGACGGGGTAAAAATGCGTGCTGTACATTCCATGTGGTTTCAAGCTTTGTCAGAGATTGGCTGGCATGGTTTTTTCTTTTTTACGATGTTACTGATTTGTATTTGGCGTCGATTGAGACAGGCTAAAGCATTGTTAATAAGTAGAAAGTTATATGAGGATTATTACTTGCTAGTGGCCATTCAGAGTGGCTTGATAGGTTTTTTAGTCGCAGGGACTTTTATTGATGCCTTTCGCGCTGAAATATTATATTGGTTTATGATTTTTTGTATATCTGCTGTTGCTATTGTGCACAACGGAGAAGATAACCAAGATAAAACTCGAGAAGAAAATGAAAAATCCTAAAATAAGAGTTTTACATGTGACCTTTGACATGAAATTAGGTGGTACTCAACAAGTCATTCGGCAATTAGTTAGCTGTGTCGATAGTCAAAAAGTTGTTTCGACCATAGTCTGCATAGATGGTGAGCAAGGAGAGTTAGGTACTATTTGTCAACAACATGGTTTGGCAAATATTGTTTTGCTAAACAGAAAGTCCGGTTTCGATTGGCAATTGGTATGGTCATTAAAAAAAGTGATACAAAAAAATGCCATTGATATTGTTCACTGTCACCAATATTCTCCCTATTTTTATGGATTACTTGCTGGTGTTTTAACAGGAAAAAAACTGATATTTACCGAGCACGGTCGCTTTTATCCCGATATTCCTAAATTAAAGCGCAAATTTATTAATCCAATTTTTAGTTTATTTACCAGTAATATCACTTCCATATCGAAGGCTACCTTAACGGCATTACACACCGTTGATAATTTTCCTAAAACAAAAATGTCAGTTATTTACAATGGGATCGATGATCTTTGCGATAGTATTTGTACTAATGATATCAATATTTTAATAAAAAAATATAACATTGCTGATGATGCCTTTGTCTTTGGCACTATCTCAAGGCTTGAGCCGATAAAGAACCAAACTATGATGATAAATGCTTTTGCTAAGGTGCTTGAATATATACCTCAAGCTATTTTATTGGTCATTGGTGACGGGCAAATGCGGCGGGAGTTAGAGCAACTGAGTAGGCAGTTGGGTGTCAATAATAGTATTATTTTTACTGGATATATTGTTGAACCACACAAATATCTAAAAATAATACAAGTATTTTTACTCCCTTCATTTAGTGAAGGCACCTCCATGACATTATTAGAAGCAATGTCATTTGGTTTGCCCAGTATTGTCACTGATGTTGGTGGTTCGCCTGAAATAGTTGTTGATCACCATAATGGCCTGATCATTAAAAATAACTCAACTAAGCAATTAATAGACGCCATGCTATTGATGGCAACTAATAACAAGATGCGAAATAATTTTAGCACCAATGCACGGCAGAGATACCAACAATTTTTTACTGTCGCAACGATGACTGAGAATTACATGCGCATCTATCAAAAGCTCATTAAGACTTAGAGGCGATACCGCATTGAATCGACAGACATTGATCAGAAAGATCACATTTTTTCTTCGAGGAAGCATCAGTGCTTTGTTACTTAAAGCACTCCGTCGAAACGGATTTGATCCGGCAAAAACCATACTCATTTTTGGCTCGACTCGCAGTGGCTCTACTTGGTTAGCTGAGTTAATTAGTTCTGTGTCAGGTCATATACAAATTTTTGAGCCTATGAATGCAGATTATATTAAACCCGCTCGTCAAATTCATATAAAGCGCAACATGTATTTGACTAAAAAAGATCGTTGGGACAAAGGAAAACAATACTTTGAACAAGTATTGTCTGGAAAAATAATTAGTCCATGGCTGTGTTCACAAATACCTCCCAAAGATGTGTTTAACTCTGATCGCTTGGTGGTTAAATTTGTCCGAGGCAATATGTTACTCGACTGGCTTACCAGTGAAATGGACTTATTGCCTCCGGTATTAGTGATCAGACACCCTTGCGCAACTATCGCTTCTCAGTTGCATAAAGGCTGGACACCAGACAAACGAGTGCTATTGAATAATCCTTTCTTTGAAGATTATCCGCAATTTATAGCGCCCTGCTCGAAACTCACTGGCAATGCTCAAATATCTGCTCTTGCCTGGTGTATCCGCTATTTCGCCCCTTTGATTATTAATAAGCCTCACCCGTTTTTGTTGGTGAGTTATGAGGCTCTAGTTCGCAACGGTGAGCGAGAATTATCGCGTTTATTTAATGCTTTGGGATTGACCATAACGACTGATATCAAAGCGCAATTATTTAAACCCAGTAACACGATTAGCAATAAATCAGAGATAGCTAAAGGCAAAGATCCATTAGCTGGTTGGAAAAATCAATTAACAGAAACTCAAATTAGCGAAATATTATCGGTACTCACTATTTTTAATATGGACTTTTATACAGCTGATTTGGAACCAGACTACGATAAATTAACTCAATTTCCAGCTGCAGGAACTTATCAACATGAGTGAACAAGAGGAGTTAGCTAATAGAACCAAACAGGGTATATTATGGTTTACTGCATTACCCTTTGCGATGCACTTCTTCAGGTTTGCCAATTCTATTGTTTTAGCGCGTATTCTTGCTCCTGATGATTTTGCTATTGTGGCGATTATCACTATTTTACTGTATTACAGTAATTCATTAACTGATTTTGGTTTATCGAGCGCTATTGTTAATCGCAAAGAGGTTAAACGCCAGCACTTCGGCACTATGTTTGTCTTCAATTTTGTTGTCTCACTTGGCCTATTTAGTATTTTTTATTTTACAGCGCCTTTTATCTCGACATTTTTTGCCGAGCCCAAGTTAGAAAATGCAATTAAAGTTTATTCTATACTATTTGTCATCTCGTCTTTTTTGGCGATCCCAATAACCCATTTGAAAAGAAATGTTCAGTTTAAGTCACTGGCAATTATCGAAGCTATTAAAATATTCATATCAATAATTATATCATTATCAATGGCCACTCATGGTTTTGGGGTTTGGTCGATGATCATTGCTATGTTGGTTGCGCAATCTTTCTATACTGTTTTGGCATTAGTGATCAGTGCTGAGAAATGCTCTGTTGAGTGCAGTATGTCAGCATTTAAAGAGTTATTTAACTTCAGTTTGTGGAGCTTTATCAGTGTTCAAGTCAATTTAATTAGCGAAAACATTGATAAGCTAATTGTGGGAAAAATCTTAGGAACGACTGCATTGGGCTTATATGATAAGGCAAATGGTCTAGCCAAAATGCCTTACGAGCAAATCTCTTATAGGTTATCAAGTGTCTCTTTTGCTTCGTTCTCAAGAGTTAAAGATGATCATCAGGCACTTAAATACTATTTTACTAAACTATTTACAGTGAATACCCTTATTTGCATACCTGTTTTTTTCGGTTTATCGGCAGTTTCTTCAGAATTTACATTAGTGTTATTAGGAGAAAAATGGCGAGGTATGATACCTGTCTTACATGTTTTAGCGATAAGTTTTTTGTTAAGTTCAATCACTGGTTTGATCGCATCATTTAATCAGGCAAGTGGCAAGATAAAACATCAAGTGTTAGTGCGTGTATTTAGCAGTATCGCATTTATTTTAAGCCTTTTCATAGTAGCCGCTAATGGCATTGTTTACGTTAGTTTTGCCTTGTGTGGCTTTTATCTTCTACTGTTGATTTGTTCTTTTCATTTGCTCAATAAGACACTGAAACTTTCAATATATTCACTACTTACTTTGTTAGCGCCGCCTTTGCTATCTGGCGGACTGATGCTGTTGGCGATATTTGTGCTAAAACACTATGTTACCTCTTTGCCATTATGGCAATTATTTACCCTCGAAATTTTCGTTGGAGTACTCATTTATAGTATATGTGTCTTGACCATTCCATTTTCTAGTTGGCACTTTATTCGACGCAAGGTATGGAGCAAATTAGGCCGATGATACGGTAGCTCAAAACCTTGTAAAAAACTTTACGCACTTTAATAGTTTGCCTTTGAAACGGCTCGTTAGTCGACTTTTTGAGTTGCCTGTTTTGGATTGTTGATATTCCTTTATTGGATTATCTCAATCGTCATAACCACTGTTAGCATGGCTCTGTTGAGCATTGAAAAGCTTGATTTTTTTAACAGTAAGGAAAATACTATCAGTCATTTATGGCTTCAGAGAATTGAGTAGTTGATTGAGTTGTTCTGATCTATTTTCTCTAGAATATTGTCCATAGTCGAAAGATACACCTCCTGTTGAATACAGTAAATTTGAGATAATAGATTGTAATGATTGATGACCTGCAACTACGTATCCAAAAGGTATAGATTTTACCAGTTCACCCGTAGCGCTATGTTGCCCTGTTAAGGCGATTATTGGTTTATTTGCCCGAATGTATTCATAGACTTTTCCAGGAATTTGTTTATCAAACAACTCACCTTGAATAGCGAGTAGGATATCAGCCAATTGCATTTCGGCTAAAGACTCCAGGTAAGTGATGTTGGGTAAAAACTCTACTAGATCGACAATGTTTAGTGCGTTGAGGCTTTCTGAAAAAGAGTTGCCATTTGGACAACCTCTAAATTTCAAAACAAAGTTTGCGGCGTTAATGATGCCAGATTGTTTTAAATGGCTTATGGCTACAAATACATGTTGAGGATTTCTTGCATGAGTGGGGAATAATGCGCCTGAGTGCAAGATGGTAAACCTTGGATCCTTTGTCCTTTTTTTTATTAAAGGTGCCGCTAAAGTAAAGTTTTTTTCGTCATAGCCATTTTCTATAACGTGAAATTTATGTTGTTGATCGCTGTAGTTGTTTGCATATAGTTTTTTACTTTGTGTCGTAACAAATACTGCCGCATCAGCTCTATCAATTACTTTGTTATCTATCCATCTCGAGACAAAAGGATAAGCAATTGCCTCTGGCTCGTATTGACATTTCATCGGATCTCTATAATCAGCTATCCATCGGCATTCAGGGTTTTTACGTTTGGCGTAGTCAGATAGCTTCAATCCAACAAAATGACTAGATACAATGGGATGTGTTGACCAAATCATATCGGGTTGGTAGCGGTCAATTAACTTTTTACCTTGTTTAATGGCTTTTAATGCCCACAGCCACCACCTATCTGGTGTTGTGGTAAGTTCAAAATATTTATTTCTAAATCCAAAAGCTTGTTTCGCGTCAGGTGCTGCAACGGGATAAACATCTTTGCGCGGTACGGGTAGAACAACCGATTGGTCAATTCTAGGGTGCGCTGAGTTTTCAGCAGTTATAATTATCGGTCGCCAATTGTGCTGTTGAAGATAGTGTGCAAACACACTCGGTCTCTGCACACCTGCGCTTTGACAAGGAACAAATTCAAAAGCAATCATCAATATTATATTGGTTTTATTCACAATGGTTACACTGAACAATTAAAATCTTTTAAATTCTATGGTATTTTATGTTTAATTGATACGGCGTTAACCTCAACTTTGCAACTACATTATTAGCCTATGCAATTGCTTTGTTGTATTTCTGATCACAGGGAAAACATTGGAAAACTTATTTATCATCGGCAGCCCTCGCTCTGGCACGACATTTTTAGCAAGTCTCCTTAAACCCACTAGGTTTGGAGAGCCCTTTGAAACCCAATTTATTATTAAATACGCAACTAAACTCGATGACTATGGTGATTTAAACCAGTTAGATAATTTACAACGTATCATTGATGACATTTGTGGTGAACGAGCTATCGCTCAATGGCAGGTTGCTGTATCAGCTGAAAACATGTTGCAACAGCATTGTGGTGAGGTGAGCTATGTTGATGTGGTAAATTATATTTGTTGTCGATTAATGGCTAAGCGGGATAAAAGCTATTGGGGGGATAAAACTCCTCATTACATTCTAGCACTGCCCAAGCTTGTAAACTTATTCCCAAAGGCTAAATACCTCTATATTGTTCGCGATGGTCGTGATGTGGCCTTGTCCTTATTACAGAAACCTTGGGGACCGAACAATGTATATAGTTGTGCAGAGCATTGGCATAGGGCTAACAATGGCAAACAACTGCAATTGATCAAACAGTTGCAAAATAATGATCAATTAATGTATATAAAATACGAAGAGCTTATCGATGATCCAAGACAGGTGTGTACTAAAATTTACCAATTTTTAGACGATGATATTAATAACTACACTGAATTAGTTAATCAACTAATAAATAAAACAAAGTCAGGTAATTCCTCAAAATGGAAATTAAACATGACCTCACTGCAAATAGCCACTTATGATGCTGTCGCCAAAACCACGTTAATGGCGCATGATTATCCATATCTTGAAAATAATAAGCAGCCTAGTTGGCTATCCCGCTTTGTTTGGAAAGCACACAATTTAATCGTTTGGGCTAAACATATGTTTGTGCAAAATGTGATTGATGGGTTAAAAATAAAGTTTTTTGGAAAACAACCTTTCGATCAATAACTTAAAATTTAAGCGCGAAAATAAGTGAAATAATACTGGTTTTTTGCCCATATAAGCCTAAGATAGGAAGGTTGTGTAGGCTTGATAAAGGCAAACTCAGTGAAAGCTGAGGACGCAAAGCAAACGGTCTAAGGGTTTTCCTATGATAGCGTGGCCGCCAAGAAGCAATAATTGTTTTCCTACATTTTATCCTGCAACACGACTTCAATGCGACTTTTTAGTTTTTGGAGTATTTATGCATATTTTTAGACCACTATCATTTTTATGTTTATTGTTTCTTTGCACAACGCAAACAGCAATTCAAACTAGTGCCTTAGCTAATACCAATTTCCATTCTTGGGCTGAAGGGCAATGTTCTTTGGGCACATACCACGGCGCTAATCGTCAATATTACAATGCTGGGGCCTACTTTAAATGGCGCAATCACCTAGGTGACTGGCGCGACACAGAAAACGTAGCACAAGGTGATACGCCCTTTACTAGTTCATTAATAGAAGATCTTGATGAGCAACAAGAAATTCAAATGGATGTGTCTAATATAGTTGTCGATTGGCATCAAGGAAAATATTTCAATCAGGGCTTCTTTATTCGCAATCGACTCTCCGGCAAGGCCAATATTGTCAGTAAAGAAAACACCTCGGGCCTGCCAGCCAGCCAATTAGAGGTTGTTACCTCACAAGGAACTTTTCTATTTAAGGTCAATGCAGATACCGAACTGAAAAGCACAACGTATAAGTGCTCTGGTGAAGAGGAGCTCCTGTCATCGGGTTCCTCAATTTTGTTGTATTTTAGTCTAGACGATATTAGCCATTCAGCAACGATCCATTCAGCAAAATTGATACTCAATATTGATGACAAGCAATACGGCGATTCAATGCTAGATACTTATCGCGTAGCGATAACATCGAAAAATTATGACGATAGTGACTTGTCGTGGTATTACCCAAATGATTATCAAATGATACAGCATGCTGACGTTTTGCTTGCCGAGTCTTTTGAACATGACAATTGGCAAAGTAATTGGTCAGTAATAACCCATCAAGAAAACTTACAAATTGTCACTGCCAATCCAAGTGAAAAATTTGAACCTTTCATGGGTAAAGCACTTCAGGTAGAAATCACTGAAAATGAACTCACAGGACTCAATTTACTGTACTTATTTGCCGACGAACTAGGTAATGACTTAGAAGAAGTTTATTTGCGTTACTACATTCGCCTCGGTAATACTTGGCATACTGATGATGATGGCAAGTTACCAGGGATTGCAGGAACCTATGCCGGCACTGATTATGAGGGCGGTTGGGGCGGTAGAAGATCAGATGGCAGCAATGGTTGGTCAGCTCGTGGTCGTTTTAACATGAAGATCAAAGGCAATAACCCTTTTAGTGATATGGTCCCCATTGGCAACTATATTTATCACGCAGATCAAGTAGATAATTATGGTGACCATATTATTTATGACGGCCAAGCACCTGGTATGTTGACACCCAATAAATGGTACGCTATCGAACAGTACGTCAAAGTGAATACCCCAGGAAAAAATGACGGGGTAATTAAAGCATGGATTAATGGCGTCGCTGCTTACACAAAAGACGACTTACAATTTAGAGATGAGCATTCTGCTCATATTAAAATTGATCGGGTTTGGATGAATATCTTTCATGGTGGAAAAACACCCATCAGTAAAACGACTCATGCTTACCTTGATAATGTGGTTATCGCCAAAAGCTACATAGGCCCTACTCGGTTGAGTAATATTTCCCCTTTAGCAGGTGCAGAGCCAAATCTCCCTCCCGAAATTCACAGTTATACCCCTGAACAGTCATCGATGTTTGTTGATTTTGGCGAAGTGGTCAATTTTTCAGTTGATGTTTCTGATCCTGAAGGTGCTAACATTGCCTATCAATGGTTATTAAATGGAGAGGTTGTAGCTGAAAATTCATTAACCTATAGCTTTCAAATGCCATTTCTGACTACTGATAATTCAATAGTAGAGCTTATAGTTATTGATGACCAAGGTGTCGAGTCAAGATTGGCTTGGCAGCTACAAAGTCAAGCAAGCACCCGAGTCGATTTTGCCGTGAAAAAAGACACTTACCTTGCTGATAGCACATATAAGGCACAGGGATTTAAAGAAACTATTAAATTAGCCACTAACACCACTGGTTTATTTAATTTTTCATTTGAAGGGCAACAGATAGACTATGCCTCTTTGACCAATGCTTATCTTATTTTATCGGATTTGAGTCAATATGGAGAACTAAATTTAGCAGTATTTTTAGGCACTGATGATTGGTCAGAAGGAAGTGGCGATTTGTCTGGTGCGACTCGAGATCACAAAGATTATCAAAGCCAATTACCTTGGCAAAACCGCCTAGGTGACTGGGTTGACGCTTCTGGCCAGCTAAATGGCTCTCATCCCTTTTCTTTAAGCGTGGTTGAGGACACCAACGAAGTTAAACAAGTGGCTATTAATATTACTCAGTTATTGGACAGTGAACAGCCTGCTAATGAAATTAATATTGTGCTTAAAGCCTTGTCTGGTAAGCACAACTTCGCCAGCAAGGAAGCGATTGACCAAGTAAAACAGCCTAAATTAAGTCTATTTTTTCAATAAGTTTAGTTTCGGTACCTTAAAATAGTGGCAGGGTTACCTGCTACTATGGCTTTTTCTGGCACGTCTCGGACAACTACAGCCCCTGCAGCAACAATCGCATGTGCACCAATATTTGCCATAATTGTTGCTTGATTGCCTATCCAACAGTCACTTCCAATGCTGATCTTGGTGAAAGCACCTCCTTGCTGTTGTATTGGTTGACTTAAATCCTCAAAATTATGCTGGTTTTTACCACTAAGAATATGTACACCACTGGCGATCAAGCTATTTTCACCTATTGAGCACGAACCAATATTGCATTGCGGACCTATATATACGTTGTCGTCAATGTCGGTATCAAAATGCGAGAACAAAGTAGCAAAATGAATAACACCAGACCCTTTACAATTCTTCATAGTAAAGCGGTAGTAGGCTAAACGCAGATAACTGCCTAGTTTGCCGGGTAATAAACTCAGTACTTGGCTGTGACACCTGAACGCATTGTCACGCATTCTCTTGGGAACAAGCACAAAATAAATAATTAGGGGTAGGACAAACAAGATACAAACATATTGCAATATATCCTTAATGAGCTGTTTCATTCTTTATGATCTCTATTCAGGGAGCCAATAGGTTGGCTAGATAAAGTTAATTCATCAATATATAAGGTAATATTTTTATCGGCTTTTTCCTTGCCGCCGTGGTAAACATTAAGCCAAATTGCTTCTATACCAATATCGGGGTGATCTGAAAAGTTTATATCACGCTTTTCAAATACTAAAATATTATCTATCCAAGCTTGTAGAACGCCATTTTTTTTTCCCGACGAATTCATTGTGATGCGTTGATCTATGGCGTACCAGTTATTTTTTTTTAAAACAAACTTATCATTTTTTTGCCAATAATATACATCACCATAGGGTGAAGGCATGTTTGAGTGATATAAGTAGCTGCCAATAGGCACACGATCTGATAGCGGGTTACTCAATGGTGTTGTTGGCGAAAACCTGCCACGCGCAGACCAACCATTTTTGCCGGTTGAACGCCTTCCTCCCCACCCACCTCGATATGATTGGCTGGCATAGGTACCTGAAAAACCCGGCAGCTTTCCATCTACCTCAGTTTGCCAAGTATCACCAAAACGCAGATGATATCGCATGTATAGGGTATTGTTTTTAATTGCCTGCAATGTATCGAACTGATCGAGTAGTAATTTAGCACTAACGCCTACATGAGTATTCTCGGCTATTGTTACTCTGAGGGCATTGCCATCAAGTGGTTGGTATTTATTACGCAGATCAATACCTTTGAGCAAGTTTGCTTTGACAAGTTTGACATCATGTTCAATTTGCCATAATGCCCTCCAGTCATAACTGTCAAAGCTCGTTTGGTAAATTACGTGTTCATCGAGTAATTTTGAAGTATTGGACAATGTTAATAAGTCATAGTGATAATCAGGTAAACGGACTGCGTAAACATCGATGATAGGGGTTTGTTTAAATGGTTTGGTGGTGTTGACTAACAGCTCTGCTTTCAATAATAGCTTGTTGGTCTCAGGTAAAGAAAAAAAGATTAATCCATGGTTGTGTAAATTGATATTGTCTTTGCTGCCTAGGCATTTGTATGTGGCTTGGTTTAATTCTGTATCTTGGTTACTGGTTAATACGACCTCTTTGTTTTGGTAAGTTAGTTTTAATTTAGGAGCACTCATGCTCTCTTTAGTGAAAATTTTTCTTTGACTTCCATTTGCGTATTTTAAAAAAAATCCACGGTTTTTTATTGTTTTAGATAGCCAATGTTGTACGAGACTTGTCACATCTGCGGTTAAGCTAGTATTGCTAGCAGTATCACCGTGTAATTGTGCAAAAGGGTTATCACCCTGAGGAGATAAATCAACATCTAACCAATCTCCTAGCATATTTTCCCAAGGTATGTACGCCGCACCGTTAAAATAGAGTCTAGTAGCACCATCAGCTGGAAATTGATCACATTGCCCTTCCGACCACATACTTGCTTGAGTTGTAAACCACAAGGACGGCGCGATAAGTAGGGTTAATACTATTAATTTTAGTGGCAAATTCATATTCAATTTAAATTATATCAAATAGTACTCGCAAGCAAATACAGTTAAAAATTAACAGGCTAACTTTACTTAATAGATTGATGCTGTGTGTGTTCTTATCTTTTGCTCTTGGGGGGCTCCAAATGACTTGTACATTTCCGGCTAGTGCAGTAATTATTCCCATCAAAGCGTAATAGTTGACCATAACAAAGTAATAAGGCAGGTAAAAAATAATACTTGAGTTGGATTTTTTTGCTTTTACAAAGCCTATTTGCGCTAGAAGTAAAAATACTATCCCCAAAATAGTGATCACTTTATAAACAGTGTTTTGTTGGTAACTCATAAACACGCTTCCCGAGGCAAAAATTATAATAAACACTGGGATCAGCCACCTCAGTAATTTGTGTGACAACAGTTGTAAGCTGAACAACCCATATCTAAATGGGTTTAGGGTTTGCTTCATTTTCATTAATCCGGTAAAACTTCGATTGACAATACGTTGTTTGCGTTTAGCTTCTTTAGCAAAGTCGCCAGCTGTTTGTTCATAAGCGATGGCATCTTTTGCAAATACGCCTCGGTAGCCTTGGGTAATGATCTGTAGTGGATTGACAAAGTCATTGATATCTGTAGCAGCGAGCGGCATATAAAGCTTACTTTTAATTGCGTATATAGCACCATCACCACCAACAACAGAACTCAGTTGGCTTTCCATCTGTTTAATTGATAGCTCGTATTGCCAATATTTATTTTCACTGTCTGCCGCTGAACTTTCGTGTTGATCTGTGTATAAAGCCGCACCTACAACATAACCAACCTTGTTCTCTGCAAGTGGTGCGACTAATTTTAAAATTGCATCAGGTGCGTACATGGCGTTCGCGTCTGAAAATACCACAACTTCACTTTTTACTGTGGTCATTGCCATATTAATTGCAGATGTTTTACCTAAACGTCCTTCTTGTCGGATCAATTTAATACCGCGATCTGCGTAGGATTTAACTATGTTTTCGGTGTTGTCGAATGAACCATCGGAAACGATCATTATCTGTAAACATTCACGAGGGTAGTCTATGGCTAAACTGTTTTCAATTTTTTGTGTGATGACTTTTTCTTCATTAAAACATGATATTATTAAAGTAACACTGGGGGTATAGTGTTGTTCTGTGATGATTTGAGGTGTTCGCTTGATAACAACCAATAATTTTAGGAGAAGTGGATAACCTAAATAAACATAACATAAAACAAATAATGCTATCAGGGTTAAAAGTTCGATAAGACCTACTACCAAAGTCACAAAAATTCCTTATTAATTATGATATTATTGTCAATTAACATTATCATGATCAACAGACATAATTCATTAATTATTTTTTTTACATCATTGTAAATGTTTTATCTGTAGTTTACTTTCATTTTAAGACTAGTCATTATGTTGTTGACAATAAACACGTTAATGCGCTTTGAGGGACATTAGTGATTTTTCTGTATTCAATTAAAGTCATCAAGAGAAAATTTATTATATGGATAGTTGTATCAACAAAAAAGCGATTTGGTTAACTTGGGAGCGGCAAGTGAGAAATCGCTCACTAGCTGACTTATTGAATATTCCTTTATATGAAATTGACATAGGTGGTTCTCGCATCCATCGCTATTTTCAAAGTATCAAATTGACCTTGAGAATTATTAAAAAACACCAGCCCGACATTGTTTTTCATCAAAACCCGTCAATGGTACTCGCCGTTGTTATGGCGTTTTTAAAACTGTTTTTTAAATATAAATTAATAGTAGATTGCCACAATGCGGCTGTTTTTCCATTCGAAGGCCGCTCGCGTTTTTTTAATGGTTTAGCGAAGTTGGTAGGTAAACATGCAGATTTACTTGTAGTGCACAATAAAGCAGTAGCAAAAAAGGTCGATACTTGGCAAGCTAATACAGAAGTGTTAGCTGATCCATTACCAATCCCAAAGCAAGCAGCACTTGATGATGTTAACAGCAATAAAGACCTTTACATATTGTACATTTGTTCTTGGTCAGACGACGAACCTTATACACAAGTGATTGAAACGGGTCGTATGTTAGAGAAAAGTAAGTCAAGCTGTAAAATATATATTACTGGTAAAATTCCCGATCAAATTCGGTTGTTAAAGCTGCCTTCTAATATTATTCTCACTGGGTTTTTAGCCTATGAAAAGTATTTATCTTTATTGGTCAATTCAGCAATGGTAATGGCTTTAACAGAGCGAAACAACTCGTTAAACTGTGGTGGTTATGAAGCGCTGGCTTACGAAAAACCTTGTATTTTGTCGGACACAAAGGTTTTAAGGAATGTTTTTAATAAACCTTTTGTCTTTACAGAAAATAATGCCCAGAGTATTTTTACTGCTATCGAACAGTCAATAGCATTAAAAAATGAGCTACAACTTGAGATGAAACAAAGAAAAAGCCAATATTTGGCTGAGTACCGTTGTGTTTTTGACAAATTTGTTGAAAGTGTCAATAGGCTTTGAGTCACAGGTAAAATTTTTTGAATAAAATATTCAATTTGTTAAGACTAGCATTGTAATTAACACAGGATTGTTAGCAATTGTTGCCACGGCGATATATTTATCCAAAGATAGAAAAGTTTGAGAACAGAGGCAATGGGCAATATACACATTGATGTCAAATTAGAAAAGACTTCGATAACTGACCTATCAGAAGTAGCAGCCGATTGGCGTGCCACAGAGGTAAATGCTCAATGCCATTACTTTCTCACTTGGGATTGGCTCGGTGCCTGGGTAAAGCAATGTCAAGGAGACTGCTATTTACTGAAAGCGACCATAGACAAGCGTGTCGTTGGGTTGAGCTTTATCTTTGCCAATACCCGCCGAGTATTTAAATGCTATACCATTCGTCAATGGTGGTTGAATAGAACCGGTATAGAACAATATGATCAGGCTTGGCTTGAGTATAATGATTTTTTAATTGAACAGACTGTGTATGCTGAAGTAAAGCATGCAATGCTCTCATTTATCGCAGCGAGCAGTGATTGGGATGAATTTATTATTGGTATGACCGATAATAAAACCGAAAAATCGTTTAATGTTTTGAGTCAACATAAACGTCTGCTCATTGAAGACATGGGGTATGATGTTCAGTTCTCTCAGATTGCGAATAGTCACCTCAGTGATATTGTATCGCGAAATACTCGGCAAAAAATAAATCAAACCAAGAGATTACTTGAGCAGCAAGGTGAAGTTGTTTTTACTGTGTTGACAACAGCAGCAGAAAAATTAAATGCCTTGCCATCGCTGAAAACGTTCCATATCAACAAGTGGTCTAGTACACCCACACCTAGTGGCTTTAACTTTGTTCCTTTTAGTAATAGTTTTTTGCAGCAAATACAGGCAAATTCGGCTGACATTATTCAATTGTCATTGAATGCTCAGCCCATAGGCTTTCTAGTTTGTTATCGATTTAAAGGCAGGGTATATTTTTATTTATCGGCATTAACAGACCAATACTCAGGAAAAATTAAACTAGGTCTATATATGCATAACTTTGCTATTGAACACTATCACGCTCAGGGCTTGGACTATTATGATTTTCTCAATGGCCATGCTCAATATAAAAAATCGCTAACCAACCACAGTTACCAGCAAAACATGTGTTGTTACGCAAAAAATAATGCTGCTTTATTGGGCGAGTATGCCCTGCGCAAGTTAAAACATAAGCTGGCGAACATCTAACTTAGGTAAAATCTAACTTTGTTAAAATTTATACTGGATGAAAACTGGCTTAGCTTAGAAGGATTTGGCTACTATTGATCTAGTAGCCAAACATAAGTGAATTATTGCGGTGTTTACTGCAATAAACCACAGGCATCAAATAAGGGTTTTTCTGTGTTAAAATCAGCATAGACTTTGTGTCCTGTGACAAGCACTAAAACATCAGCCCATTGCACAATATCGTCCAGCGTTTCTAATCGTTGACATTGCCAAGAGGCAACATGTGGATCGTGATATTTTACTTCATAGCCCATTTCATCGAGTTGTTGAAAAATAGGCTCGGCGGGTGTTTCACGACAGTCATCAACGTCAGGTTTGTAGGCAACGCCAAGTAAGCCAATGTTTTTACCCTGATTGGCTTTAGCGACAACATCAATTTTAGTGGCTATATCAAGTGGCCGTTGATCATTAATTTTTCTTGATAAACGCACTAAGTCACCGTGTTGGGTTTTTTCGACTAAAAACCAGGGGTCAATAGGGATACAGTGTCCGCCTACGCCAGGTCCCGGGGTTAACACATTGACCCTTGGGTGTTTGTTGGCTAATTTGATCACTTCGTAAACATTCACACCTAATTCTTGGCATATTTCTGCTAACTCGTTGGCAAAGGCAATGCCCACATCTCTGGAGGTGTTTTCGACTAATTTAATACACTCAGCCGTAGTTAGGTCGGTTAGAAACACTTCACCTTTGACAAAGCTTTGGTAGATATCTTTGACTTTTTGTTGTGTGTTTTGGTCGGCAGCACCAATGATCCGGTCATTGTGCACAAGCTCGTGTAAGGTATTGCCCGGTATGGCTCGCTCTGGACAGTGCACAACATTGAGTTTCACCCCTGATTTTAATAGGTGAGCGGCAACAGAGGTACTTGTTTGCGGTGATATGGTTGACTCTATGATCACTGTTTGCCCATCTTTGGCGACTTTGGCAATGGCATCAGCAGCGGCAAATACATAACTGGGATCACATTTGCCATTGTTATGGGGGGTCGGCACTGCAATTAAATAGGTGCTGCTACTTGGCAGTGTGGTTGATGCCACTAAAAATCCTTGTGAAACTACCTTAGTGATCAATTCGGGCAAGCCGGCTTCATCAAAAGGGCACTGCGCTTGGTTTATATTATTGACTTTATCGGCATTGAGATCTACACCTGTGACATTATATCCTGCATTGGCCAATAAGCTGGCGATGGGCAGTCCCATATACCCCATGCCTATGACCGCAATGTTTTGATGTTTAGCTTCAATTTTAGATAAGTCGATTTCAGTGTTGTCGGTAATGAGTATATCTAATATCGCTTCTGCTACATGACCATCACCAAATGGGTTATGCCATGTATAGCTGTCCTTACTTAACCACTGTTTAGCCGCATCGACGGCTTTTTGTGCATTGCGCCCCACTAATTCACTGGCCCCCACTTCGACAGCCTCTGGTCTCTCGGTATTTTCTCTCAGGGTTAGGCTGGGCACTCCCAATAAACACGCTTCTTCTTGGATACCACCAGAATCGGTTAAAATTAATTTTGCATGTTTTTGTAATTGAATAAAGTCTAAGTAACCCACCGGAGGGATCAGCTTTAAATATTTGGGTAACTGAATATTAAATTCCGTTAATTTTTTTTCTGTTCTCGGGTGAATAGGCCAGACAATATCACCTGAGTAATTGTTGTGCATTTCGTCTAATAAATGCAGTAATTCAGTTAAGTTTTCGGCAATGTCGACGTTGGATGCGCGATGGGCGGTGACTAAAAAGTAACTACCTGCGGTTAAGTGTAATTCTGTTAAAATATTGCTTTGTTGTGCTGAAATTTCTAGGTGCTGAAATAACGAGTCTGAAACGGTATTACCGACGGTGTGTATTTTTTGAGTAGCAATGCCTTCGCCTTGCAATATTTTTTGCTGATTAGGGCCAACAGCAAAGAGGTATTCACTGATGTGATCTGTCATGATACGGTTGGTTTCTTCTGGCATGGTGCGGTCGTAACTGCGCAAACCGGCTTCAATATGGCCAACTTTAATGTTTAGTTTAGAGGCGGCAAGCGCCCCTGCTAATACCGTGTTGGTATCACCTTGGACCAACACCACATCTGGCTGCTCGGCAACGAGGATCGGCTCCATTTTGATCAGAATATTACCGGTTTGATTACTGTGTAATCCCGAACCAACACCTAGATTGTGATCTGGTTTTGGCAATTTTAATTCGTCAAAAAATATACTGTCCATTGCTGACGAATAATGTTGGTTGGAGTGAATGATAAAATAACTTATCTGCCTTTTGATGCACTCGCGGATCACTGGAGCCATCTTGATGATTTCAGGCCGTGTGCCTACAACTATGCCGATTTTCATTTATTAAACCAATGGAATGTCAGGGCATTACATTATCGCAAGTATTGAAGAGAACAGCAATTTTCATCTAGCTTTTCACTTAATTAAACTGTTTTTGTTAATAGCTTGGCTCTAACTGATTGATATAAATGAGTGAAACTGGGTGATAGATTATCTAAAAATATTTTCGAATTAATATAATAAGGCGCTCGTAAACCATGGTAGTGAATAGGATCACCTATGGGTAACAGTTTGATGCCAATAAACTTCATACTGCGTGCTAATCTGGGCTCCATCATTACATATGCATGGGTGATGCCTTTATCTATAGCGATAGAGGCGGCTGACATATAAAGGCCAATAGCAATAAATGGGAAACAGCGCAATTCAGCCTCAGAGTAACTGGTTTCACTGATGGCACCAAGAGCAGCACCTTTAAACTTATCATTTTTGCGTCGCCGAAAATCTGCTTTTACTGCCAAACGAGATATTTCGCCTATTGTTTCTCTGGGAAAATTGCTCGGGTGCAGTGCTGAGTTAATAATAGCTTTGCTACAATATTTCTCTATTGGCAGCGGCAGTGTAGGGTGAGTTGACGAAATCACTCGCACACAGCCGGTATAACTATCAGTAGGTTTGTGTTTGATCAGGGCAAATGTCGATTGTTGATCAAACTGATCTTGTTCTTTACCATCTTCTTTGATGGGTTTAAAAGCCAGTTCTTGGCAATAAACAGCGTGACGAATTTTGTAAACCTGATCTTTAAGTGCACTTGAGGAGGCCATTTCAGGCGATAAAAATTGATTAAAATGGCTCTCAATAAAATCGTTATTACCATTTATTTTCATTGCTGCTATTTTTTGGCTAATGCCTCCATTAGCTTGAGCAGCAGCTGATTTCTTGCGCAAATTCATGATGAGTTTTGTCCTGTAACACCACAACAATTTATTATTATAGGATTAGTATGCCCGATTTTTTAAAATCTACCTATCAATAATACCTTCTAGTAATTAAAAAATAATGCCATTTATGTCCACTTTGAAATTAGTGTTACTATTGTTGTTTTATGTGTTTGATAGCTGACTCTGTGTTCAACTGTGGCGGAAAGATAACAATTTTGCTAAATTTATCAGTATTATAAACTTTTAAGGAGTCACTTTTGCTAAGTTATACGCATAAATTCTTGTGCACTTTACTGTGTAGTTTGCTGTGCATAGTTAATTATTGCTTTGCCGATCAATTGGTGGATACGGTAAGTAAAATAAAACCGTCTGTGGTTGGCATAGGAGTATTTACTCCAACCGGCAGGCCCAAAAATAAATTAAACGGCAGTGGTTTTGCCATTGGTAATGGCCAGTATGTGGTGACCAATCACCATGTTTTACCGAAACAACTCGATCCGAGTTTACTGCAGCAAATGGCGGTATTTGTCGGCTCAGGTAAACAGGCTATTGTCCGAGAAGCGGAACTTGTTGCCAGCTCAAAACAACATGATTTAGCGGTGTTAAAGGTCAAAGGTGTGCCGATCCCAGCAGTGACATTAGCCGACGATGAATACAGTTCGGAAGGAACCGCTATTGCATTTACTGGTTTTCCTATTGGTGCAGTACTAGGCTTATACCCAGTGACGCATCGCGGTATTATATCAAGTGTGACACCAACTATTATCCCTGTTGAGGATTCACGGCAAATGACTATTCGTATGTTAAAGCGTTTGCGAGATCCCTATTTAGTATATCAACTGGATGCCACTGCTTATCCAGGCAATAGCGGTAGTGCTATGTATGATCAAGCCACTGGCAAGGTATTGGGTATTATTAATAAAGTATTTGTACAAGCGAGTAAAGAAGCGGTGATCAGTGCACCAAGTGGTATTACCTATGCCATTCCAGTGAAACACCTCAAATCGTTATTAAA
>JBELHO010000005.1:0-58755 GCA_042091375.1 Thalassotalea sp. | reverse complement strand
CACCAAGTGGTATTACCTATGCCATTCCAGTGAAACACCTCAAATCGTTATTAAATACTAATAACATCGCTTTTTAACATATTACATATCTGCGCTATATAGACGCGCTATATACATGCGCGGTTTAAATCTGCGGTTTATGTAGGTTAAGACCAGTGTAACAAATCACTTTTGATAGAATTGACGATACCAAGTAACAAACTGGGTCACTCCTTCAGCTACTGATGTCTTGGGTTGATAGTTAATGGCACTAAATAAATCGTCGACATCGGCAAAGGTTTGATAGACATCACCGTCTTGCATCGGCATAAAGTTTTTCATTGCTGATATGCCCAAAGCGTTTTCTAGAGATTGAATAAACGCCATTAACTTCACTGGCTTGCCATGACCTATGTTAAATACACGATAGGGAGCTGAACTGGTCGATGGCGACAGTGAAGTGGTTTGACAGGGCATATTTTTGGCTGGAATAACATCCTTTATTTTGATGATACCTTCAACAATATCGTCGATGTAGGTGAAATCACGGTACATATCACCATGGTTGTAGATATCGATTGTGTTACCTTCAATAATGGCCTTAGTAAATTTAAACAATGCCATGTCTGGACGTCCCCAAGGGCCATAGACGGTGAAAAAACGCAGTCCAGTGGTGGGTAAATCATACAAATGTGAATAGGTATGGGACATCAGTTCATTAGATTTTTTAGTGGCGGCATACAAAGAAATCGGATGATCAACACTATCTGCAGTGCTAAAGGGAACCTTGTTATTGAGGCCATAAACCGAACTTGATGAAGCATACACTAAGTGTTGCACTTGGTTGCGCCGACAGCCTTCTAAAATGGCCAGATGACCGATGATATTTGCATCAGCATAAGCCATCGGGTTATCAATAGAATAACGAACTCCAGCCTGAGCGGCAAGATGGATCACACGATCAAACCGCTGGCTAGCAAATAAATCGGCTATTGCTTGACGATCGGCAATATCAAGTTGAATAAAATCAAATGTTGTCAATGACGCTAGTTCAGCTAGCCGAGCCTGTTTTAATGTGACATCGTAATAATTATTGATATTATCAATGCCAACCACTTGATGGCCTTGTTGGCATAATTTCTTAACGACATGATAGCCGATAAAGCCTGCTGCACCTGTCACTAAATATTTCATTTATCAGTCATCCTATTAGAGAGTTGACAAAATACTCAAGGGGTTTTGTTGACACTGTCACCCCTGCCAATGGCATAATAACTGTAACCGCGGTTTTTCAACAATTGCGGATCGTATAAATTTCTACCGTCAACAATGACTTTGTGGGTTAGTGTCTGTGCAATAAGATCAAAGTCAGGCGCTCTAAATTGACTCCACTCAGTGCAAATGACCAAAGCATCAGCTCCTTTTAACGCTGATTCTTTAGTACCAACTAAGGACAACCCCGGTTGTTGGGCAAATATTCTTTGGCACTCTTCCATGGCTTCGGGATCATATGCTTGCACTGCAGCACCAACTTGCCAGAGTGATTTCATGAGTTCAATTGAAGACGCCTCGCGCATATCATCGGTTTGTGGCTTAAAAGACAATCCCCAAATGGCAATAGTTTTCCCCGCCAATTCACCGTTAAAATGATTGTTAAGATGGGTAAATAATTTTTTCTTTTGTCGATAATTAACCGCTTCCACCGCTTCTAATAAGGCTGGCGAGTAGTCCATTGCATTGGCAGTGCGCACTAGGGCTTTTACATCTTTGGGAAAACAAGAGCCGCCGTAACCACAGCCGGGATAAATAAACTGATAGCCTATTCGTGAGTCAGAGCCAATACCATGACGTACAGATTCAATATCGGCCCCTAATCGCTCGGCGAGGTTTGCCATTTCATTCATAAACGAAATTTTAGTGGCTAACATACAATTAGCAGCATATTTAGTGAGTTCAGCTGAGCGCACATCCATAAAAATCATCCGATCATGATTGCGATTAAAAGGCGCGTATAATTCTCGCATTATCTCACGAGAATTAGCATTTTCGGTACCGACAACAATGCGATCAGGTTTCATGCAGTCGCTGACGGCAGCACCTTCTTTTAAAAACTCCGGATTAGACACTACGTCAAAGTCGATATCAACATCGCGAGTCAATAAAACCTCATTCACTTGGGCGCGAACTTGATCGGCAGTGCCTACGGGGACGGTTGATTTATTGATGATAATACGCGCTGACGACATATGCTGAGCAATAGTGCTGGCAACGGCAAGCACATAGCTTAAGTCAGCCGAACCATCTTCGTCAGGTGGTGTACCTACGGCAATAAATTGCACTGTGCCGTGTTCGACGCCTAATTTTGCGTCAGTACTAAAGGTTAATAAACCATTTTGATAAGCTTCTTGCACAATCGGGGTTAAACCCGGTTCGTAAATCGGAATGATGCCTTTTTTTAGGTTGTCAATTTTTTTATCATCGATGTCAATACACATAACATCATGACCTACTGAAGCTAAAACGGCAGCTTGTACAAGCCCTACATAACCGATGCCAAATACGGTAACTTTCATATTGTCCTTAATTGTAAAACTGTTGTTTATTAATGGGTGATATTCTACCTCAGACGCAAGAGGGGTCAATGCTTTTAACAATCATTTGGTTGATTGTGTCAACGTCTATCGCTTGTAAACATCACCTATGGTTAGTGATGTAAACTCGACTCCGTCGGTCTGTTTGCCGCGACTTAATGTTATTGTTAAGGCGCATTCAGTTGCTGCTGACTGGTGTGTGCAAATAAAGAGGATATGCGCACTAGTTCAATATTGTGCTCTGCTAAAAGCGGTAGTAATGCTGTTAATGTATTAATAGTTTCGGGGTGAGGGTGTGCAATACCTATGGCATGCTGGTGTCTATGAGCTTGTGCAATAAGTTGTTTAAATTGCTTGGTAATATACTCTGGCGACAACTGGTTATCTAAAAAAATGTTTCGGCTCAAGCTAGGAACTCCTATGGCTTGTGCTATTTGCTTACCCTTGCTGCGTTTACTGGTCATGCTATCAATGAATATGCGCTGATTTTCTTTTAAGTAACGCATAACTGAAGCCATGGCATTGTATTGCTGAGTAAGGTAGCTGCCCATGTGATTGTTGATCCCTAAGGCAAAGGGGATTTCTGCGAAAGATTTTGCTAATACCCGGCGAATATTGTCATCATCCATACCACTGGTTAAAGCGCCAGGCCCTAATTTTTTATTGCTTTGCGCTTGCATTGGGATGTGCAAAAGTACATCGTGTTTATTGTCATAGGCTTGTTGTGCAATTGTTTTACCAAACGGCGTATGGGGTAACACCGCATAGGTAATTTCACCGGGTAAATTTAGCACCGCACTGTCGCTTTTGCGGTAGCCAATATCGTCGATAATGATCGCCACTTTGGCTTGGAAAGCAAGTGATGATGAACAGAAAAAAAGTAGAAGTAGGAGTAACAATACAGGCACAAAAATACGATCAGTCTTTAATAAAGTGGCTCTAGACTAGCAGGTAATGAGGTGAATATCGACTGCTATTATTGCCTGTGCCGAAACGGTTAATTACACCACAATTTTGGGTTGACAGCCTTGCCATTGTGGCGAATTTCAAAGTACAAAGCCGACTGTGAGCGGCCGCCACTTTGTCCAACTAAAGCGATGGGCTCTCCAGTTTCTACCCGATCGCCCACTGATTTAAGTAAGGCTTGGTTATGACCATATAAACTCATGTAGCCTTTGCCGTGATCAACAATGGTCACTAAGCCATAGCCTTTTAACCAGTCTGCAAAGAGCACTTTGCCGTGGTGGATGGTTTTTACTTGTTGTCCTACGGGGGCATTCATCAATACCCCTTTCCAGGTTAAGTAGCCTTGTTTTTGCGAGCCAAAACTGCGATTTATCCCCGCCTGTATAGGCCAAGATAACTTGCGTTTAAGTTTGGCTAGACCATTTAAATCTATGGCTTGTGTACTTTTGGCAATTAATGCGGCAATAGCTTTCGCTAAGCTGGCTTCTTCTATCTCCAATTGCTCAAGGCTTTGTTGGTTGTTGAGTAGTTGCTTGTTTAAAGCGGCAATAGTTTGTTTGCGTTGCTGTTTATTGTTGACTAGCCGGGTTTTTTGTTGCTGTTGCAGGGTTTGCAACTGCTGCTGTTGCGCTGCTTGTTGTTGCTGAGCAATAACGACCTCAGTTAAGGCGTTGATGGTGTCTTTAAACTGATCAATTTTACTCAGTCTCGCTTCATTTAAGTAGCGATAATACATTAAGGACCTTTCGATTTCTTTTGGATTTTGTTGATTTAATAACAGCTTTAGGTAATCGTGATCACCCGATGCATAAGCGGCTCGCAGTTGCGCAGCGAGTAATTTTTCTTGTTGAATTTGTTGTTTGACTAATTGTTGTTGCTCGATATTGAGTTGCTTTATTTTAGCTTGTATTTGCACTAATTTTTGTTCAGTTGTTCGCATAGCAGTTACAATGTCGGCTATGTTGACATCGTCAGCTTCAAGTTGAACAAACAATTGTTGACGTTGATCACTGGCTTGTTTTATGGCATTTTTTTTGTCGCTTATGGCTTTTTTTACTTGACTGAGTTTATGCCGAGTACTTTGCTGGTCATTGCTCTGGGCAGTTACAATGCTACTAAAAGTAACAGAGCAAAAAAATCCCAGCAATAAACACAGTACTGCCAGCCGAGCTGTTATTTTTGTCAGTATAGCGCCGAGAAATAGGCGTTCATTATTCATGTATGAGACGCCATCTTGATTATTACTCTTCCACCGACATTAAATTTTCACCTGTCATCTCTTGCGGTTGTGGCAGCGCCATTAAATTGAGAATAGTTGGAGATAGATCGCTTAAAGCACCTGTTGATGAAGGCTTAGCCTTCCTACCAACGTAAATCAGTGGTACAGGTTCACAGGTGTGGGCGGTATGAGCTTGACCAGAAACCGGATCAAGCATTTGCTCGGCATTGCCGTGATCTGCGGTGATCAAACACTCACTACCGGTTTCTTCTAGCGCAACTAAGACCCTAGCAATACTCTGGTCAACCGCCTCACAAGCTTTAACAGCGGCGTCAAATTTACCGGTATGACCAACCATGTCGCCATTGGGATAGTTGCATACGATAAAATCATATTCACCGCTTTTGATTGCCGCAGTCAGTTTGTCAGTCAATAAGCTGGCATTCATTTCTGGTTGTAAGTCATACGTAGCCACCTGAGGAGACGGTACTAAAATACGGGTTTCACCTTTAAACTCAGCTTCTTTGCCACCACTAAAGAAAAAAGTGACATGGGCATATTTTTCAGTTTCAGAGATGCGCAGCTGGGTTTTATGGTGTTTTTCTAACCACTCTCCTAATACGTTATCTAAAGCCACAGGTGGAAAAGCGCAGCTGGTGTCAATATCGGCAGCATATTGGGTAAGCATCACAAAATCGGCCAGTGCAGGGGTACTTTTTTGCGCAAAGGCTGAGAAGTTATCCTCAGTAAAACAGCGAGTAAATTGACGCGCGCGATCGGCTCTAAAGTTCATAAATATCACTGCGTCATCATCATTTACCTTAATGGTATTTCCCTGCTGGTCGACAATGGCACTGGCTTGAACAAATTCGTCATCTTCGTCACGTAAATAGGCACTGTCTAGAGCTGCTAGCGAATTTGGGTATTGATAGTCAGCTTCTCCACAGACCATTAAATGATAAGCTGACGATATTCGATCCCAACGTTGATCTCTATCCATGGCGAAATACCTGCCTACGATAGAGGCCACTTGCCCACAATCTATTTCACTGAATTTTTGCTCTACCTTTTGCAGAGAAGTTCGAGCACTTCTCGGTGGTGTGTCTCGACCGTCGAGAAAAGCGTGTAAATAAATTTGTGTTGCTCCGCGGCTATGCGCTAAATCTATCATTGCCAATATATGGTCTTCGTGGCTGTGTACCCCACCAGGAGACATTAAGCCGCAAATATGTAGCGCTTTATTGTGTTTGACTGCTTTGTCCACTGCGTTGCAGAGCACTTTATTTTCAGCAAAAGATTTTTCAGCAATGGCTTTGGTGATCCTAGTGAAGTCTTGATAAACCACTCTACCGGCACCAATATTTACATGGCCAACTTCAGAGTTACCCATTTGACCATCGGGCAAGCCTACCGCCATACCCGAGGTGTTGATCAGCATACTAGGATAGTTGGCCATCAAATTATCAATAACCGGTGTGTTGGCGTGATGTATTGCATTAGACTCAGTATTTTTACTGTAGCCCCAACCATCTAAAATAATAAGGACAGTAGATTTTTTATGTGTCATGCAAGATCCCATCTGAGTTGACGTTAATTTTTACACAGTATATCAATGAATTTTAGCAATTTCTTTAGCCGTTCTAGATAAATATCTTCTATTTAGTTATGTTCCATGTATAAGCCACTGAAATCTTAGGGCTAGGGATAAATTATTATAAAAATTGCCAATATTTGCATTTGGTCTACAAATAAAATCATTACCCTGTATACTGTTGGCAAAATTTTTACAACCTATCTGTGAGCATACCATGGAACAATTTTCACAATTTTTAGCGGCGAATCCGCTGTTAACAGCAGCTTGGTTTGGTATTGCATTAGCGATAATATTTTTAACCATTCGAATAAATATGTCGCCAATTAAGCAATTAAACAGCCAAGAGTTGACCTTTATAGTTAATAAAGAGCAGGGTATTGTGATCGATATACGCAGTGATAAAGAGTTTAAAACTAGCTCAATTATCGATGCCAAACACCTCCCTAATGACAAAGTTAAGAATAATGACTTCAGTAGCCTTGAAAAGTATAAAGATAAACCCATTATTGTAGTGTGCGCCGCGGGAATGACCGCCACTAAAGTAGCAAATCAGTTATTGAAAGCAGGTTTTGATAAAGTCAATTTGTTGAAGGGTGGTATGAACGCATGGACAACTGCAGGTTTGCCTGTAGTTAAAAATTAATATCAACCCTTAAAATAACAGGTTTGTCTATGTCAGTAGAAATATATACTAAAGCCACATGTGGTTATTGTTTCAGGGCTAAAATGCTCTTAGATCAATTGCAAATTTCTTACCGTGAAATAGCCATTGACCACGATCCTGAATTAAGGGATGAAATGATCGCTCGCAGTGCAGGCGGTTATACAGTACCGCAAATTTTTATTGATGATAAGCCCATCGGGGGTTGTGATGACTTATTCAGTTTACATCATCAAAATCGTTTAGAGACATTATTAGGTAATTGATGATAACCAATGACTCTATATTACTTTTATCTAGCTTAATTTATTAGTTCGATAGATAAATAATCATTTAACTTTACGTAGTTAACGTAAAAATAGGAACAACACTCATGGCTGACGAAAATACCAACCCAGCAGAAGGCTCATCAGAGCAGGCAGCAGCTCAATTTGCTATTCAACGCGTATACACCAAAGATATTTCATTTGAAACTCCAAATTCACCGGCTATTTTTCAAAAAGATTGGCAACCAGAAATTAAATTAGATCTGGATACTCGTTCAGCTAAGTTAGCAGATAATACTTATGAAGTGATCTTGTCAGTGACAGTTACGGCAACGGTTGAGGGTCAAACGGCCTTTTTAGCAGAGGTACAACAAGCCGGTATCTTCACCATAGGCAACGTTGTTGAAGCGCAATTGGCGCATACCATTGGTGCTTTTTGTCCAACGACATTATTCCCTTATGCTCGTGAAGCTGTGGCCAGCCTGGTCAGCCGAGGTTCATTCCCACAAATTAATCTTGCTCCAGTTAATTTTGAAGCTCTTTTTGCTTCTTATGTACAGAAAAGAGCAGCTGATGCACAAGCGGCACAAGCAGCTCAAGCACCGGCAAGTTCAGAAACTCATTAGTTAATGACTGCTTCTACAGCGACTGAACCAACCGATATTTGTGTGCTTGGTGCCGGTTCATATGGCACTGCTTTAGCGATTTGTTTAGCGCGCAATGATCATAATGTTATGTTGTGGGGGCGCTCCTCAGCACATGTTGAGCTAATGTCTAGCCAACAGAGTAATGCAAAGTATTTGCCGGGTAGCCAATTTCCCAACAGCTTAACGGTAACTGCTGAACTCAAACAAGCTGTCGCTAGTAGTGATAATATCTTGGTGGTGGTACCCAGTCATGCGTTTGGTGACTTACTTGCGCAAATTAAACCTTTTTTAAGGCAAGGTGCTAAGGTCGCATGGGCAACCAAAGGGTTAGATCACCACTCCGGTCGTTTGTTGCAAGATGTCGCTCGAGATATATTAGGTGAGGATATTGCTTTAGCGGTTTTATCAGGGCCTACCTTTGCTAAAGAAATGGCTGCTGGATTGCCTACCGCAATTTCTTTGTCTGCCACAGATAATGCATTTGCCTCGGCTTTGTCTGACTTACTGCACTGTGAAAAAAGCTTTAGAGTCTACAACAATGATGACTTTATTGGTGTGCAGTTAGGCGGTGCAGTTAAAAACGTCATCGCCATTGCTGCAGGTATTGCTGATGGTATTGGTTTTGGTGCAAATGCCCGTACTGCTCTTATCACCAGAGGGCTAGCGGAAATGACCCGCCTAGGTCTGGCATTAAGTGCTGAACCCAGCACCTTTATGGGCATGGCTGGTCTTGGTGATTTGGTGTTAACTTGTACCGATAACCAATCTAGAAATCGTCGTTTTGGTTTAGCACTTGGCCATGGTGATAATGTTGAACATGCTATGCAAAGTATAGGTCAGGTTGTTGAAGGTTATCGCAATACCAAAGAAGTGTTTATGCTGGCTGAGCGGATGCAAGTTGAAATGCCCATTGTTGAACAAGTTTATCAAGTTCTCTATTGTGCTAAAGCGGCTAAATTAGCGGCTTATGATCTATTGTCACGCGATAGAAAACACGAGTCTTAACAATCATTAAACCGCATTGGCAAAGCCTAGTTGTCGCCAAGCATCAAACACTATCACTGCGGTAGCATTTGATAAGTTCATACTTCTACTTCCTGGCAACATAGGTATGCGTATTTTATGCTGCTCAGGGATCTGCTGGCGAACATCTTCTGTCAA
This sequence comes from Thalassotalea sp., assembly GCA_042091375.1. Classification (GTDB taxonomy): domain Bacteria; phylum Pseudomonadota; class Gammaproteobacteria; order Enterobacterales; family Alteromonadaceae; genus JBELHO01. Next base: position 49,671 of record JBELHO010000005.1, on the reverse strand, counting down.
TCCTGCGGTTTCAGAGCCAAATAATAAATAATCTCCAGCGCTAAATTGAATATCACCATAATAATTTTTGGTTTTAGTGGTCACCGCAAGAACCCTTTTAGGCTGTTGGTTAGCGATAAAATCGGCATAACTTTTATGGCGCTTTATCGCCGCAAATTCATGATAATCCAAGCCCGCTCGACGCAACTTTTTGTCGTCTAAATCAAATCCTAATGGTTCAATTAGATGTAGTTTGAAGCCAGAATTAGCACATAAACGAATAATGTTTCCGGTATTTGGTGGTATTTGCGGTTGAAATAATACGACATCTAACATAAGTAAACCTAATTGGACTATAAAACTGAGCAAAATCATTATACCCGAATATTGCTGCTATTACTGTATCGCAATCTAAATCATCAATGAGTTAACTTGACCCTTTGAAAAGCTGTTAAATAAACCTCTAGCTCTTAATCTTTGCTGCTAATGTAAGTTTATAATGATCTGCATTCTGTTTGCGATCCTTTTTAGTATGAGTTGAGTGGCACTATGAATATTGTGAAAACCAATTAAATACAGATTCCAATGCAGGACGTCGATACACATCACGTTCAAAAAAGAGTTCGTGCTTAGCATTGGCAATAGTTTTTGGTTGGCTTTGTGGAGAAATTGCTGGGTTTATGTTGTGTAACTGCGCACAAAAGTCAGTTTGTGCTTGATTGCTGACAATCTGATCCTCACCTGCTTGGATCACATAGACAGGACTGGTTATTTTTTCGAGTTGCTGAAAAATATCCTTTTCGCATTGCAACGCTTGTATTAGCCAATGCACGGTAACACCGCCTAGTTGTAGCTGGGGAAATTGACGATACAATTGGCTAAATATTTGATGTCTTTGCTGACAATGACTTAATTTGTTATTGGCAAATAAAAACGGCTTATAATCTTGTTGCCCGAAAAAATACCAAGGTTTTGTTGAACAAATACGATTAACTGCCTGCATAGCAAATACTAAAGATTTAGCAATAAAGGATGGGATTAATCCGGTATTAATCGCTATCATTGGCGAGCATAATACCGATGCAGTCACCGCATTTGGATATTTCTGCAATAACCTTATGGCAATAGCACCGCCCATAGAGTGTGCTAATAAAAAAGGTTTACTATGCTGGCAACAGGGCATAACGATCTTATTAATAAACTGATACAGGTCGTCAGCATACTGATCAAACTGGTTGACATAGCCTTTGTAAGGATTGTTCAGCAGGCGATCAGAAAGGCCTTGACCTCGGTGATCAATAATAAACAGCTGATAACCTTGGTTAATCAAATCACAGGCGAGTTCTTTGTATTTTAAATAACCTTCACCACGGCCAGGGGAGAGCACTATACTTGGCTTAGACCTATCCAGATTAAAAGCAGCATAATGAATTTTTATGCCATCATTGGCAATGAAATATGAAAAATTTCCGCGTTGCCATAGTTGATCAATATTGTTATGCCATTGCTGTGAAAATGGCAGTGCTCGGCTGGTATTATTACTTATATCCATAAATTATCTCGAGATCAATTACATCAACTTTGTTGACTGCAAAGGTAATTCTATACTCACTGTTAAACCATTACCTTGGTTGTTTTGTGCAGAAATAACTCCCTGATGAGCAGTAATAGCTTGTTGGGCAATAGCTAAACCAAGTCCAGTTCCACCCGTTGCTCTCTCTCTTGATTGAGATACCCGATAAAAAGGTTTAAACATATCTGCTAAGTCAGCGTCTGGCACCCCCATCCCTTGGTCGACAATGGACAGTCTAACATGCGTTGCATCTTGCAGCATATAAAGGCTGATCACACTTTTTTCTGGACTGTACTTTATCGCATTAGACAAAATATTACTGATCGCACTGCGCATCAGTGCTTGGTCAGCAGGTATTATACAATGATGCAGATATTCGGTTTTTATTTGAATACCTTTTTCGTTGGCAATGTATTGTTCGTCTTCGACTATGGTTTGTATCAATTGGTTTAAGTCAATTTCTTGTAAGGCAGTATTTTGGGTATTGTTTTCTAAACTTGACAAGCACAATACGTCGTTGATCATTTGATCTAAACGGGTCACTTCAAGTTCACAACGGGAGAGGTGGCGTTGTAATATATCCGGTTCAGTTTTGCACTTAGCGGCAAGTCCAAGGGCAATTTGCAGTCGTGTCATAGGGGAGCGCAGTTCATGTGATACATCGGCTAATAAACGCTGATGGGCGCCAAAATTATCTTCTATCTTCTCTGCCATGGCATTGAAACTTTTTGCTAGCTCGCCAATTTCATCATTTCTCAGTGCCGCAGCTTTAGCGCGAGCTGATAAATCGCCATTGCCAAATGTTGCCGAAGTATGTTTCATCGCCAGAATAGGTTTAACTAAGGATCTAGCCAGCAGCCAAGATAATACGATACTGATAACTATCGGTATACTGACTCGCATCCACAGCGGCATTTCCATCACTAATGCCCTAAAATGCCTGGGTTTGACTCGAGTACTAATGAATATTTGGTAATCATTATTGGCAATTTTGATGGCCACTGGGCCGGTAACTCGCGAAAATTGAAATTGAATACTGGTAAGATTACTCAGCTTGTTTTTGACTAAAAAAGGCTGGATTTCACGAGTGATGCCATTGCCTCTTGCGAATAGTTTTGACGATTTTGATTCCTTGAGTATAAATTGCGTATTTCTCAATGGATTGGCTCTTTTCATCAGTTTTTCAACTGATCCAGCCGGTCTTTCTTGTAAGTGTTTTGATAATTTGCGCAACTTTCTTACATCACTGGGGTTTGCTGGGCGCAATACACCTTCTTGTTCGAATTGTGAGGAAATAATTTGTGTGGCAATAACAGCACATAGGGCTATTAGCCAAAAAGATAAAAATAATTTGACGCCAATAGAAGAAAATATTTTACTGAGGATAGTCTTTAATTTAGTCATTATGATCATCTTTGCCAGAGAGAAATATGTAACCCGCTCCCCTGATTGTTTTAAGTTTATCGCTGGGCGAAAAAGGCAATAATTTACGTCGAATATTACTGACATGCATGTCGATACTTCGATCATATGGACTGAGTTTGCGCTGCAGAATCTTTTCTGAAATGGTATTTTTACTGACAATAGTGGTTGCTTGATTCATTAATAATGCCAATATTTGAAACTCTGTTCCGGTAAGTTCGACCAAGTGATGATGACAGTGAACTTCTCTTGTTGCTTGATCTAATGTCACGTCATTCAGGGAGATTGATGCATTGGAAAGTTGATTATTTTTAACAATGTCAATGCGCCGTAAAATTGCATTAATACGCGCTAGTAGCTCTTGATGTTGAAATGGCTTAGGCAGGTAATCATCGGCACCCAGCTCAAGCCCTCGCACGCGATCGGTATTATCGCCTTTCGCTGTTAACATCAAGATAGGGGTTTTGTGTGCACCGCCAAGGGCTTTTAAAACTTCAAAACCGGTTAATCCCGGCATCATCACATCGAGTAAAATCAGCGCATATTTTTGATCGTAAGCTGCCGCTAAGCCTTTAACACCATCATAACAACAATCGAGTTGATAACCTTCAAAACTGAGATATTCGGACAATAGATGACACAGCTCTTTATCGTCATCTATCATCAATAGTTGTTTATTCATCAGTGACATACGGAATTACCTTTAAGGGTTCTGTAACTTTTTGGCTAGAAATCAATAAGCACTAATTTTAACGCAGATACAGATGACAAAATCGATCTTTACACAACCTTTACACTGCTTTGCGTTTCTTTGCATTCAATTTTTTATACTGAATTTGTATTAAAGCCCAAGATAACTTGACTAAAACCGTACTAAATTACTCAGAGGATGTATATAGATGAAAAAAATATCACAGTTCAAAACTAACGGGTGTATAACCGCAATGGCTGCAGCTTTAGTCATAGCGATGACCAGCTCAAGTAGTATGGCCTTTCCTACTGAAGGCGCAGAGCAGCAGGTGAGATATAAAAAATTGCAAGGCAAGATGAAAGGGGTGAACAAAAAACTAGCTAGACGACTTGAGCTAACTGATGAGCAAAAACAACAGATTGCAGAGATCAATGCGCAGCACCAAGAGCAAAGATCTGTTAACAAAGAGACTATGATCGCATACAAAGAGCAGTTAAACAGTTTATTACTTGCACCAATATTTGATCAACAAGCTTACACTGATTTACGCAACCAATATCAACTGCACTTTAGTGAAGCTGCCTTGTTAAGAGCAAAACATCAACATCAATTTATGCAGGTACTTGATAGCGATCAACAAAAGAAGATGCTGTTAATACCAACTAAAGTAAAGTCACTATTTTAATAAACTAAATGAAAAGATTTTAGACATTTTGCTTTCTACTGGCTGACCATTTAACTGAGCGGGTAGAAAGCGCCATTTTTCCATTGCATTTCTAACTGCATTTTTAAAATAATTGACTTTACTGCCTTTATTAAAACCAATATTTGTGACACGTCCTTGTTTGTCAATAGTAAAATTAACAACGACATCGAGTTCTAAACCTTTTCGTTTGGCCATTGATGGGTAGCGAGGCCCTACTGAGGAAATTATTTTTGCGTCGATTCGTTTTGGCGATTTTTCTAGCTGTTGCCTATCAGCCAACGCAGGTTTTGTTTGTCCTGTTATTTTGGCGGTTAAAACATCCTTAGTTCTGGGGAGTTTAGCATTATCTAATTGATGATATTGAGTTGGGTAATTAGGTTCATTGGCTAAATCCATTACTTGCTCTAAATAGGGGTTAGCCATTGCAGACCCCGGTTTTTTAGAATCTGTTTGCAAAAAAGCTTGTTCAGATATAGACGGATTTTGAACAGTTAATGTTTTATTGTCACTAACTATTACATCGCTATACAGTTTGTCAGTTGTCACTGTGTTTTGCTCGTTGAAGCTGTTGTTCTCGGCTGAAATTAACGCTGAATTATTGTTTCTATTTAATGTGTCTGTTGGCAAATTAGATGATATTAACTTATTTTTAATAGTCGTGTTGGTAGCCAATGAGTCGCTATAAGTGGATTGATCTCGATTGTTTTTTGCCAAAACAGCTTGGTTTGCTAAAGTTGGTACTTTTTTGTTCTCACCGAAATTTTCATCATTGCTAGGAGCCTGGGTTAATATTTGCTGAGCTAATGTTGTTGCTGAGCGTATAGGCTCAATGACAGGTTGGGTTTTATTATGAACACTGGATTTATGCAACAGGGATATGTGTCCCGAAGTTAAATCCATAATAGGGAAACTGATATAGGGTTTTATCGCAACCAAAAACACTGAGACAATGATAACCGCAGAAGCAAGCCATTTTCCGGAGTCGTCATTGTGTGAGCAATGTTGGTGATGATTGACTAATCTGACGATGCGTTGTTTTAAATCACCGCCTGACGAAGCCATGGCCATAGTGGGAATAGCACGATTGCGCTTTGTTTGGCTAACGCTAGCGGTATCGGCTAGCGCATACGCATAGGCTACTGGGTTACCTGAAATTTTAACTGCAATATCATCAGTGCAAAACTCTCTCTCATTGCGTATTTGTTTTGAAATCCAAGTGACTGCAGGGTGGAAAAATAATAAAGTCTCAATTAGGGTTTGAAAAAAATTAACCAGATAATCGTGTCGTCTTATGTGAGCTAACTCGTGTAAAATTAACATATCCAATTGCGCAGGTGTCAAGCCGGTTAACATGGTTACCGGAATAAGCACTATCGGTTTTAGCCAACCAATGGCCATGGGTACATCAGTTTTAAGAGAAATCAGTAATTGTGGTTTTTTTGTTAATTGCACTTGATTGACCAAACTGGCAAAGCGTTCAGCCAATGCACGGTTTGGCAACCTTGTTTGCGCTGTTGATAAGCGATTAACATTGCGCAATTCAATGCATAATTTAGCGGCTAATAGCCCCACCGCCAACAACCAAGTAATCGAAATAAATGGGAATATGCCAATGGCTTGTTGATATGAAGTAAAGGCTATGTTTCGACTAGGCAAAAGGCCATTTTGCAATGTTTCATAAGCCGTTAGTTGACTGGCAAAAACCGTGTATTGTGGCTCATAAACCAAGGAAAAGGTTATTAACAACAAAGCTAAATTTGCTAGCATGGCAAACGTTGCCAGGCTGTACCGCAATTGCGGTCGTGAGTGTGGAATAGTTAATAATAAAGTTTTCAACCCGAACGCAACGATAACCCCTTGCCACATAAAGTGAATAAGGGTTAGCGCTAAGCTGTATAATAGAGGACTATTTAGTAGGTTTTCCATCATTAATTAAAAGTTTTTCCGTGAGTTATTGTCTGTAAGTCTGCTCTATTCCTGTTGCTCCAACTCATTGAGTAGTTGGCGAATATCTGCAATTTCTTGTTTGCTCGTTGAATCGTCCAGAGCACGCATTACCAGTTTCGACGTTGAGCCACCAAATGCCTTACTAACTAGGTCATTTAATAACGAAGATTGCGTTGATGTTTGGCTATTAGCTGCTGAATAGACATGGGCGCGGTTACTTTCATCGCGGATCACTAAGGTCTTTTCATGCATAATTTGTAAAATTTTTAAAACCGTTGTGTATCCGGTTTTTTGGGTTTCGCACACTGAATCATGAACTTGCCTTACCGTAGCAGGGCCAAGCTTCCACAGGATGTTGAGCAGGGTTAATTCTGCTTCTGTCGGCTTGATAGCAAAATTATCTTGAGCCATTAATATTCCTTAAACAAAAAATTAAATACACCATTAAATTTTATTAATAAGTGCAGTGTTAACATAATATTACGAATAATATCGTAACTCGTGTTGATTAAATGAGCAACTATTAGTTAAAGTGCTTAAGCAAAAAAATAATTAATTAATTGATCTTTATATTAATTAATATTTTTAGTGGATCATTTGAGGCGTTAATCATTTAAGGCGTTAATCATTTGCCGAGTTTGTTGCGGTGAATTGGTGAAAATGCCGTCGACACCATAGTCCCAACAGCGTTGAATATCTTCTATTCTATCTACGGTATAAACCCAAACACTTAGGCCCAATTGCTGACAATTAGTCACTAATTGTCGATTCAAACAATTAATGTCAGTATTAAACATATCGATCTTTAGCGGCTCGATCAGGCTATTTAGGTTGTGTGGTATATGACTGATCAGGCTAGCACGCCTATATTGTCGCAATTGCTTTGTACTCAGGTTAAGAGCCACATGATTAAATGATGATAGGATTAATTGCTCGCGAGAAAATTGTTGATAATCAATCGCATGACTGAGTATCTTGTCTAATATTTTCAGCTGATAAGTTAACTTTGTTGGTGACGACTCGATAGTTTTTAGTTCGATATTCACTAAGACTCGTCCTTGGATTAATGCCAGTGCTTGCGGTAAGGTGCTCAAATACTGGTTTTCCCCCAATGACAGCTGGGTTAATTGCTCGAGACTGTACTGATCATAATGACCATGGCCATCGGTTGTTTTGTCTAAATAAAAATTGTGTAAAACAATGTATTGTTCACTTGCCGCGTGGTAATGCACATCTAATTCAATGCCATCAGCCCCTTGAGCTATGGCATGTTCAAAAGCCAGTAATGAGTTTTCAGGAAACTCATTACTGGCACCGCGATGGGCAATGATTAACATAATTAGTTTTGCTCATCTCGCATCAACTTGGCATAGTGCTCACCTAATCGAGTAATGGTTTTGGGGCCGTCGTTTTGATTAAATTCAACCATGTCAGGGCTAAAGGTAGTCACTACGGTAGAGCCTAGCTTGAATCGACCCATTTCATCTCCTTTGTTAAAATGAATGGCATCATCGCCATCTGCTGGATATGACCAGTGAACTATATCTTTTCCGACTGGCGGTGATATTGTGCCTGCCCATGTGGTTTCAATACTGGCGACTATGGTTGCACCAACGAGGACCATGGCAAAAGAGCCATGGGCACTATCAAAAATAGCCACTACGCGTTCATTGCGGGCAAATAAATTGGCCACATTGTTTGCCGTTAAAGGATTAACTGAAAAAAGTTCACCGGGTATATAAATCATTTTCCTCAGAGTGGCTGACATTGGCATATGAATTCTGTGATAGTCTTTTGGGGCGAGATAAATACAAGAAAACTTACCACCTTGAAACGGTGCAGCAATACTTTGATCTCCACCAAGTAAGGTGACAACACTGTAATTAAAGCCTTTTGCTTGGATCAGTTGGCCGTCGACAATATCTCCTTGCTGGCTGATCGCGCCATCAACGGGATAACACAAACTTAAAGGATCCTCATTTATGGTGCGAGCGCCAGCTGCCAATTCCCGGGTAAAAAATTCATTGAAACTTTTAAAGTCACTAGCGTTTTTAAGTTTGGCTTCGCTCATATTAATGCCATAGGCTTTGATAAAAGCACTGATGGCTTTGGTGGTTAACCAGCCCATTTCTGCGGCAGCTAACTTGCCGGTAAGACGAGAAATAGCATGCTTTGGCATAATATATTGTAACAGGATCTTGATTTTGTTAACTAACACTCTATTTTTCCTTGTTCACTATGATTGTTGGGAGTATATCTTCACCTAGGCTTATTATAACCTGTTCGATAGCTAAAATAACTAATACTATAGCGATATAGCCTTAAAAAGTTTGCTGGGTGTTGGTGTGTGTTGTTGGTGTTGATGTTTATAAATTTTCAATATCAAAAGTGTTCACGCAGTGAGCAATCTATAGGCTCTTAATCATTAAATCGCGTGGTTAAGGTATTGTTATTCAGGCTATTAAGTATTCGTTGAAAACTCGCTAAGCGCTGCGGATGGATCAGGTTTTTTTCAGCAGCGGCAATTAACGCACATCCTGGAGCCGTTTGATGATCACAATCTCTAAACTTACAAAGGCCCAAGTACGGCGAAAATTCAATAAAACCCTGTGAGACTTGCCCCGGGGTTAAGTGCCACAATCCAAATTCTCGAATGCCGGGTGAATCGATTAAATCACCACCCTTGGGAAAGTGATAAAGTCTGGCCACTGTTGTAGTATGTTGCCCTAACCCTGAATTTGCAGAGACTTGTTTAGTCATTACATCCAACTCAGGTATTAACGAATTAGTGAGTGTTGATTTACCTACACCAGATTGACCAACGAAAATACTGGTGTTATTTTTCAATTGCCTGATCAGCTGTTCAAGGCCTTGTTGACTCTTATTGCTGACATAAATAATTTGATAGCCAATGTTAATATAAATAGCCAATTGCTTTTTGATCTGAGCTTCATTGCCTTTGTTGAATAAATCAATCTTATTTAACACTATGATTGGTTTTATATTAGTGTGTTCGGCAGCAACCAAGTAACGATCTATAATATCGCTGTTAAAAGCAGGCAATAGAGAAGACACAATAAAAATTTGGCTGATATTGGCAGCAATAGGTTTAACCCCATCGTAAACATCAGGTCGACTCAATAACGATCTTCTTTCATGAACAGCTTCCACTACTCCGGACACTGTATTATCGCCTGATTTACCTGCACGCCATATCACTTTGTCACCACACACCAGAGATTCAATACTACGTCGTAAGTTACAGCGAAATAGTTGCCCGTCAATGGCTTCAACATCGGCATGTTGGCCAAACCTACTGACAATGATGCCATCTTGAGCGGGGCCTAATTCACCATCTTGCCAGTATTCCGGTTGCACTTTATCAGTTAATTTTTGCTTCTGGTTGGCTTTGATCCTTCGCACTTGAGCTTTAGTGAGTCTCTTGGCTTTAGCCATGATTAATCTTCATTTTTAACAGGTCCTTAGATAAAGTATTTAATCCTTAAAATTTATCGCGTATTATAACCTCAATTGAGCAATAAATGCAGGTATAGGTATATAAGCTTTATTAAAATGCCAGCTATACAGCATTTGCAATACACAGCCTAACTTTACTACCTTGTTGAGTATATACTAATTGATAAGCTAGCAATAACCCATAATTGTATTCATCGGACTTTGAGGATTTTATATGTCTTGTAGGAAGACAAATTTGATTTGGTTAGACTTGGAAATGACAGGTTTAGATCCAGAAATTGATGTTATTTTAGAAATTGCCAGTATCGTTACCGATAGTCAGTTGAATATTCTCGCTGAAGGCCCAGTATTTGCTATTCAACAATCTAAAGCAACTTTAGATAATATGAGTGATTGGTGTGTTGAACATCACGGCAAATCAGGTTTAACGGCGCGTTGTTTAGAAAGTCAAACTTCTATTGGCCAAGCCAGTGCCGATACTATTGCGTTTTTAGCTGAATATGTTGATAAAGGGGCTTCACCTATGTGTGGTAATAGCATTGGTCAAGATCGGCGGTTCATTACTAAGTATATGTCTGAATTCGAACAATATTTCCATTATAGAAACCTTGATGTTAGCACAGTAAAAGAACTTGCTCGCCGCTGGAAACCTGAAGTACTCGCTAAAGTTGTTAAGAAGGAAGTACATCTGGCGATGGATGATATTCGCGAGTCAATTGCTGAATTACGCGTTTACCAACAGCACTTTTTTAAAATATAATACCTGAACAGCAGATTATGCTAAATCCTTTAGTTATGGACAAGCAGATGTATTTAAGGTGAATAATTTGAAAGGTAAACAATCGCTATTGATGGTCAGACCAGTATAGTTCATACTGCTTAAAAATAATGAACTGGTATTTACTATGAGTAATAAATTGAGTCGCTATGTAGGTATTGCTAATAAATTACCAAATACATTACGCGCTTTTGCTTTAACGCGAATATTTTGTTCACAAGTTAAGTTTGCCGGTACTACAGGGATAAAAATACTGTCTATTTCATCCTCCAAGGTTGTGATCGAACTTGCGAACAAAAACAAAGTACAAAATCATATTGGTGGTATTCATGCCGTTGCTGCAGCGGTGTTAGCTGAATCGGCAACAGGTATTGTGTTTGGTATGAATGTCGCAGACAGCAGCCTGCCTTTGTTAAAATCGATGCGGGTAGATTACCTCAGACGCATGCAAGGAAAATTGACTGCAGTGGCATATTTGTCTGAAGATTGCGCTGCTCAAATAAGGCAACAAGAAAAAGGTAACTTAGTTATCCCTATTGAGATCACTGATCAATCAGGACTTGAGCCGATCAAGTGCCAAATGGAATGGGCATGGATCAGTAAAAAGCGTTAATTACCCAGATAGTTTTATAATAAACGTCACCACATTTGTTGGTATAAGTGAGCAATGACAATTAATTCAGCAAAGCCAAATGATATCGCCAGTCCATGCATCAACAACTGTTGTTTAAATTCGCAAGATGTTTGTCTCGGTTGCTTTAGGCATATTGATGAAATCGTCGCATGGCGAAGTTATTCTCCCCATGAAAAAAAACAAATACTCCTTGATTGTCAACGACGCGCAACAGGGCAATAGTTATTGTTATAACCTAAATCAAGCCTATCATATAACTTTGAACAGCTGAGAAGAGCAGTTTTTTGAGGAATGCGTTTCTTTAAAGACAAACAACGCCATTAATTTATATACTCAATATGTTTAAAATAATAAGTTAACACTGAAGAAAAAATAGGGCGTTGTTGTATCCCACCAGTCAAATTATCACCCTAATTGACATTAATTTTACCTGTATTTTAGATAAAAAATTCACATCTGGATCAATAAACTGATCCAGATGTGTTCAATTATTAAACCCAAAAAACTAGTACTTTTAGTATCAAACCATGGTTAATAATCAAGGAGTCATGTCAAAATCACATTTACATACTTCGAAACACTATAGAGCATAAGCCACCTGGTAGTAAATTTTTTGTGAATTTTTTTTGTGTATTTGTTTTTTTTGCGTTAATTTTGCTATGATAATATTTAACAAGTATTTAGGTAATACCCAATAATTGAAGAATTAATTTTAAATTTCTGCTTTATAAGGATTGAGTAATGAATAATGCTGTTGTTTGGTTTGAAATAAGTGTAAATGATGTGCTGAGGGCAAAGAAGTTTTATGAATCTGTGTTCAGCTTCCAGCTAGAAAAGTTTGATGATCCTAATACGGATATGTATATGTTTTCATCTGACTATTCAAAATACGGTGCATCTGGTGCTATCGTGAAAAGAGAGGGACATGTCAAAGGAACTAATAGTACGGTTGTTTATTTGTCATGTGAAGATTGCTCGGTAGCTCAGGCGAAAGTAGAAAGTGCTGGTGGTGCAGTCATCCAACCAAAATTTTTAGTAGAGAAATATGGATACTGTGCGATTGTTATTGATACGGAAGGAAATACCATTGGTTTATATTCGAAAAAATAAATTCATTGGCTAATAAATAACTTCAGCGGTGTTTAATCGCCGCTGTTTTTTGTTTGTTACATTATTACTGAAATTATGTATATTTGGAAAGTTTTACTGCTAAAAGAAGATTTAAAATCAAATGGATAGTCTCAAAAAAGATTTAGCTATTGATTTTGCTCTTTAACTGAAGATTATTTCATTAATAAAACCGTTGGAGTCATAGAGTGAGGAAGGTAAGCCAAGATTTACTTTTTTACTGGTAAAACAACTAAAAATATTACTTTTAAACCTATATAAATGTTTCATCTTTATATCAAATTAACTGAATAACCTTGCAGGGCACAGCTTATTGTCAAGTAGGTTTTTTCAGTATTAATACGAAAACTATGTTACAAAAAAGCTATAGCTAAGCGAATATGTAGACAACAGTGAGTTTTAATTTAAACGACCAAGGTATTTGAAAGATGTCCCAGCGAGATAACTTACCGATCAAATGTGGAGCGCTTGGCATTGAGTTAACATAAAAAAGTACAAGTAAAGATAAGTGACAATAGCTCTGTACGTAATTAAAAGGTGGAATTTTGAAATTATTTGATAAAGCAAAGCAGTTAACTGATAAAGTTTCTGAATCAGTGACTTCTTTTAGTAGCGATGAAGTCATTGCTAATACAGTGATCAAAGCGGTTGAAAAACAAGAAAGAGTCAATGCAATTCTCAAAGAAAAAGGCTGTAATTATCTTGTCTCAGATATAGAACTTGGCATGGGCGTCACTCCGACTGTGACTTTTGGTGTTCGCAGAGTAGATGAACCCAGTGCTTCTGTTGAAAACCATATAGAAGTATGTGAAGAGTGAGTACCTTTACAAAAGACAAAAGACAAAAGAAAAAGGCAAAAGTCAGAACGGGTTTTGCGGCGAACTCCTTGTCATGGTATTTAGGCTACTATACGGACAAATGCAATCTAGTTAAATCGAGTGCTGGTTAGTTAGCTATGCCTCTAAGTTTTTAATTGTAGCTATGTAATTCTAGGTTTGTATTTCTAGGCTTGTGCTTCTAGGGCTTTTTCTTCTGGGCTTATACCACTAGGTTGATGAGTGTAGAGGCTTATGCATCTCGGCTTAGGCCTTTTTCAACTGAGCGTATCAGGCGACCAGTTAAACGTTCATTAATGGCGATGGCTGCACTGGCTTTTTTGTTATTTTGCTGTGCTAATGCCCAAGTAATATGCTCAGCTACCATAGCGCTAGCTTTTTTTCTTTGCATGGTCAACGCTGATACTATGTCATCTGAAAATTCGGCATTGCCCAGTGCAACAGCAATGTTGCGTTGCCAACAATCAAAACCAATGCGTCTGATCGCTGAGCCTTCAGTATTGGCCAAAAATTGGCTTTCGTTCCAGCTAAATAATTCGAGTAAGCTAATATCATCAAAATTTTGCCTTGCTTGAAAATCGGCTTCAACCGAGAGTTTTGCGTATTTATTCCAAGGGCAAATTAATTGACAATCATCACAACCATAGATGCGATTGCCAATGAGAGCACGAAACTCTTCCGGTATCGATTCGCGTAATTCTATGGTTAAATATGAAATACAGCGACGGGCATCAACGACATATGGTTCGACAATCGCTTGTGTTGGACAAATCTTTATACAGGCAACACATTGTCCGCAGTGATTATCTGTAGCGGTATCACAAGGCAAAGGAATATCAACCAGAAGTTCGCCGAGAAAAAACCAAGAACCACCTTGTTTATTGATCAATAAACTGTGTTTTCCTGTCCAACCAAGCCCTGCTTTTTCGGCAAGGGGACGTTCTAAAATTGGTGCGGAATCAACAAAAGGGCGATAATTAAAATCTTTACAGTAGCGACTAATTTTTTCTCCTAGTTGTTTCAGGCGTTTACGTATTAATTTATGGTAATCTCGACCTAGTGCATACCGGCTAATATAGGCTTTATTTTTATTTCTAAGGGTCTTGGCAAAGCCAGCGTTGGTCGGTAAATAGTCCATTCTCACTGAAATAACCCTAATACTGCCATCAACTAACTGGTGGGCACGAGCACGAAGTAGACCGTGTTTCTCCATATACTCCATTTTACCGTGATAGCGTTTAGCCAGCCATGACGACAGCGCTTGTTCATGAGCTGATAAGTCAAGATCACTGATACCAACGTGATCAAAGCCAAGCTCTTTGCCCCAAAGTTTTATTTGTACAGATAATGAGTGATAGTCAATAGTAGGGTTCATTGCTAAATTATATGTATGTGTTAGCCAAAGGCATAGTCAAGCTTATCACAAAAGCTGGGCTACGGGATATTAATGCGCGTAGTCGTCATTGACTAGTCTGTTTTGTGAAAACACTGTTATCACAAAACATAGGCTTATATAAAGTTCAATCTTATCGCAAATAATATTGTAGTGTTAAGCACTTACTTGCATAATGAAACCGTTATTCACATGATAAAAAAAGGTCATCAAAGAAATGTTGTACAAAGCTTTTTCGCCGATCATTGAAAATGTAGTTAATTTAGGTTTTTTTATCAATGAATAGCCAAAAATTAGCGGTATTATTCAGTAAAAAAATCACTTTGGTTGATGAACAAGCAACGATTGAGCTGGGTGGGCAATTAGCCGCTATCGTTAAAAATAAACTGAATAAAGGTATTGTTGCTTTTTTAAACGGAGACTTAGGTGCAGGAAAAACCACTTTAACCCGTGGTTTTGTGCAAGGGATGGGGCACCTTGGCAAGGTGAAGAGTCCAACATATACCCTAGTAGAGCCTTATGACTTATCTCCATGGTATATTTATCATTTTGATTTATACCGTTTGTCTGATCCAGAAGAGCTAGAATTTATAGGCATACGAGAATATTTTAAAGAGAATTGTTGTAGCTTTATTGAGTGGCCGGAAAAAGGCAACGGACTATTGGCTAAGCCTGATATTAGCATTAATATGTTTTATTGCGAGGCACAGCGCAATACGATTTTGCAGGCCCATTCTGCACTTGGTGTGGAGTTATTATTAGCCATATGATATTACTTTATTTTTTCTATATTTGAGGGTTCAATGAGTTTGGTGTTAACTGCAAGACAGGCAATCATTTTATTGGCTTTTTTAGTGCTAGCGACATTACCTGCATTGGCCTATAACGGTATTGAAGGCATTCGTGTTTGGCCTGCTCCAGAAAATACTCGATTGGTTTTTGACCTAAGCGATACACCAGAGTACACCTATTTTAGTTTGCAAAACCCCCAGCGTTTAGTGATTGATTTTAGCGACACAAAAAATGCTGTTGAACTGAATAATTTAATTAAAAATGACAAGCGAATTAAATTGATACGTGGGTCCAAAGCTAAGCAAAAGGGCAGCACTCGTTTAGTATTAGAGCTTGCCAATAATTATAAAGTCAATATTTTTCCTCTGTCTCCAGCTGGCCAATACGGCAATCGTTTAGTCGTCGATTTATCTGATCGAGATCAGGATAAAACTACGATAAAGATGCCTGTAAGCAGTAAACGCGATATTGTTGTGGCGATTGTCGCGGGACATGGTGGCGATGATCCGGGGTCGATAGGTGCAAAGGGAACTTATGAAAAAAAAGTTACCCTTGAAATAGCCAAGAAATTAGCAACAGTTATCAGAAAAGAAGTCGGCTTCAAACCCGTGCTGATCCGCAAAGGCGATTATTATGTAAATCACAATAGAAAAGTTGACTTAGCGCGAAAAAATAAAGCCGATGTCTTAATTTCAATTCACGCTGATGCGTTTACCTCAGCAAAACCCAGTGGTGCATCGGTTTTAGTGCAAACAACACGGCGGGCTAATTCAGAGTTTAGTCGCTGGATAGCTAACCGACAAAAAGAATCTGAACTACTCGGCGGTGCAGGTGAAACCATCAAAAAAACCAAAGATAAAAATCTAGCTATTACCCTTGCTGATATGAAAAAAGAGCATACGATGTCGAGTAGTTACGAATTTGCAGAGCATGTGCTCCGACAATTAAAAACAGTCACTAAATTGCACAAGAAAAAGCCCGAGGGATTGAGTTTAGCAGTGCTGAAATCATCGGATATCCCCTCGGTGTTAATTGAAACTGGCTTTATTTCCAATCACCAAGAAGAGCAGCGCTTAAAATCTCCTGCTCATCAACAGAAATTAGCACGAGCGATAAATAGTGCATTAACCACCTATTTTTATCAGAATCCACCTGATGGAACGCTAATTGCGTCGTTATCTTTTAAACAACATAAAATAAAGCGCGGTGAATCACTGTCTGTGTTAGCACAACGTTACAAAGTTTCCATCGGCCAATTAAAATTGGCCAATAATCTAACCTCGAATATGGTTAAAATCGGTCAAACCTTAAAAATACCTAGAGTCAACTAAACACTCATGACGATTGAAATATTACCTGCTCGACTTGCCAATCAAATTGCTGCTGGAGAAGTTGTTGAACGCCCGGCTTCCGTGGTTAAGGAATTGGTTGAAAACAGCTTAGATGCAGGTGCGACCACCATCAAAATTGATATTGAAAAAGGTGGAGCCAAACGGATCCGCATTGCCGATAACGGTGCTGGCATTGTTAAAGAGCAATTAACCTTAGCATTAAGTCGACATGCAACTAGTAAGGTAAAAAGTTTAACTGATCTGGAGGGAATAAGCAGCTTGGGGTTTCGCGGTGAGGCACTCGCGAGTATTAGTTCGGTGGCACGTTTAACCTTAAGTTCAAAAACACCAGCACAACAAGAAGCATGGCAAGCAGCGACTCAAGGGCGAGATATGGATGTGGTGATCCAACCCACGGCTCATCCAAATGGCACCACCATTGACGTCGTTGATTTGTTTTTTAATACGCCAGCTCGACGCAAGTTTCTGAGAACAGATAAAACTGAATTTGCGCACATTGATGAAGTGGTTAAACGAATGGCCTTAGCCCATTTCAATGTCGCTTTTGTGTTAACTCATAACGGCAGTATAGTGCGTAATTTTCCGTTGGCCCTTGAAGAAAAACAGCAACAAAAACGGGTGGCGAAGATTTGTGGGAAAGGTTTTATCGACCATGCCATCAAAGTGTTTTGTCAGCACCAAGGTTTACAGCTTTCTGGGTGGATAGCACGGCCAGATTTTAACCGCAAACAAAATGATTTGTGCTATAGCTATGTCAATGGCCGAATGATGCGAGATAAATTAATTAACCACGCCATCAGACAATCTTTTAATGAATCATTAGCTAATGATGTCTATCCTGCTTTTGTACTGTTTTTACAATTAGATTGTCGTGATGTCGATGTAAATGTGCATCCAGCCAAGCATGAAGTGCGTTTTCACCAAGGCCGATATGTACACGACTTTATTTATTCTGTTTGTCAACAAGCACTGGCAGAGCAGCAACCAATAGCTGACGTGGCATACAATCAACCAGAGGTTGAAACTAATACTCCGCAAAATATCGCAGATACTTACATCACCCCTTTAACAGCCAGTTCAGCAACAGCTTTACCTCAGAGCAGTCCGTATACTCCGAAAGGCAATTATCGAACAACTGCGATATCCCCGCAGCAGCAACAGGCTTATCAACAATTAGTCTCTAGCTCGGTAAGTGAACAACAAGTATCGGCCAGTAAAATTGTAGTACCTAGCCAAGAAAATGTCTGCGAATTTAATGTCGCAGGCCAAGGTGATACTTTACAGTACATAGCCCCTCATTACGGCGTTTGCTGCATAGATCAGCAACTCTATTTGATTTCATTAAAACATTGGGAAACAAAGCTAAATAATAATAAAATGCAACCACTTTGGCGAGAGCCACTGATCAGTCAGCCGTTGTTGCTACCATTAAAAATTAAGATCACCAAGGCACAGATGGATTTTGTCGGTAAGCACATTAGTAAATTTGAAAGATTAGGGATGATTTTGCAGTTATCTTCGCCTCATTCACTGCAAGTAAGACAATTTCCCGCGGTGTTACGCCATTGTGATGTCAATAGTAGTTTTATCTCATTTATAGAGCAATTAATGACACTGAACTCAGACAATCTCTCTGAAAAACATTGGCAAAAATTATTTATTACCTTAATGAGTACCAGTGATCATAGCGAAAAAACCACGCAAGTTTTATGGCATAAAATGCTAAAAAACTATCCGCAGACAATAAAAAAAGAATTGCGCTTGAATTCGGTTAAAGTCGACCTCACATCTGCTATAGAAAAACTTAATTGATGTATATTTCTGCATGGTGAGCCAAGAAGTAAACGCAAAGTCCTCATTACCGCCGGTTATTTGTTTAATGGGACCAACCGCCTCTGGGAAAACAGCATTGGCGATGGCGCTTCACGATACACTTCCTTGTGATATTATTAGTGTTGATTCAGCGCTTATATATCGAGATATGGACATAGGTACTGCTAAACCATCTATGGAAGAGCTGCATAAATATCCTCATCGTTTAATTGATATTAAAGATGCTAATGAAAGTTATTCTGCTGCAGAGTTTTGTAGTGATGCATTGACTGAAATTGCCAAGATCAGAGCAAATAAACGGATTCCACTTTTAGTTGGTGGAACTATGATGTATTTTAAAAGTCTTATCGATGGTATATCACAATTACCTGAAGCAGATGCGCAAGTTAGAGCAGAAATTGAACAACAGGCGCAACAGTTGGGCTGGCAAAGATTGCACCAACAGTTGTCAGATTTTGACCCTAAATCGGCTGCGCGCATTCATTGTAACGATAGACAGCGTTTAACCCGAGCAATTGAGGTATATCGATTAACAGGAACCAGTTTATCAGAATTAATTGTCAGTAAGGGCGTTTGTTTGACCGGTGATGTGTTGCAATTTGCGCTTATGCCAGAAAAGCGCGCCGATTTACATGAAAGAATTGCTTGGCGCTTTCAACAAATGATCCAACAGGGCTTTGAACAAGAAGTTATTGAGTTAAGGAAACGCGCCGATTTACATGAAAACTTACCCTCAATACGCTGTGTTGGCTACCGGCAAATGTGGCAATATTTAAACGGTGATTTTTCTCATCAAGAAATGATTTTTAAAGGCGTATGTGCAACTCGTCAACTGGCTAAGCGGCAGCTAACTTGGTTGAGAAATTGGCCAAATATACAAAGTTTAGACATGACTGCTGATAATAATTTACAACATATATTATCCTCAGTAAGCAAAGTTTAAACATTGATGTATAATTAGATTTAGAAAAAAGTAAATAGTTAGTTTTATTAATAAAAAAAGATACAGTGGTTATAGTAAACAGTAACCTAAATTTTATAAAAAATAACAAAAGGGGCCAAAAAATGGCAAAGGGGCAATCTTTACAAGACCCATTTTTGAATGCGTTACGTCGTGATCGCATTCCAGTAGCAATCTATCTAGTCAATGGCATTAAATTACAAGGACAAGTGGAATCATTTGATCAGTTCGTCATTCTCTTAAAAAATACCGTTAGCCAAATGGTATATAAACACGCTATTTCCACAGTGGTTCCATCAAGAGCTGTAAACACCGCAGTACCACAAAATCAAACAGACATTGATCAGAGCTCACAAGATTAATGTGGTTAGTTAGTATTATCAGAGGCTTGCCATTTGTTTGATCGTTATCAAGCAGGTGAGCAAGCAGTGCTTGTACATATAGATTTTTCAGACGAAAATGCCTGTGAAGACCTACAAGAATTTGAGATGCTTGTCAGCTCAGCAGGTATAGAGTCACTTTCTGTTGTAACGGGCAAACGCAACACACCTCATACTAAATATTTTGTTGGTAGTGGTAAAGCTGAAGAAATAGCGCAAGCAGTGCAAAGCGTTGATGCTAACGTTATTTTGTTTAATCACAGTTTGTCGCCATCTCAAGAGAAAAATATTGAAACTTTGGCTAAGTGCCGAGTAGTTGATCGCACAACCCTTATACTCGATATTTTTGCGCAACGAGCGCGGACTCATGAGGGTAAATTGCAGGTAGAGTTGGCACAACTTCGTCATATGAGTACTCGTTTGATCAGAGGCTGGACTCACCTTGAGCGACAAAAGGGCGGTATTGGCTTACGTGGGCCAGGTGAAACTCAGTTGGAAACTGATCGAAGGCTGTTACGCGAGCGTATGATCAGCATACGTAAACGTTTACAAAAGGTAGAGAAACAACGCCAACAAAGTAGACGAGCACGCAATAGAGCAGAGTTGCCAACAGTTTCTTTAGTCGGCTACACCAACGCCGGCAAATCTAGTTTGTTTAATCGTTTAACAAATGCCGATGTATACGCCGCTGATCAGCTATTCGCTACACTCGATCCGACACTTCGCAAAATAGAAGTTGAAGACACAGGCAGGGTTATTTTAGCCGATACAGTTGGTTTTATTCGTCATCTACCCCACGATTTGGTGGCAGCTTTTAAAGCAACGTTAACTGAAACACGTGAGGCGCAATTACTCTTACATGTTATCGATATTGCTGATGATAGGCGCAGTGAAAATATACAGCAAGTAGAAGCGGTTTTAGAAGAAATCGAAGCTGGTGATGTACCTCAACTGTTGGTTTGCAACAAGATAGATTGTTTAGATGATATTGAACCGCGTATTGATCGCGATAGCACTGGGTTAGCTATTCGAGTTTGGTTATCGGCACAGCGTGGTATAGGCATTGATTTATTGTATCAAGCATTACGCGAGCGATTAGGCAGAACTATTGTTAAGCATTGTTTGAAAATTGCACCCGGTTGTGGGAAGTTACGCAGTACCTTGTATCAGTTAAATTGTATTGATACCGAGCGTTATGATGAACAGGGTAATTGTGTTTTACAGGTGAAAATGCCCATTGAAGACTGGAATCGACTCTTAAAACAGGATAAAGCGAACATAGAACGCTTTATTGAACATTAACAGACTGATATATTAGCGGTATCTATTTTCAAAGACGTTAATAGGTTGTGTTTTATTTACATTAAATAGCGGAGAGTAGCATGGCTTGGAATGAACCGGGGAAAGACGATAAAGATCCCTGGAAAAATAAAGGCGAAAAAAATCAAGGACCACCTGATTTAGATGATATATTTAAAGACTTAGGCAATAAGTTTGGCGGTATTTTTGGCGGTAAATCATCAGGAACAGGTGGCGGAAAAAGCTTTTCATCGGTTGGGATGAGTTTAGCCTTAATAGTGGCTGTTTTAGTCTATGCGTTTAGCGGCTTTTATACTATCAAAGAAGCCGAACAAGGCATTGTGCTGCGCTTTGGTCAATATGCTGGTACTGTAGAGCCAGGCCTTAGCTGGAAGTGGACATTTGCAGAACGCATCATTCCTGTTGATGTGCAAACCACGAGAGACTTGCCGGCTGCAGGTTTTATGTTAACTCAAGATGAAAATGTGGTTCGCGTTGAAATGCAAATTCAATACCGAGTGGTGGATCCTCGTAATTTTGTATTTAGTGTTACCAATGCCGATGACAGCTTAAGTCAATCTCTTGATAGTGCGCTGCGCTATGTGGTGGGGCATTCTAATATGGATGACATACTGACCAGTGGTCGCGAGCAAATTCGACAATCTGTTTGGCAAGAACTTGAGAAGATAATTGCTCCCTATAACTTGGGTTTAATTATTGTTGATGTCAACTTTAAAGATGCGCGTCCTCCGGAAGAAGTTAAAGATGCATTTGATGATGCCATTGCCGCACAAGAAGATGAGATCAGGTATATTCGTGAAGCCGAAGCATATCAGCGCAGTATAGAGCCTAGAGCCCGAGGCCGAGTAAAACGCATGGAACAAGAAGCCCTTGCTTACAAAGAACAAACTGTTTTGGATGCGCAGGGTGAAGTGGCTCGCTTTAATAAACTATTGCCTGAATACCAAGCTGCACCAGAAGTTACTCGGAGTCGGATGTACTTAGCCAGTATGCAAAAAGTTTACAGTAATACCAGTAAAGTTATGGTTGATGTTGAGGGAGGTAACAATATGATGTACTTGCCACTGGACAAAATGATCCAACAACAAATGACTCCACAACGCAGTGCAGTTAACCCTGTAAACAGTTCCAATAACCCCAATATGAGCAGTTCGCAGCCATCAGTTGCGGGTCGTGCCGATCGCTTTGTTGATAATGGGAGAAACTAAGCAATGAAAAATTTTATTTTAGTACTTTTTGCTGTTTTATGCTTACTGGCAGTTTCCTGTGTTTTTGTGGTCTTTGAAGGTCAACGCGGTATTGTTTTTCAGTTTTCTAAAATTAAGCGTGACGGCGATACTGGAGAAATGAGGGTATATCAACCGGGTTTGCAATTTAAAATACCGCTGATTGAATCAGTGAAGAAAATTGATGCGCGGATACAAACTCTTGATGAAGCACCCGATCGTTTTGTTACCGCTGAGAAAAAAGACTTAATGGTAGATTCATTTGTCAAATGGAAAATTGTTGATTTTTCAACTTACTACTTGCGTACTTCTGGCTCTATCGACAATGCTCGAGCATTATTGAAACAGAAAGTGAACAACGGTTTACGTACCGAATTTGGTACGCGTACCATTAAAGAAATCGTATCGGGTGATCGTTCAGCTATTATGGCAAAAGCACTTGAGAGTGCTGCCAGCAGTAGAGAAGATTTAGGTATTGAAGTGATTGATGTTCGCATTAAAGCCATAAATTTACCTACTGAAGTGAGTAATTCAATTTACGATCGGATGCGAGCTGAGCGAATTGCTGTCGCTAAAGAACACAGATCAGAAGGGCAAGAGCAAGCTGAAATTATTCGCGCAACTATTGACGCCAAAGTCACGGTAATGCTGGCCACAGCGCAAAAAAATGCCTTTGAAATTCGCGGTGAAGGCGACGCAATTGCTGCTAAAGTATATGCCGATAGCTATAATCAAGATTCTGAATTTTATGCGTTTTTTCGTAGTTTAGAAGCTTATGAAAACAGTTTTAACAACAAAAATGACATTATGGTACTCAAACCTGATAATGACTTTTTTAATTTCATGGCAACAAGCGATATAAACAAAAAGTAGTGATTAATCATTAAATATTAATTAATAGTTTTTAACTTTGCATTAAGCAATAATAACAAGCCGTGACCTAGTCATGGCTTTTTTATTGTTACTGTATTTGATTAGTTGCTCATTGATAGTCTTGTTTAGTCAGCAATAGTCGCTTTAACTGTGAGGAAAAACATGTCAATAACACTACTACTGACCGCACTTGCCATTGCGTTGATCATAGAAGGATTAATACCCGCACTTTTCCCCAATAAATGGCGTAATTATATGACCAAGTTAGCAAATGAACCAGTGCAAAACATCCGCACTATTGGACTGACAATTTGCTGCCTTGGTATAGGTATATTGTGCTTGATAGTATAAGGGTTATTGATTGGTTGGCTTATTTTGATTATCTAACAAGAGAGTTGAGTATATTTTGCAAAGCTTTTGTCTTTAGCCAGTGTCGGCAGTGCTTGTTAAGTGGTTATCTTTATTGTTTATTTTAATAATCAGTTAAAAAAGCAGCAATAAGTGCTTGGACTAGATATATTAATTTGATAGAATCCCCGCCTAATTTTCTTACCAATATGTGAACATGGGTAAAAACGTTGTAGTTCTTGGCACTCAATGGGGTGATGAAGGCAAGGGTAAAGTAGTTGATCTACTGACAGATACAGCTAAATATGTAGTGCGCTACCAAGGCGGACACAACGCTGGTCATACACTGGTGATAAACGGTGAAAAAACTGTTTTACACCTTATTCCATCTGGGGTTTTGCGCGATAATGTAAAATGCTTGATCGGCAATGGCGTGGTGCTTTGTCCTAAAGCATTAATGACTGAAATTAAAATGTTGGAAGCGCGTGGCGTTCCAGTTCGTCAACGTCTTTTGATCAGTGATGCTTGTCCACTCATTCTTCCTTATCACAATGCTCTAGATTTAGCTCGTGAAAAAGCGAGAGGCAATAAAGCTATTGGTACCACAGGTCGTGGTATTGGTCCTGCCTACGAAGATAAAGTCGCCCGTCGTGGTTTACGCGTTGGCGATTTATTTAACGCTGAAACATTTGCGCTTAAATTGAAAGAAATTATGGAATATCATAATTTTGCTTTGACTCATTACTATCAGGTTGACGCGGTTAGCTATGATGACGTTCTAGCTGAAGCATTAGAAATGCGTGAAGTGATCATTGGCATGGTGGCTGATATTGCCGAACTACTTGACCGTGCGCGCTTAAACGGTGAAAAGATAATGTTCGAAGGGGCACAAGGTACTCTACTTGATATTGATCACGGTACCTACCCTTATGTCACTTCTTCAAATACCACTGCCGGTGGTGTTTCTACTGGCTGTGGCTTTGGCCCTTGTCACATTGATTATGTATTAGGTATCACCAAAGCCTATACCACACGGGTTGGTTCTGGCCCATTTCCGACAGAATTAAATGATGACATTGGTCATCACTTAGGCACTGTTGGCCATGAGTTTGGAGCTACCACTGGGCGTGAGCGTCGTTGTGGTTGGTTTGATGCTGTTGCTATGCACAGAGCGGTGCAAGTCAATAGTGTGTCAGGGTTTTGTCTGACTAAATTAGATGTACTTGATGGCTTAGAACAATTAAAAATTTGTATCGGCTATCAAAATTCGACAGGTGAAATTGTTAAAGTACCACCCACTGCTGCAGAGGGTTATGAGCAAGTCACTCCCGTATACGAAACGCTACCTGGTTGGTCAGAGAAAACCTTCGGTGCTACCTGTGTTGAAGAGTTACCTGCTAATGCCATTGCCTACATAAAGCGAATCGAAGATATAACCGGCGTACCTGTTGATATTATTTCAACTGGACCCGATAGGAATGAAACTATCATTTTAGACAATCCATTTTCAGATTGATTTTTAACTCGTACTTATTAAAAAAAACCAGCGTAAATGCTGGTTTTTTTATGTGCTCAATATTGTATCATTTTTACGTAACTATTGTTTACTGGCTTGTTGCAAACAGGTTCTAAAATTTTTTTAATCTTAACAAAAAAACCTCTAAAGACCATAAAGTTTATATTTTATAGATTACGTTAAAAATAATTACTGAAAGCGATATTTTACATTGCTAACTGAATAATTATAACGAAAATTCATATTATTGATATGACATGTCAATAGCTTAACGCTATATTTTTTAGTATGTGTAGCTAAATCTTATATTAAAATCCTATTGGTTGACCTAATACAAATGAAATACCCTTTAGGTATAAGAATTATTGATTTGCTGATCAAAAAGCCACCGATCACAACCCGTGTATTGAGGAATACCTATGACTGATATAAGACAACAAGCCCTAGACTACCACGCCCACCCGATCCCTGGAAAAATAAGTGTTGAGCTTAGCAAACCAGCTGAAACCAGCGAAGATTTATCTTTAGCATATAGCCCAGGTGTTGCTGAACCAGTCAGAGAAATTGCTGCCAACCCTGACAATGTTTATAAATATACGGGTAAGGGAAATACAGTAGCGGTTATCACCAATGGCACGGCTATTTTAGGGTTAGGCAATTTAGGGCCAATGGCGTCAAAGCCAGTGATGGAAGGCAAGGCACTGTTATTTAAACGTTTTGCCGATATTAATTGCTTTGATATTGAAGTTAAACACAAAACTGTTGAGGAGTTTATTAATACCGTTGCCAATATTGCTGACAGTTTTGGTGGTATAAATTTAGAGGATATTAAGGCACCTGAATGTTTTGTTATAGAAAAAGCATTAATTGAACGATGCAAAGTCCCAGTATTCCACGATGATCAGCACGGCACAGCTATTGTTACTGTGGCTGGGATGATCAATGCGCTGGAAATTCAAGGCAAACAATTGCATGAGGCTAAAATTGTCTGTATGGGTGCAGGTGCTGCGGCTATTGCATGTATGGAATTGTTGATCAAGTGTGGCGCTCAGCGTGAAAAAATCTATATGTTGGATACCAAAGGTGTTATTCACAGTCGTCGTGATGATTTAAATGATTATAAGAAACTGTTTGCCAACAATACCGATAAACGCACATTAGATCAGGTAATTGATGGTGCAGATGTTTTTGTCGGTGTGTCTGGGGCAAATTTATTGTCAGTAGAGCAAGTGAAGCTAATGGCGTACAAGCCGATCATATTTGCTTGCTCTAACCCAGATCCGGAAATTAAGCCTGAACTAGCCCTCGCTGCTCGCAAAGATGTTATTATTGCTACCGGACGTTCTGATTACCCCAATCAAGTCAATAATGTGCTCTGCTTTCCTTTTATTTTTCGAGGGGCTTTGGATGTACGGGCAAGGAAAATTAATGATGAAATGAAAATTGCTGCGGTCAAAGCCATTACTGCACTCGCTAAAGAAACGGTAACAGCAGAAGTATTAGCGGCAAGTGGCGAGGAAATGTTGCAGTTTGGCAAAGAATACATTATTCCTAAACCTATGGATTCACGTTTGTGTGCTCGTGTTGCCAAGGCCGTTGCACTAGCCGCTGTCCAATCCGGTGTGGCGGCGCTGCCAATGGCCGATAATTATATGCTAGAAAATATCGCCGATGACAACTTACTCAGGCCAAGTAAACATCAGTAAGTTGATTTTGCCAGGTATATTGTTAGCAAATCATCATCAGGATTCTGGGTGGTCTGTTTACACAATGGTAAACAGACTTTCATTTAGTTTGTGCAGCACAATATCAATACCCACTAATCCTCATCTTGGTATTGACTGAAGTCAGTTATTCCCTGTTCTTCAAGGGCGACCCTTACACTTTCAGGTAAGCGCTGAGTGTTTTCTTTTGATAAATCTTGGTCATTAGGTAAAGGTTGTCCAGTAAAGGCGTGTAAAAAAGCCTCACATAACAATTCACTGTTCGTGGCGTGACGCAAGTTATTGACTTGCCGTCTTGTCCGTTCATCGGTAAGCACTTTAAGTACTCTCAATGGGATAGATACAGTAATTTTTTTTACTTGTTCACTTTTTTTGCCGTGCTCGGCATAAGGGTTTAAATACTCGCCATTCCATTTCGCCATGGAGTTACCTCTTTTGTTATTATTTTAAACTGATCTTAGGGTGTTATTAGAGCTAATTGTCTCGTTACAATTATCGTCATGTTGATCATCTTAACCTTAACTATAGATCTGCACTAAGTGACGTTATGCGTAAGCTATACCCAGTTGTTTGATTTTTGGCACAGGATAACAACCCTGTGTTAAACATGCATAGATTTTACTCCTTGTGAGCAATGAGTCAATAACGAATGTGTAGAAGTTTAGAAGTCTAAAGTACTTGACCCTGTTCTACAAAGTGTTTAGAGTTATAGACGTCCATACATCTAATTTGTGGTTTCAGCACTATGACTCAAGAAAATATTTCTACTATAGCAGTGAGAGCCGGTATAAACAGTGATAAACATCACGGTGCAGTTGTAGCACCAATTCATTTATCAAGTACATACTCATTGAAGGCCTTCAACGATAAACGTGAGTTTGATTATTCTCGTACAGGTAATCCAACGCGCAATACCTTTGCTCAAGCTGTGGCTAAGTTAGAGCAAGGAGCTATAGGTATTGTCACCAGTACAGGCATGTCTGCAGTACATTTGTTATGTCAACTTTTGGCTGTTGGCGATACTATAGTCATCCCACATGATTGCTATGGGGGTAGTTATCGATTGTTTACACATTTGGCGGATAGAGGTCTGTTCAAAGTGATTGTGGTTGATCAAAATGACCATGATGCCTTAGACAAAGCGCTGAGTTGTCGACCTAAAGTAGTGTTGATTGAGACACCAAGTAACCCATTACTAAGAGTAGTAGATATTGCCAGCGTTACTAAAGCTAGCCATGAGGTAGGTGCCCTAGTGGCCGTAGACAATACTTTTTTGTCACCTATACTGCAACAGCCATTGTTACTCGGAGCTGATATTGTGTTTCACTCAACCACTAAATATATCAATGGGCACAGTGATGTAGTTGGTGGGGTTTTAGTTACTAAAAGCCAAGCACTCGGAGAAGAATTGGCTTGGTGGGCAAATTGCATAGGCATTACTGGATCAGCATTCGATAGCTATTTAGCCTTGCGGGGCTTGAAAACCCTTCCTATTAGGATGCAACAACATCAACAAAACACCAATAAAGTGGCGGTGTATTTAGCCGCGCATCAAGCGATTGAAAAGGTATACTATCCAGGGCTAACAGAACATCCCGGACATGAAATTGCTAAAAAACAGCAAAGTGCATTTGGCGCTATGATAAGTTTTGAAGTCAAAGGTGGTGAAAATGCAGTCAGAGCCTTATTTGCACATCTTAAGTTATTTACCTTAGCACAATCTCTGGGAGGGGTGGAAAGTCTGATCAGTCACCCTTCCACCATGACTCATGCTGGTATGGACATAGCAGCCCAGCGAGCCGCTGGTATTACTCAATCTTTGATAAGGTTATCAGTTGGTATTGAACACATAGATGATATATTAGCTGATTTAGATAAAGGGCTAGCGGCCAGCCAATCGCTACATGAGTGATAAACAGCACAAGAGCGGTTAAAGTTTCACAACTGCCTCTGTTTTAAGCCTAAACAACAGGATTGCTATAAACAAAACGGTATATTGCTGACTTGATGGCTACTTGCGACAAGTAAACATACTAGCAGGGAGCTTCAAAACCTGTTTTTTCGGCACAACAAATTTGTAAAAATGAAAGGTTAACCGATCCTAGTATCGACATGACATGGTAACAACGAAATGCAAGCAACAAGTAATGAACAAATATTATGTGCAGAGCAAAATCAACTGATCAAGCATGCTGTCAGAGTGCATAAATTTGGTGGTAGTAGTTTAGCTTCAGCACAATGTATAGAACGCGTGGTGGAAATCATCCAATCTCATTGCCAGCTGACTGATGTTATTGTCGTCTCTGCTAATGGCAATACCACAGATGCGTTATTTAACATAGTTCGTCAGGTTGAAAATGAAGGCCAACTACTGGTCTCTGCCTTAACCAAATTACAAGAAAATCAGCAATCATTGATCCAAGCTTTATTAAATGAAAGTAATGCAAGTCTCCTAGTCAAATTATTAACGCACGATATTGCACAAATATCATTGTGGTTAACCGAAGATTTACCCTACCACCAAAATAATATTTTAGCTTTTGGTGAATTGTGGTCGGCAAGATTGCTATCTGCGGTATTAAGTGAACGAGTATGCCCAAGCTGTTGTATCGATGCTCGACAGTTTTTGTTGATCGACAATGAAAGACAATGCCAAGTGATGTACCGAGAGAGTAAATCGCGATTAAATAAACAAATTACTCCAGGAAAGTTGGCTGTGGTTACTGGTTATATTTGTCGTGATGTCGAAAACAACACCCGTACTCTTGGACGAAACGGCAGTGATTATTCGGCGACTATTATGGCCTCGTTGTTAGGGGCGAGTAACGTTATTTTATGGACTGATGTCGATGGTATATACAGTGCTGATCCGCGGATCGTGCCATCAGCGAGAAAATTACATCGCTTGCCTAATGGTGTGGCAAGAGAGCTAGGACGTTTGGGTAATCCAGTATTGCACGCAAAAACCTTATTACCTTTAACCGAACACAGTACACACCTTCATGTTGCAAGTAGCTTTGCGCCAAGTATTAGTGGGACAGAAATAGGGTCTTTTGGTCAAATAGCCAAACAAGAATTATCCGTCACTTATTTAAATGACTTACTATTGGTTCGCTCGGAAAGTTTTATCGGAGAACTTGGTCAGGGGATTGTCGACGAATTTTCAGCGATTTGTTTTGATGGTGTTAAGGGATTTATTGTTATTCATCAAGATCAGCAAAAAGCATTGAGTCAAAGTATAGCGTGTCATGCTACACAAGTGTCTTTCACACCAGTTTCAATTATCGCTACAGTAGGCCATCACGTTGCAAGGCATGGCAATGTAAAAGCGCGCTTTTCCAGATCATTAAAGCACAACCAAGTACTTGAGATGGTTAATTCAAGCAATGAGCACAGTTTAATTGCTGTTTTAGCACAACATTGTACTAGTGAATTATTAAATAGTGTTCACCATGACATGACTAAAGATGCACGGCATATTGGTTTAGTTGTCGCTGGTATGGGTAATATTGGCGAGCGCTTTCTGACATTGTTACCCGAACAATTGAGTCGAGTCTCGGTATTAGAAAATGTACATCTAGTTGGGCTAGTGACCTCAAAAAAAGCCTTGATTAATACCGATGGTATTGACGTGAATAAGGCAATTAAACAATACCAAACCAACGCACAAGCCTATGATAAAAAGATGTTACTTTCTTGGCTAGCCAATCATCCTTACGATGAACTTATTGTTGTGGATAACACCCCTAGTGAACATTTTAGTCTTTTATATCAAGATTTTTTTGCACAGGGCATACACGTGATTGGCGCCAATAAATGGGCTGCTTCGTCTTCGACAGCTCATTATCAAAAATTGTTAGATACTGCCAAGAAAAACAATAGCTTATGGTTAGGTAATACAACGGTTGGTGCTGGCTTGCCTATTAACTATACCATTCAAGATTTATTGAATTCAGGTGATAACATTCGAGAAATATCAGGTATTTTTTCGGGCACACTTTCTTGGTTATTTACCTGTTATGACAACAGTGTTCCTTTTTCAACCTTGCTATTAGAAGCATTGTCACAGGGTATTACTGAACCGGATCCACGTGAAGACTTATCTGGTCGTGATGTACAACGCAAGTTGCTGATTTTAGCACGTCTAGCCGGTTTTAACCTTTCCCTTGACGATATCGATTGTCAAGATTTAGTCCCTGAGTCGTTACAAACCATAGCCACTGATGCTTTTTTAGGGCAAGCTTCACAATTAGATCAATATTTTGCCGATGCATATCAGCATGCTAAAAGTAACCGCAGTTGTATCCGCTACATAGCTAGATTTTCATTGAATAGTAACGAAATTTCAGCAAAAGTGAGTTTAGAAAGCTTGCCAGATAATCATGCGTTTGCTAATTTATCCCCCGGGGATAATATATTTCAAATCAAAAGTGATTGGTATCGGGATACCCCTTTAATTATCAGAGGGCCAGGCGCTGGAAGAGATGTAACTGCCGGCGGTTTGCACTCTGATCTGGTAAATATTTGCCAACAATTAATTACTCGGCAAACACAGGTAAAACTAAAAGGAATTAATTAGGCTTAAGCAAGCAAATGATGTGAATTTTTAGCGAGGATGATTTTTATCGCTATTTATTCGCGTTACACCACGTTGTTGTTAATGACGACTTATACATTTTCAAACAATTGTATTTAATTTTGGTAGAGTCATTGACCTTGCTTAGCTGATCATACTTATGGCTACTATTATTGACAGCAACACTCATTACACCAATCAAGTTAAAGCTATTTTAGAAAAAAGCTATCATCGCGGTGTTTTAAAAAATTCATTACTTCAGCAGGCCATAAGTTTTTATGAAAATGAGCCTTATCATCAACATAAACTAGATGATTTAGACAGACAGCTTGCAGAACTTGGTTGCTTGCCAAACAAAGACAAAAACCCCAGTAAAATCGAGCAGTTAAACAAGCAAATTAAGCAGTTTAAGGTCAGTCTAGCGGAAGAAAATGATCAGCGGCATCAGTTTATCTCGGCAATATGCTGGCAAATTATTGAACTCTGTGAAGGCAATAATTTTAGCGAGACTAATCGCAAGTCAGCAAAGTTGCTTGGTACCATTCAATTACTTATCCCCACAGAAAACTCGTCAATAGCTGAATGTCATCAAGTAAGTAAACCTATGTATAAAGCGGTGTTAGCTTTGCGCTTGTTGGACAAATTATGCATCGATGGCAATCCAATTACTAAGGTTTCATATATTGCTGGTTTTTGTAAAAACAGAAGTGGAGCTGATTTTAAAAAGTTTCAGGTCGAAGATACCCAAGGATATCAGGCTTTTGTTGAACATGTTAAGGTGCCCTTAGTCATGGCGGCATTACTGCAAGATATTGGTCATTTTCACCCCGACGCTCAGCGTATTGTTTGTGGACCAGATGGTTCCCTAGATCAGTTTCGTACCCTCACAGTAGAAGATCGCAAAGCCCTGTTACAGATTAATTATCGCTCCACCTTAAAATTGCTGACTGAAGGTCTGGCAACACCAACTTATCGCGGTAATTCAAGAGTTGAACGCGATATTTTTAATACCACAGAACAAAAAAAATTATTGTTTGTCAAATCGATATTAAAGGCTGCTGTGGCGCCAAAACAAGGAATTGGCAATGTATTAAAAGTCCCACAAATATATAGTTCAATTATTTTATCTACTAAGACTAATTATAATTACACCTTATTACCTAAGGTATTTAATGCACTTTATCAAAATGCAGAACGAGGAATTTGTTGCACTAAGGTAGTCGAAGCTTTGCATCAAATAACCGGTGATTTTCCTATGGGCTACGGTATTACTTATATTCCTAAAGATGATCATGGTTATAACCGCGATCATTATGAATATGCTATTGTTACCCAACTGTATCCAAGTGACGTTAGTCAACCCATTTGCCGCACAGCAACGCGCAGTTTAAAGTTTATTTCTCACGGGCAAGATATTGTGATCAGTAAGAATGCTAACTTACACTATGTTGAGATAGCGCGGCATTTCTCATCATTGAGTAAAGAGAGACTCAATGAAATACTCGCATCGTTATCGTCTAACTATGAGGAGAGGAAGCCCTTAGATTTAATGCCGAGGTTTTGGCATGCTTATGATTATTTTTCAATGAAAACTAATCAAAAATTATGGGATAAATTAAATTGAGCAATGGCGAAATTAAGTGTGCTATTGACAAGCTTCTTTTTAATTAAAATGGCCCTCAATAATGCAAGGCTAGCATGTGGTCAAGCAACAGCTACTGCATAGCATATGGTTAAAAACAATATCGGTGGATCATTTGCGTTAAGATCTGTTGAGTCTTGTTTATTTCACTGTGGGCTAAATATTCATTAGGCTGATGTGCTTGGTCAATAGAACCAGGCCCTAAAACAATGGTTTGACAACCTAATTGCTGAATATACGGTGCCTCAGTAGCATAATTAACCGCACAACAATGATGTTCACTTATCTTTTCTGCAAAACTAACCAGATCACTGGATGTCTTTTCGGCAAAACTAGGTGAACTTGGATGTAATTCATCAAAACTTATTCGCTCTGGATATTTCTCAGCTAATGGAGCTAGGGTATCGGCAAGTAATTGCACTAATTCGCAGTCATTCATGCCAGGTAATGAGCGCATATCAATATCTAATTGGCAATGACCACAGATGCGATTAGCATTATCTCCACCTTGTATCGCTCCTAAATTTAGGGTCGGCGTAGGTACATCAAATGAATGATTTATATAATTTTTTGCCATTTTATCCTTTAACGTAAGTAAATTTGCAATCACTTGGCTCATAATTTCAATGGCGTTCACACCTAAACTGGGTTTACTCGAATGTCCAGATTGTCCTTTGACTTGAATGCGATGTGACATGTGCCCTTTGTGCATGATCACCGGAACTAAATTAGTCGGCTCACCAATGATCGCCATATCCGGTTTTATGGTGTTTTGTTGAGAAAAGAAACGAGCTCCAGCCATGGTAGTTTCTTCATCTGCTGTAGCTAAAACGTATAAAGGTTTGCTTAGCTGTTTTGCGCTGATGTTGCGACAAGCGTCTAATATAAAGGCAAAGAAGCCTTTCATATCACAAGTACCCAATCCGTAAAATCTGTCGTCTGTATCGATAACGGTTAATGGATCAGACTGCCAGCGTTTCTGATCAAATGGCACGGTATCACTATGGCCAGCAAGTAATAAACCACCTTCCCCTTTACCAAGCTTGGCGAGTAAATTGTATTTATTGCGTGTGTGCGGCACCAATTGTATATCTATAGTAAAACCAAGTGATTCAAACCAAGAGGCCAGCAATTGGATAATATCGTGATTACCATGATCCCAATGAGGTTGACTGGAACTAATCGAAGGACTTGCAATAAGTTGTTTTAGGGCGTCAGAAAAGCTAGGTAAATTAGTCATAAAACTCACATGTATTTTATTTTAAGGGTAGATATGCAAATAAATTGCATATCTACCTATGTTGTGTTATTTTCTCATTCTAGTGTAAGTATTGTACTTTAACAAGGGGGTATATAGTTATTACCCTCATTTTGGTTAGTATTTTTAATACCTAAATGTAAGGTTGATGATATTAACCTTTCGATGAAAAATATGAATAGAATTGCAAGGTAGTAAGTTATGAACGTGGCTGTGGTTGGTGCAAGTGGATATGTTGGGGCAGAACTCATCGCTCTGCTTTGTGCACATGATAAAATTTTTATACATTCTTTGTTGGTTTCAGAGAATAGTCCGTCGCAAGGACTGACTTTTTCGCAATTACACCCAAAATATTTATCTGTATGCGATTTACCTCTAAACCCATTTTCTGCTCAATGGTTTAAACAAAATAGTGCACAATTAGATGTGGTGTTTTTTGCAACACCTCATGAATTTAGCGCTCAGTGGGCCCAAGCTTTTGTCAATGAAGGTATTTTGGTGTTTGATTTATCTGGCGGCTTTCGCCTAAAACAAAGTACTGACTATCCTGATTTTTATGGCTTTGAACACCCTCAGCCTGAAGCACTTGCGCAGGCAGTATACGGTTTGGCTGAGTGGCAATATGAAGACATTGGTGCTGCGCAGATTATTGCGGTGCCAGGTTGCTACCCTACAGCGAGTTTATTGGCATTAAAGCCGATCACCACACATGATTATCACTGTAACGACGGCTTAGTGGTCGTTAATGGCATCAGTGGCACCAGTGGAGCAGGTAGGAAAGCTAATTTATCAACCAGTTTTTGTGAAGTCAGTTTAAAGCCGTACAATATTTTACAACACAGACATCAACCAGAAATTAGTCAAGAAGCCAATACTCAAGTTATTTTTAATCCGCATATTGCCCCTTATAAAAGAGGGTTATTAGTGACAATAACATTACCGATAAATCCACAGGTTACGGCCGAGCAAATTGATCAGGCCTTTATCGATGCTTACCAACATCAGCCATTAATTCGTCTTGTGAATACTTGGCCTGAAATTGCTCACGTTGCCAATACTCCTTTTGCCGATATTCATTGGCAAGTAGACAGTGACAAGCACATAGTGGTAGTCAGCTGTGCCATCGATAACCTGCTCAAAGGAGCCGCAGCACAAGCGGTGCAATGTATGAATATTTCTTTAGGATTACCCAGTGAATACGCTGTGCTACCACAAATAAATAATAAGGCGGTGATATGAGTAACGCAACCGCATTAAACGGCTTGACTAGACCTCTAGTGATCAAAATTGGAGGAGCTATTTTTGAGCAAACTCAAGTGCTTGATTCTCTGCTTGCGGTGTTGGCATCTTTAGAAAATCAGCCCGTAGTAGTAGTGCATGGTGGTGGTTGTATAGTTGATGATATGTTACAGCAAGCTGGCTATATTACTGAGAAAAAAAACGGGATACGTGTTACGCCAGCGAAACACATGCCAATAATATCAGGCGCTTTAGCTGGAAATATCAATAAAACGATTATTGCTAAAGCATCGCGAATGCAATTACCCGCAGTGGGGTTATCTCTATCAGATGGACAAATGGTCAATTGCCAGCTCGATGATCAAGATTTGGGTATGGTCGGCATACCCTCAGCAAGCGATAGTCAATTACTTGATATGCTTTTAAAAAATAAATTTTTACCGGTGATCTCTTCCATTGGCTCACTTGCCAACGGCCAGTTAGTTAACGTTAATGCCGACGACGCTGCCGTTGTTATCTGTCAGTTGTTAAACGCCAATTTACTGCTATTGACTGATGTCAATGGCGTCAAGGATGGTCAAGGCAACTACCTTGATTCACTTGATAGCCGAAAAGCATCACAACTTATCGAACAAGGTATTATTACTGGTGGTATGACTGCCAAAGTAAAAGCGGCCTTTGCTGCCGCTAATCAATTACGACGAAGTATCGCGGTTGCCAGTTGGCAGTCTCCCAACCAAATTATCAATTTGCTTAACGGTGAGAATATTGGCACTCGCATTCAACCAAAATCATGTTAATCACCTTTGTATTAACGACTTTATATGAACCACTTTGTTGGAAAAATTATGACGATAACCACAGATACACTTGGCCACTATTTAGCTGATGATCAGCTGTGCAAAGCACAAATTCAATCGTTAATTGAATTGGCGTTAGCCATCAAAAAATCACCGAAAAATTATCAGCTAGCACTGGCCGGCAAGTCAGTAGCGATGATTTTTGAAAAACCCTCGTTAAGGACCCATGTCAGTTTTGATATGGGAATAGCAAAACTGGGCGGACATGCACTTTATTTAGGTCAACAAAACGGCAAGTTGGGCGAGCGGGAGAGAGTTAGAGATTATGCAAAAAACCTTTCTTGTTATGCCGATGCCATTGTCGCTAGAGTGTATTCACATAGTGCTATTGAAGAATTAGCTAAACATGCAAGTGTGCCAGTCATCAATGCTTTATGCGATCAATATCACCCTTGCCAAGCTTTAGCTGACTTCGTTACTTTACAAGAAAGATTTTCTGACTTAAGTGGCCTTAAATTAGCTTATGTCGGTGATGGAAATAACGTTTCAAATTCATTAATGTTAATGGCTGCGATACTAGGTGTTGATTTTACTTTGGTTTGCCCAGCAGGGTTTGAACCAAAACAGTCTATGCTTGTTAAAGCCAATGAGCTTGCCGAGCAAGCCGGCAGTAAAATGCTAATTACCTCTTCAATTGATGAGTTAGGCGGACAAGATGTGATATACACCGATACTTGGGTGTCGATGGGAGCAGAAAATCACAAAAATGAACAGATTTTGAAAAAATTTGCACCTTATCAAGTCAATCATCAAATGATCGAAGCAACGGGCGCTTGTGCGGTAATGCATTGTCAGCCCGCTCATTTGGAGCAAGAGATCAGCACCGCCCTTTTTGACAGTGAACTCGCTATTGTGTTTCAGCAAGCAGAGAACAGAATGTGGGCCCAAAACGCAATATTAGTAAGCCTTCTGGCGGAATAAATAAACAGATTTAACAACTCTCAGTGTACACAGCTGATCGACCTATTTAGGATAAAAAAGATGACAATAACCGTAACTAAAAACATTAAAAAAGTGGTATTAGCCTATTCCGGAGGACTCGATACCTCGGCAATTATTCCGTGGCTAAAAGAGAATTACTCAGGCTGTGAGGTCATAGCCTTTTGTGCTGATGTCGGCCAAGGTGAAGAAGAATTATTGGGTATTCAAGACAAAGCGATTGCTTCAGGTGCGTCGGCATGTCACGTGGTTGATTTAAAAGAGGCGTTTGTCAAAGATTATATATATCCAATTTTAACTACAGGTGCCGTTTACGAAGGACAGTATTTATTGGGAACTTCGATGGCAAGGCCAATTATCGCCAAGGCGCATGTTGAGGTGGCATTAAAAGTCGGCGCTGACGCTGTTTGCCATGGATGTACCGGTAAAGGCAATGATCAAGTTCGTTTTGAGTCGTGTTTTGCTGCCTTAGCACCGCAATTAACGGTGATTGCACCATGGCGTGAATGGGATATGGTATCGCGGGAAGATTTACTTGAGTATTTGGCTAGTCGTGATATTGCTTGCTCAGCATCATTAACTAAGATTTATAGCCGCGATGCTAATGCTTGGCACATTTCACATGAAGGCGGTGAACTTGAAGACCCTTGGTGTGAACCTTCAAGTGAAGTGTGGACAATGACGGTTGATCCCCTTGATGCGCCTGATCAGCCTGAAAAAATCACCCTAAGTTTTGCTCAGGGTAATTTAGTCTCGGTAGACGGTAATGATTTCAAAGCACAAGGGACACCTGCTTATGACGCGCTGATATATCTCAATCAAAAGGCGGCTGCTCATGGAGTTGGCCGTATTGATATTGTTGAAAACCGCTTGGTGGGAATGAAATCTAGAGGCTGCTATGAAACACCTGGAGGCACAGTGTTAATGGCTGCTTATAAAGGTTTGGAAAGTCTTATCTTGGATAAAGAATCGCTAAAATACCGCGAATCAATAGGGCTAGAATTTTCCCATGTCATTTATGATGGTCGTTGGTTTACCCCATTAGCGAAAGCACAATTGGCTTCAGCAGCGGTTTTTGCGGAAAAATTAACGGGTGATGTAGTGGTTAAATTGTACAAAGGCACAGCACAAGTTATTCAACGTCGTTCTCCTAATAGTTTATATTCAGAAGCGTTTGCAACTTTTGGTGCAGATGATGTTTATGATCAACAACATGCTGAGGGTTTTATTCGTTTATTTAGTTTATCAAGTCGGATCACCGCTCTGACTCAAGCAGAGGAATA
Organism: Thalassotalea sp.; assembly: GCA_042091375.1. Classification (GTDB taxonomy): domain Bacteria; phylum Pseudomonadota; class Gammaproteobacteria; order Enterobacterales; family Alteromonadaceae; genus JBELHO01. The sequence continues at coordinate 10,985 of JBELHO010000005.1, read as the reverse complement.
ATTATGGCTTTATGGGGTGGGCGCTTTAAAGAAAAAGCCAATCTACAATTTAAAAAATTTAATGATTCACTGCCTGTTGATCACCGCATGGCGGTTCAAGACATTGTTGGCTCTATCGCTTGGGCGGAAGCATTAACAACAGTTAATGTGCTTAGCCAAGACGAATTTCTTCGCTTAAAAAGTGCGTTGTTAACTTTGCAAACGTCGGTAGAAAATGATCCTCAGCAGATCCTTAATTCAGACGCTGAAGATATTCACAGCTGGGTTGAACTTAAGTTGATCGAGGCGACTGGCGATTTAGGCAAAAAGCTCCATACCGGTAGAAGTCGCAACGATCAAGTTGCCACCGATTTAAAGTTATGGTGCAAAGAAAGTGGTGCAGATATTTTATTTGCGTTAGTTAATTTACAGCAGGCGTTGTTAAAACTTGCTGAGCGCGAAAGTGATACAGTACTTCCTGGCTACACGCATTTACAGCGAGCTCAGCCGGTTACTTTTGGTCATTGGTGTTTAGCTTATGTAGAAATGTTTAATCGCGATATTGGTCGTTTAAAAGATACCTTATACCGAGCTGATACCTCACCATTAGGCTCGGGGGCGCTTGCTGGTACCGCATACCCCATCGATCGCAATACACTAGCGCAACAACTTGGTTTTCGCACTGCCACCCTGAATAGTTTAGATGCCGTTTCGGATCGTGATCACGTGCTTGAATTGTTGTCCAATGCCAGTATTTCCATGCTGCATTTATCAAGATTTGCAGAAGATTTGATCTTTTATAATTCTGGTGAAGCAGGTTTTGTTGAAATGAGTGATCTAGTTAGCTCTGGCTCTTCATTAATGCCGCAAAAGAAAAACCCTGATGCTTGTGAATTGATCCGTGGCAAAGCTGGGCGGGTGATCGGTTCACTAGCCGCAATGATGGTGACAATGAAGGCCTTGCCTTTGGCATATAACAAAGACATGCAAGAGGACAAAGAAGGTTTGTTTGACGCTTTAGATACTTGGCAAGAGTGTATGTCTATGGCGGTATTAGTTACTGACGGCCTAACAGTTAATCGCTCTAGAACACTCGCAGCTGCACAACAGGGCTATGCCAATGCAACTGAGTTAGCTGATTACTTAGTGAGCAAGGATATTCCCTTTCGAGAAGCTCATCACATTGTCGGTGAAGTAGTCCTGGCTGCTATCGAGGCAGGCCATGCCCTAGAGGAATTTTCCTTGGCCAGTTTGCAAAAATTTAGCAAACGCATCGAACAAGATGTGTTCCAGCACTTAACTATTGAATCGTGCTTAGATAAAAGAGGAGCCCTTGGCGGTACCGCCAGAGATCAAGTTCAAAAAGCCTTGTCAGATATTCAAGGTAATCACGATAGCCTCAATGGTCAAGTGCTTGGTTCACCAAGTAGAACTCAAATCAACGCAGCATTAAAACAGGTAAAGCAACGTTTGAATGCGCAAAAAGCCGCGGCTATGTCAGTGCGAAGAGCCCGAATGTCAGATGTCGATTGTATTTTTTCGCTGACAGCTTTTTGGGCGCAAAGAGGTGAAATATTACCTCGTAGCCGCGACAATATTATTCATGACATACAAAACTTTGTAGTAGCCGAGCTTGAGGGTAAAGTTGTTGGCTGTGCATCCTTGTATATATACCAAACCGGTCTAGCGGAAATACGCTCATTAGTGATCGAAAAAAATGCTCAACGGCAAGGACAGGGCCGTGCCCTGATCCAATACTTACTGGAATTTGCTCACCAAATGGAATTACAACACATTATTGTCTTAACCTATATTCCAGAATACTTCTCTTGCTTGGGATTTAAGTTAATTGACAAGCATTCGCTGGCAGAAAACATCATTGAAGACAGTGAGCCAAGCCCGTTTAAAAATCCAGAAGATGAAGTTGCCATGGAATATTTGTTGAATAATTGCCGTGCTAGTTATTCAGATTTAATCGAGTAATAACCCAATGGATAGTAATAATAATTGTAATATTAATAATGTTAAGTGGTTTAGAAATGCTGCGCCCTACATAAATGCGCATCGCGGTAAAACTGTGGTACTTATGTTCGGCGGTGAAGCAGTAGCACATGCAAATTTTGCCCATATTATTCATGACATATCACTGTTGCAAAGTCTTGGTGTTAAATTAGTCGTAGTTCACGGCGCTCGACCACAAATAGAAGAACGCATTACCCAGCGTGGTATTGAAACGGCTATTGATAACAATGTGCGGATCACTGATGCGCAAACCTTAGTCGCGGTGAAAGACGCGACGGGCTCTATGCGTTTACACATAGAAGCACTGTTGAGTACTGGCTTGACTAATTCACCGATGCACGGTTCAAAAATTAGGGTCAGTACTGGTAACTTTGTTATTGCCAAACCAATGGGGGTGCGCGCAGGAGTTGATTTTAAATATACAGGTGTGGTGAGAAGAATCGATGCTGAGGGTATAAATATGCAGCTCGAACACGGCTCAATAGTGCTGCTGTCACCAATCGGCTATTCACCAACGGGTGAAGTATTTAATTTGGCTTTAGAAGATGTTGCTGCGCAAACAGCAATAGCGCTTAAGGCCGATAAATTAATCACCTTCACTAAAGATCAAGGATTACTTGATGAACAACAGCAATTAATCAGAAGCTGCAGTGTGCGCACCGTTAAAACCTTACTCAATGAAAATGATTGTCATGTTAGACAACTGTTACTGAGGGCAATTATTGAAAGCGGTGAAAATGGTGTAGAGCGTTGTCACTGTGTAAGTTATCAAAGTGACACAGCGCTATTGCAGGAGTTATTTACTCGTGACGGTGCAGGTACGCTGATCGCCAAAGACCACCAAGAGCAAATCGCTGTGGCAGTTATTGATGACGTTGGCGGGGTGTTAGACTTAATTCAACCTCTTGAAGAAGAAGGGGTGTTGGTAAAGCGATCGCGAGAATTACTGGAAGTTGAAATTGATCGCTTTATTGTCCTCAAAAAAGAAGAGGTGATTATTGCCTGTGTAGCATTATATCCCTACATAGCCGAAGGTACTGGCGAAGTCGCTTGTGTGGTTATTCACCCAGATTATCGCCACGGTAACCGCGGTCAACGCCTAATGCAGGCTGTCGAAAAAGAGGCTAAATTACAGGGGTTATCGTCGTTATTTGTATTGACCACGGTGAGTGGTCATTGGTTTAGAGAGCAAGGGTTTGTTGAACAATCAATGGAAAAATTACCGGAGCAGAAAAAACAGCTATATAACTTTCAACGCAACTCAAAAGTCTATGTTAAACGACTATAAGTCATGTATTCGATTATTTTTAACAACAGTGTTCAGAAAAACCGTCAACTGTCGATAAACAATATAAGTAACGTTTGGTAACAAATATTAGTAACGTTTCTTAACAAATATAAGTTATTCTGTTAATAATAATCACCAGTCAATGCTTGTTTTTCGTGCGATTTTGCGTTGCAATGCAGGTATTACAATAGAAGAGTGCCTGCATACTTATGTCTAGTTTCAATTTGTTTAAAATTATTGTTATTGTTAATTTTCTCAATTTAATGACCGCATTTGAAGGTAATGCGCAACAAGACGTTGCATCCTCGCCAGCCAATGAATTTGGCTTAGCACTGAGCACCGAAGTAGGCAGTATCGACAATTTTTTACATGAAAGTGACAATCCACAACGCACTTCTGTATTAAAGTTATCGCCAAGTTTATTCATGAAAACCCAATTTAATCGTCAGTTAGTTACTTTGGGGTTAGATACGGATCACTATAGTTATCAACAATTTTCTGAAGATGATCACACTGACTTTGCTTTTAAAGCAAACCATCAATATAAATTTGCCAATAATAAATCCTGGTTTATCAATGGCAATATTCAAGAAAAATCCCAATTAAGGGGTACTGGTTTGTCATTAGGTGAGGCAAATACCCTTAACAAAGGCGATGAAAAACAAAGCTATGCGTTGTCAACAGGTTACTCTTATGGCAGTGCAGCTTCGGTAGCGAAATTAAATGTTGAACTGGGCTTATTAAACGAACGATTCAATACTAGGCGAGATCAGACTCGAAGTTTAGATAAAGAAAGTCAATTTATACAAATAGGTTTTGATTACTTAATGTCTGGACAATCCTATTTTAGTACTGATTTTATTTACGATAATGTTACGGGCAAATATAACCCGAGCCAGGATAAACATAAATATACTGGTTTAGTTGGTTTTAAGTGGCAATCGAGTGTGATCACCCAAGTTGAAGTTTTTCTCGGTTACAAACAGGCCAAGTTTAAAACCTCGAATTTTAGTGATCAAGGTACGTTTAGTTGGCGGGCGAAAATGGACTGGTCGCCATTGGCTACTGCGCAGATTGCCTTCGGTACGGGGCGAACTATTGAAGAAGCTAACACGCTTACCAATAGCTTTCGTATCGTCGATCGATATCAAGCCGAGGTAGTGCACGATTTGACTGAGGCACTGCAATCCACGATTGGCTTAGAGTATCGAGATGAAACTATTTTTTTTGAAAATTCCGAACGAGATGAGGCCTATATAACTGCCAATATGATGTTGAAATACAAGCGAAACCAATGGTTTTCTGTATTTGTAAAATACAGCTATTCTGACTTTCAAGACACCCCAGCAACGATTAGTTATCACAGAAACGGGATTTCTTTAGGTTTTCGTGTTACCATTTAATGGTTAAGGAATGTACAATGAGAATATTAGTCTGTTTTTTTTGCTTGGTATTTAGTCAAATTATCTGTGCCAATGATTATCAGCTTGGCCCTGGCGACCAAATTGAAATCACCGTATACAACGAGCCCGATTTAACCACTAAAGTCAAAATAGATAAAACTGGCTTCATTTCATTTCCATTTTTAAATGATATACAAGTTGTTGGCTTAACAACTAAGCAGGTAGCTAATATCGTGCACAATGGTCTTTTGGGTGATTATATTGTTGACCCACAAGTCAACGTGTCAATTGCTGTTTATCGACCTTTTTTTATTCACGGTCAAGTTAAGCGGCCAGGGGGGATCCCCTTTCAGGATGATTTAACTTTAGATAAAGCTATCGCCCTTGCCGGGGGTTTAGCAATGAGAGCATCGACTTCAGATTGGAAAATTACAAGGATAGTTAATGGCAAAACTGTCACGATACAAGCAAATGTCGCGACGCAAATAAAACCAGATGATATTATAAAAATAGAGCAAAGTTTTTTTTGAATAACCTAGAAAACATTAACCATGCTATTGCTCAAGATGAGGTGGCTTTAACAGAAGTCTTAACCCCATTGTGGTCAAGGAGATGGAAAATACTATTTTTTACACTGCTAATGACGTTAGCGGTGGTTTTTTATTTGTCATTATTAAAGTCATCTTACACAGCCACGGCAATCTTACAAATTGGCAGTAATAAGCCTTCAAATACTCTATCTATTAACGATGCATTTAATGAATCCAATGCCAGTTTAGAACAAGTATTAACTCAATATGAATTACTGCGCTCACGTAAATTTGCTGAACGGGTTATTGCTAAATTAAACTTAACCCACCACGAAGAATTTTTCAGTGGTAAATACAACGATAAGTTATCTTTTCTTTTTGCCGATGAAAAGCCTGTCACACAGGCTTCATTAGAACAAGTTGTCTCAGGGTTTCAGCGGCGTTTAACTATAGCGCCGATCTTAGGTACCGAGTTAGTTAAAATTACTTTCGTGTCATATTCACCCGAGCTATCGCGAAAAGTAGCCAATCAGGTGGGCAATACTTACCTACAATATCAAGATGAAGTGCACAGTTCATCGAAAGAGACAACCTCACAGTGGTTGGTTGATCAATTACAAGAGTTGGGTAAAAAACTGGAATCTTCAGAGCAAGCCCTACAACAATATCGCGAGCAAGAAGGCCTAGTTGATGTGCGTGGTGTTGCCGGTCTTGTTTCATCGGAATTAACAGAATTGACATCATCAGCACTTCGCGCAGGAAAAACTGCAGATGATTTAAAAGTCACTTATCAATATATTCAAAATAATAAAAGCTCTATTCAATTGGCCGAGTTACATGAAATCGCCAGTACCCCGAGTTATATTCAGTTGCGTAGAAGTGAAGAGCAGCTTGAACGACGAATTAATGAATTATCGCAACGGTATGGTCCCAAACACCCCAAGCGAATTTCTGTTGAAGCCGAGCTGAAATCACTGAAAGTGAGTATGAAGCAGCAAGTCAATGACATTGTTACTACTATTGAAAAAGATTATTTTTCGGCTGTTGAAAAAGTAAAAGCAATTAATGGTCGTTTGCAAGCATCGAAAGATGATTATTTGCGACTGAGCCGCTTGCAGAATAAATTTTCACAACTAGAGCGGGAAGTAGAAACCAATAAAGAACTTTATAACAACTACTTGGTGCGCTTAAAAGAAACCGATGCGATGGGCAATTACAAAGCGAACTTTTATGTGCGCTTTATCGACAAAGCCGTCACACCTAAAAGTAAATCTGCCCCGAATCGCACTCTGATCGTGATGATGAGTATGGTGTTATCCTTGGCGGTGATTTCGATTGTAGTGATCATGCGCGAACTGTTGTTAGACACACTAAATTCACGGCGCAAACTAGATAATTTTTCTGATGCACCAATTATTGCGGTATTACCTAAAATAAATTTTCGCAATCGCTCTTCCAATGACAAGACATATTACAACGATAATCGTTTTACTGAAGCGATAAGAACGTTGAGAACCTCACTGCTATTCAGTGCCGATAAAAAACCACCTAAAGTTATTGCTATTACATCCTCTGTACCCAATGAAGGCAAATCAACTGTTGCGTTAAATTTGGCTAGATCTTTTAGCGAGATGGAAAAAGTATTACTGATCGAAGCTGATATGCGTCACCCAACGGTTTCGAAAAATTTGAATTTAGATGCTCACCGGCCAGGATTGTCGAATTTATTGGCGAAAACACATCAAATCAATGAATGTATCGTGCGTGATAAAAATGTTAAGCTCGACATACTAACGTCGGGTATTTCACCTGCCAATCCACTGGCTTTTTTATCGATGAAACGCTTCGATATGCTGATCAAAGTGTTCAGTAACTTTTATGACCGGATCATCATTGAAACGCCACCCGTTAATGCGGTCAGTGATGCGGTGATCATCTCAAGGCTAGTAGACAGTGTGTTATACATTGTTCACGGTGGCAAAACTAAACGAGAACAAATCACCTCTGGATTGCGTATGTTACGGCAGGTCAAAGCACCTATTGAAGGTGTTGTTGTCAATCAAAGTCAAAATATTAATACTGATAAGTATCAAAACAAATATTACAATGACATGGCTAATATTATTAAATTACCGATCCGCAAACAGGGTTAACCCCCATAGCATTAATATGATAAATTGGCGTCAGTTTTTCTTATGCCTATTCGAGAGTCATTCAAACTTCTCAATATGAAAAGATACGACTTCATATTAAGCCAATTATTATTAATACAGGGCGATCAATTTATATTAGAGTCACCCAGTAAAATTAAATATTCCCCCTTTGCAATATACTAACTATTGCGTTCACTGGAAAATATATATACTTTTATACCATGAAGTCAGACCAAGATTATTCTCTAAAAAATAACAATACTTTTGCTGTTGATGCGGTTTGCCCTAATATTTATTACCCCACGACAATCAAAGAATTACGCGAATTATGCCAAGTCCTGCCCATGCCATTTTACGTGTTGGGCGAGGGAAGTAATACCTTGTTTATTGATGAGCACACGCCGAATATAATACAGCCGCAAATAACAGGTATATCGGTTAGGGAAACTGATACGGCTTATTTTATTGATGTCGGCTGTGCAGAAAATTGGCACCAACTAGTCACTTTTTGCGTTGAACATGGTTACTACGGGTTAGAAAATTTAGCTTTGATCCCCGGTAGTGTTGGTGCCGCACCGGTGCAAAATATCGGTGCATATGGCGTAGAGCTTGCCGATGTGCTTAACAGTGTGACTTGGTTTGAATTTGCCAGCCAAGAAACCCTGCAATTTGACCTGCAAGCATGCCAATTTGGCTACCGTGACAGCATTTTCAAAAACACCTTATTAGGTAAAGGGGTAATTACTAGCATTACCTTGTGTTTAGTTAAAAACTGGCAACCAAATTTAACCTATTCAGGTCTTGATCGTTTAGCAAAAGACAGCTCAGCCGTTGATGTATACCAGCGAGTTGTGGCCATCAGACAACAGAAATTACCCGATCCAAAAATACTGCCTAATTGTGGTAGCTTTTTTAAAAACCCTTTGGTGACATTGACAAAATACCGACAACTTTGTACAGAGTTTGGCGATGTACCGGCATATCCACATAATAACGAACAGGTCAAATTAGCGGCTGGCTGGCTAATTGATAAGGCTGGTTTAAAAGGGTTACGCATAAACGATGTGGGTATACATGCATTGCAGGCTTTAGTCATAGTTAACTTCGCTAGTACTAAAGGCAAACCTTTAGCGGAACTGGCTAAAATGGTTCAAAAAAAAGTGGAGCAAAAATTCGGGGTGCTGTTACAGGCAGAAGTGAGAATAATATGCCAAACCGGTATAACCGAGCTTAATGACCAGCACAGTAATGAGTATAGCTAGTATGGTTCATTTAGTCAGAGAATTACTTATTGAGCAATTAGTGACAGGGCAGTTTGTTTCAGGGCAAGTCCTCGGTGATCGACTCGGTATTACCCGCTCTGCTGTTTCTCGACACATCAAGGCTTTAGCTAATATGGGATTAGATGTTTATCGAGTGACAGGTAAGGGGTACCGAATTGCTGAGCCCATCGTATTATTAGACGCAAAAAAAATTCAACAGGCGATGCTAAGCAAACATTGTCCCGCAGTTATAGAAGTAAAAAGTACAGTTGATTCAACTAATGATTATTTTTTACAGCAGTTAGATCACGCCTTGATACCCGGTCAAGTATGCCTTGCCGAATATCAACAATCTGGACGCGGGCGCCGTGGAAGACAATGGATCTCTCCTTTCGGATCACATGTGTACTTGTCAATGTATTGGTATTTAGAACAAGGTATGTCAACAGCTATGGGCTTAAGTGTGGTGGTGGCACTAGCCATCAGCGATGCGATTAAGGCGTTATACGCAATTGATGTCGAATTAAAATGGCCAAATGATATTTACATAAAAGGTAAAAAACTAGCTGGGGTATTAATTGATCTCGAAGGGCAGGCACTTGAGCCATGCCACAGTGTGATTGGTGTAGGAATAAACGTCAATATGCCAGCGATATCAGCTGATGTGATTGACCAACCTTGGACTGACTTACAAAGTCATTGTTCGCAAAGCATAGATAGAAATATATTAACGGCAAAATTGATTGACTGTTTACTATTAAGATTAAAGGAACATCAACAGCAAGGAATAACGGCTATGTTGGCCGATTGGCAAAAAGCAGATAGATACTTAAATAAACAAATTCGCATCATTACCGGTAGCAATGAAACCTTGGGTATATGTCGTGGGATTAATGATCAGGGGGCACTTTTATTGGAAGTTAATGGTGTTATTAAAGTGATTTATGGTGGAGAAGTGAGTTTAAGAGGGGTGTTATGAACCTATTTTTTGATATCGGCAATAGTCGGTGCAAATATGTTACTCATGCAACCACTGGTATGTCGGCCTTGCAATACATAGACTTATCGAATCTCACAGTGCACTGGTTGTCGACGACCTTTAAACACATCAGCGACTGTTACCTTGCTGATGTAGCAAATAGTGAAGCTAAAAATATGTTATCGCTATGGTGCAAGAACAACCATATAAATTTTCACCTACTAGAGAGCCAAGCCGAGTGTAACGGGGTGCGTTGCGCCTATCAGTTACCGAAAAAGTTTGGTGTTGACCGATGGTTAACCTTGCTCGGTACACATTACTTATTCCCCAGTCAACACTGTCTTATTGTCGACACGGGTACGGCCACTACAGTAGATTATTTGGACAATAAAGGGCAACATCACGGCGGGTGGATATTGGCAGGTATTAGTACCTTGGTCAGTGCTTTAGTCAATGATACCGCTAATGTAGCCGCCGAGGCGGATCAAGTTAATACTTTAACCTTAGCCGATAATACCGCAAGCGGTGTTAATCATGGAGCCTTGGCAGCGACCGTTGGTATGGTGCAACAAGCGCATTGGCAAATTACCAATCTCTATAATGTAAACAGCGATGATTTAAAGATAGTGATTACTGGTGGCAACGGCAAATTACTGCAAGATCATTTACCAATGCAAAGTGTTGTTGACGACAAATTAGTTTTTATTGGTATAAAGATACAAATAGCGTAAATAAGACGGCTTGGCAGCGAGTTGATGGCCGAAAAATCAACAAACAATAAAAAATAGTAAAATTTTTACTATTTTTTATTGCAAGCGTTAAAACATTACTCTAGAATTCGCTCCACTTAATGAAGTGCCGACTTAGCTCAGTTGGTAGAGCAACTGACTTGTAATCAGTAGGTCGCCAGTTCGACTCCGGCAGTCGGCACCATTAACGCAAAAAGCTAATGAAAATTAGCTGTAATTAAAAATATTGGAGGGGTTCCCGAGTGGCCAAAGGGATCAGACTGTAAATCTGACGGCTCCGCCTTCGGTGGTTCGAATCCACCTCCCTCCACCATTTTTAATAATACAGGAAGAAGTAAGCGGGCGTCGTATAGTGGTAATACCTTAGCCTTCCAAGCTAAAGCCGCGAGTTCGATTCTCGCCGCCCGCTCCAATCTTTAAAGTGAATGCTGATATGGCTCAGTTGGTAGAGCGCACCCTTGGTAAGGGTGAGGTCGGCAGTTCGAATCTGCCTATCAGCACCATCTCTATAGATTTTCATCCTGTGATTAATTAATATATATAACTTTTGTTAAACCCTTGAGGTATTGAAAAATGGCTAAAGAAAAATTTGAACGTTCGAAACCACATGTAAACGTTGG
>JBELHO010000004.1:105061-144230 GCA_042091375.1 Thalassotalea sp. | reverse complement strand
CATTTAAACCTCCATACAAAAACAAATATAGCACCAATATTAACAAAGTGTATACATTATTATTACTTTTTGGTTTTTTTGGCATTGCATTTTTTAGCTATACACAAAAGCCCTGCCTGTGGTATAGATTTACAAATAAACCTGAGCAGTACCTATAGGCTCGCAAGCCAAGCGAGACAGTGTAAAAGATGCTGTATTGCACAGTGATTTATTGAATAGATTGGTAGTAAATAGGTTTGGAGTAAATAGGTTTGTAGTAAATAGTCTGGTATTAAATAGCGAGAAGTTAAATTACCCCCTGATTGAGGTAATAAAGACAGTGCAGATATTTTTTGAGCATGGCTTCTGAGTGCTATACTTGCTTTGTGCCGGGCTACTGAGTCCTGTGCTGAGTCAATTTGCACCGCAGAAGCTGACATTATCAGTTGCGTCACTGCCAACATATTCAGATATAATATTGCGGTTGCAACAATCGCTGAAAACGCTAAACTGGTCATACCATCATTAAGGTAGTTCAATGCATGCAGTCTTTTGATTTTATTATTGTCGGTGCTGGCTCTGCGGGTTGTGTGTTAGCTGATAAGTTATCTGCTAGCGGTAAGTATACTGTGTGTCTGATCGAAGCAGGCCCTAGTGATAAACATTGGATGACAACAATTCCCCTAGCGGTAATTACTTTGATGCGCAGTAAACGCCGCAACTGGCAACTGTATTCTGAGCCTGAGCCGCATTTGTTCAATAGAAGAATTTTTAATCCCCGAGGAAAAACCTTAGGTGGCAGCAGTTCAATTAATGCCATGTTGTATATTCGAGGCCAAAAACAAGATTACGATCATTGGGCCAATTTAGGTAACCCAGGTTGGTCTTATGAAGATGTTCTGCCCTATTTTAAATCAACACAACACCAAGAAAGAGGTGCTGATGATTTTCACGGAGTGGGTGGTGAGCTCAATGTCTGTGATTCGCGATCTAAACCTCAAATCAATGATTATTTTATTGAAGCTGCGCATGCTTGTGGATTTGCCATTAATAATGATTTTAACGGTGCATCACAAGAAGGTATTGGCTATTTTCAAGTCACTCAAAAAGATGGCTTGAGATGCAGTGCTGCGAAAGCATTTTTGACGCCTAATCTGTCAAGACATAACTTGACAGTGTTAACTAATATTCACGTCAGTAAAATTCTGCTAAAGAACAAACAAGCGATTGGCATTGAATATATAAAAAACCAGCAAACGTTTTCACTCTATGCCAATAAAGAGGTGATTGTCAGCGCCGGAGCCTTTCATTCTCCGCAGTTGTTAATGCTGTCAGGTATTGGTGATCCACAGCAATTGAAACAGCACCAAATAGAGGTAAAACACTCTCTTATTGGCGTGGGTAAAAATTTACAAGATCACCTCGATATTTTAACGGTGAATAACATTGATTTTCATCAGGTGTTAGCTTATCGACCGAAATCTGCTTGGTGGATAACCAAGCAAATAAGTAAATTTATCACTAAACGGCAAGGCATTATTACTTCTGCAATTGCTGAAAGTGGTGGATTTATTAAATCAGATAACGCATTAGACAGACCTGATTTACAGTTACACTTTATTCCAGCAGCCATGGATGATCACGGCCGCAATGATCAACAATTACTGCACTATGGTATGGCTTTGCACGCCTGTTTACTCCGCCCAAAAAGTACTGGTGAAGTCACCTTAGCCAGTAGTGACAGCAGCAAGCCACCTAAAATTTTCATGAATATGTTGTCGCATCCAGACGATATGCAAGTCATGGTAAAAGCCGTCAAAATATGCCGCGATATATTTGCTAAATCACCATTATCCCAGATCGTAAAAAGCGCTATATACCCAGAGCAACAATACCCTTCTGAGCAACAAATTAAGGACTTTATTCGCCGCAAAGCCAATACCATTTATCATCCAGTAGGCACTTGTAAAATGGGTAATGATCCCGCAGCGGTTGTTGATCACACCTTGTCTGTTTACGGTATTGACAACTTAAGAGTCGTAGATGCCTCTATTATGCCAACTATTATTAGTGGCAATACCAATGCCCCGACAATTATGATCGCTGCTAAGGCCGCAGATATGATTTTGGCTAAATACGATTAAGTCATACTTAATAGCTGCGAAATTAACAAATAGCATCAAGCAGTAGCTCTACCATTTAACCTATTCACCTATTCACCACAAGGCTTGTTGAGCTTGTCAGTGTTGTCGAGCAATGCAGTCAATCGAGCTTGTGCGTTCGGATCACCTTTGTTAGTTTGGCAAACACTTTTTTGATAGCGATAGCTATAAAGATCAAACCAACACTCGAGGATATCTGCGTTAAACCCTTCTCCAGCTATGGCTACTGCATGAGCTGCAACCTCTGCGGTGGCTAATTGATTTAACTTTGCCGACTTTCTTATGTGGTATTTAGATGAATAATCACCGCCTTTGCGGAGCTGTGGATCAATAGATAACATTGGTAAATGCTGCAAATAAGGGCTTTTTCTAAACATTTTTTTCGCTTCACGCCAACTGCCATCAAGTAGAATAAATAATGGTTTTACATCTGAGGGCAAGGGTAACTGCTGATCGTATACTTGCTGTTGATGGTGGGCAAATTCACCGGGGAATACCACAAAAGGTTGCCATTGCCGATCTTTTAGAATGTCGAGTATTTGTTGATCAACATCAGTTCTCGACCATAAAAAGGCGAAAGTTTGAGGAAAAATATCGGCGATCAATTTACCGGTATTACTCGGCTTAAGCACCTCTGTGTCGTACATCAGCAACAAAAAGCCGATATCACTGGATATGGTCGGTTTCAATGCACAAATACAGTGCTGCTTGGCTAAGCGGCACAAGTCACAGCGGCTGACCCGTTGCCCTCTGGATTTGTATACTGTGGTAGATAAACTTTTGCGGTGTTGATAAAGGCGATTTACGGCGTGCATAACAATCACTCAAAAACATTTTGCTTATTGTATGCAAAAATAGCAAAAATAAGTAGCACAAGTGATAGACAATGGCAGTACAAGCGCAATTGATTTATGCAAACAGCATTAACCGCATAAGATTAATACTGCTCGCTATTAAAGTTGATATTAAGGTTGATTGTTAAGGTTGATTATTAGGGCATGGTTAAATACTTTGTTTGCTTGCGTAGTCAACAACAAGCACATCAAAATTTGATAATGCCTCAATATTGGCTTTTAATTGCTGTTCAGTTTGGTCTATTGACTCCACCAAGTGGCATAAGTTATCGGCCTTCTCAGCCAAGATATCGGCTCTTGCTTCTAACTTATCTTCTATATTGGCACCAAAATCGGCCATTCTTTGGGTAAAACTATTGCTATCACCACTAGAAGACAACACCTGTTGCCCCAACGCAATCAATAAACTGCCAGCGGCATTACTGATTGAATGTTCAATAATGTCGTCAATTTGCTGATCAAAAGCTTGATCAAATGTCTGCTCATTAAAGCTAAAACCTTGATCATTAATGGTAAACTCATTATTTAATCCTGTGTCAATTTGTTGTGCAAGATTTTCAAGTTTTGCGGTTAACTCTTGGCCAACTGTATTATTGTCACCTAGTAAAGCATAAAAGGCTTCATTTACACCATTGACTGCCAAATCGATACCCTCTAGGGCAATGACTTTTATTTCCGGGCCTAGCGCACGGATCTTATCGGAATAATCGGTGATCAAGACTTGTTGCGATGATGATAATGAAACTTTCTCTCCTGCTACATATAAATATTTGTCTTTGCGAATTTGGTACAAAGCAGAGTCATTTTCACTGAATTCAATGGTGTCTTTGGTGATCTGAATATCCGCTGTTAATTCAACATCACATGCTTGTGATGAAAAATTGTTATGTGCAAATACTGAAGCTGAAAATAGTAATATACTGGCGGTAAATAGTAATTTCATCATTATTTCCTTTGATGTAATAATCATTAATAGTTAGTGGTTATGGCAAAGCGCTGTTATTCAAATGCAGTATTAAAAATAATTAGTAAAAAGCATTAGCAAAAGATAGCAGAGCAAGTACCACGCCAACAAGATAACTAATTGAAAATAATATATATTTATAAATAAATCAAAAATCAACAAAAACTTTAATAGTAAATATAACCATTAATTAGTTAAATTTTAATAGATTACTAGGGCAAATTTATTGCCAATAAAAAAGGGTAAGACTTTCGTCTTACCCTTTTTTGAAAACTGTGTATTTGTTACATTACTGATTAGTATCAGTAATTAATCAACAAATTAAAGTGCTACGATGTTTTCAGCTTGAGGACCTTTTTGACCCTGTGTTACTGTAAACTGAACTTTTTGACCTTCTGCTAACGTTTTGAAACCGTCACCAGCGATAGCGCTGAAATGTGCAAAAACATCAGGACCAGATTCTTGCTCGATAAAGCCAAAACCTTTAGATTCGTTAAACCATTTAACTGTACCAGTAGTTGTATCAGACATAATATTATCCTATTTTTCTCAAGTAATTGGTGCCCAATCGGGCAATGATGCAAGAAATGTAACTATTACTTATTAAACAGGACGAGCTAATAATAACTGCGAAACGGTGTATATAAATATAGGTCTTACTTTCTAGCTGACCAAGATTTTAGCTCTTTACCAGCCAGAGTCAAGTTTTTTCAGTAATTTTATCAATAAAAAAATCTGTAAAAGCTTGGCTGATTATGACCTTAGCTTAGTTTTTAATGTGTTATTAGTATCGCGACTTAATTTAATTAAGTCATCGCTAGCGAGCTGATTTGATGATTTAGCCAGACGGTCATAAAGAACTACGTTAACAGTGGCAGCCAAATTCATACAACCTATGGTTGGTACATATATCACCGCATCAGCTTGATTAATTAATGCTTGACTCAAAGTGCCATCTTCCGGACCAAACACATAAAAGGCATTTTCAGGATGCACAAATTCTGGAAGTGGTTGTGCACCTTCGACTAATTCAACACAAACAAGAGCAGCTCCGTTAGTATTATGCTCCTGGTTTAAATCAAAAAATGATCCCAGTGCCAATAAAGGGATCCTATCAGCTGCGCGTTTAGTGTCAGTATTAAATTTTGCCGCACGGGCATAACGCTGGCCGGTGTAATAGACTGCATCGACCTGATAACAGCCGGCAGCGCGCATCACCGCCCCGACATTACTAGGGCTTTTCGGATTAGTTAAGCCTATGCTGACTTTGTTATTAGCTATTGTCACTCAGTGTTAATCCTTTCAATCAAACGATTTGCCATTATTATCTAACTCTAACAACAAAGCCAATTGTTCATGGACAATGATGGGAAAAACCCAAGATTAATCGTTCGATGTAAAAAAATAGCATTAGTTGTTCAATGTTTAAGAATAGTATTAGTGCGGTTCAGCCAATATGTATTGATATCTTGTGATTTATGACTTGTTTTGTTTAGTAAAATAGACTTAGCCTGAAGGTGTTAGCTAAGTCTATTTTAATGGTCAATAACTTTATTTGGTCACTTTGATCTTTTCAATCACTCGGATCTTTTCAATTAAATTCACGTATTCATGATCAGAGCTTTGGTCTAAACGAAAATCAAGTTGTACTAATTGGTTTTTGTGATAGTGCTCAGAACTTGCGTACTTCCATTGTTTTAGGGCTGTTTCGGCAACGCTATCAAACACCTTAGCAGGTTTGCCATTAATGACTTCAACATTTTGTACATCGCCATCTTGATCAACATCAAATTTTAACACAACTGCGCCTTCAATTTTTTCTTCGATGGCTTGTTCAGGGTATTTAGGCTCAATTCGATGGATTGGCTTCAACGACTCCTTCGCCTGAGGAAATGCTGGCGGCTTTGGAGGTAATGGCACCTTTGGGGGTTCGGGGTGTTTGCTATTTACCTCATTACTACTTACCTTATGACTACTGATGTTTCCTGCGTAACTCAACCCTGACAATAACCCCGCAGTCATTAAGCTAACTATGGCTAAACTGGTAAATGACGCTTTGGTGTTGAGTTGGATCTGCTTTATTCGTTCAAACATAATATCTTTATCTCCATATTTTTTAAAAGAAAGTTGGGCAAAGGCAAAGGCCGATGAGGTTTCTGCTGTTACCAACAATGCCTTGCTGTAGTTAACCCTGCTCGCCACCTTTTTGCGCGCCAAAACAATGTTGTCACAGGATAGTTCTTGGTCGCGGCGATAGCGAAAATAAGCTAGCCATACCAAGGGATGGAACCAAAATAACGCTAAAATAACAAACGCTAATAGATTCCAATAAATGTCATTGCGATCAAAATGACAAATTTCGTGTTCAAGGATCAACTGTTGTTGCTCTTGATTATAAAGTTGTTGAAAATTAAAGGGGATAATTAACTTCTGCTCAAATAAGCCAAAAAGTATTGGGCTAGTGGTATCATGACTTTGATATACATTCAGTTTTTTAGGTAAAGTGACAGGCGTTAAAATTTTCTGCCAAGCTGAATTGGTCATTTTTTCTGATGGTATATGCCGCATGGCAATTCCATGTGATATTAAACCACTGATGATCATCAAGCTGGTCACCACCAACCATAGTATAATTAGCCAGTTTTGCTGTTCTGCGGCAGGCAATTGACTGGCTGAACCAACAACAAAACGCAATATTTCTGATTGCTCGACCACAACGGCGCTTTGCCATGATATGGGCAAATGAAACAATATTAAGCCAAGGGGGATCATTAACCACAAGCGATATACATAACTCACACCGAGCATTTTTAATAAATAACCATGTGATATAAGCAACACCGCAAGCAATAAAGTTAACGGAAATAATAAACTCAATACCCAATCAATCACAGTCTGGCTCTCTATTAGTTGTGTCGCTATTTTGGGCTTCCCAATCGGCAACAATGGCTTTTAACTCGTTAATGTCTTCTGCATTTAAGTGTTTATTTTTAGCAAATGCCGCTACGAGTGGCGAAATACGACCACTGAACATGCGTTCAATAAAGCTCTGACTTTGCTGTTGAGTGTAAGCATCTCTTTCTAACAGTGGCGAGTACAAATAATGCCTTTGTTGTTTCTCAAAACTAATGGCTTGTTTTTTTACCAAACGGTTTAACAGGGTTTTCACGGTTTTCTCATGCCAGACTTTTTGCTGGTTTAAACGACTGATCAATTGATTAGCGCTGGCTGGATAACCTTGCCACAAGGCATCGAGTACTGCGAACTCGGTAGCGCTGATTTCTGCAATATCTTTCTTCACCAAAAACTCCTCAATAGCAGGTAGAATATCTATCATTAAAATTACAACTGTAATTACTCCTTAAGATTACACTAGTAATCTTTACTGTCAACCGTTATTTGCAAGGCAATTTAGTCTGTCATTAAGAATAAGCGAATGATCCGAGATATTATTGCTGCTCTTGCGCAAGCTTTTCGCTATAATGTCGACCGTTTTTATATCGTCCCATTTTTTTCTACTTTAACAACAGGTAATTTTCATGTCGGTTCAACAACAGGAAGTCGATTTACGCAGGACTTTTGCTATTATTTCGCATCCTGATGCGGGTAAAACCACGATCACAGAGAAAGTGTTACTCTTTGGCCAAGCACTGCAAAAAGCAGGCACGGTAAAAGGTAAAAAATCAGGTCAACACGCCAAGTCTGATTGGATGGAAATGGAAAAAGATCGCGGTATTTCGATCACCACCTCAGTGATGCAGTTTCCTTATCAAGATTGTTTAGTTAACTTACTCGATACCCCGGGGCATGAAGATTTCTCAGAAGATACCTATCGCACTTTAACTGCGGTAGATTCGTGCTTAATGGTTATCGATGTCGCTAAAGGGGTTGAAGCACGCACCATAAAATTAATGGAAGTAACGCGTTTGCGCGATACGCCAATCATTACATTCATGAATAAAATGGATCGCGATGTCCGTGATCCTATGGAAGTAATGGATGAAGTTGAAGAGATTTTAAAAATAAATTGTGCTCCCATAACCTGGCCTATTGGCATGGGTAAAGAATTCAAGGGGGTCTATAATATTTTGCAAGATGAGGCTATTTTATATCAAAGTGGTCAAGGTCATACCATCCAAGAAGTCATAACCATTAAGGGCCTTAACAACCCTGAATTAGATGCGGTTTTAGGCAGTTATGCCGATGATTTTCGCGAAGAGTTAGAATTGGTGGTTGGCGCTTCTCATGAGTTTGATCACGACGCATTTTTGGCCGGTCAATTAACCCCAGTATTTTTTGGTACGGCGTTGGGTAACTTTGGTGTTGATCACATGTTAAATGGTTTAACCCAATGGGCGCCAAAACCTTTACCTCGTCATACCGATACGCGAGAGGTGAGAGCTGAAGAATCTAAGTTCTCAGGTTTTGTATTTAAAATACAAGCAAACATGGATCCCAAACATCGCGATCGTATCGCCTTTATGCGTATTTGCTCAGGTAAATATGAGAAAGGCATGAAAATGAAACAAGTGCGTATTGGCAAAGACGTAAAAATTGCCGACGCAGTCACCTTTATGGCGGGCGACCGCGCCAACGTAGAACAAGCCTTTGCCGGTGATATCATCGGCTTGCACAATCACGGCAGTATTCAAATTGGCGATACCTTTACCGCTGGTGAAAACATGAAATTCAGTGGTATTCCAAACTTTGCCCCAGAGATGTTTCGTCGTATTCGCCTGCGCGATCCGCTCAAAGCAAAGCAATTACAAAAAGGCTTGATCCAACTGTCTGAAGAAGGCGCAGTTCAAGTATTTCGGCCGTTTAATTCTAACGATATGATCGTGGGTGCCGTTGGGGTGCTTCAGTTTGAAGTGGTGGTGCAGCGCTTAAAAACCGAATATAACGTTGATGCGATTTACGAGCCTATAAATGTAGCAACTGCCCGCTGGTGTTCTTGCGATGATGAACGCACATTAGAACAGTTTCAGAAAAAGGCCTACGATAACTTAGCCCTTGATGGCGGTGATAATTTGACTTATATCGCACCTACCATGGTAAATTTGAGTTTAGCGCAAGAACGCCATCCTGATATCGTATTTCACAAAACCCGTGAACATTAACAATAGCATAGAGACAACAACAATGAATATTCGGCAACTGCTCTCAGAGAGAGTGTTATCAGCTATGGTAGCCGCAGGTTTACCCGCAGATACCAACCCTGCAGTAAGTATTTCCAATCGAGTAAATTTTGGAGATTACCAGGCCAATGGGGTAATGGGTGCAGCAAAAAAATTAAAAACCAATCCCAGAGCGCTAGCCGAAAATGTGCTCAAACATTTAGATATGTCGGATATCGCTGAGAAAATTGAATTGGCTGGTCCCGGATTTATCAACATCCATTTATCTAAAGAGTGGCTCGCTCAACAAGTCGCAGTCATTGCCAATGATGAAAAGCTTGGGGTTACTAAACGGCCTCAACCTGAAAATGTTGTGGTCGATTATTCAGCGCCTAATCTTGCTAAGGAAATGCATGTTGGCCACTTGCGCTCCACCATTATTGGTGATGCAGTGGTTAGAGCCCTTGAGTTTCGCGGCGATAACGTTATTCGTCAAAACCACATGGGTGATTGGGGTACTCAGTTTGGTATGCTACTGGCGCATCTAAGTGATAAATTACAAGCCAATGAGGTTGCTGAAACTGCTCTTGCTGATTTAGAAAACTTTTATCGCGATGCTAAAGTGCGCTTTGATAATGAAGACGGGTTTGCTGACAGAGCCAGAGATTATGTTGTTAAACTGCAAGGTGGAGATCCTCAATGCGCTGCCTTGTGGCAACAATTTATTGATATTTCTATTGCCCACAGCGAAGAAATTTATCAAAAACTGAACGTCACCCTCACTCGTGACGATATCATGGGTGAAAGTGCCTACAACCCCGATCTGCCAGCGGTCATTGATGAACTGATGGCACAACACATTGCGGTTGAAGATCAAGGGGCTAAGGTAGTTTTTATTGACGAAATGGCCAACAAAAACGGTGAGCCCTCAGTGTTTATTGTGCAAAAATCGGGAGGTGGATATTTATATGCAACCACTGATTTATCTGCCTGTCGTCACCGCTCAGTTAATTTAGCTGCCGATCGCATTATTATTTTTACTGATGCTCGCCAAGCCCTGCATTTTAAACAGGTAGAAATTGTTGCCCGCAAAGCGTGCTTTTTACCAGCGCATGTCAGATATCAACACTGTCCGTTTGGCATGATGATGGGCAACGATGGCAAACCTTTTAAAACCCGATCGGGTGCGACTATTAAACTCGCCGAATTACTCGACGAAGCGGTATCTAGAGCCAAACAGGTTATTACTGAAAAGAATGCTGAGCACTCTGCAGAGGCATTGACTGAACTCGCCACTAAAGTTGGTATCGGCGCCGTTAAGTTTGCTGATTTATCTAAACATCGCACCAGCGATTATATTTTTAATTGGCAAACCATGTTGAGCTTTGAAGGTGCTACTGCGCCATATTTACAATATGCTTATTCGCGCATACAAAGTATTTTTCGCAAAGCTGACATCGATATAAACAACTTTACTCAAGCTTTTGCTGTCGTTGAGCCGCAAGAAAAACTATTAGCCTTAAAGCTACTGCAGTTTGAAGACGTTTTAGACGCGATGCTCGAAGAGTGTACACCGCATTTGTTGTGTAGCTATTTATATGAATTAGCCAGCTTGTACATGAGTTTTTATGAGGCCTGCCCTATCCTCAAAGACGGTGTTGATAGCCAAGTAAAATTACAACGCTTGTCTTTGTGTAAACAAATAGCACGCGTATTAAGGCAGGGACTAGATATTTTGGGTATTGATGTGATGGAACGCATGTAACAATACAGCGTATCATCGACAAAGATAAAATATATTAGCCATAAAAAAAGACCATGCACAACGCATGGTCTTTTAGTATGGATTCAATTAAAAGTTATATGACAGGCCTAAATACCAACTGCCGCCTTCGTAATTGGCCGCACTGCGTCGTGGGTATTGCAAACCAACACTTTGACGATTGGCGTTAGGTGCATCAATCTCATCAATATATGAATCAAACAGGTTAGAGAAACCCAATTTAACGTTGATGTCGTCACTTAACTGGTAATTTAACTCGGCATCAACATAGACAGTAGCGCCTATTTCAGCACTGGGGTTTTCTGCTGCGCCAATAGTGCCTCGTTCATCATAGTGAGCACCATAGTAATTGGCTCTGAGCATTAAACTCCAATCATCATTGAATGCGGTGTTGGTGGTAAGCACAAAACGCGAATTGGGAAAGTTATTCTCAATATCTTCTACTGTGCCATCTGAAACCGGTTGAATACCACTCACTAAACGTTGGTCGACTACCTCTATTTTGTTGTAGCCATAAGCAAAGGCAACATCAGTTGACAAGGAGTTACTCCAATCAATTTGACTCGATAATACTAAGTCAAAACCACTGTGCTCTACGTCTAACGCATTGGTATAAAATGATATTGAACTGCCATCTGGTTGCGCTATGTCGCCAGTTCGGTATATCCGATCGTCAACTGCTATTTGATAAAAGTCTAAGGTTAAGGTGGTATCATCTGTTAAATTTGATGACACACCTATACTGATATTAGTAGACTCTTCCTCTTTGATTGCTTGGCCACCAGCGGCTACAGCTCTTGGATCCGTTGCGGGGATCAAACCTTCTTCAATTTGTGCACCTGTCACCCCATCAAAGGTGGTTATGGTTGTTCTTACATTCGACTGCCCTGGAGTTGGTGCATGGAAGCCAGTGGAAATGGCACCGCGAAACGAGGTATCATCGGTAAGACTATAGTTGCCGGCTACTTTCCAATTAGCGGTACTACCAAAGTCAGAAAAATCTTCGTATCGCAACGCATATTGCATTAATAATTCATCGGTTACATCGTGCTCAACGTCCACATAAACCGCGTAATTGTCACGTGAATACTCGCCGGCATCTTGCGGCGTTATGCCTTTAAAACCGCTAGAGCCACCACCGGCATAAGAGCTGGCTTCACCAGCGACAGCAGTATAGGTTTCTTCTCGCCATTCGGCACCATATGCTAGGTTGATGTCATCGCTGATCGGCATTGAAAAATCAGCATTAATATTGAGTTCATCTTGCTGGTAACCACCGACATCAAAATCCATTTGCGGTATTTGTAAGTCGCTAGTTAAGCCCAAACTCGCATTGATAGTATTGTATAAGAAGTAATCTAGCTTATTTGCACCTTTACTGATGCTTATGTCGTAGGTGGTTTCATTTGCAAACTCACCTTCTAAACCAAGCACAATACTGTGATCGCTTTGATCACCATCGAGAAAAGGGGTGAAGCCCACTTCACTTTGCTTGCCGGTAAAGCCTAACTCTCCTAGAGTAGTTAAGGTAGAATGTCCGGGATTTCGATAGAAAAAACGATAACGACCTGAAGTATCGGCATAGCTCACACGACTGTATAACAATTTATCTCCAGCTAACTCGATGCCAGCATTAACAAATGCGCGCAAGGCGTCAGTCTCTGGACGTCCCCATGTTTGGGTAAATGGCTCATCACCAAAAGGAGAATCAGCGCCAACACCACTCACCCCCGAATCAATTAATGCTTGTGCATCAGGTCTAATCACACCACGTGACAACGCATCATTATCAACATACTCTACACTGAAATTAACAAACCCATCTTCACCCAACTGTAAGCCTTTGTTGAAGGCAAATTTCATACTTGACTCACCGTCATAGTGCTGGCCATATTGCAAGTTGACCAAGCCACCATCAGCAGCGTCTTTAGTGACAAAGTTGATCACCCCAGCAATGGCATCTGAGCCATATTGCGATGCTGCGCCGTCGCGCAACACTTCAACACGTTTCAAAGCGATTGATGGGATCATTCCAATATCAGCAGCATGTGCACCATTACCAGCCGCCGGCGCAAAAAATTGCACCAACGCCGATCTATGGCGTCTTTTACCGTCGATCAACACTAAGGTTTGGTCCGATGCAGTCCCTCGTAATGAGGTTGGTCTTACAAAAGCACTGCCATCACCGGTAGCCGGGGTCGCGGTATAGCTCGGCACCAAGGCTTTTAAATTATCAGTCATATCGGCAGTACCACCGACCGCATTTAAATCATCGGCTGAAAGTATATCGACTGGCACTGGTGAATCAGCAACAGAACGCTCTTTCATACTTCGCGAGCCAATAATGGCTATTTGTTCGATTTCTGCTTCTTTGACATTTACCGTATTGGCAGCCTCTTGCGCCAATGCTGTTTGACTAGCCGCCCCTAAAACTATTGGTAACATAGCTAATTTTATCGCTAAATTTTTGTTCATGACTGTATCCCTTTATCGCCTTTTAATTTATGTGTTTGATCAGTATTGATACTTATATCTTGTTGCATTTAAGCCATTAGCAGTGTTTGCTATTGTTTTACACATACTATGTTGATCAGCTTTTTAAACTGCACAAAAGTACAAACAAATGACAAAGTAAAATCCTCTATATAAATTAAAATTAATTTTTTTATCATCGAAGCTTGGCTGATAACAATAACTGAGAGTAATGTCGCTTTGAGGTAGGTAACTTTATTGAAATAAAGGAGATTGCATGCCATACCAATAGTCATGCAGGTATAGCCATTTAGGGATGGTTATGAAGGGATGGTTATGAAGGGATGGTTATGAAGGTATAGTTGGATTGATTGGCTATAACTGTTTGGCGAAAATTGTCGGCAATGAGGCACTGCAAAAAGCTCTGAACTTGTGGGATGGGCCAAAAACTATACCTTGCTGTGATTGGTCTATTTACCTATTGACCTATTTACCTATTGACCTATTTAACCAGAAGGCATAAAGGTAATATTCAACCTTTACAGTCGACAAACTAATTAACCTTACTTTTTAAACCAATGGTATTGTCGTCTATGTGAGTAACAGCCAGATTAAAGTTAGCCGTTAATGCGGCAATTAACTCGTCAATACTGTTGGTTGTAAAGTAACCCGAGATAGGTATATTGGCAAGTTGTGGATCGACGATTTTTATTTTTTGTTGACTGTAACGATTCACTTCAGCTAGTGCTTTGTTCAGCGGTTCACCGTTAAATATTAACATACCTTGTTGCCAAGCGAGATCGCGTTGAATATATTCCAATGATATTTGCTCAATGGCTGAAATGGTATTTTTATCGACAACAACTTTTTGACCTGAAGTGACCACGTCACCTAATGAGCTTTGTTGTTCAGCTGACATAGACAAAATCATATCTTGGCTTGTTGGCGTTGTTTTCGAAAGCAATACCCTGCCCTCTGTCACCAATAATTCGACGTGGTTTTGATTGTTTTTTTGCACATTAAACACTGTGCCTAAAGCAGTAAACTTTTGCATTCCAGAGGACACTATGAAAGGTCTATTGATATCTTTAGCCACATCAAAGCGGGCTTCGCCACGGATCAAGGTCAGTTTTCGATAATTGGCAGAAAAGTCAATTTCAACACGGCTATTGGTGTTTAATTGAACACTTGAACCATCTGATAATAAATATCTGGCTTGTTCACCTATTTTAGTGGAATAGCTAGCTGTGTTAGCAAAAGTGCTGGTCTGAGTGACAGGAAAAAAGTTACTGCGATTAACCAAAACAGTTAATATGATACTGAACACAGCGATACTGGCAACCAGAGCAATATTTTGCCATTTGCGCTTGACTGACGGTATTGCACTGTTTAATGGAAATAGAGTATTCAATTCATCGAGAATAGATAAATTATCCCAATGAGAGGCAACTTCAAATAATGCAAGTTGATGGTTATTGCTGAGTTCGATCCAAGTGAACAGTTTACTTCGCTCTGTGTCAGTTAGACCTCGGTCGATGCGAGTTACCCATAAACAAGCTTGCTCTTGAATATCACTTTTACTATAAAACTGTGTTATTTTGTTCATTTACAGTCCATTCTTTGCCACTGACTAATAAAACTCAAGCTAAACTCAATTGCTGATCTGACTTCGATGATTAAGTTATTTTTCTCACATTTAAAACCATTAACTTAATGCTCAGTTATATTACGTTGTAGTTGGCTGTTTTGTTCATTTTATATTGTACATTATTTACCATACTATATCTAAAATTGTACATAAGTATAATTATAAAGCGATGGCTTTTATAAGGATCGATTGAGTTCATCGGCAATATGCTAATTTAATTGACAGTTGTGATGACACAATCCTCCACGACCACCACAGATATTTTTATTAATGTGACTGTCCGTGTTAAGGTAAACAAAGATCGCTAAGTAGACTAATAGTGACCAGCTGTTACTTTTGACTTAACCCTAACAACATAAAATGAGCAAGTGAAATATACTGATAGCCATTGTCATCTGGATTTTGCAGCATTTGATCACGATCGCGATGATTTGATCAAACAATGTCAGGCATTAGACATCAACAGACTTATAGTGCCTGCTGTGTCTCCCAATAACTGGCAAAAAGTACTTATGCTCGGCGATAAACAAAGCAAGCAAGATTTTTTTATTCATCCTTGTTTAGGCATTCACCCTTGGTTTCTCGCATCACTTAATAGCGATCATCTAGATGAATTATCAGCATTAGTGAATACTCATAAAAGTCGGATCGTTGCAATTGGCGAAACCGGTATTGATGGCGTGATAGCAAAAAAATACGATAATTTGCCACAACAGATAGAATTTTTTGATTTTCAACTGCATTTGGCCAAGCAATACAACTTGCCTATTGTTGTTCACCATCAAGGCTCTCATCAGCAAATCATTGCGCTTATCAAACAGCACAGGCCCAACAATGCAGGAATTATTCATGCATTTTCAGGTAGTTATCAACAAGCCAAAAGTTATTTAGATCTGGGGTTTAAATTGGGTATTGGTGGTACCTGCACTTACCCTAGAGCAACAAAAACCATTGCGACTATTCAGCGCTTACCCATCAATAGTTTTGTGTTAGAAACAGACGCCCCAGCTATGCCCTTGTATATGCAGCAAGGAAAAATTAATAAGCCAACCAATATCTTAACAATATTTAATCGCCTTTGTGAATTAAGAAACGAATCCAGACAAGCGATTGGCGAAGCAATCGATAAAAATATTCGGCAACTGTTAAACTTACCTACAAGTGATGCCATTGCACAATGAATTGACAATATTGTGCAGACATACTGCTACAAACTGTGACCAATGTTGCAACTGAGCCAAAACCGGCAACTAATCGGTTGGTTTTTTAGTATCGACGCGATATCCCTGTCGACTAAAACGATTGAAACCTCGAGTCAATAAAAAACCGACAACACCAGACATAAGCAGCATCAAGCCAAGAGACCTATATTGATCATTGCCAGCGACATTTAATTGTTGAATAAGCGCATCGCGCTCTACCGTCAGACGAATATAGCCCTCAAGTTTTTGCAAACGAAGCTCTTCAATAAAAGGCACATACCTGTCACTGAGATTAGTTTGCATTAATGAAATACCAAACAAGTCTTGAATACTTTGCTGCTGTGCTGAATGATAAATAAGCTGGCCGGTATGGTCGTAAAAACTAATGTCCTTTACCCAACTTTTCTCGGCTAGTTGATTAATATAACGCGATATATCGTCTTTATTGTCATTTAAAACAGCAATGCCTTGGCCAATTTGGCTAAGGTATTGCTTTGATATAAAATGAAAATGCTGATTTAATGTTTGCTGATGTCGCTTATTGGCTAAGGTCCATAAATACAAAACAGCAATGATCAATAAAATCGCTATAGCTAATTGCAATATTTTATTATAAATCGGCGATAACTTAGGGTATAAAGACATTTCGTAATGCTTCATAAACCATTTAATAACTGGGTGGATGATATCTATATCTTAGTCGTTCTCCTTGTATTTTAAAATATTTTAAATAAATAAAAATATATATCATCATTCAAAATATCACCCGAAAAGGTTCACTGTGAATAAAAATATTGTCCAGCAAATTGAAAAAACACAAATCGACGACTTAACCCTAGAACAATGTATATCAACTGTGCAAAATGGTGCTATTTTTCCCTTGGTTTGTGATTTATCAACGGAGTCTTTTGCTATTGATCAACGCTGTCAATTAGCTTTTAGTAATGGCATTAACACGACACCAATGCACAGCAAAGCGACCAGTTCCATTGAACTAGTCGTCTTCTCGACACTTACTATCAGGCAACTTGACAGTATAACTAACCACTGTCAACTTGCATTAAACACCCTCAATAATATTGTTCACCGTCAAGGTAGGATCAGCTATCGTTTTTCTGTCCAGTGCCAAGATCTATCGCAAGCCCGTCAATCTTTAGCTGCTATAGCATTGCGCCTCAAGGTAGATGCAGCGTTAATTGACAAAGCACCACAACTCAGCTCTCCAGGTATACTGGTAATGGATATGGATTCAACGACCATAACCATAGAGTGTATTGACGAAATAGCTAAATTAGCTGGCGTTGGCGAACAAGTTGCCGCATTGACTGAACGCGCAATGCAAGGTGAATTAGATTTCAGTGAAAGTTTACATCAAAGGGTAGCAACGCTTGCCAATGCACCCGCGACTATTTTAGCCGACGTAGCGGCTAACTTGCCATTGATGAACGGCTTGGAGAAGCTCATTGATGAATTACAACAACATCACTGGCGAGTTGCTATCGCCTCAGGTGGTTTCACCTACTTTGCTGAACATTTACAACAAAAATTTAACTTAGACGCAATTGAAGCCAATGTATTAGACATAAATAATGGCCAGCTCACCGGTAAGGTATTAGGAAAAATTGTTGATGGTAAAGCAAAAGCCGATTGCTTATTGTCACTGGCAAATGACTACCAAATACCTGTTCAGCAAACCGTAGCCATTGGCGATGGAGCCAATGATTTAATGATGATGTCTGCTGCCTATTTAGGGGTTGCTTTTCAGGCTAAACCCATAGTGCAAAAACAAGCTGATACAGCTATCAATTATTCAGGTCTGGATTGTTTATTACATTGGCTAGCCTAATAGCCAATGATCTGTTGGGCAATTATAAGCGATGGCGTAAAAGTACTTCTTGAGTAATATCAAAAACCTGAATAACGCCAACCACACTCCATAATTTTTGTTCTATCTGTTTACCGCGATGCAGAGCGTAGGAGCTGATGTAACTTAACTCGGGATTTAACAGCTCCATGTCCGGCTCATCAGCGCGAGAGAGTTTGAACTGTAAACACAAAAAACAAGACTTCTTTAAGGCGTTATCAATAAACATTTTTCTTAATTTATGAGTTGATAGTGCTGATCCCAACTGGGTGATCACCGCCTCATCAACAGTGTTTTTTTCCATATCTATAGAAAGATAAATAGTATCGGTAACCGGGCTATCATCAGTTTTCATTTGCTTTAGTGAGTTATTCATTAAAGTGGTCACCTGCAAATTATTCAACAGCGGATACAAATTGTAATAATCTTTATTATCACTGAGTTGTTTGCAATAGTTTAACAATTTCGACTCTGCGCCGTTACTGGTGATAGTGTTAATTTTATAGCGACTACCACTGGTTTGGATCATTAACGACAAACTAGGGGTACTGGCACTATACATATTGCGCAACGCTTTGGCCAAACCTGGGGTTGAAATGGTATTGCCATCGCGGGAGAGTTTACTGGAATTTTTTTCGATCAATGCTTTGAAAAACGCGCGACCAATATGTTGGTGTTTTTCAATGTGGACTCTTAAGCTCGCTATGGTATTTTCATTGCTGAGGCGCATTACTTCATAGGGTAATGATTTCAATTCGAATGATGAAGTGATTTTTTGTAATTCAGGAAAGGTAAGGTTAACAATATCGCCTTGTGCCAGTGGCATCGATTGGTCAAACTCAGCCTTGAGGCCATTGGTAGAAAAATCATGAGAAACACCCTGAAATACTTGTTTTTTCAAGGTCACAGCAATAGGAGTGGTATACCTAAAGCGCGATTCTTGGCGTTGATCGTTGTAATTAATTTTCATGCTTTCGATTTTGGCAAAACGAGCTTGCGCTTTATGCACAAATTGCTTTAATTTCGCAATATCGATATCTTGATGAGGCAATGAGCGATAAAACTGTGTCATAGAGTCATCGTTTATCTGATATGCAGCGACCATCATTCTTAGCTTTGCCAGCAAATGTTTTACGGTTTTAGAGCAAGGTAAATTTAAATATTTATCGCGAGTAGCTAACAGGTTACCAATGGTCAAATTAGGTTCAGCGTGTTCGACATTAAAATCGATGGCGGACAACTGGAAAATGGCAAAGCTGGCTTTCGATGCGGCAAAACCCAAAAATTGTTTTTTAAATTGCTCATCTTCTTGCAACTGAATGTGGTCAGCGGTATAAAAATATTTTTTTCCTTTATTACTGTGAATAAAGCAAAAAACTAACAATGATTTACCAAGAATTTTAGCTTTTTGTAGGCGAGTTAATCGCGCTGGTGTCAGCAAATAATGCAAACAGCACTGTTTATTTTCGTTCTGCCAATAATCGTGGGTGCTTTGGTTATTCTGGCAAATTAAGCTATAACGGGGCTGTAATCCCCCTTTGGTTTCAGCGACAAAAATAGGTAATTCATTGGCTTTTGGCAAGCTAAATTGTTCAAATCCACGAGAGTGCAGCGCCTCAATGCTATTGTCTAAGTTAACTTTATAGCGCCGTTTATTGCCTTGAATGAAACCACTGAGAAAGCGTCGTAAACCATCGCGCTTTTTATCGGTTTTGTAGAACCTTTCGACACCTATGTGTTGCAGACCACCAATGACTTTGATATTTTTTATTTCGTAGCTAAAACCATCTGTTTTATCAAATTGGAATTCATTTTCTAAACCGCAAAATCGTATTTTAATTAACTGATTAAGCGCAATTTTTTCTAATTTGTTGAAACGAAATTTACAACCCGAGCTACTGATATCTGAACTGGTCGCTTCAATGGGACTGTCATTGTCGCGAGTATAGACTTGAATTAAAATAGCGAAATTCATCCGTTCTTCACAACGCTTGTAATAAGGCCCATAATTGAACAATTCAGCCGGATACTGGGTTTTATCAGTTGATGTGTCAGAAGTTTTAGCGCGTTTGCTATTATTAGCTAGTGATTTTTGTTGTTTATACATCACCCGAAAGTTATTTTCGGTGTTCATCACTAATTCGTAAACTCCAAAAGTATATTCGCCGTATTTTAAAATAGCCTGTTCGAAAGTTTTAATCGCAATATCATCGAGGAAATGGTTTTTGCCCTGATGTTCAAAGGATTGGCAATCACCATCGACGTGACCGCGAAGATCGATCAATCGAGTACAAGGAGATGCCAAGCGCTTTAACTCCATTTTAAGTAAGAATCGTTCATTTTTTGATAATTTTTTAGTTGCCACTGTAAAACGCGCTTCAAAATCAGCGTTTGACACTTGCCCAGCAAATTGGTCAACCAATGTTTGATACTTAGAAAAATCTTTATTCATCGCTATTATTCATTCACTATTTTTTAGCTATCTAAAATACCTTGGGTTACTGCTAGAATATTGCTGCGGAGAAAAACAAGATTTTGATTTCTCATCAAAAAATCTTGTTACATCACAATCTTAGCACTAACCCTAATAATAATCATACATAGCAAAAAACATACCAAATCATTAATAACACCACAAGGCGCCAATGACTGACTATTAACTGAAGTTTTAGACATTGCCGGATTGAATATTAACCATAGCAAAACACAGCTATCAGTGCCCTGATGGCTTTATCGCAGACCATTACACAGCCATTTATTGCAGTCTAAGTGATTGTTCACCAATCTACTAATCTACTGCCAACACAAACGGGGTTGTGCATCCGCGTAATTATAACCCTTATCCGCAAATTATCGACTCAGCTGTTACTGATTTTACTGATTGATTTTCACTGAGATGCCGATTTATTGGTGTTAATACTGATAGTGCTAATTGCGACAATTTATCGCTGTGTAGCCTTACATATACAACACCGCTATTTTGACTTCATTAGCCATCAAAAAAATGCTAAATTGCACAGCGAAATATGTCATAATTTTGACTAATTACCCGAGTATTGACTAAACCTAATCATTGTCAATCAAAGGGTATTGTCATTCGCTCTCATCGGAAATAAGGTATTGATCATGGGTAAGCCTCCCAAAATAGCATTTGTTTGTACTGATTGCGGTATGGACTATCCTCGATGGCAAGGTCAGTGCCGATGTGGCGCATGGAATACCTTAGTAGAGCACAAGATCCCTGCAAGCCAAACAACTCAATCAACCCAGCGAAAAGCGGTTGCCGGTTATGCTGGTTTTAATCAAAGTGGCTCGAAAAAAATAGATGAAGTAGTTTCAACAGAGACAGAAAAGACCCTAACCGGTATTGGTGAACTTGATCGGGTATTATCGGGGGGCATAACCACAGGATCCGTGAACATAATATCTGGCGATCCAGGTGCTGGCAAAACGACTTTGTTATCAGATCTTGTGGCTCGCATGTCAAAAACAACGCCATCTTTATATTGCACAGCTGAAGAGTCGCTATCTCAATTTAAAAATAGAGTAAAACGCCTTCAGCTGGATTACGATGCAGAGCAGCTTTACTTATTGTCAGAAACCAGCGTCGAACGCATTATTGAAGAACTCGACAGCAAACAAGTAAAATTTGCAGTGATTGATTCTATCCAAGCGGTTGCCACTGATAATGCCAATGGTAGCCCAGGCTCACCATCGCAAGTAAAACAAGCTGCGCAATCCCTGACCCAATACTGTAAACAACACGATGTGACCATATTTATTATTGCTCATGTTAACAAAAACAATGAGATTGCTGGCCCACAAACCCTAGTGCACATTGTTGATGCCCTGTTGCATATTGATACTAACGATGGGCAAATACGCACTTTGCGCGCCAATAAAAATCGCTTTGGTGATATTGATACCGTCGGCATTTTTAAAATGTGTGAACGCGGTATGGTGAGTGTTGATAACCCAAGTGAAATATTCTTATCGGGTTCAACCACTGAATCACCCGGTTCAACAATTACCTGTATACGCAAAGGCAATAGAAATCTGTTATTAGAGATTCAATGCTTAACCACAGAAACAGAGGCTGAATTTCCGCAACGGGTTTGTGTTGGCTTAAATATGAACCGGATAAAGATGCTCACTGGTATTTTGCGCAAACACACCAAAACAAAAATTTATCACGATACTTTTTTTAATATTGTCGGCGGATTAAAGATTGATGAATCGGAAACCTGTATTGATCTCGCCTTAGTCACCGCACTATTGAGTAGCCTCAATGAATTTGTTGTGCCCAGAACCACCTGTATCATGGGCGAATTGAGCTTGAATGGCGACGTTCGCCCTATTGACAATGGTGTGCCTCGAGTAAAAGAAGCCGCGCAGCACGGATTTACCGATATTATTATTCCGTTTAGAAATTATCACAAATCGATGCAAGGTCTAGGGGCTGTAGTGACGCCAGTAAAAACCATTCATCAATTACTGACTAAAATAAGCCGTTGAATTTACGGCTATTTGCGCAGATCAATCAGGTTCATAATCTAAGTTAGCTGATAACCAGCGTTCGGCTTGCGGCATAGTCATGTCTTTGCGTTGTGCATAGCTCTCTACCTGATCTTTTTGTACTTTTGCCACCGCAAAATACTTTGCATCTGGGTGCGCAAAATACCAGCCACTGACGGCTGCACCCGGCCACATCGCGCAACTAGAAGTCAATTCCATACCAATGTTTTGTTCAACCTCTAACAATTGCCAAAGCAATTGTTTTTCGGTGTGATCTGGGCAGGCGGGATAACCCGGTGCAGGTCTAATTCCCTGATATTTTTCACGGATCAAATCGTCATTGGCTAAGTTTTCATCCGCAGAGTAGCCCCAATAATCCTGCCTAATTTTTTCGTGCAGGTATTCTGCGCTGGCTTCGGCTAAACGATCGGCAACAGCTTTGATCAAAATGCTATTATAATCGTCGTGATCGCGATCAAATGCTTTGACTAGCTGCTCACAACCAAAACCAGCTGACACCGCAAATGCCCCCATATAGTCCTTAACGCCTGATTGTTGATCAGCCACATAATCAGCCAAACAACGATTGTATTGTCCAGCCGGTTTTTTACTCTGTTGACGCAATTGATGCAAGGTCATTAAAGGATCACAACGCTGTTCATCGTCATAAACTACTATATCATCGGCTTGGCGTACCGCTGGAAATAAACCAAATACCGCCTTAGCGGATAGCTTATTATTGTTAATGACATCATCTAACATGTCATTAGCATCGTTAAACAATTTGGTGGCTTCTTCTCCCACCACCTGATGCTTAAGAATTAATGGGTATTTACCTGACAGTTGCCAGGTCATGAAAAATGGCGTCCAATCAATGTATTGCCTAACAACGCTTAAATCTAATTGCTCAAGTACTGTCACCCCTAGTTTATTCGGTGTCTTAGGTGTGTAGTGCTCAAAACTCAGCGGATAGCTATTTTCACGTGCCGCTGCTATCGACACTAAACTCGACCTTGGCCCCTTTTTATAATGTCTTTCACGGACTTTGTGGTATTCGTTATTTTGCCGCTCCAAAAAAGCCAGACGCTTGTCGTTGTCTGCTGAGATCAAAGTACTGACCACAGACACAGATCTCGACGCATTAGGTACATAAATCACTGGATGCTGATATTGAGGCTCAATTTTTACTGCTGTGTGCGCTTTTGAGGTAGTAGCACCACCAATTAACAGGGGCAGCGACATATCGAGACGCTGCATTTCTTTAGCAACGTGCACCATTTCGTCTAATGAAGGTGTGATCAATCCAGACAAACCGATCACATCGACACACTCAGCTTTGGCAACTCGTAAAATATCCTCACAAGAAACCATGACACCTAAGTCAATAATGTCGTAATTGTTACATTGTAATACCACGCCAACAATATTTTTACCTATGTCATGTACATCGCCTTTAACCGTGGCTAACAGCACTTTACCATTGGATTTAACTTCAGTTTTTTCGGCTTCAATATATGGATTTAAATAGGCAACGGCTTGTTTCATAACTCGCGCTGATTTAACCACCTGTGGCAAAAACATCTCGCCAGCACCGAACAAGTCGCCCACCACATTCATGCCATCCATCAAAGGCCCCTCGATGACATCGAGAGGTTTATCCGCTTCTATTCGCGCACATTCAGTATCTTCGACAATATATTCATTGATACCTTTGACCAGTGAATATTCTAAACGCTTGTTAACCGGTAATTCACGCCAAGTCAAATCGGCTTTATTGCCTTGTTTGCTGGACTGGCCGCGATACGCTTCAGCCACATCTAATAATCGCTCAGTTGCGCCGTCGTCGCTATTTTGAATGACATCTTCCACGGCCTGGCGCAGATCGCTGGCAATATCTGAGTAAATAGCCAGTTGACCGGCATTGACTATGCCCATGTCCATGCCATTTTTTATTGCATGGTACAAAAAGACCGCATGAATAGCCTCGCGAACTGGATTGTTTCCTCGAAAGGAGAAAGACACATTGGAAACCCCACCAGAAATCATCGCATGAGGTAGATTGTTTTTAATATCAGCCACCGCTTCAATAAAATCAACGGCGTAGTTATTGTGTTCCTCAATTCCTGTGGCCACCGCAAAAATATTGGGATCAAAAATGATATCTTCGGCGGGAAAACCGACTTCATCGACTAAAATATGATATGCTCGCTGGCAAATTTCGAACTTGCGCTGGCGAGTATCCGCCTGCCCTACTTCATCAAAAGCCATAACAATGACAGCTGCACCGTAACGACGAAGCAATTCCGCTTGCTGTTTAAAAATGGCTTCGCCTTCTTTTAAGCTGATGGAATTGACAATGCCTTTGCCTTGAATACATTGCAAACCCGCTTCCAAAATATCCCACTTAGACGAATCAAGCATAATAGGCACTTTAGCGATATCAGGCTCACCAGCGATCAGATTCAAATACCGCACCATCGCCGCTTTTGAATCCAACATGCCTTCATCCATGTTGATATCAATAATTTGTGCCCCATTGTCCACTTGTTGCAAAGCAACAGAAATAGCTTGCTCGTAATTTTCCTCGGTTATCAATCGCTTAAACATGGCGGAGCCAGTGACATTGGTGCGTTCACCAACATTGACAAACAAACTATCTGGTTGAATAGTTAACGCTTCCAGACCTGACAATCGACAGGCAACTGGCTTAGCGACTATAGGGCGAGGAGCAACACCGGCAACTGACGCCACTAACCCTTGTATATGCGCAGGAGTTGTGCCACAACAACCGCCAATAATGTTGAGAAATCCCGAACCGGCCCACTCCTGCACATGGCTATTCATGTCTTCAACACTAAAGTCGTACTCTCCAAACGCATTGGGTAAACCAGCATTGGGGTGAGCAGAAACCGCCACATCTGCTATACGACTGAGCTCCTCGACGTATTGCCGCAATTCAACCGGACCCAACGCACAATTTAAGCCAAACGAAATCGGTTTGGCGTGGCGTAATGAATGGTAAAAAGCCTCAGTTGTTTGTCCTGATAGCGTCCGCCCTGAAGCATCAGTAATAGTGCCAGAGATCATCACTGGCAAACGCAATTGTAACTCATCAAACACGCATTCCACGGCAAACACAGCGGCTTTGGCATTGAGGGTATCGAAAATCGTTTCAATTAAAATAATGTCAGAGCCGCCTTCTATCAATGCCTTAGTCGACTCTATATAAGCAACTTTGAGTTGCTCAAAGGTGACATTGCGATAGGCGGGATCATTGACATCAGGAGATATAGAACAAGTGCGATTAGTTGGCCCAAGTACGCCAGCAACAAATCGTGGTTGCTGTGGATTTTTAGCCGTGTATTGATCCGCCGCTTGGCGAGCGAGTTGAGCCGCGACTAAATTAATCTCGGCACTATAGGCCGCCATGTCATAATCATCCATGGCAATAGTGGTCGCATTGAAAGTATTGGTCTCTAAAATATCAGCACCTGCCTCAAGATACTGACAATGAATGTCTTTGATCACTTCAGGTTGAGTAAGCACCAACATGTCATTGTTGCCTTTGACATCGAGATGCCAATCGGCAAATCGCTCACCTCGATAATCCTGCTCTTCAAACTTATATGCTTGGATCATAGTCCCCATAGCGCCATCAAGAATTAAAATGCGCTGGGCTAGTTGATGTTCTAACTGGGTAAAAGCTACCGACTTTTTCATACGAGTTCTCTTTTTCTAATGCTGATAAGTTTAGGTGTTAATCCACAAAGATAAAATGAAATTATGGATGCGCAGCTTGGATAGCGTCACTATCGAGCTGATAAGGGGTAATTTGATAAACATAATAATTTAGCCAATTAGTAAACAACAAACTACCATGACTGCGCCACGAACTCGGTGGAGATAAGGCCACATCATCATTAATAAAATAATTTTCTGGCAGCGGACAATTCTTATCCTGCTTAACATCTCGCTCAAACTCTTCTGCTAAAGTACTGGCATCATATTCTGGATGACCGGTTAAGTAGACTTGGCGTTTATTGGCACTTGCGACCAGATAGACACCTGCGCTGTTTGACTGAGCAATAACTTTTAAATTGGCGACCTGCTGATATTTACTCTGTTCAATAAAACCATAACGCGAATGGGGGACGTTAAATTGTTGATCAAAACCGCGAGTTAAAGGCTCGCGTGGGTCAACAATACAGTGTTGATAAACACCGGCCAGCTTTTTGCTGCGCAACTTGCGCTGTATTCCATAATGGTGGTAAAGCGCGGCATGTGCTGCCCAGCATGAAAACATTGTTGAGGTGACATTTTTTTCAGCCCAATCAAACACTTCACAAATCTTATCCCAGAAAGTGACCTGTTCATAGTCTATTAACGCTAACGGCGCGCCAGTAATGATCAAACCGTCATATTGTTTGTCTTTAACGTCATCAAACAACCGATAAAAATTGTCCATGTGCTCTTGCGGAGTATGCTTTGAGGCGTTGGCATGGATCCTCACAAAATCAACATTTATCTGCAATGGCGTATTCGAAAGCATACGCAGTATTTGCACTTCAGTTTCAATTTTATTGGGCATCAAATTGAGAATAGCCACTTCCATAGGCCGTATTTCCTGATTGGCAGCTCTGTGCTCTGACATCACAAAAATATTTTCTTTATCTAAGATAGATAAGGCAGGTAAGTCATTGGGAATTTTTATTGGCATCACAGTCACCTTCATTGCTCAACCAGTGGATAAATAATCACATCAAGCTTGAAAAATCGTTATAAATTAGCCGAAACTATTTGTTCGGTTTTAGTCTAGGTGTAATGTGCCTTGGATTGCTAGATATGTCAACTTCTAAACGTATAGATGGCTAAAATAAAATAAAATAAAAGTCATTGTAAAAATTTTTTCCAGCCGGTAATTTTGCTACTCACCTAAAAAAAGCAGCCTTTAGCTGCTTTTTTATGTCGTTAAAAATAACTAGATCAAGCGGCTTCTGCTTTGTTCCATTCTTCTAACGCGTGTTTAAATTGATCATGGGCTTTACCAACATAGAGTAATACTTCATCAACGTAACCGTCGGTAGAAGCTGACCATACCCGATTTAAATAACGCTCGCCAGCAGCAAAGCTCGACATAATATCGGCATAGGCAAGCAAGCCAAACAAGTGCTTCATACTTTCTCTGCTATCGGCAAAGTTATTTAAGTCGTCACGGAAAATGCGATCGATCTCAAAACGCATCTCGTAAGTGGGTACTTTTTCTTTGCGGCCATCCAACTCGGCTAAATGGCTTAAGATATTTCTAAGACTGGTTTCCAAGGTATGCTTATCACTGGCCAATAACGTATCGTCTTGGGCTGCGGATTTTTCGCCAGACTTGAGTAACATAACGCCAATTAAGCCAATCACCAGAGTCGGAATAAAATACTGCCAATTGATCAGTTCCTCATCGAGAGAAGCTAAAAACGCGCCAGCTAAAAATGAAACCGCTATAATTATTTTTGCTAATTTGATCATTTTATATTCTCCTAAGCCGCAGTTGCAATTGTCACTACGGCGAAACCAACACCCACTAACGCTTCACCAACAATCAAGCCGGCAGCAATAGGAATGCCTTTATTATCAGACCAATTTGTCCCCATTTTTCTATCAGACACTTCGCGAAGTAAGGTGCCAAGCGCATAGGTTAAAACAATATTAAACGGCAAATAAAAACCTAAGCCAACAGTAATACCGAGACCGCCTATCATCGCTGACAATAAGCCACCTAAAAGTGCACCAGCAGCATATTTTTCAGTAGGTACGTCGCCTCCGGTGATCCCTTCCACCATAATGGCTAGTGCTTTTCCTTGCGGTGCAGGTAATTCATCACTACCTAAGCCAAAAGCACTGTGTAACACGTAGATCAAAATAATGATCACTATGGGTCCAAGCCAAGCACCAGCAAACTGACCTAGCTGTTGCATACGCGGCGTTGCACCAACCAAATAACCTGTTTTCATGTCTAACATTAAATCAGTGGCTTGACTCATTGCCACACAAGTCGCTGCACCCACAGTTATTGCAGCGACAATCGCCCCTTTGGTTTCCATGCCGCTGGTAATGATCACTAAAATAGTCACAGCAACAAGGGTCATACCACTCAGTGGTGACCAATTAGTACGACCTATCGCTTCAGAAAGGATAATACCTGCCATCCAGATCCACAGCGTGCCTAAAAGCCCCATGAGAATACCACGGCCAATGCCGACACCTTCGGCAGAAGTCCACGCCATGACCATCAGAAGGATCGCGGCACCAACAATAGCCATATAAAGCAATTTAATCGGCATTTCATCTCGGCTCATGGCACTTTCAACTTTCGCGCTATTTTGCATAGACTTAATCGAAGAGCGGATCAGCGGTAAGGCAAAAAGCACACCGACAATAGCACCACCAATTAACATGCCTATCCCTGTCGGTTGAAATAAGGTTAAACGCAAGGTATTGGCGTTAGTGATAGGGTTATTGTTTTGGTCGAGGGGTAGCATGCCAGTAAGATCCAACATAGGTGCTAAAAAGAAATAACAAACAAAACCACCCACAATAAAAGCAAAGCCACCGCGCCCAGCAATAAAACCAACGCCGATAGTCATCAACGAGGCATAAAACATCAGGTTTAAATAAGCAAAATCGTCGGGGATATTTAACCAGTTACCGACGTGTAAATCGTCTATGCCGTAAACTTTTGCGATGAAGTGAACTAGGCCTGAAAACAACATGGCACCGACAAGTAACTTCGCTTTTTCAATACCGGCTCCAGGTGATTTTAAAATACTAGCCACGGCTACCCCACCCGGGTATGTTAACCGCTCAAAATCGATCATTTGCTTGCGCAAAGGAATGATAAAAGCGATGCCTAGGAAAGCACCGGCAATCGCACCAAAGGTCACAATATAAGGATTGAGCTCTGTGCCATAGCCAAGAATGAAAATAGCCGGCACCGAAAACATCAAGCCAGAGGATGCGCCATTTACAGCAGAAGCGACGGTTTGAGTGACGTTGTTTTCAATGATTGAACGACGCCTTAAAATTCCTCGTAAAATACCAAAGCCTAAAATCGCTGCCAGCTCTGAGCCTTCAATAGAAAAGCCTAATTTCAGCGAAGCATAGCCAATGGAAATGGCGATAATGACCCCAAGAAAATAGCCAACTAGAATCGCTTGTTTTGATAATTCTGGGTATGGGCCATAACTTAGAGGCCCTGCGGCAGATGACGTGGCAGTAGCTTGTTGCTTGCCAAGACTTGTCTCCGACATGAGTTTTCTCCTTCTATTATTTTTATTGTTCTTAATATATTTTATTGCGGCTTTAGAGCGCTTTCAGTATTGAACCATCTATCTAATAATGGTTCAAATAAATTATTGTTTTATTGATACGGGTTTTTCACCTGCCCAGCTACAGATAAAAAAACCACAGCAAAAAGCTGTGGTTTTTTAGGTTTGAAGCTATTGAACTAGAATTTATTTCGCAGTAGCAGGCTCTTGCTCCGTCTGTTCAGTATTCTTGGTTAATAATAACGCTCGTAATCTACCATCAATCTCATTGGCCATTTCAGGGTTTTCGGCAAGGAACTTAGTCGAGTTGGCTTTACCTTGACCAATGCGTTCACCGTTGTAGCTGTACCAAGCTCCGGCTTTTTCAACCATATTGTGTTTTACACCTAAGTCAATTAATTCACCTAAGCTATTAATGCCTTCGCCGTATAAAATTTGAAATTCAACTTGTTTAAAAGGTGGCGCAATTTTGTTTTTGACCACTTTAACCCGGGTTTCGTTACCGACGATTTCGTCGCCTTGTTTAACCGCTCCTATACGTCTTATATCTAAGCGCACCGAAGCGTAAAACTTCAATGCATTACCACCTGTTGTGGTTTCTGGTGAGCCAAACATCACACCAATTTTCATTCGGATTTGGTTAATAAAAATCATCATGGTGTTTGATTGCTTTAAATTACCCGTCAACTTACGCATTGCTTGTGACAACATCCGCGCTTGAAGGCCCATGTGTGAATCCCCCATGTCGCCTTCAATTTCAGCCTTAGGTGTTAAGGCGGCAACGGAATCGACCACGATAACATCGATGGCACCAGAGCGAGTTAACATGTCGCAAATTTCTAGCGCTTGTTCGCCAGTATCAGGCTGAGACACTAATAAATCATTGATATTAACACCCAGCTTTTCAGCGTAAATAGGATCAAGGGCGTGCTCGGCATCGACAAAAGCACAAATTTTACCGTTGCGCTGTGCCTCGGCAATTACCTCAAGGGTAAGTGTTGTTTTACCACTGGATTCAGGACCATAAATTTCTACCACACGTCCCAGCGGTAAACCACCAGCACCTAAGGCAATATCTAAGCCCAAAGAGCCTGTCGAAATGGTTTCAACGTCCATACTGCGGTTTTCACCCAACTTCATGATGGAACCTTTACCAAATTGTCGCTCTATTTGACTTAAGGCGGCTGAGAGTGCTTTTTCTTTGTTATCGTCCATATTATTCTCCACGGAACTTGCTGGTGTTTGCTTTAATGTCACCAGTATACTGTATGACCGTACAGTATCAAGTTTTTTTACAACTTTTTTTATTTGTCAATAAAAAACAACCAGAGCATACTTTTAAGTCACTGAATAGGTTGAATTTAATAAACCTTTATATATTTTTAGCGCACATTGACAAAAAGTTACTATTGACAAAGTCGAGTCAAATTTTTTCATTTAAATGATATTTTT
Source organism: Thalassotalea sp. (assembly GCA_042091375.1). GTDB lineage: Bacteria > Pseudomonadota > Gammaproteobacteria > Enterobacterales > Alteromonadaceae > JBELHO01. The sequence continues at coordinate 112,902 of JBELHO010000004.1, read as the reverse complement.
TATTTTGTTGCTGTGAAAAAAAAGATTTGTCGATATCGGTTATGGCATAATCCACTCATTATTCACATGCCAAACACATAAGTTATCGTCTTGCAATGACCACAACCATGACAGATCTTGCCAATCACACCCCGATGATGCGTCAGTATTTGACCATTAAAGCTGAATTTCCAGATATTTTAGTCTTCTATCGCATGGGCGATTTTTATGAACTGTTTTTTGATGATGCTAAAAGGGCAGCCGATCTACTTGATATTTCATTAACGGCTCGCGGTAAATCTGGCGGTAATGCTATTCCTATGGCAGGCGTACCCTACCACGCCGTTGACAATTATTTAGTTAAGTTAGTGCAGTTAGGTGAGTCTGTCGCTATATGTGAGCAAGTTGGTGACCCCGCCACCAGCAAGGGGCCAGTAGAGAGAAAAGTTGTACGCATTGTCACTCCGGGGACGATAAGTGATGAAGCGTTACTAGAAGACTCGCAGGACAATTTAATAGCCGCTATTGCCGAGCACAACAGTGGTTATGGACTGGCTTATTTAGATATGACCAGTGGTCGCTTTGTTTTGTTGGAGCCACAAAGCAGTGAGCAACTTCACGCTGAACTGCAACGGTTATCGCCTGCAGAATTATTGATCAGTGAATCTTTTTCACAACAAAATCTACTCAACGACCACAAAGGCCTGCGCCGACGTCCTATATGGGAGTTTGATTTAGACACGGCAACCAACTTATTAAATGCCCAGTTTGGTACCAAAGAGTTATCTGGGTTTGGGGTTGCCGATAAGCCAATGGGTCTGATGGCAGCCGGCTGTTTATTTCAATACGTTAAAGACAGTCAACGCAGCAGCTTACCGCACATTCGCGCCATTGCCTTTGAATCATCGGCCACTGGTGTGATCTTAGATGCGGCAACAAGGCGAAATTTAGAGTTAACCCACAATTTATCTGGTGGCGTTACTAATACCTTAGCGGCGATCCTCGATAAATCTGCTAGTCCAATGGGTTCGCGCTTATTAAAACGCTGGTTACATTTTCCACTACGCGATATTAATACCTTAACCAATAGACAAGATTCGATCGCACAATTATTACAACATGATGTTTGTAATGAACTTTATCATCACTTTAAACAATTTGGCGATATTGAGCGGATCATCGCCAGAATTGCTTTGCGCTCTGCTCGGCCGAGAGACTTTGCTCGGTTGCGCAATGCGCTTCAACAGCTAGAGTCATTACAACAAGTACTGGCCGACTGCAGCCAAGATCATATTGCTAACTTAGCTACACAGTGCGCACCAATGCCCGAGTTACAATCGCTGTTAGAACAGGTATTAGTTGACAATCCACCGGTATTAATTCGCGACGGCGGTGTTATCGCTAAAGGTTATCATCAAGAATTAGATCAATTGCGTGATCTAAGTGATGGTGCCACTGAATTCTTAGCGCAACTTGAACAACGGGAAAAACAACGCACGGGGATCCAATCTCTGAAAGTCGGTTATAATCGAGTACATGGCTTTTATATAGAAATCAGCCGAGGCTCGGCAGAGCAAGTACCCGATGATTATATACGTCGTCAAACCCTGAAAAATAATGAACGCTTTATTACCAACGAGCTAAAACAACACGAAGAAAAGGTGCTCAGTGCACAAAGTAAGTTTTTAGCCTTAGAAAAACGCTTGTACGAACAACTCTTCGATTTAGTATTACCCGATATTGAAAGCTTGCAAGCACTGGCTCAATCGATTGCTGAATTAGATGTGTTAAACACTTTTGCCGAGCGGGCTCAGACCCTTAATTATGTCAAACCCTGTTTACATGAGAATACAGGAATTGACATTGCAGCAGGCCGCCATCCAGTAGTAGAGCAGATGAGTCAAGAGCCCTTTATCGCCAATCCCACCTCGTTAACACAACAGCGAAAAATGTTGATTATTACCGGGCCTAATATGGGTGGTAAATCTACCTACATGCGGCAAACGGCTTTAATTGTATTATTGGCACATATCGGTTGCTACGTGCCAGCGAGCTCCGCGGATATCGGCATGGTTGATCGCATTTTTACCCGTATTGGCGCATCTGATGACTTGGCCAGTGGCCGCTCCACATTTATGGTGGAAATGACTGAAACAGCCAATATTTTACACAATGCTACCAACAAGAGTTTGGTATTACTTGACGAAATTGGTCGCGGTACTAGTACCTATGACGGGTTATCATTAGCATGGGCCTGTGCTGAAATGTTAGCCTTAAAAACCCAAGCGTTTACCCTATTTGCCAGCCACTACTTTGAGCTCACTTTGTTAGCAGATCAAATTGACAGTTTAGCTAATGTCCATTTAGACGCCGTTGAACATGACGATAACATTATATTTATGCATGCCGTACAAGAAGGAGCTGCCAGTAAAAGTTTTGGTTTGCAAGTGGCTAAGCTGGCAGGTGTCCCCTCAGCGGTGATCAATCGAGCTAAACAGCGTTTGCACGAGTTAGAAAGTCAACAAACGCCTTCAATATTAGCAGCAAACGAGGCGCCCTTTGCACAATTATCACTGATCGATGAACAACACCCTGTTATTAACAAGCTCAGTAGCTTAGATGTAAACGATTTGTCGCCTAAACAAGCATTAGATTTACTTTATTCTCTCAAGTCCGAATTATAAATTAAGCCAACTCACATTAACCGTCAGAGTATGTAGCAAGCCACAATTTGAGTTGAATTGCAGTTCAGTGCAGTGCAGTGAGTTGAATAAATAGAGAAAACTAGCTTAAGTGGCAATAAAAAACCAGCATTGAGCTGGTTTTTTGCCAATAGCTATAAGACTATGTTCAGCCTTGGAATAATGCCTCTATTGATAAATCTTGTTGGCTTAAAATATCGCGTAAACGCTTTAATGCTTCCACTTGAATTTGCCGTACGCGTTCTCTAGTAAGACCAATTTCAACACCAACGTCTTCTAAAGTAGCCGCTTCATATCCCAATAAACCAAAACGCCTTGCTAACACTTCGCGTTGTTTTGAATTGAGTTCATTGAGCCAGTGAACAATGTTGTGTTTAATATCGTCATTTTGCAAGTTGCCTTCTGGACCACAACTCTTTTCATCGGGAATGACGTCTAGCAGCACTTTGTCTGAATCTGAGCCAAAAGGGGTGTCAACACTGGTGATACGTTCGTTGAGGCGAAGCATTTTACTGACGTCTTTAGTGGGTACATCTAACTCGCTAGCAATGTCTTCTGCTGTCGGTTCATGATCGAGTTTTTGCACCAATTCTCGGGCGGTGCGCAAGTAGATGTTCAGCTCTTTAACGACGTGAATGGGTAGCCTAATGGTGCGCGTTTGATTCATGATCGCACGTTCAATGGTTTGCCGGATCCACCATGTCGCGTAGGTAGAAAATCTAAAACCTCGTTCGGGATCAAACTTCTCTACAGCTCTTATTAAACCTAAATTACCTTCTTCAATAAGATCTAATAGCGGTAGGCCACGGTTGTTGTAACGCCGAGAAATTTTCACAACTAAGCGAAGATTGCTTTCAATCATGCGTTTTCGAGAGGGTTCATCGCCTTTTAGTGCCAGGCGTGAAAAATACACTTCTTCTTCTGCGGTTAATAACGGAGAAAAACCAATTTCACCTAAATACATTTGGGTGGCATCTAAATTAGATGGCGCATCCTCAGATTTAGTTGACGCTTCCTTTTCGTCTTTCAATTTGTTTACCGTATTATTTTTCTGTTTTTCAATGCCCATGCTACTTCTCCTATATATTAGCAAAGCTTATCTATTAACTAACTATTCACATTAACTCCAAACTATATAAAATCATTACTATCTTCTCGGTAGGTATTTTAATGGATTGACTGATTTACCGCGAAAGCGAACTTCAAAATGAAGCATGACTCTTTTCGCGCCAGTATCACCCATCTTTGCTATCACATGTCCTGCTTTTACAACTTGCTGCTCTTTAACTAATATGTGGTCATTGTGGGCATAAGCACTGAGATAATCATCATTGTGTTTGACAATGACTAACTGTCCATATCCCCGTAACACATCCCCTGCGTAAACCACTACACCATCAGCTGCTGCTTTCACTGGACTGTTCCGGCTACCCGCGATGTCTATTCCTTTATTACCTTGTTGATTAGTAGAAAATTTAGCAATAAGCTTTCCACTGCTCGGCCAGATCCAACGATTGATCTTTTGTGAAAATGGCTTTGATTTGGCAACAGGCTTGTTGATTACTTTTTCACCTGCCACATTTCCACCATACTCCTGCTTTTTATTTCGTGCAACTGGTTTTTTTACAACAATTTGTTGTTGCTTAATTGGATTTTTATCCAAGCTAGTAACTGCGCTACTTTGCGGTTTTTTCTTGGCTAAAAAAATTTTTTGCCCGGGGAAAATTTTATAAGGGGCATTGATATTATTTAACGAGGCAATGGTTCTTACATCGGTGTCTGCTCGCCAAGCGATTGAGTATAAGGTTTCGCCTTTTTTAATAATGTATTCGGTGGCGCTTATTTTATTTTTAATCCGTTGACTCAATGGTGCTTTAGCTTGAACATCAACCACAGGAGCTGGTGTTTGCCTGCTAGCACAACCAATAAATAGCAACAAAAAAACAACCCAGACTATTCGATCACGCACTTAATTTCTCAATAATAAATAACCAATGATGAGTAAGCTAACCACTGCCCAACCCAAGATGTCAACCCACTGGCGGATCTTACTTTCCATTTTTGCTCCTCCCCAGTGAATAATACCGGCAACTAAGAAAAAACGCAGACCTCTACTGATCGCAGAAGCCACTAGAAACGGCACTAATGCCATCTGTAAAAATCCAGCACTTAAGGTGAATATTTTATAGGGGATTGGCGAAAAGCCGGCAATAAAAACCACCCATATGCCCCATTCATTAAACCAAGTAACCGCCTGATCAAACGTCGCTTGTTTACCCCACTCAATAATCAGAGGTTGGATCCAAGGTTCAAACATATAGTAGCCCAAGGCATAGCCAGCAACCCCACCAATAACCGAGGCAACTGTGGTGATAGTTGCATAGGTCCATGCTTTTTCCGGTTTTGACAGTACCATAGGGGCCAATAATACATCAGGTGGAATGGGAAAAAATACTGATTCAGCAAAAGTGATCAAGGCTAATATCCTAGGCGCAACCTTGTGCTCTGCCCACTTTAATGTCCATAAATATAACGGGGTAAAAATTTTCACACTACAGCTCCTGGCACTAAAGGCACAAATTTAACCGCTTCCACTTGTTGTTGTTCAAAATGATCGCCATGACGGGTGATCACCTTTAATACTTGTTGTTGCTCTCCAACAGGTATCACTAACCGGCCACCGTCTGCTAGTTGGCTTAGTAAAGCCTCGGGGACTGTGGCTGCGGCGGCAGTCACTATGATGGCTTGAAATGGTGCTTTACTTTTCCAGCCTTGCCAGCCATCGCCGTGTTTCATCGCAATATTGTGTAAATCTATCGACTGCAAGCGGCGTTTAGCTTGCCACTGTAATGTTTTAATGCGCTCCACTGAATACACCTGTTTAGTCAGTTGCGCTAAAATAGAAGTTTGATAGCCAGAGCCAGTGCCAATTTCTAAGATGTTATCGGGAATGCCATCCAACATTAATAACTCTGACATTTTTGCCACAATGTAGGGCTGTGAAATCGTTTGTCCCTGACCAATAGGTAATGCCGTATTGTCGTAGGCTTTATGCGCCAATATTTCGGGTAAAAACAGATGCCGTGGGCTGTTGGCTATGGCCTTTAATACGCGTTGATCGACAATGCCTTCACTACAGAGTTTTTGTGCTAATAGTTCGCCACTGCGGTTAGCACTGGCTTTGTGGTTTCGACGGCTGCCCGCACCTTTGCTGTTATGTTGATACATTAAAATCGTTTACCCATTCGCTCATGCCTGCCAATCTATGGTGTGCGGTCATATCAACAGACAAGGGCGTAATAGCCGCAAACTTCTGGTTAACCGCTTCAAAATCAGTACCTTGCCCAGCATCTAGTTCTTTACCTAGGGAACCATACCAAAAGATATTGCGTTGCCAAGGGTCTTTGCTGGCTCTCATCGTATCAGCTTTGTGGCGATGACCTAAACGCGTCACTTTGACGCCTTTTAACTCGGCCAGAGGCAGATCAGGTACATTGATATTGATGATTTGCTGCGCAGGTAAAGGCTGTTCTTTGAGGCGCTGAATAAATTTAGCGGCAACAATAGCTGCTGTTTCATAGTGTTGCTCATGTTTGCCAACTAGAGATACCGCTACTGCTGGTAATCCCAGATGACGGCCTTCGGCGGCAGCGGCAACAGTACCTGAATACAAGGTGTCATCACCCAAGTTAGCGCCATTGTTGATCCCCGCCACGACGATATCCGGCAGTGGATCCATCAATTGACTGATGGCCAAATGTACACTGTCGGCCGGTGTGCCGTTTACCGACATAAAGCCATTTTCCAAGGTTTCTACGCGCAGAGGATTTAACAGGGTTAATGAGTTGCTAGCGCCACTGCAATTTCTGTCTGGCGCTACCACAACAACCTCGGCAAATTTTGCTAATTCCCGATGCAACACTTTAATACCTTGGGCGTTAACACCATCATCATTACTCAATAAAATTCTCATTTAATTTATATTTCCTATGTAAGGGTAGTTCGCTCAGTGAGATCCCGATAAGCTAACAGTTCTCTGAGTATTGCTGTGGCAAAGCAACCTGCGGCCAAAGTAAAGCTCAAATCTACTCGCCCGTCCTGCTGATCTATGGAAATAGTCGCATCTGACATGGTCAAGCGTATTTTTCTGCGTTCTTGTTTTAAACCAAAACGACTCAATCCATGACAAAATTCAGCAAATTCTTGTTTTACTGCAAGCTCTCGGCTGAGGGGAGTCTCTTTGGTCATTAACGCCCCAGTGCCCCACATTGCGGCAGTAATGTTAATATCTTGCTCAGTAAATCGACGTTGTATGTCTTGGTCTACCGCGTCGAGTGAAAAAACCGATTGCGAACCAGCTAACATCATCACATCACCGACCATTAGTTGTTCAAAACAGTTATCTAGCAAGCGATGATGCACTTGCTGGTTAAACAAAAAAGAGCGAGCTGCCGATAAGTATAAACCGCGCTTTTTTTTGTTTTTCACTTTTGCTCCAGCAAATAGCTGGCTGGCGCTGGTAAGGTTACCACCGTCAATACCAAAGCGCTGTTCACCAAAATAATTAGGTACTCCTGAAGCACAAATAACATGCCAGCGTCTACTTAGCTCGTCAACATCAGAGACATTGCGCAACACAATGGTAAATTGATTACCTGACAAAGCACCGATCCTGAGCTTTTTATTGTGACGAGTGCTGAATAAAACCTCTACGCCGAGGTGTTTAAATTCATCTAAGGCGATGATTTGCTTGCCTGGTAGGTGAATACTAAACCACTGCTCTGTGACGGCAAAACGATCTTTTAAGCCAGCATAACTGACTTGATTGTCGGTTACCGCAAAATATTGCGCAAAGTATCGTGCAACTTGCACAGTATTAACGCCCGTTTTTCTTACCTTAATAAAAACATGTTCACCTTCACCGCAAGGAACGAAAGGCAGTTTTTCGATAACTTGAAAGTCTTCTTTGCAACTGCGCAAATCACCTGTTACCGGTGGTTTTCCCAACAAATATGCAAACTGTTCGATCACAGCAGTCACCAGTTATTGCTCCTTACTCGGTATGAGAAGTACCACAGCATGCACACTTATCTCCTCTTGACGCTGCAAGGAACGAAAGGCAGTTTTTCGATAACTTGAAAGTCTTCTTTGCAACTGCGC